>JAGASD010000032.1 GCA_017621885.1 Clostridia bacterium | reverse complement strand
TACACCCTTCCTTGCTGTTTTATCAAGGTATGCTGTGTTATTTGTGCCGCCTACTGCTGCAATGCGTACCCAGCTTGAGTTTGCTGTTTTGCGGTATACGTAGTAGCCTGTTGTGCCTTTTACTGTGCCCCATTTAACTGTTATACCTGCGCTTGATGATACAGCACTTGTAAGTGTGGGGTTAGCAAGGCGCTTGAAGTAAAGTCCTGTTGTGTCAAACTTACTGTGATATCCGCCGTCTGCGATTACTGTATATCTGAAATATTCACCGCTTCTGTTCTTTACTGCATTATCAATAAAGTAAAGATTTTTTGTTGTACCCAGATATGTCCAGTAGGTTGAGCCTGCTCCCCGACGATACACACGATAGCCTTTTGTTACACCTGAAACGGCATTCCATTTAATTGCAAGACCGTTTGTGTGGTTATAAATTGTGGTAAGCTTTGGTGTTGCCATAAATTTACGGGTACTTGTGTTAGTTTGAATAAAGTCACTGTACTGACCAAGGCTATTGTATGCTCTTACTGAATAACAATAATATGTACCGCTTATAACCCTTGTATCTGTAAGTGATGTACCTGTTGTTGTACCAACATTTACCCAAGTGCTGTTTCCACCTTGTCTGCGATATACAACATATTTAACCGCATCCTCAACTGCATTCCATTTAACAAGAACACCGGTAAGTGCATTTTCAGTTTCTGTTTTAGGTGTAACAGGTTTGGATGGAATTTCATAAAAAATACGATTATTTATTGCTTCATTGCCTGTTCCTATACTAATCTTGTTCCAATCCGCTTTAGAACCTGCGTATATTACTTCTTTGATGTTATTACAATAAAAGAATGCATTATTTCCAATGCTTGTTACACCATTTCCAATAGAAACTGATGAAAGTTTTGTACAAAAACTAAAAACATCGGAACCTATAGTTTTAACGTTATCAGGGATTTCAATGTTTACAAGATTTGAACATTGTGAAAAAGCAGACTCGTCAATACTTTCCACACTATCTGGAATTTTAACCGTAGTAAGACTTGCGCAATGTCGGAAGGAATTGTGAGGTATAGCTTTAATGCTTTCAGAAAGTGTTACATCAGCAAGATTTATGCAATCCTGAAACATAAAATCACCAAAACTTGTTACGCTATCAGGCATTACGAATGATTCTAATTTATAACACTGACCAAACACACCACCACCCATAGCGGTAACGCTGTTAGGAATTGTAATTGATTTAAGTTCTGAACAGAAATAAAAAGCAGTTTCACCTATATAGGTAACACTATCCGGGATTATAGCGGAGGTAAGATTAAGAGAACCGTAAAAAGCACAATCACCAATTGTTGATACACTATCCGGAACAATATATGAAGTATCCTCTCTACCGGCAGCATATCTGATAAGGGTAGTTTTATCCTTATCAAATAACACTCCGTCAACTGATGAATAATTGGCGTTATCCTCATCAACTTTTATTGATTGCAGGTAAAAGCAATAAGTCAAAGCATTTTCACCTATTGTTTCAACACTTTGAGGAATTTCAATATTTATAAGACTATCACAATTCACAAAGCTAAAATCACCGATAGTTATCAAGCCATCAGGAAATACCAATGAAGTAAGGTTTTCGCATCGTCTGAATGCATATTCTCCAATTCTCTCTAAATTATTTCCAAAAATAATATCAGTAAGTTTTATGCATCCGCTGAATGCATATTCATCAATTAAGGTTACACCATTACCAATTGAAACAGACTGAAGATTCATACAATCAGAAAAAAGATATTTACTTATAGTTGTTACTTTATCAGAAATTACAAATGATGTAAGACTTTTACAACCGTCGAATGCATAATCACCGAAACTTTCAATATTAATACCGCCCGAAACAGAAACAAGTTTCAAACATCCGGAAAATGCGTTATCACCAATGTTTTTAACCCCATTACCCATTGAAACAGTTTCAAGTTCAGTACAATTAGAAAAAGAACCAACACCAATACTAACTACACTATCAGGTATTGAAACAGAGCTAAAATACGGACAATCGACAAATGCATAATCTCGTATTGTTGTAACAGGTTTATCACAATAAGTTGAAGGAATTACAATCTCAGACGACCAGTACTCATCACAACCATCAACACGGTATGACTGACCGTCACTATTCAAACTGAATAGCAGACGATTGGTATTTGATGCGTATACGGGAACACATGTAAATATCCCCAAAACCATTACTAAAGCTAACATTAAACTTAACGTTCTTTTCATAATACATACTCCTTAAAACTATTTTAAGACAATCTTATATATTGATATTACCATAATTCATAAGAAATTTCAATTATCGTAAAACAGCATAATACACAAAAAAAACCACTTTTTTTGTACACAAACCTTTCATTACACATTATAATCGCAACGCAGTTCCGAAATTTGCCACTTACCATTTGCAATTTGCAATTTAATTTTAATCGCGTTCCGATATTCCTGATTCCACATTCCTGATTCCACATTCCTGATTCCACATTCCTGATTCCACATTCCTGATTCCACATTCCTGATTCAAAAACAAAAAGTGCCTGACCTTTCGGTCAAGCACTTTTACCTTTAATTAAACTAATTCAAGAATGCACATCTCTGCTGCGTCACCGCGGCGAGCTTCAGTCTTGATTATACGGCAGTAACCACCGTTTACATCTTTATACTTGGGAGCGATCTCGTCAAAGAGTTTCTTAACGACATCTTCCTTAGTAATGTATGCCAAAGCCTGTCTCTTGTTGTGGAGACTGTCGACTTTTGCGAGGGTGATCATCTTTTCAGCCATTGCGCGAACTTCCTTCGCTCTTGTGACTGTTGTTGTCATCTTACCGTTTTCAAGTAAGGATGTAACCATATTGCGAAGCATAGCATCGCGGTGATCGCTCGCTCTGCCGAGTTTTCTGGTTCCGGGCATCTAAATCACTCCTAACTTATTCGTCTTCGTCGCGAAGAGAAAGACCGAGTGAAGCCAATTTAGCAACAACCTCTTCAAGAGATTTTCTACCAAGGTTTCTAACCTTCATCATATCTTCTTCGCTTTTGTTTATCAAGTTTTCAACAGTGTTGATACCGGCTCTCTTGAGACAGTTGAAAGAACGAACAGAAAGGTCGAGCTCTTCAATTGTTGTTTCGAGCACCTTGCCGTTATCTGTGCTTTCCTTGTCAACCATAATCTCTGTATTTGAAACTTCATCAGAAAGCTCAACGAAGAGATTAAGGTGCTCAGTAAGAATCTTAGCAGCAAATGATACAGCATCTTTAGCAGAAATTGTACCGTCTGTTGTTACATCTATAGTGAGCTTGTCGTAGTCGGTAATCTGACCTACACGAGTGTTATCAACTGTGTAGTTAACTTTTAACACGGGTGTGTAAATAGAATCAATAGCGATTACGCCGATAACGGGATCAAGAAGCTGTTTGTTTCTGTCAGAAGAAACGTAACCTCTGCCCTTATCTGCAGTAAGTTCCATTACAACGTGAGCGTCAGCATCAAGCGTTGCAATGTGATGATCAGGGTTAAGAATTTCAACCTCTGAATCTGCTTTGATGTCACCCGCTGTGATTTCACCGGAGCCATTTGCCTCGATACGCATAATCTTGGGATCGTCTCCGTGTATTTTGAGAATAACGCCCTTAAGGTTAAGAACTATCTCGGTAACATCCTCTTTTACGTTCGGGATCGTTGAGAATTCGTGAAGAACATTGTCAATTTTGACTGATGTAATAGCATAACCGGGAAGGGATGAAAGAAGAACTCTGCGAAGGCTGTTACCAAGTGTTGTACCGAAACCTCTCTCAAGAGGCTCAACAACAAATGAGCCGTATGCTGAATCTTCTGCCGAACCGATAAACTTTACTTCGGGTTTCTCAATACCAATCATACCAAACCCTCCTTAAAATTATACAGTTTAACTGCAATTTTTGTTTTGCCTGCCAATACAGACATGAGGCTAAAGAGCATTATTTTGAATAGAACTCGACGATAAGATGCTCTGCAACGGGAGCTTCGATCTGATCTCTTTCGGGAAGATTAACAATCTTTGCTGTGTTTTCTTCACGGTTGAGGTCAAGCCATGCGGGAACTGGACGGCTGCCGTTTGCTTCAATAATATTTTTCATAGCGTCGGTCTGTGCAGATTTTTCTTTGATTGAAATCACGTCGCCTGCTTTGCAGAGATATGACGGAATGTCAACCTTCTTGCCGTTAACACAGAAGTGACCGTGTGTAACGAGCTGTCTGCCTTCTGCTCGGGAATCTGCCCAACCAAGAAGATAGACAATGTTGTCCAAACGGCTTTCACAGATTCTGAGAAGGTTTTCACCTGCCTGGCCCTGCATTTTTTCAGCCATAAGGAAATATTTGTGGAACTGTCCTTCAAGTACGCCATAGTAACGTCTTGCTTTCTGCTTTTCGCGAAGCTGCATTCCGTAACCGGAAATCTTCTTGCGACCCTGACCGTGCTGGCCGGGAGCATAAGAACGACGTTCAATAGCACATTTATTTGTATAGCATCTGCCACCCTTTAAAAAGAGCTTCTGGCCTTCACGGCGGCAAAGCTTACATACCGCACCGGTATATCTTGCCATAATTCGTTTCCTCCTATTACGTTATACACGCCTTCTCTTGGGCGGACGGCAACCGTTGTGAGGAATGGGTGTTACGTCTTTGATAAGAGTAACATCAAGACCTGCAACCTGTAATGCTCTGATTGCAGCTTCTCTTCCTGCACCGGGGCCTTTAACATAAACTTCAACAGTTTTCATACCGTGCTCAATAGCAGCCTTTGCAGCAGTTTCAGCAGCAGTCTGAGCTGCGAAGGGAGTAGACTTACGAGAACCTCTGAAGCCCATTTCACCAGCGCTTGCCCAAGAAACGGCATTGCCCTGAGTATCAGTAATTGTAACTATGGTGTTATTGAAGGTGGATTGGATATGAGCCGCACCGCGTTCAATATTTTTACGCTCACGACGCTTGCGTGTTCCGACTTTTTTGCCGGTAGCTTTTGTAGCCATTCTAATACCTCCTTCGACTTATTTCTTCTTGTTAGCTATTGTTTTAGCGGGACCCTTACGAGTACGAGCGTTTGTTTTTGAACGCTGACCTCTTACGGGAAGACCTTTTCTGTGACGAACGCCACGATAGCAACCAATTTCTACAAGTCTTTTGATATCGAAAGCTGTTTCACGACGAAGGTCACCTTCGACCTTTACGTTGTGATCAATATACTCACGTAATTTTGCTACATCGTCCTCAGTGAGATCCTTAACTCTTGTTTCGGGATCAACACCGGTAGCAGCAACTATGTCTTTTGCAGTCTTGGGACCTATACCGAAGATATAAGTAAGACCAATTTCGACTTTTTTATCTCTGGGTAAATCAACACCTGAAATACGCGCCATTTGTCAGTTGCACCTCCAAATAATGGTTTCGTAAGGGATTAACCCTGACGCTGTTTGTGCTTGGGATTCTCACAGATAACCATGATTTTTCCCTTGCGCTTAATTACCTTGCATTTTTCGCAAATTTTCTTAACAGAAGGTCTGACTTTCATTAAGATACCTCCTAAAATTCAGCTTTTTGCCTTTTATTATTTTGAACGCCATGTGATTCGTCCACGAGTAAGGTCGTATGGCGACATTTCGACTGTAACCTTATCTCCCGGAAGTATACGAATGTAGTTCATTCTGAGTTTTCCGGAAATGTGGGCTAAAATTTTATGACCATTTTCAAGTTCCACCTGAAATGTTGTGTTAGGTAATGCTTCAACAACAGTACCTTCAACTTCGATCATATCGTCTTTTGACATAACAAAAACCTCCCAGATTAAATTTGTTATTGTTCTGTTTTTTAAATCTTTGTCATAATTAACGGTCCGCTGCTTGTAATGGCAATTGTATGCTCAAAATGAGCGGACAGCTTGCCGTCGGTTGTTTTTACCGTCCAGCCGTTGGACAATGTTTTAACAGATGCCTTACCCTGGTTAATCATGGGCTCAATGGCAATTGTCATGCCCGGCACCAAACGGGCTCCCCTTCCGGGTGTACCATAGTTAGGCACCGCCGGGTCTTCATGAAGTGCGGCTCCAACGCCGTGACCTGTATATTCTCTGACAACTCCGTATCCACGCTCTTCACAATATTTCTGAATTGCGCTTCCTACATCACCGAGTCTGCCGCCGGGAACTGCCTTCTGAATGCCTATATAAAGGCTTTCTTCGGTAGTTCCTATCAGCCGCTTCGCTTCTGCAGAGATATCTCCGCAAGCGAAAGTGGCGGCATTATCACCGGTAAAACCGTTGATACAGGCTCCGAGGTCGATACTTACTATGTCGCCTGCTCTTATAATGTGTGACTTGTCGGGAATTCCATGAATGACCTCGTCGTTTATGGAAATGCATGCAGCTGCAGGAAAGCCATTGTAACCGAGGAAAGTTGGCTTGGCGCCTTTACTTTCAATATACTTTCTGGCTATGCGGTCAATTTCCCAGGTTGACACACCGGGTTCGACCGCTTCACCTGCAACTTTAAGTGCTTCTGCAGAAATCCTGCACGCTTCAAGCATCTGCCTGATTTCTTTTTCGCTTTTAAGCACTATCATGCTTAATCCTCCAATACCTTAAGGATTGAAGCGGTAATCTCCTTAATGGGAGCTGTACCTTCTACGCTGCGAAGCTTACCGCAATTTGCGTAGTAATCCTTTAACGGTTCGGTCTGTTCGTGATAAACATTGAGTCTGTCAAGAACTGTTTTGGGAGCATCGTCCTTACGAATCTGAAGCTCGCCGCCACAAGCATCGCAAACACCGTCAACCTTAGGTTTCTTATTCTCAATATGATAAGAAGAACCGCAAGCCTTACAAACGCGTCTGCCTGACATTCTGTTTACAATGTTTTCATCGGGAACGTCAATATCAACAACCTTGTCAATAATAACGCCCATTTTATCAAGAGCCTCAGCCTGAGGAATTGTACGGGGGAATCCGTCAAGGATAAAACCGCCGTTACAATCGTCAGCTGCCAACCTATCCTTGATGATGCCGATTACAACATCATCAGGAACAAGCTTTCCGGCTTCAATAAATGATTTTGCTTTAAGACCCATCTCTGTTCCGTTAGCAAGTGCTTCACGGATGATATTTCCTGTGGAAATTGTGGGAATATTAAGCTCAGCCGCGATAATCTCCGCCTGAGTGCCTTTACCCGCGCCGGGTGCACCGAGAAATATAAGTTTCATTATCAAGCCCTCCGTGTATTAATCAAGGAAGCCTTTATAATGACGAAGCATCATCTGGCTTTCAAGCTGTTTAACAGTTTCAAGTGCAACACCAACCATAATGATGATTGAAGTACCGCCCAATGAAATGTTCATACCGCCTTCTTTTCCGAGAACAAGGCCTGTAATCAAAGAGAACAGGTTGGGGAACAAAGCAACTACGCTGAGAAGCAATGCGCCAAGAAGAATGATTCTCGAAATAATTTTCTGAATGTAGAGAGCGGTGGGTTTACCGGGACGAAGTCCGGGGATTGTACCGCTGTTGCTACGAATATTGTTAGCCATTTCAGTAGGATTGTACTGAATAGCAGCATAGAAATATGCAAAGAAGATGATGAGTACAAAATAGATTATGCAATAGAACCAGTTTGTGGGATCGAACAATCCGAAGAACTTATCCAATGCTCCGCCCTCTTTGATTTTGCTTGAGAAAAACAACTCAAATGTGGGAGGAAGTGAAAGGATTGAGCTTGCAAAGATAACGGGCATAACACCACTCATATTAACTTTGATCGGAATGTGTGTACTCTGACCGCCATACATTTTGCGGCCAACAACTCTCTTAGCATACTGAACAGGGATTCTGCGTTCTGCATTGTCCATCCAAACGATATAAGCAATCATAAGGATATAGCAAACAAGAACGAAGGGTGAAAGGAAGTAATAAATACCGCCTCGTGAGAAATAACCGCCTGATTCAGGACCAAAGAGCATTGTCATCTCTGTGGGGATTCTTGAAATGATACCTGCAAAAAGGATAATTGAAATACCATTACCAATACCCTTAGCATTAATCTGTTCACCGAGCCACATAACAAGTGTTGTACCTGCTGTGAGAACTGCAACAACTACTACGCCCTGGAACACCTTTGTTGCTGTGTTATCGCCTGTGTAAAGAAGGAAATTCTTTGCATTGAGGTAGATAAAGTAAGCAATACTCTGGAGAAGACCGAGAGCAAGTGTTACATAACGTGTGATTTTTGCAATCTTTTTTCTGCCCTCTTCGCCTTCCTTTGAAAGTCTTTCAAGGTAGGGAATGGCAACCGTAAGGAGCTGGATAATAATCGAGCTGTTGATGTACGGTGTAATTGAAAGAGCAAAAATTGTACCGTAGTTGAAGGCTTCACCGGTCATCATGCTTAAATAGTTAAGGAAGGTTGTACCTGATGAGGGGTCAATAAGACCTGTTGAAGGAATATCAACAAAGGGAACAGGAATGTTAGCACCAACCCTGAAAAGCACTACGATGAATGCTGTGAACATAATCTTTTTTCTTAAATCGGGGATTTTCCATGCATTAACTAATGTCTGTAACATGTCAAATCACCTCTGCCTTTCCTCCGGCAGCCTCAATTTTAGCTTTAGCTGCATCAGAATAAGCATTAACCTTAACGGTGAACTTTTTGGTGATATCACCATGAGCAAGTACCTTAACACCATCAAGTGTTTTATTGACAAGACCTGCTGATTTAAGTGCCTCAATATCGATTACTGCACCATCTTCAAATCTGTCCTCAAGTGCTGCTACGTTAACAATAGCAAACTCCTTGCCGAAAATATTAACAAAACCTCTTTTGGGAAGGCGTCTCTGCAAAGGCATCTGGCCGCCTTCAAAACCGATCCGCATACCGCGACCGGCACGTGCCTTCTGGCCTTTATGACCCTTACCGGCTGTTTTGCCCTGGCCTGAACCGGGACCTCTACCGATACGCTTAACTTCCTTTTTGGAACCGGCTGCGGGTGAAAGCTCGTGAAGCTTCATATGTTGCACCTCCTTGCTTATTCTTCAGTAGCCTCAATAAGATGAGCGATTTTTTTAATTTTGCCTTTGGTTGCCGCATTATCGGGCTGAACTGAAACATCACCGATTTTGTGGAGACCTAACGCATAGGCGGTGGCAATCTGGTCCTTCTTTGAACCAATAAGGCTCTTTACGAGCTTAACTTTAATGTTAGCCATTTGAACCACCCTCCTTAGTCTTTAAAATGCTTAACGGATTTGCCGCGAATGTTAGCAACTTCTTCAACATTGCGAAGCTTCATAAGTCCGTCCATTGTAGCTCTAACTACGTTACAGGGGTTGTTTGAACGAAGTGCCTTAGCACGGATGTCCTTAATACCTACTGTCTCAACAACTGCACGAACGGGACCACCGGCGATAACACCGGTACCGGGTGCTGCGGGCTTGAGAAGTACAACGCCTGCGCCGAATTTACCGATAATCTCGTGAGGAATAGTTGTGCCTTTAAGAGCAACCTTAACGAGATTTTTCTTTGCGTCCTCGATACCTTTACGGATAGCATCGGGAACTTCGTTTGACTTTCCTAAGCCAAAACCAATTGTGCCTTCACCGTCACCAACAACTACGAGTGCTGAGAATTTCATAATTCTACCACCCTTAACTGTCTTAGATACACGGTTAATGGCTACGACTCTTTCCTGAAGTTCAGAGTCTTTGCGAGCTGTATCGAATTTAGCCAAAGTAATTCCTCCCTTTCTTAGAAGTTGAGGCCGCCCTCACGGGCGCCTTCGGCCAAGCTCTGTACACGGCCGTGATAAATGTAACCGCCGCGGTCGAAAACTACATCTTTGATGTCTTTTGCCGCTGCACGCTCTGCTAATAACTTACCAACCTTAAAGGCTGCGTCCTTGTTTCCGCCGTAATCCTTGAAGTCCTTTTCAACAGTTGAAGCCGAAACGAGTGTTACACCGTTTACATCGTCAATCAACTGAGCATAGATATGCTGAAGAGAACGGAATACATCGAGACGGGGGCAAGCAGCTGTACCGCTGATTTTGCCACGTACTCTTTTATGACGCTGAACCCTTGCTTTATTAGTGTTCGGTCTTTGTACCATTATTTCTTCACCTCTTAATTGAATTCAGGGATTATTTACCGCCCTTACCGGCCTTGCCTTCCTTGCGACGGATAACTTCATCAACATACTTGATGCCTTTACCCTTGTAAGGTTCGGGAGGTCTGTGACCCCTGACTTCAGAAGCAAACTGACCAACCTTTTGCTTATCAGGACCGGAAATAATAATTTTGTTAGGAGCAGGAACTTCAATTGAAATACCATCAACTTCGGGAACAACAACATTGTGTGAATAACCAATGTTGAGAACGAGATCCTTGCCCTGCTTTGCTGCACGGTAACCGATACCGTTGATCTCAAGTTCTTTTTTGTAACCTTCGCTTACACCTGTAATCATATTTGCGATAAGTGTACGATTAAGGCCATGAAGCGCACGGTTTTCTTTCTGATCATTGGGACGTGATACTGTGATCACGCCGTTGTCAAGAGCAACAGTGATGTTCTCATTAACTGTTCTGGTAAGTGTGCCCTTAGGACCCTTAACGGTAACAGTATTTCCGTCAATGTTGACCTCAACGCCTGCCGGAACGGCAATCGGCATTCTGCCTATACGTGACATAGTACTGTACCTCCTTACCAAATGTATGCAAGAACTTCGCCGCCAACATTAGCTTTGCGAGCGTCCTTGTCTGTCATAATGCCCTTTGATGTTGAAAGGATAACGATACCGAGGCCATTCTGAACCTTGGGCATATCCTCACAATTTGAATAAATGCGGAGTCCGGGTTTAGAAACTCTGCGAAGTCCTGTAATAACCTGAGACTTGTTGGGACCATATTTGAGAGCAATCTCAATGATACCCTGTTTTCCGTCTTCGATTACTTTAAAACTCTTTATATAACCCTCATCTACAAGAATCTGAGCAATTGATTTCTTGATGTTAGATGCCGGGATCTGCACTGTATCGTGCTTTGCTGAATTAGCATTACGGATTCTTGTAAGCATATCAGCAATTGAATCAGTAATCTGCATGCCGTGTTTCCTCCTTTATCAATCGCTCTTACCAGCTAGCCTTCTTCACACCGGGAATCTGGCCTGCGTGTGCAAGCTCCCTGAAGCAAATACGGCAAACACCGTATTTACGAAGATAAGCGTGCGGTCTACCACAGATTTTGCATCTGTTGTACTGTCTTGTGGAATACTTTGCAGGTCTCGCCTGCTTAACTTTCATAGATGTTTTAGCCACGATGACCCTCCTTACTTAGCAAACGGAGCGCCGAGAAGTGTAAGCAATTCGCGGCCTTCTTCGTCTGAGTTAGCGGTTGTGATAAAGTTAATATCCATACCGCGAACCTTATCAATTTTATCGTACTCAATTTCAGGGAAAATAAGCTGTTCCTTAACACCGATGGAGTAGTTACCTCTGCCATCGAATGAGTTGGGATTGATACCTCTGAAGTCTCTAACTCTGGGAAGAGCGAGATTGAAGAATCTGTCAAGGAACTCATACATACGGTCACCACGAAGAGTAACCTTTGCACCGATGTCCATACCCTCACGAAGCTTGAAGTTAGCAACTGATTTCTTTGCTTTACAAACAACGGGTGTCTGACCGGTAATCTGCTTGAGATCTTTAATGATAGCGTCAAGAATCTTGGAGTTATCCTTGATTTCGCCTGTTGTAACGCTAACAACTATTTTATCAAGCTTGGGAATCTGCATAACACTCTTGTAGCCGAATTTCTTCATAAGCTGAGGGGCTACGTCAGAGTTGTAATATTCTTTAAGTCTTGCTGACATTGTTAGACCCTCCTTAATTAAAACTCAGCGCCGCATTTTTTGCATACGCGCTTTTTATCTCTGCCTTTGCCCTCATGGCCAACTCTTGTAGCCTGACCGCATTTGGGGCAAATGAGCTGAACTTTATCCGCATAGAGAGCGCTTTCAGCCTTGATGATACCACCGGGCTCGCCCATCTTACGGGGTTTAACGTGCTTGGAAACGATGTTTACCTTTTCAACAATAACCTTGCCTTCTGAGGGGGATACCTGAAGTACCTTGCCTTTTTTGCCGCGGTCTTTGCCCTGAATAACGATGACCTCGTCTCCTGTTTTGACATGAACTTTACTCATTAGTCGTACCTCCCATTAAAGTACTTCCGGAGCAAGAGAGAGAATCTTGAGATATTCTTTCTCACGAAGTTCTCTTGCAACGGGTCCGAAAATACGGGTACCCTTCGGGTTTTTATCTTCCTTGATTATAACTGCTGCATTTTCGTCAAAACGGATGTAAGTACCGTCATCACGGCGAACGCCGCTCTTTGAACGAACAACTACAGCCTTTACAACGTCACCTTTTTTAACAACGCCACCGGGTGCTGCTTTCTTGACAGAAGCCACGATAACATCACCTATGTTGGCATACCTCTTTCTGGAGCCGCCTAAAACGCGGATGCACATAATTTCTTTTGCGCCCGTGTTATCGGCTACCTTGAGGTAACTCTGCTGCTGTATCACAGTGTGTGCCTCCTTTTACCGACTAAATTATTTAGCCTTTTCAATTATTTCACATACACGCCATCTCTTATCTTTTGACATGGGACGTGTTTCCATAATCATTACACGGTCGCCTATACCACATTCGTTAGTCTCGTCATGAGCTTTAACTTTAAGTGTGTGGTTGACAATCTTACCATAAAGGGGATGCTTTACTCTGTCTTTGATGGAAACAACAACTGTTTTGTCCATCTTATCGCTTGTAACGATACCGACACGAGTTTTTCTTAAATTTCTTTCACTCATTTAATTGCCCTCCGTGATTAAGAATTCTTGCCGTTAAGCTGATTATCGCGAATTACTGTCATAACTCTTGCGATGTCTTTCTTTACGGCACTTATTCTCATTGGGTTATCAAGCTGATTGATGGCCTGCTGGAAGCGGAGGTTAAAGAGTTCTTTCTTCAGTTCAAGGAGCTTAGCATCCAACTCCGCCTGAGGAAGTTTTCTTAATTCACTTGCTTTCATTCTGCCTCACCATCCTGTTCTGCCTTAACTACAAACTTGCATTTAATAGGAAGCTTG
This sequence comes from Clostridia bacterium, assembly GCA_017621885.1. GTDB lineage: Bacteria > Bacillota > Clostridia > Oscillospirales > Acutalibacteraceae > DTU089. The sequence goes on along the minus strand of JAGASD010000032.1, from coordinate 93,313 downwards.
TTTGCTGCAAGACGCATAGCCTCACGAGCAAGAGCTTCGTCAACGCCGCCGATTTCGAACATAATTCTGCCCGGTTTAACAACGGCTACCCAATATTCGGGCGAACCTTTACCTGAACCCATTCGAGTTTCTGCAGGTTTTTCTGTAATGGGTTTGTCAGGGAAAATTTTGATCCAAACTTTACCGCCACGCTTGATATATCTTGTCATAGCAATACGGGCTGCTTCAATCTGGTTTGATGTAATCCATGCGGGTTCGAGAGCCTGAAGACCGAAATCACCATAATTGACTTTGTTACCTCTATGAGCAACGCCTTTAAGACGGCCTCTCTGAACTCTACGGTATTTAACTCTTTTAGGTAATAACATTACTTGGCTCCTCCTTCCCTTTTATTCTTACGGGACTCGTGAAGAACCTCGCCTTTATAAATCCAAATCTTAACACCGATACGACCGTATGTTGTTTTTGCTTCTGCAAAACCATAATCGATATCAGCACGGATTGTCTGAAGCGGGATTGTACCTTCGTGATACTGCTCTGTACGAGCAATTTCAGCACCGCCGAGTCTGCCGGAAACCTGAGCTTTGATACCCTTAGCGCCTGCTTTCATTGTTCTGCCGATTGACTGTTTAAGAGCACGACGGAAAGATACACGCTTTTCAAGCTGAGCTGCAATGCCTTCTGCAACGAGCTGAGCGTCAAGATCAGGCTGCTTGATTTCAGTGATATTGATGTAAACATCTTTATCGCCACCAAGCATTTTCTTAACTGTTTCTTTAAGTTTTTCGATTTCTGCACCGCCGCGACCGATTACGATACCGGGCTTTGCACAGAAAATGTTGATGCGGATTCTCTTGGGATCACGCTCAATCTCAACCTTCGGAACACCTGCCGGAGCAAGGAGTTCAAGAAGGAATTCACGGATTTTGTTATCCTCAACAAGGATATCACCGAATTCACCCTTCTTAGCAAACCAGCGAGATTCCCAGTCTTTGATAACGCCTATTCTTAATCCGGTAGGATTGATTTTCTGGCCCATTATATTTCCTCCTCTCGCTTATTCTGCATCCTTGAGTACAAGGGTGATATGAGATGTCTTTTTGTTAATTCTGTTAGCGCTGCCTCTTGCACGGGGTCTGATTCTCTTGAGAGTGGGACCCTGGCATACCCAGCACTTTGCAACGTAAAGTGAGCTTACGTCCATATTTTTGTTTTCCGCATTTGCGATAGCGGATTTAAGAAGCTTCTCAAGCGGCTCACAAGCGGCCTTCGGTGTGTGCTTGAGAATTGCCATTGCTTCATCTGCAGGCTTATTGCGAATAAGGTCAAGAACAATCTGAACCTTACGGGGAGCTATTCTTATATAAGTAGCTTTTGCTGTTGCCTCCATTTTTAACACACTCCTTTCGACCTATTATTTACCGTTATTTGAAGTTTTTGATCCCGCATGACCCTTAAAGGTTCTTGTGGGAGCGAATTCACCGAGCTTATGACCAACCATATCCTCTGTTACATAAACAGGAACATGCTTACGGCCATCATGAACTGCAAAAGTGTGACCAACAAAATCGGGGAAGATTGTTGAGCTTCTGCTCCATGTTTTAAGAACGATCTTTTCGCCGTTTTCATTCATTTTCTGAACTCTTTCGAGCAGCTTAGGCTGCACATAAGGTCCTTTTTTAATGCTTCTGCTCATTAAATACTGCTCCTTTCCGGCTTATTTGCCGTTACGACGCTTCACGATAAGCTTATCGGAGCGATTCTTCTTGGCTCTTGTCTTATAACCGAGAGCGGGTTTACCCCAGGGGGTAACGGGACCGGGACGACCGATGGGTGATTTACCTTCACCACCACCGTGGGGGTGGTCATTGGGGTTCATAACAGAACCACGAACTGTGGGTCTGATACCCATATGGCGTGTACGACCGGCTTTACCGATTTTAACGTTCTCGTGATCAAGGTTACCAACCTGACCAACAGTTGCCATACAATTTACGGGCACATTACGAAGCTCACCGGAGGGGAGTCTGAGAAGAGCGTAAGCGCCTTCTTTAGCCATAAGCTGAGCTGCGTTACCTGCTGCTCTTGCAAGCTGGCCACCCTTACCGGGATAAAGTTCAACGTTGTGAACGAAAGTACCAACAGGGATATTTACAAGGGGTAATGCGTTACCGGGCTTGATATCTGCTGCGGGACCTGCAACAACCTTGTCGCCAACCTTGAGGCCGACAGGAGCAAGGATGTAAGATTTAACACCGTCTGCATACTCAATAAGAGCGATGTGTGCTGAACGGTTGGGATCGTATTCAAGAGTTTTAACTGTTGCTTCAATATCGAACTTTGTTCTCTTGAAGTCAATTACTCTGTACTTTCTGCGGTTTCCGCCGCCACGATGACGAACGGTGATTCTGCCGTAGCTGTTACGACCTGAATTTTTCTGAAGAGGCTTTAAAAGACTCTTTTCGGGAGCAACCTTTGAAAGTTCGGAGTAATCTGTAACCGACATATTACGTCTTGCGTTTGTTGTCGGCTTGAAAACTTTAATAGACATTTTATTCACACTCCTATAATGGTTTTGCGGAGAATGTCAACTCCATACTATACCAAGTGGGGTATAAGTTATTTAAGTTTCAGATTACATCATGCCGTCAAAGAACTCAATTGTCTTTGAATCTTCGGTAAGAGTAACAACCGCTTTCTTCCAGGAAGCTGTGTAGCCCTCGAATCTGCCGTATCTTCTCATCTTACCGTTAACAGTTACTGTGTTTACCTTTGCAACCTTAACGCCAAAAAGCTCTTCAACTGCGCGAGCAATTTCAACCTTGTTAGCATCGGAAGCAACCTTAAAGGTATACTTTTTGGAAACAATGCCCATCATAGAAGCTTCTGTGATGATAGGCTTAATGATAATGTCTTGTGCAAGTTTCATTATGCATATACCTCCTCGATTTTTGTAACTGCATCCTTAAGAACTACGATTTTGTCGCAATTAAGGATATCGTAAACATTGAGGGTATTAACGGTTGAAACCTTTGCGCCCTCTATATTACGAATGCTCTTGTAGATAACTTCGTTATTTTCGGGAAGAACTACGAGAACCTTCTTGCTTGCTTCAAGTGCAGCAAGCATTTTTGCCATTTCCTTTGTTTTGATAGCATCAAGCTTGATGGAATCAAGAACAAGCATCTCTTCGGCAGCAACCTTAGAAGAAAGAGCTGACTTCATAGCAAGTCTCTTAACTTTCTTGTTGATTGAAATGCCGTATGTGCGAGGCTTGGGACCAAGAGCGATACCACCGTGATACCACTGGGGTGAACGAGTTGAACCCTGTCTTGCACGACCTGTTCCCTTCTGACGCCACGGTTTTTTACCGCCTCCGCTTACTTCGGAACGAGTTTTAGTGGACTGAGTGCCCTGACGCTGATTTGCTAAGTAGCCAACAACAACAAGGTGCATAGCGGACATATTGGGCTCAATGCCGAAAATTGAATCATTAAGCTCGATGTCAGAAACCTTTTTGCCTGCCATATCAAGTACTGATAATTTACTCATCTGTTACACTCCTTCCTTAAGCTTTCTTAACGCTGTCAGCAATTACAACGATGCCGCCCTTGGGTCCGGGAATTGAACCCTTGATAGCGATGAGATTGTTTTCGCTGTCAACTTTAACTACGCTGAGGTTCTGTACAGTAACGCGTTCACTACCGAGGTGACCTGCCATCTTCTTACCTTTGAAGATACGAGCGGGGTCGATAACACCCAATGAACCGCCGTGTCTTGCAACGGGACCTGTACCGTGAGACTCTCTGAGTCTGCCGAAGTTCCAGCGTTTGATAACACCGGCTGTACCTTTACCTTTGCTTTTGCCTACTACGTCAACGATATCGCCAACTTCGAAGATGTCAGCTTTAAGAATATCACCAACGTTTACGGATGAGGTATCAGCGAGTCTGAATTCTTTAAGAACTCTTTTGGGAGCTACGCCAGCTTTGTTGAAGTGACCTGCCATAGGCTTGTTCACTCTGCTGACTTTTTTGTCGCCGAAACCGATTTGTACGGCATCATAGCCGTCGTTTTCAGTTGTCTTTTTCTGAACAACTGCGCAAGGACCAGCTTCGATAACTGTTACGGGAATCATATTACCCTTTTCATCGAAGATCTGAGTCATGCCGATCTTTTTTCCGATAAGACCTTTTTTCATTTTGTTTTCCTCCTGTCAGATTATTGGTTGAGTTTCCTCAACATGACCTGCAACCCATTATATATATAATAGGTATATTCAAAATTAAGCTTTATATCGGATTAAAGCTTAATCTCAAAATCAACACCGGCGGGAAGCTCAAGACCTGTGAGAGCCTCAACAGTTTTGTTTGAGGGTCTGAGAATGTCTATGAGTCTCTTGTGTGTGTGCTGCTCGAACTGTTCACGAGAGTCTTTGTACTTGTGAACTGCACGAAGCACTGTGATAACCTCTTTTTCTGTGGGGAGCGGAATGGGACCGGAAACCTGAGCGCCTGTGCGCTTTGCAGTTTCAACAATCTTTTCTGCTGCCTTGTCAACGAGGTTGTGATCGTAACCCTTGAGTCTGATTCTGATTTTTCCCTTAACTGCCATTTTAAACGCCTCCTAATAATTTTGGCGGGCTGCGCAAGTTTTTTACAACCGAACCGGGCTTATCGCACAGTTCATTTAAAAACCGGAATAAAATTCCGGGATATACTCACGCTCCGAAACAACACCGAAGCCGCAGTTAAGGACGGCAGACGGTTTGCTATCGGTATTTAATCGCCCGGTTTTAAATCGGACATACTCCGCGGAAATTCCCTGCCTCAGTGGGCAGCCACCTCCCGCATCAACGCATATCTACTCGCTTCAGGGCATAAAAAGATAGGGACACGCCCTTCGCGCGCCCTATCATAATATCACAACTATTTAAAGATTGCAAGTGTTTTTTGTATTTTTTTTAGAATTTTTTAAATAAAATTTGTAAGATGTTACAAAGATATTTTTTCCTCAAAAGACTTATTTTCCCTTGAGACCCGTAAAATAATCGGGATACTGTTCCATAACAACAGTTTTTATCATATTGAAGCAAAGCATACCTTCACCGTAAGACACTCCCACATTACCTGATTTTTTACCGGTAGCAATTTTAATGTTCCTGTTTTTATCTATCTGGTAAACTTTTTCGAGAGTATCCGGACTTTTTATATAGTTTCCGTTACTATCCTTTGTAGGTTTAAACTGAAGAACAAAATTATCACCGTTATCGGGAGTTGAATATACCGCAACAAGAAGGTCACTGTCAATATTATAAGTTTCAGAAATAAGCTTTATAAATTCATTTTCGCAGTTATCCGACAGTATATTGTTTCCCTTGGGCGAAAGCTGTTCATAATATTCTATAGCTGAATTTTTTGTCACAGCGGGTGCCGTTGTTTTTTCAGCCTTTCCGGAGGAATTGTTCTGTCCCCCCTCCTGGATCTGAAAAGCATTATTCTCTGTGTGATTATGGTTTGAAACCTCTGCTTGATTATCCGAAATAGGTGTTTTGTCGTATATATTTGAATCTACCGACACTTTTTCAGAAAAATCAGAGGACGTGAGCACATACGCCTCCTTTTCCTTCTTTTTATCTTTACCGTTACTAAAAATTCCTGTTAATGCAAGCACGAGCACAACCGCACCAATAAAAAAGCCTGCGCCTAAAACAGCTATAACAGCCGTCATGCTTTTTTCTTTATTGGCATTTTTTGCTTTTCCCTTACTCATTGGCATATCCTCCGATGTGCATATAATATATATAATAGTATACAAACAGCATACCTGAATTTCTTTAAAGAAAGAGAGCGCGGTTCCCCACACTCTCCCTGTGAAAACTATTGCAATAATTCACACTTCTTATTAAGTGTATGTAGCTAATTATGCTACTGTGTCAGTTGCGTCTGAGATTGAGGGAGCAAAATCAGCAAAGCCCTTAAGAACACTACCGATAACGGGGAAGTCAACGATAGAAGCAAGAGTACCTTCGTAACCTACTACATTACCCTCTGCATCAACAACGGGCGCAACAAGAGAATGTATCGCATCAGCAATTTCCTTCACATCAAGACCGTAGTTAGCGAGAAGCTGCCAAATAGAATCTAACATCTGTATATCCTCCTTTCTTCCTTTTAATCATCATTATATTAGCATACTTTTTACCATTCTTTTTTCTAAAACGGAATAATAAAAAATTTTTTCTTTTTATTATTTATTTTAAGTCATCTATTCTTACGGGCTTGTATTTTAAATCCTCAATTATAAACATAGGATTCTCAACAGCAGCCTTGTAAATCAGTTCTTCATTCAAAAACGACGGATAGAACTCCATACATTCACGCAAATCAGTATTTCTTGAAAACAAATCATGCGCATCAGAGCCTATAAAGTCAACATACCCTCTGTTAAGCATATCGCAAGCTATTTCCTCCGACGCTTCACCAAAATGGCCTGCAGGAGAGCCTGCATTTATCTGAAAGAGTGCACCCTGCTCCGAAAGACGCTGCACAGCGCTTATATCGTTAAGCACAAAGCGGTATCTCTCCGGGTGGGCTATGATTGGCACAAGTCCGAAAGAGGAAATGTATTTACACCACGATACCACATCACTTTCATTTGTTTTAAAAAAATCAAACTCCAACAGAAGATAGCCGGAATCATTGAGCGTATAAGGATTAAAGTATTTTACATTAAAAATGTCGTCATCGCAAAGAATCTCAAAGCCTTTTCTCAAGGTGATTTCGCAATCGTTATCAAAAAGAATCTCCTGCAGTTCTTCCGTTTTTTGTTCTCGCAAATCATAAAGCTCTTCTGCTCTGTCCCAATACATAAGATGAGGTGTAAGAAAAAGATTCTGTGTTCCGTTATCCTCTGCCATAAAGCAAAGCTCAACAGATTCATCAAAATGACCCGCACCGTCATCAAGTCCCCACAAAACGTGAGAATGAATATCGGTCATACCCTCAAACATTATTCTTCAACCTCCTGCTTTTCGGAAAGCTTTTTTGTATTAACCGATTCTTCGGAAGCAGCTTTACCTTTACAAACGTTCTTATACCCTATGATACGTTCATCATACATAAGTTTAAGCACTATTATCGAGAAGGGAACCAAAAGAATACCGAATGCACCAAATAGCCTTGCACCAAGGAACATACCCATAATTGTTATTATAGAGGGTAACCCTACCTGATTTGCAACAAGCTTAGGCTCAATAGCCTGTCTTATAACCGTTATTACGGCATAAAGAATAACAAGTCCGATGCCCATGCCTATATTTCCTGTAAAGAAATTATATATTGCCCAAGGTAAAACCACGGTACCTGTACCGAGAACGGGTACAATATCAACCACACAAGTCACAAGAGAAATAATTGCGATATAGCCGCCTTCGTAAGCGCCCAAAAGTTTAAGAATATTAAGCCCGAGACACATTTCCGCAAAAGTTATCAGCATAAGTGTACTGTAAGCTTTTATAAGCTTGAAAACGCCTACTGTAACCGTGCGTTTTGTCTTGACCAACTTTTCACCCTGTTCATCTGAACACATACCAAGAAGCATATCCCTTATCAAATCATATTCAGATGTCATAAACACACTTGAAATAATTGTTACAACAAAAGCAACAATCACTGAAGGTATCCCCTTCACAACAGTCCACGCACCGCTGAGCGAGCCTGAAATCATCGCCCCGTAATCTACACTATCGTCACCTTTACCAATGTTGTTAAACGCATTTTCAATAAATTCAACGGCTCTGGCACTCATATTGCCCGGTAATACGGACGTTGCAGATTTAAGCACACCTTCCAAAGAGTTTACAATATCATCAACCGATGAAAACTGACTGAAAAGATAAACGAAAAACTCACGGACCTCATTTGCAAGTGAATATCCGATAAGACCTAACACGCCGACAATGGTAACAACAATCAACAGCACCAAAAGCAATGAAACAACTCCGTGTGCTTTTATGTGAAGCTTTTCACTGATTTTTCTTACAGGTTTCTGAAGGAACACTGCAAGCGCCGTTGCAATTATAAATGGCAGCAAATAACTGAAAAGATATTTAATTCCCAAATAATACAGAGCAAGGAATATTCCGAAATACAGAAAATTTATTATAAAAGACCGTCTTTTTTCCACAATATAATCCATTAAGCTTGTCCCTCCGTTTCACCACTTACATTTTATACTATTAACAGCAATATTACAATTAAATTGAAGCAAATTTTTCATTTTTTTAACTTTTTTTAAAAAATTTCACTTTAACCCCTTTTTTCTCAGACAGTTTTATGCTAAAATGATTTTTGTATATACTTAGAGGAGCTTAACCTCACTCTATCCGGAGGATGTAAAAATGCAAATAGCAATTATGGGCTTCGGAACTATCGGTTCCGGTGTTGCTGAACTTCTTTTAAAAAACCAGAAAAGCATTGTGGCTAAAAGCGGTCACAGCACATTGGATATCAAATACATTCTTGATATCCGTGATTTTTCCAACCACGAATTAGGAAAATACTTCACCACAGATTTTAACGATATACTCAATGATTCTTCTGTGGGAATTGTTGTTGAGTGTATGGGCGGTACAACCCCCGCTTATGAATACGTATCATCCTGCCTTAAAGCAGGGAAAAGCGTTGTTTCTTCCAACAAAGAGTTGGTTGCAGCAAAAGGCTTTGAGCTTCTTGAGCTTGCTAAAGAAAACAATGTTAACTTCCTTTTTGAAGCAAGTGTAGGCGGCGGTATCCCCATTATCAGACCCATCAGTCAATGTCTTGCGGCAAACGAAATATGTGAAATTGCAGGCATTCTTAACGGTACTACCAATTTCATACTTACAAAGATGATTGAGGATGGCATGGCCTTTGACGAGGCTTTGAAGCTTGCTCAGGATAACGGTTACGCAGAGCGTGACCCCTCTGCAGATATTCACGGTCATGATGCAGCAAGAAAAATATGCATACTTGCTTCACTTTGCTTCGGAAAGCACGTTTATCCCGACGCCGTTGAAACAGAAGGTATAACAAACATCACACCCGAAGACGTAGATTACGCTAAAGATTGGGGCGGTGTTATTAAACTTATCGGCAGAGCAAAGCTTAACGATAACGAGAGAATCAGTGCTACTGTCGGTCCCTGCCTTATCCAGAATCACAGCCAGCTTGCTTCCGTTGATGACGTTTTCAACGCTATTCTTGTGCGCGGTGACGCTATCGGTGACGTTGTTTTCTACGGAAAAGGTGCAGGTAAGCTTCCCACGGCAAGTGCGGTTGTTGCTGATATTATAGACTGTGCAAAGCACAGCACGAAACGCAAAAATTTCGGATGGGGTCCCGCTATTGATAACTATGTTATCGATCCCCTCTTACAAAGTACATCTCTCTATGTGCGCGCAACAACAGATGATTATATAACTGCATTTAACGAAATCAATAAAAACTTTGAAAATCCTCACATTCTTCACAGAGAAGACGAGCCCAAAACAGAAATCGCGTTTATTACCCCCGTAATGCGTGAAAAAGAAGCGCGCGGTGTCATTGAAAAGTTACCTATTAATGTTAAATCTGTGCTTCGTGTTCTTGACTATTAAAATGCGAAAGGAGACCCCTTATGGCACTTTGTCCCAAATGTAACCACGTATTGAATTTCTGGAACATTAAAGCAGAATGTCCTTACTGCGGTGTTAATATACCCAACTACGATTGGGAAGGGCGTCTTGAAGCAGATGCAAAAAATGCAGAGGTTGCATGGAAGAAATTCAGAAAATTCACAGGCAACTTTAAAAGCGCACTTTTCGGAAGTAAAATACGTATCATGCGTTTTATCTGTACCTTTTTGCCTCTGATTGCACTTGTTCTTCCTTTGGCAAGCTATACGCTCACACTCCCCTTCGTTAACAACTCCGCTACAAATATGACACTCCTTGATTTTACAATGAACACCCTGCTTTCATTAAATTGGGGCGGTCTTATAGGACTTGTTTCCGGACAAACCGTCGGTTCTCCTGTTTTATTTATAATGCTTGCCATTCTTCTGTTATATCTTGCCGTTGTATTTGGGGTACTCAACTTTATATTTGTACTTATAAAAGCGCCTTCACTAAAAGCAACATCAAATATTGTTCTTTGTGTTGGCTCCACCCTCTGCTTTGCAATTGCGGGTATACTTTTTGCCATAGCAGTCGGCAGTATAGGTAACACAACAATAACGTTCATAGATGGTTCTGTGCAATATGGCTTGTTTGTGGGCATTGCTCTTTTTACTCTGAATATTGTACTCAACACTATAATCAACAAAGGCTTCAGAAAGCAAAGAGCTGAACAAGAATAATCATAAAATATCAACGACCCGAGCAAAATCTCGGGTCGTTTGTCTTTATTCTGCGAAAACTATATCTGTTTTAAATTGAGCGAGCCTTACCTCGTAAGCCTTGACAATATCATTTTTGAATGCAAGCTCAGGATCTTTACAACCAAGCTTTTTCATAAGAAACGCTGTGAACATAGGATTCTGAATAAGGAAGGGTCCTAAAAGATACGTACCGAAAAGGTTATTTCTTCTTATACCCTCAGTTCTGGCTTCAACAGTTGAGCCGTAACCTTTTGTTACTGTAAGAAAGCTGTCATTTTCATCAATATCATAACAATGAGAAAAGCGGCTTGTGTAACCGACAATTTCCATCTCACCGAATTTACCGAGGAAAAGTGAATTATAACGCTTAGGTATTGTTCTCTTGGCATAGAAATCAAAAATACCCAGTCCGTCAATTTTTTCTCCGTCGGGCTTTTCTATATATTTTCCCATTATCTCAAAGGTATTACCCGTCATAAGGAAAATGACACCTTTTTCAATAAGCTCATTTATACGGCTTTCGTATCCTTTCAATCTGCTGAGGATACGTTCCTGGTTAGATTCACTGCACGAACCGAAATAAACCATATCAACATCCTCGGTAAGAAAATGAGGCATTTCACTTACGGGAGTTTTAATAAACTCTGCATCGGGAAGGCACATTTCAAAATAGCGCATATTAGCTTTGTCGCCGAACAAACAACAAATTTCAGGATAAAGTACTTCTATCTTCATTATTGTTCACCGCCCTTTGATTTATATGCCTCTGTAAATACAGTTTTAATTTTTTCTTCAACCTTACAAGCAAGGTCATATGTTGAGGTATCGTGAAGAAGGTAAAGCTTGTCTATATCCTTGTCCATAATATCAACAGCCTTAAATTCATCCTCTTCGCAGAGGATTCGCTCTTCAGGGATCCCGGCTATCAGAAGTCTTAACTTATAGTCAAAGCAACGGGGACCTGCAAGAACAATCTGCTTAACGTCGGGTGTGTTAAGAAACTCAAAGTCTGCATCGTAAATCCAACCAATAAACTCTGAGGAGTCGCGGCGTTCAAACAAGTCATCAATCATAATGAAAACAGTTCTTGCACCGTTTTCGTGACCCACGAAATCGAGTGTTCTTGAGCATGAAACAGAGTTCTGACCTTTAGCCATTGTGCGTACAATTTCGGTTTTACCTGCTTTATCCTCTTTGTAACGGGTCTGTGTAACGCTTATTTTACGCATATACTCTTTGACCTTTTCAAGGTCAACACCAAATTCAGACATAAGGCTGATTGCGGCAAGCTCGTTATAAATATTATAAAGAGCTCTGTTAATCATAGGATAGACAGATGCTGCACCATTCTGCTCAACAGTTATTGTCTTGTTGTCATAATCAATATTTGTAAGACGGTAATTTGCCTCATAGGATTTAAAGCCGCATTTGGGGCAATATGCATTACCGATGTGATGGTAACGAAGGTAATTGAATTTAAGCTTTTCGTCACAAACAGGACAAATCGAAAAATCATTAATAAGATTCACGCACTCGGTTACGTCCGTATCAAGCTTATCAATGCCGAAATAAACACGCTGATTATTCTTTAAAAGCTGCGATGACTGAAGGCAATCTGCATTAAGAATAAGCTTGGTTGATTCAGGCACATAAGTATCAAGAATGCTGAAAATGTATTCAGGGTGAGCGTTACGCTTGATTGAATCCCTGAAAAGATTGGTAACAACAAGATAATCCGGCTTAATAAACGGCAAAATAAGTCTTGAAAAACGCTCGTCCACCTCAAGCACAAGTGCATCAATTTTAGGCTTACCGAAAACACTCACACTGTGCGTGAGTGCAGTAGCAACACCTGTATTGATATTAGAACCGTATCTGTTGGAAACAACCTTCATCCCGCTTTGAGAGAGAATATCTGCAACCATATTTGTAGTGGTGGTTTTACCGTTTGTACCGGTAACACAGAGCACGTTAGGTGATTTTCTTGTTCTTGCAAGATAATCGGGACAAATTTTGAGTGCAATATATCCGGGATACATTGTTGCATTACGTTTAAGTAATCTGAGTAACACAAACACAAGCTTTGCTGCCCAGAGGGCAATAAAATATCTGAGTCGACCCATCAGTATTATTCAACCTCCGAAGTACAATGAGCACAACGAGTTGCCTCAATGTCGATTTCACTCTTACAGAAGGGACAAACCTTTGTTGCGGGTGCTTCTTCAACAGCCTCTTCTTTTTCACCTGCTGTTCTGATTTTATTGATAACCTTTACAAGAAGGAAAATAACAAACGCTGTGATGATAAAATCAATTATGCCCTGGATAAAAAGACCGTAATTAATAGTTGAAGCACCTGCAGCTGCAGCCTCTTCAAGTGTTTTGTATGTATTACCGTCAAGAGCAACAAACAAATCTGCAAATGCTACTTTGCCTGTAAGAAGGCTTATTGCAGGGGTGATAATGTTTTCTACAAGGCTTGTTACAATACCCGAGAAAGCTCCGCCGATAATAACACCGACTGCAAGGTCTATAACGTTACCTTTTGCGATAAAATCTTTAAATTCGCCAAAAAACTTTTTCATAGACAAATCTCCTTTGTAAAAAAAATTTACTTTAAAAGTATACCATACAATTATTGATTTTTAAAGAGTTTTGCGAGATGTTTTAAAAATTTATTGCTTATTTTGTGCAAATAGTGTATAATTATTTAAACAAAATCCTCAAACGAAGGTGATTTTTTGATTCTTACAGCTGATATAGGTAACACAAATATTACACTCGGCTTTTTTGACAACGATTGCAACACACCGTTTTGCATTTCAAGAATGGCAACACATCGCCATCGCACAGCCGACCAATATGCCATTGAGCTGAAGTCAATTTTTGAACTTGAAAAAATCGGCACAGACTTTGAAGGTGCAATTATAAGCTCTGTTGTACCCGAGCTCACAAGAATCTTTAAAGCCGCAATTGAGAAGGTTGCCGGTTGCAAGGTTATAATTGTTGCCGCAGGGGTTAAAAACGGGCTCAAAATAGCCACAGATAATCCAAAAGAAGTTGGTGCAGATTTGGTTGCGGGTGCCGTTGGTGCTTTAGCGCAATATGAACTTCCCTGTCTTGTTATGGATTTGGGAACGGCTACAAAAATCTCGCTTATTGATGAAAACGGAGTTTTTGCCGGTTGCACAATAGCTCCCGGTATCGGTATTTCTCTTGATGCACTTTCAATGAGAACATCTCAGCTCCCCACAATTGAGCTTTCAGCTCCGAAGCACGCATACGGAACAAACACCATTGAATGTATAAGAGCAGGTACAGTCCTCGGAAATGCCGCTATGCTTGACGGTATGGCATCGCGTATAGAAAAAGAATTGGGTAAGCCCATAAAAACGCTTGTTGCAACGGGCGGTCTTGCTAAAGAAGTTGTGGCTTGTTGTGAAAAAGAAATCATCTATAATAAAGACCTTATTTTGCAAGGACTTTTAATAATATATAAGAAAAACAGGTAATACAGAAACAATAGCGTTGTATCTTTTAAAAGAACAACAGCAAAGGAGTAGTATTATGAAAGAAAAAAAGAAGCTTGTTCGTCTTGTATTGTGCGCCTTATTTGCGGCATTGATAGTCGTAATGACATTCACACCGTACCTTGGCTACATTACGGTAGGTATTATTGAAATTACCACGCTGCACGTTGTTGTAATTCTCGGTGCAGTCATACTCGGACCGAAATACGGTGCAATTTTAGGCGGTGTGTGGGGTCTGACTTGTGTTATGAGAGCATTCCAATTCGGTATTATCCCGTTCCAGAATCCTTTGGTGTCTCTCGTACCCCGTCTTATTGTCGGCTTGGTTGCCGGTCTTGTTTTCTATGGTTTATCAAAAACAAAGTGCCCGAAGCCTATTGCATTGATTATATCTGCATTTACAGGAACTCTTACAAACACCGTGCTGGTTCTGGGTTCACTCAAGATTTTCGGCGGCTTTGAAACACTTTTCGGTGAAGCTGCAAAAACCCTTGAGGTTATTATAGGAACACTTATCAGCACAAACGGACTTATTGAACTTGTTGCCGCTTTAGTCCTTGTGCCGTCAATCTATATGGCAACTGAAAAAGTTTTAAAAGACAAAATCTGATTTTAAAAATTAAACCTGTTTTTCTGTTATAAAAAAATCAAACTCCGCAAGGCAACCAAAGCCTTGCGGAGTTCATTTTTATACCCGAATCATCTTAGCCCACATATTCAATATATTTCCCTAAAATGTAACCCGTATAAACACCACCGTTATATAAAACCTCTGCCTTCCAATATGCACCGGTAGAGCTATCAAGAACTCTTACACTTGTACCCTCGGGAATAACCATAAGCTTCTCGCTGTAACCGGAGCTTCCTGCGCGAAGAACAACCCCTGCGTGGCTCGGAGTATCATAAGAAATTCTGTAGTTGTAAACGGAACCTGAATTGTAGTTATAATCCGAATCTGTATATGCAGAAACATATCTCTGCATAACGTATCCCATATATGCATTTCCGTTAACCAACGCAACAACCTTGATATATTTGGTGTTATATGTTTCGTTTGCTGCATTTACGCGTATTACTTTTGTGCCTTCAGGAAGAACCATTGAATATGCACTTTCATCAACAGGCTCCGCTCTCAGCTTCACCCCTGCGTGACCGGGAGTATCGTAAGTGATGAAACGCAATTCCGGGTTGCTGTAATCCCACGACCAATTCCCTGCAGGATAATAGCTCTGCTGCACGGGAACAGTAACCACAACAATCTCCTGAGAAACACTTACCGACTCTTTTACTGTTTCGGATTCTGTTTCTTTCTCGGTTTCGGCTTGTGTTACCCCGGTTGTTGAAACAACCTGAGTCGTTTCTGTGCTTTCGGTTGAATCAACATCTTTTTTTGCTGAACTTTTGCCTATAAACAAAGCAATAACAACCGCAACAACAAACAAGGAAACCAGCAAATAAACTATTGCAAATTTACTTATTTTGTTTTTTCCTTTTTGAGGCACAAGCTCTTGCTCCCCCATTGTCGTACCGCAATTAGGGCAAAACTTACAATCGCTGTCACCACAATAATTACCACAGTTTTTACAATATGCCATAACTATCTCCACATTTAAACATTTTATAAAAAACGTCGGATATCTGAAAACAGCATCCGACGTTTTAATTCTATTTCAAATACCGTTCTATCTGAAAACAGCTTATTGTGCAACCGATTCAGAAGCTTCAGCAGATGTTTGTGTTGCAGCAGTTGTTGTTTCTATTGATGTTATGTCATCATAGTAGGTGAAGGGCTTGAAGTCAATAACCTTACACAAGGCTTCACTGTCCGCTACAGCTGTTGCAGGGTCAACCGCATTAAAAAGAAGTTTATAAAGATTTCCTGAATTTACGAAGAAGTACATAATGCTGACACCCTCTTCAGTCTGCAGCGTAAAACGAGCTGCATTTGTAAAATCAGCACCTAAATCAACACTATCTTCCCATTTAACGTTATATCCCTGTGACTTTAATTGCTGATACATTTCTATATTCTTGTTATAGTAGTCAGGATACGTGTACTTAAGAACGTCAACTTCAATACTCTGCTGAGTCTTTTCATTCACAAATTCGCCCGGCTGATTCGTTGTTTTCCAACCCTCCGGTAAATTAAATTTGTAGCCATAATTCTCAATAACATTACCATCCTCAATAGGTTCAAAGGGCTGGGCCAAAGTGATGTATTCGCCATTGTCATCTTTTACGCGTTTACCCTTGTCATCGGTTTCATAAACAAGGAACTCGCCGTCTTTATTGAGAACTCTTTCGCCATTCTCATCTGTTACAAAATCATATTCATCTTTTTCGACATAAACCCGCTCTTCTTCATTGTCAGAATTACAAGCAGCAAAGACTGTCATAAAAAGCATTGTTAAAACAATTAAAACTGCAATAATTTTTTTACTCAAAACTATACCTCCAATATGGAACACAAGAACTCCGATTATTGAGCAGCAGCTGTTTCAGTGGCGGTTTCAAGAGGACTTGTGGGAAGCTCTGTTTTCCAAATCATATTGAAATCAGCCTTATCCTCAAGTGTAAACATAACACTAACATCACCGTAGTCCTCAAGAGAACCTGCACCCGTCATATCAGCAGTGATATTAGCTGCTTTGTAACAGTTAAGGTTTGAGATTTCATCTGTCAATCTGTTAACAACTGCAGT
This sequence comes from Clostridia bacterium, assembly GCA_017621885.1. Taxonomy (GTDB): domain Bacteria; phylum Bacillota; class Clostridia; order Oscillospirales; family Acutalibacteraceae; genus DTU089. Next base: position 76,685 of record JAGASD010000032.1, on the reverse strand, counting down.
TATTTTACAGCCACTGTATGAAATTGAATAATCGTTAAGTTTAAGGTAAGGGCTTGTTTTTGCAAATTCATCGGAAGCAAGAAGCTCTTCTTTATCACGAAGGTCAAATGCTTTTGCAAGAGGATCTGCAACGCCGTTTTCATCTATATCACTGAATGTGATTGTGATGTAATAATTGTCACCAACCTCCTTGATTGTTGCGGTGTCAATATCAGCAACAGTAAGGCTTGATGTCCACGACTCACCTTTGACAAAAAGATACTCTGTATTATCCGCACCAAAAGGAATATCTCCGGATTTTTCACGGATATTTTTAAGAATCATATCCTTGATACCTACCGCAGCATCATTAATTGATTTAAGGCTTTCGTCAACCTCTTCAGCATCTTCCATTCCTTTTTTAGTAACCTTCAAGCTGTCATCAGGAACGTTTATCTGATAATTGTAAGAAATTGCGGGCTTTGACACTTTAATGTCATTAACTAAAGAATTAAAGTATTCAAGAACCTCTGCGCTCGTTTTGTTAACGGGAGTTGCACTTTCGGTATAAACCGCCTCAACCGTTGAAAGCTCCCAAGTATCTTCCGATTCATCTGAACCGCCGCAGGATGCGAAAGACATAAGCATTGAGCTCACAAGTAAAATTGCCAAAACAACTGTAAAAATACGTTTCATAAAGGTTTTACCCCTTTCGATAATTTAGAAGAGTACATAACCCGACTCTTCTTTTTATTCACCGGATAATTATATCACAAAAAAACGCTTAACAACAGTAATTTTCAACTTTTTTTTATCTTTGTATAAAAAGCACAAAACTACACCTCTACTTTTGTATTTTACAACTAATATGACATTAAAGTATAATGCACAAATATTGACTTTTTCATAAATTTACAATATAATGTAAGGCAAAAGAGAGGTGTAGTCATGATAGACTTGAATAAAAACAATATTCCTGACTCAAAAAGGTTCAACGCAAAGGAATCAAACGCAAACAAATTTTTATGCATTGTTCTTGCCTGTATAACCGTTTTTATAAGTGTTGTCTGCGTAGCGGTAAACAGCAGAAATAAAACACTCCTTGCCAACCAGACACTTGCTGCGGCAGGGCAGGCTAATGTTTCGGAAAGCATAAACATTTCCGCGTCCGAAGCAACAACCGCTCCCGCCACCACTCAGAAGGCTCCGTCAATTATAAAAATAACAACCGAGCCTTCAACTCAGGCACAATCCACAACCGGCACAACTGATGCCTCCATTATAAAAATTGAAGGTAACAGCGCCAACGCAAGCGTCGGTACTCCCGGCACAATAAGCAACCCGACCATCATCACAATTGACGAATCCAACTGGCAGCTCACACTAGTAAACTCCGGTTATCGTATTCCCGACAGCTATTCTCCCGATCTTGTTTACGTATGCGGAAGCGGTGAGCGTCTTGACAGAAAAATTGCTTCACATTATGAGGAAATGTACCGCGCGGCGGCTGCTGACGGTGTTACGCTGACCCCCTGCTCAGGCTACCGTTCTTACGAAACTCAGGAGCGCAACTACAACCGCAAGATTGAGTTTTTTGAAGGTCAGGGATACTCGAGAGAAGAAGCGAAGGTAAAAGCTGCAACGATCATTATGCCTCCCGGAAGCTCTGAGCATAACCTCGGTTATGCCATGGATATTGTGTGCGTTGAAGAGTGGTTTGAGGATACAGCAGAGTTCAGATGGCTTCAGGAAAACGCCGCTGATTACGGCTTCATACTCAGATACCCCAAGGACAAGCAGGATATCACAAAGGTTATATATGAGCCCTGGCACTGGCGTTATGTCGGTGTTGAAAACGCAAAAGCAATCAAGAGCAGCGGACTTGTTCTTGAAGAATACTTGGGGGTTGCCTGATGATAGGTATTACTGTTGAAAAAGCACACGGGGAATACGACCCCGGAACAAGTAAATTCTTCGGTGCACCTACAATGCCCGAAGAATGGCTCTCTGACGGAACTGTCGGCGATGATGATTTTTTCTTTTGCCAATTAAAGCTTTCCGAATTCAAGCATTTGGATAAAAGCGGTATTCTGCCGCAAATGGGATTTATTTACATTTTTCTCTCATTTAAAGACGGAAAATTCATTCCCAATATCCGCTACTGCAAAGATGAGCCCGATACACTCATTGACGATTTCAATGCAGGCTTTGATTTTTTAGGCGACACCGATACGGAATACTCAATAGATTATTTTGAAGCTGACTCTTGCGAGGACAGCACGCGGCTGCTTGTTTCAGAGGGTGAAAACATTACACTTCTCCGATATGATCCTTTAGACGACAATATGCCCCCTTTCCTTGCAGACACGGAAAAAATTGCTTACGTTACACTGCCTCTCGCTGATTTGAAAAAGCTTGACTTTTCAAACGCAGATTTTTTCATTAAATAAATAACAAATCATAAAAAACCTTCTTGAAAACGCTTTCAAGAAGGTTTTTGTTATTATTTATCGTTCTTTTTTTGTTTTTTTATGTTATCAAGATATTCATCCACATTGAAGCCGGCTAAAAATATCTCTACACTTTCAATATCCTTTTCGTAATACGAGAGATATTTATATTCCGCAAGCCGTTGAGCATTAACAAGGAGTCTGTCGCTTTCACGCTTTGTATCACATTCAACAGCTGCTTCAACCGCATGTGCAAGGTCGTAATACAAATCCTTGAAAAGCTTGCACTCCCGCACAGCCTCATTCATATCTTTAAAATCCGAAAATTCCACAATTTTATCACTCATACCGCTCACATCCTTCGCTTTATTTTATTTCTGCGATGGTTACACCGTTTTCACCTTCACCGAACGTACCTAAACGGAACGTTCTTATTCTGGGGTCGGATTTCAGATACTGAGTAATCCCTGCTCTTAAAGCACCGGTGCCTTTACCGTGAATTATAGTACACTCTGTAAGCCCGGAACGCAACAAATCGTCAAGGAATCTGTCAAGAACAATTACTGCCTCGTCAACCATAAGTCCGCGAAGGTCACAACGGTTATTAACCTGCATTGAAGCTCTGCTTTCGCCGCTGACCTTACCGATTGAAACATTCTTCTTCGCACTTTTTTCCTTTTTGGGCTTGTCCACAAGGCGCAAGGATTCTTCTTTAACCCGCATTTTCAACATACCTGCAGCTATTTCCACATTACCCTTTTTATCCCTGAGAGCTGTAACACTTGCATTTTTGCCTATCGTTTTACAGAAAACCGTGTCGCCGATTTCCAACGCTCTGGGAAGAACATATTCCTCATCATCAATATCATCCGTAACAGGGTTAATAGCGCTGTTTATTGAGTTAAGATGGGAATTAACCGTACTTTTCGCTTTTCTTGCAAGCTCTGCTGCATTGCGCGTTTCTTTTGCTTCTTTTTTCAGCTTTTCGACCTCATTAAGAAGTGCATTTGCCTCTCGCTTTGCGTGTTCAACAATTCTGAGAGCCTCACCCTTTGCATTTTCAAGCTCTCTGTCTCGTCTGAATTGTGCATCACTGAGAAGCTTTTGCGCATTGACTCTGTCAAGCTCTGCACTCTCTTTGATTTCTTTCGCCTTTCGTCTTTCGTCTTCCATTTCAAGACGGCTTTTTTCAAGCATATCCACAACGTCTTCAAAACGCACGTTTTCAGAAGACACAAGCTCCCCCGCTCTTTCGATTATGCTGTCATCTATACCCAGACGCTGTGATATTGCAAAAGCATTTGAGCGACCGGGAATACCTGTAAGGAGTCTGTATGTGGGTTTAAGACTGTTTACGTCGAATTCGCACGAGCCGTTTTCAACTCTGTCCGTGCCGAGTGCATAGGCTTTAAGCTCAGCATAGTGAGTTGTTGCGGCAATTTTTGCGCCCTGCCCGTGCAATTGCTCAAGAATAGCCATAGCAAGCGCCGCACCCTCAACAGGGTCTGTACCTGCACCCAATTCGTCAATAAGAACGAGGGATTTTTCGTTGGCTTTTTTGAGAATGCCTACAATATTCACCATATGTGACGAAAAAGTGGAAAGAGATTGCTCAATACTCTGCTCATCACCTATATCAACAAGAATATTCTCGTAAACGCTTATCTGACTTTCATCAGCAGCCGGTATCATAAGCCCCGATGCCCCCATTGCAGACAAAAGACCGACCGTTTTAATTGCAACAGTCTTACCGCCCGTATTAGGACCCGTTATCACAAGCGTATCAAAATCAGAGCCGAGCCTTATATCTGTGGGAACAACCTTTTTAGGGTCAATAAGCGGGTGTCTTGCTTTTTTCAGCTCTGTAACACCCTTATCGTTAAGCACGGGCACTGAAGCTTTCATTTCATAAGCAAGGTGTGCTTTACAGAAAATTGTGTTTATTTCTACAGCATTTTCGTAACTGCCCTTTATTTCTTCGGTAAACTCACCCGAAAGAACAGAAAGCTCGTAAAGAATACGCTCTATTTCCTGTGCCTCTTTACCTTTCAATACTCTTATATCATTATTTGCTTCAACAACACCCGTAGGTTCAATAAATACCGTTGCACCCGTTGAAGACGTATCGTGAACAAGTCCTGAAACAGTTGCTCTGTGTTCACTTTTAACGGGGACAACATAACGACCGTTACGTTGGGTTATTATTGCATCCTGCAAAACCGCCTTGAGACTTTGTGAACGAATCAGCTTTTCAAGCTGCTCTCTTACGCTGTTTTCTTTATTCTTTATCTGTCTGCGAATTGATGCAAGCTCAGGCGAGGCGTTATCACTCATTTCATCCTCTGTAATAATGGCGGCATTAATTTTATCTTCAAGGAATTTATTTGGCATAAGTCCGTTGAAATAAATATCAATACTCAATTCATTCTGACCGCTGTTGCTGCGCCATTCTGAAATACCGCGCACGGCTCTGAGAGTTCCTGCAATTGTCAGAAGCTCTTTCATCGAAAGCACACCGCCTGCAGCAGCCCTCGACAGTGAATTTGTAACATTGCTCAGTCCGCCAAAGGACGGACCGCCGTACTTTGCCAGCAATATGTACGCTTCTTCAGTCATCTTTATCAGACGCTGTGCGTTTGTAATTTTAGTTTCAGGGCGCAATTCACGAAGGATATTTTTCGCATCCTCGTTACAACCACGCGCTGAAAGAAGCTCAAGCACCTTGTCAAACTCAAGTGCTTTTAAATGTCTGTTTATCTCTGTCATAATATTATCCTCGGGTGTCAGCTTTTAATCACCCTATAAAAATCAAGTGTATTAAATTTCCTTTGTGTTTTCTGAAGCAGGTACGCTTCAGTTATTTTTCCGAAAAGCTTTTGTGACTCTTCGTTTAATACAAAAGAAAAAATCTTTTCAAAATCCGAAAGCGTAACATAGCGCATCGCCTGAATAACGCTTGCGTTAACGCGATAGTTAAAACCGGAAGGTGCACATTCCTCACAATAAATTTTGCCGCTTTCGGGAACAAAAAACATTTTTTCCGTTTCGTAAGCACCGCATTGCTCACAGCCCACAAGATCGGGCATATAACCGCTTAAAGACATAAGACGCATTTCAATTACGGCTTTTATGAAATCGGTGGTTTTTTTATCATTTTTCAAAAGCCATATCCCGTTAAGGAGAAGGCGCAAAATCTCTTCCGCCTCAAAATCTTCTTCGCAAAATTCATTTGCCAATTCACAAAAATACTGCGCAAGTGCCATCTTTTCAACATCCTCGCGCAGTTCAAAAAACACCTCTTTAACAAGGGCATCCTCAACAGAAAAGGCATCCTTTGTTTTTACAAATGTAAACTCACCGTAAGCAAGAAGCGAGGTTGCGGCAAGCTTTTTGCTTTTGGTTTTCTTTGCACCCCTTGAAAAAGCACGCACCAGACCGTATTTTGCAGTCAACACGGTTATGAGTTTATCAGACTCACCTATACTCTGCTCCCGTATTACCAACCCCGGTGCACTTATCTTTATCACATCTGTCCAACTCCGTTTTCGGGGCACTATTCACACAGTTACGGTACTCAAGATAATCCTGAATCTTACCACCCTGACAGAATTTTGCCCAAAGCTCTTTCTCATCCATAAAACCACTCCCGTCAGAATATCTACAATATTATTCTATTCAACGGGATTTGCTTTATACAGACCGTACACGCAGTAAATTAATCCAATCCGAAATTGTGTATGAGTCCCTCTCTGTTGCGCCAATCTTCCTTTACCTTTACCCAGCATTGAAGATTGACCTTGCATTCAAAAAATCTTTCAAGCTCATGCCTTGCATTAGTGGAAATTTCTTTAAGCATTGCACCTTTTTTTCCGATAACAATACCCTTATGACTTTCCCTTTCGCAATAAATAATTGCTTCGATATCAAGAATAGGCTTGTCCTCACGCTCACGGAGCTTTTCAATTGAAACTGCTATACCGTGCGGAATTTCTTCATTTAATCTGTGAAGAAGCTTTTCTCTTATCATTTCAGCGGCAAGCACACGCTCAGGCTGGTCAGTAAGAGTATCCTCAGGGAAGAAAAATTCGGACTCCTGAGCAAGCTTCATAAGCTCCGCCTTCAGAGCATCCATTCCGTCACCGTCACGAGCACTCACGGGAACAACCGCCTCAAACTCAAATAAATCTGTAAGCTCAAGTATGCGCTGCATCGTTTCCTGCTTGTCGCTGAGCATATCAATCTTATTAATCGCAAGCACAACGGGGATTTTTTCTGACTTCAGCTTCTGCAGAAGTTCAAGCTCAGTCGGTTTGATTTCACCCTTTACCTCTGCAACGAAGAGGCAGGAATCAACACCGCCGATACTGTCATCAACAGCTTGAATCATTTTTTCGCCCAATTTCGTTTTAGGCTTATGAAAACCGGGTGTATCCGTAAACACCAACTGAATATTATCCTCTGTAAGAACACCCATAATCTTTGTACGGGTTGTCTGAGGGCGCGAAGAAACAATTGCAACCTTCTGCCCTAACAGCTTGTTGAGAATTGACGATTTACCTACGTTGGGTTTACCCACAATGGCAATAAATGCCGTTTTTCTTTGTGACATTATTTTTCTTTTCCCTTTTCCTTGAAATTGAATTTAAATATGAACAGCAACGATAAAACGAAGCTGAAAACCAATAAAGCGACCTTCCATATATGAGCCTTATAATGTGCAAAAAGTGCTTCAAAAGCCGCAGGCTGCCAAAGAATAAAAACACCTATTACCACAGAGGCAACAGCAAACACAAGCACAGCACCTGCCGCAACATCCTTTGACACCTTTATGGCGTACTTTTCCTCTCTCGAAAAAGCATCATCGGCTTTTTCTATACCCGTATTTATCATTTCACTGCCTATTACAAGTGCGCTGATAATAACAAGTATTGAAGCTTCAATCTCAGATACAACGAAAAAATCATATCGACACAAAAAGAATATCATATATCCGAGACATACTAGATGTATCCTGAAATTCCTTTCGTGACTTACCATCCACGCAAAGCCCTTAACGGCATAGACAAAGCTTCTGAAGAGGCTGTCAATATCCTTCATAAATTACTCCTCCCCGGAGCCCATATAATAAGACTCGTTACGCTTCAATCCAAGCTCTGTAAGGACACGTTCTTCCTTTTCGCGCATATGTACAGCTTCTATACCGCCGTCAACGTGGTCGTAGCCTAAAAGATGAAGCATCGAATGTACGGTGAGAAAACCGATTTCACGCTGGAGAGTATGGCCATACTCTTCAGCTTGTCTTACTGCAGTTTCAACAGATATTACAATATCGCCAAGAAGGCTTGCACCCGTTTCAAGGTTTTTATCATAAACACCGTTTTCACCCAAGGGGAAGGAAAGCACGTCCGTGCTTCTGTCAATATTGCGATGCATTTTATTAAGCTCGTGAATCTGCGCATCATCAACAAGAGTCACGCTGATTTCAGCAGGGTCAGGAAACTCCTCAAAGGTCAGCACTGCATTACAACAGCGTCTTACAAGGAGTCTTACACCTGTGGGAATTTTAACAGCTTTCTGATTATTGGAAATAACTACTTTAATCTTCTCTTTCATTTCCTTTTCTTTGCCTCCTCATATTTTTCATATGCCCTTATAATATCCTGAACCAATTTATGCCTTACAACGTCCTTTTCAGAAAAACGGACAATGTCAATCTGCTCCATATTTTTCAGGATTTTAGTAACCTCCACAAGACCCGACCTTTTACCGTCAGGAAGGTCAATCTGAGTTACGTCACCCGTAACAACCACCTTTGAATTAAAGCCCATTCTTGTAAGGAACATTTTCATCTGTTCGGGTGTTGTGTTCTGGGCTTCATCAAGAATTATGAAGCTGTCGTCAAGTGTGCGTCCTCGCATATATGCCAATGGTGCAACCTCAATATTACCCCTTTCCAGATATTTATTGAAATTTTCTGCACCCAACATATCAAACAGCGCATCATAAAGAGGTCTTAAATAAGGGTCAACCTTACTCTGAAGGTCCCCGGGTAAAAAGCCGAGCTTTTCACCGGCTTCAACAGCAGGTCTCGTAAGAATTATTCTGTTGACCTCTTTTGCTCTGAAAGCGTTTACAGCCATTGCAACGGCAAGGTAAGTTTTACCTGTACCTGCAGGGCCTACGCCGATAACTATTGTGTTGTTCTTTATGCTTTCAATATATTTTTTCTGGCCGAGTGTTTTTGGCTTCACGGGTTTACCCTTACTTGTGATACAAATACAGTCACCGGACATCGAAGTAATCTTTTCTTCGTTGCCGTCATCAACAAGAGAAATAACGTAACGGACGTTTTGCTCATTAAGGCTTTCCCCTCTGTTAAGGAGCATTAGAAGTCCGTTTATTGCCTTTACTGCTTTTGAAACATTCTCGGGCTCACCGTTGACTTTAATATCTGACCCGCGGCTTATAACGTCAACTCCGAAGGCTTTCTGAATAAGCAATATATTTTCATCAAAACTGCCGAAAAGGCTTACAGCCTGCTCCATTCTGTCCACATTAATTATCTGTTCCGACTTAATTACCCTCTTTATAATAAAATACAACTAATCAATTTATAGTATAACATATTTTTTGTAAATGTCCACTAAAATATTTGATTTTTTTTGTGAAAAGGTATCAGTTTTATTCTACATCGACAATTTTCTCCTCTGCTATGTCCTCGACGCAAACAATTTCCATAAAAAGTGCGTTTTCACCTCCATCATTCTTTGGTGCAAAGCTCACCTTCACAAATTCTGCATCAGTATATTTGCTTCGTTTTTCTTTAATACAGCGGCAAAGATTCATCAGTTGGGTTTCACTTACGGTTAAATTCACTTTCACATTTTGTGTTTCAACAGAATCCTCGCGTATAACACCAACCGGTAAAACGGCTGAATCACCTTGAAGCATCATATCCGTAGTCCACGAAAGTGCAGTTTTATCATAAAATCCTAAAGGAATTTCAAGATTAAAAACCGACAAACTGTATCTGCGGAAGGCATCTGTGGTTAAAGCTCTTTCTGAGCTCGATGCTTCAAAGCTCGAATGCTTATTGTCGGTCTGAGCAAACACCTTTCCCGATGCCTGTGCAAAGGCTTCACTGCCGTCTGCATTTACCGTAACACCTGAAATAAGTAACGCCCCCTTAGGAACATAGGCTCCCTCTTTCACAGCGTTTGTTCCTTTGTAACCCTCAACAAGAACTATCTTGCCGCTTTTTCCTGCAATAATGTTTGACGTAACATTTTCTGATTTTAATTCGGGGGCTGTCTTTGCAGGTGTGTATTCCACCTGAACCTTATCACCAAAAATGTTCACGCTCACCCACGACAGCTGCGGATACCTTTTTAAAAGCTTTTCCTGAACGTCAAGAATATCAATTTTTGATTTTCTTGCACCTGTTTTCACACCAAACTCTGCAAGGCTTTCTGTAAAGTTATCTAACTTCACACCTTCTTCTTCAACCACTTCCACCTCCCACACACAGCCCGACATAATCCACACGAACAAAACGGCAATGATGACACCTAAAACCGCACCGCACCGCCATTTATGGCGTTTCACAAAAAACGGAAAGCCCTTTGATTCCAGTTCTTTTATTTCCATACCCGACTTAATCGCAGGCGTTTTTATTTTTTCAAATTCTCTCGAGGATGTACAGGCTTTCACCTTTACACCATCATTTTCTATGCTCCACAGACTGATTCCTTCAATTTTACATAAATTCAAAAACCGTTCGGGAAAACCACCCTCTGCACAAAACCTTGTATACCCACCAAAGACCCTTAGTAAGCTAACCATAATGACTTTTTCCCCTTAAATAAATTCAAGACTTTGTATTTGTCCGCTTATATCTGTCTGACCGAAAACGAACGAATCCGCCACAAGATTTTTACCGCTTATTCTAAGATTAAGCTCACCTAAATCCAACACAATACAGTCTTTTGAATAATCCACAACACATCTGCAATCGAGAATTATAATCCGTTTATTTGAATAAAGCTCAATTGCGCAGTTGTTCAAATCCTCTTTTATATTTTTTAATCCGCCCAACTTCATACGGTACACCCCTTTGTTTCTTGTTATATTCTTATGCAGGGCATTCATAAAATATCTTTGAGGTGTGAGCATTGAAAAGAAAGATATTCAAAATAATAAAGCTTCTGCCGTCTGTTGCGGGAGTTGTTATGTGCATTACAGGTCTTTTACTTTACCCCACAGAAACCGCGGGCGGCATTAAAGACGGACTACTGTTAACGGCAAATAATCTTATACCGTCACTTTTTCCTTTTATGGTGCTTTCTTCTTATCTTGTGGAGTCCTCCGTGTCAGATGTACTGGCAAAAATAACAAACCGTTTTTCATCAAAAGTATTTAAAACCAACGGATACGGGATGTGTGCAGTTATTATGAGTTTTATAGGCGGATATCCCATAGGGGCAAAAATCACTGCTGACTTTTACAAAAACGGGAAACTAACAAAAAACCAGGCTCAATCGCTCCTTTTATGGAGTGTAAATCCCGGATTTGCTTTTGTAATATTGGCAGTGGGCTCTTTTATGTACGCTCGAATAAAAATCGGAATAATACTGTACATTTCCCTTGTTATAAGTGCCTTGATTACCGGGCTGGCTGTTTCTTTTTTCACAAAAAGAACTTATTCTCCGCCTGTAATAATAGCTGATGAAAACAAAAAAAATCTGCTTGTTGAAGCGGTAAACAGCTCAGGTAAATCTATGTTAACCATTTGCGGCTGGGTTCTTATTTTTTCTGCAGCAGGTGCACTTTTCAGTAAAATTCTTCCTCCGTCGGGAGCAATTGTTTTCCGAGCATTGGCAGAGGTTACTACAGGTTGCCGTACAGCTGCCGAAGCCAATCTGCCTCTTCCTATAACCTGCGGAATATTGGGCTTCGGCGGTTTTGCGGTGTTTTTTCAGATTACAGAGTATTTGCAGCAGTGCTCATTAAACCCAAAGCTGTTTTTTTGTACACGGCTTATTAACGGTGCCCTTGCAGCCTTTGTCTGCTCTGAGCTTTTAAAAGTTTTCCCCGAAGCAACCCCCGCTTCAACATCTGTAACCATAAACAACGTGGCATTTCCGCTTTATCACAGTGTAGCATCTGCAATAATCCTCATTTTTATGCTTATTCTTTTGATTTTAGAGGTTGATAACAAACGTAAGATGTGCTAAAATATTATCGGAAATTACAAAAAGCAAGGAGTGGTATCGTTGGCATTGAAGCTTTTCAAAGGCGAAATTGATGCAAAATGCGCTTTATGTGAATTTGCTGAAATTCCCGATGGCGGCGATGTTGTAATTTGTCGTAAGGTTGGCGGCATTATGTTCCCTGAATCCAAATGCAGAAAATACAAATATGATCCTCTCAAAAGAGTGCCCCGTACGTTTGTGTTTACGGGTGACTTTTCAGAAGATGATTTCAAGCTTTAACACGGCACTTTTATTGTGTCGTGTTGCTTTTTTGTTACTTTTCACAAAATGCTTACAATATATTGAAATAAATTCTAATTAAATATTTTGTCTATTACTCTTGAAAAGGAAGTCAATTATTAGTACAATTAGTGTATAATAAAAACAACGGAGGTTAATGTCGTGGCAGATGCATTCGGTATTCCAAACACAATCCCTGTAGGTCCTCTCGGTATCATTGCTACTCCGGGTTGCGAGGAGCTTGCTGAGAAAATCAACAATTATCTCACTTCATGGAGAAACGAAAGAGAAAGTGAGCACAAAGAAACTATTGCTTTTTACGGTTATCAGAGAGATACCTTTATTATTGATGCTGATTTCACAAGATTTGGTTCAGGTGAAGGTAAATGTGTGCTTCACGAAACAGTCAGAGGCTATGATATTTACATTATTTGTGACTGCTTCAATCACGGCGTAACCTACAATATGTACGGTTATGAAAACCATTATTCTCCCGACGAACATTACGCTAACCTTAAAAGAGCTATTTCAGCAATTGAAGGTAAAGCAAGAAGAATTAACGTTATTATGCCTATGCTCTACGAAGGCAGACAGCATAAACGCTCAAGACGCGAATCGCTTGACTGCGCAATTGCTCTCCAGGAGCTTTGCTCAGATATGGGTGTTGAAAACATCATCACATTTGATGCTCACGACCCCAGAGTGCAGAACGCAATTCCGCTCAAGGGCTTCGAAAACGTTGCGCCTACATACCAGATGGTAAAAGCTCTTACCAAAAACTTTAAGGACCTTAAAATTGACCACGATCATCTTATGGTTATCTCTCCCGACGAGGGTGGTATGAGCCGTTGTATTTATTACTCTACAGTTCTCGGCATTGACCTTGGTATGTTCTACAAACGCCGTGACTACTCTGTTGTTGTAAACGGCAGAAACCCCATTCTTGCTCACGAATTCCTTGGTGACAACGTTGAAGGTAAGGATTGCCTTATTATTGACGATATGATTTCATCAGGCGATTCTATGATTGAGGTTGCAACAAAACTCAAGGAGCTTAAAGCAAACCGTATTTTCGTATGTACAAGCTTCGGTCTTTTCTGCAACGGTCTTCAGGAGTTTGATAAGGCTTACGCAAACGGCATTCTTGACGGTGTATTTACAACCAACCTTGTTTACAGAACACCCGAGCTTCTTGAAAAGCCTTGGTATTTTGAGGTTGATATGAGTAAATATTGCTCACTTATCATTGACACACTCAACCACGATTGCTCCGTAAGTGTTCTTCTTAACCCTGCCGATAAAATCAAGGCAAGACTTGAAAAATATAAAGAACAGCAGAAAAAAGATGAGCTTTCACTTTTTAACAACTGATTTTTCCGGGAGCAGAAGCATTTGTTTCTGCTCTTCGTTTTTCATATTAAATAATCATTGACAATTTTATTTGGTTATAGTATTATTTAATATAAGATATAAAGGGTGTTTTGCTTATGCAACGCATTTAATTTTCAATATCGGAGGCTTTTATTATGATTAAAAAAAGAAGTTTGGGCAAATACATTTTACTTACAATTGTTACTCTCGGCATTTATAACATCTTTTTTTGGTATAAATGGACTGAGGACGTTAACAAGCTTTGCGAAGGCGACGATAAAGACAGCGCCAACTACCTTCTTGATTTTGTTCTTGACTGGTGTTCAATCGGTATTAACACACTTGCCTGGAACTGCAAAATGGGTGAAAGACTTTTCCGGAAGGCTGCAGATTACGGTCTTGAATTCAAGCACGGCGGTATGTTCTTTATGCTTGCGCGTTTCGTTCCCTTCTTGAGTGCAAAATTCAAAATCGCTTATGTAAATCAGCTTGCTGAAGTTTACAATGCTCAGCTCCCCGCTGAAGAGCCCGTTGCTGAAGAAAATGCGGCTGAGGTTGAGGAATCTGATGTTTCTGTTGAAGCAACTGAGGAAGCTGCCCAGTAAAAAACTTATATAAATTTTATAAACGCTAAGATACGGGAGACATTTCATAAAGAAGTTGTCTTCCGTTTTTTACAACCTTCGAGGAGTGTCATTTATGAATAATAACCTGAAATTCAAAAACGGCAAATTTACAATTATGACTTTAGGTGATTTGCACGAAAATCTTTATATTGATAACCGCGACAAACGAAAAAGACGCGAGGATATGCACAATCTTGTTAAGGCCGGTATTCTCACCTATAAGCCTGATTTAATTGTGCTTCTCGGTGACACACTTTCAGAAAAGGATGGTTCGGAGGATTTCAAGGATTACAAGAGCGCGCTTAGCGATATCCTCAAACCTGTTATTGACTCGGGTATCCCATTCACCTATGTTTTAGGTAATCACGAGCACGACCAGGGACAGGAAGAAAAAATTGTTGAAGCATACAAAGAAATTGAAACCTGCATAGGTGAAAATGACCCCACCTGCCCGAGAGGTAATTTCAACTGTAATTTGCTTGTTAAAAATACCGAAGGCACAGATGATATTTTAAATCTCTGGCTCATTGACTCAAACAATTGTTGCGATGACCCTGAGGTTTCAATTTATGACTGGGTGCACGAGGACCAGATTGAATGGTACGAAAAAACAGCTCAACGCATTAAAGACGAGCACGGAGGAAAAACTATACCTGCAATTGTTTTTCAGCACACACCGGTTTATGAAGAATATGAGCTTTTGAGAGAAGCAAAGCCTCTTGAAAAGCTTTACGGTGCCGTTGAAGGACACCATAAATTTTCCGACAAAAAATATATTCTCAAAGACGGTGTTGAGGGCTTTTTGGGAGAAGGTCCCTGCGCACCTTGTTACAACGGCGGTCAATTCCAAAGCTGGAAAAAGACCGGTGACGTTATAGGTGCTTTTTTCGGACATGATCATCTGAACGATTTCACAGGCTATGTTGACGGTATTATGCTCGGACAGAACAAAACCAGCGGTTTTTGTTGTTACACAGACGGATGCCGTTCTCTTGTGAGAATCATAAACGTGTATGAAGAAAACCCTTGGAAGATTGAATCGCACGTACGCCATTTCAAGGAATTCGGGCTTAAATGTACTTGTCTTGGTCCCATTATGAGCACTCTACACGACAGAGACAGCATTGCGCTCCATCAATTGGGTTATATCGGTGCCGGAATTGCAGGTGCCGCAGGTGTTGCGGCAATTGTAAAAAAGATTATCAAAAATAAAAAGTCCTGATACGGAGGGGTAATATGAACACAAAAAAACTTGTATCAATCGCACTCGGAGCAGGAGCAGGTGTCGCCATTGGAAAAATCCTCAAGGCTAACCGCATTTGTCCGGTTTGCGTTGCAAAAAAAGCTTTATCTTCAACAAAGGTGCACGTAGCTGATATTGAAAATTATAGCAACGGTGTTGCGCTCACTCCCCCCATGGGTTGGAGCAGCTGGAACACCTTCCGTAATACAATCGACGAAAAGCTTATTACTGATACTGCAGAAGCAATGAAAAGGACAGGCCTTCTTGATGCCGGGTACAGCTATATAAATCTTGACGACTGTTGGCAAAGCTCTATGCGTACTGCTGACGGCAAGCTTCAAGGCGACTTAACAAGATTTCCGCGCGGAATCAAGCCCCTTGTTGAAGATATAAACAAAATGGGCTTCAAATTAGGTCTTTATACATCAAACGGCACCCTCACCTGCGAGGATTTACCCGCAAGCCTTTATAACGAATCCATTGATGCAGACACTCTTGCTGAGTGGGGCGTAGAATATTTCAAATACGATTTCTGCCACAATGAGACTATCCCCACGATTGCACCCGAGCTTATTAAAATATGTATCGGAAAAATTAACGAGCCCGATTTCATTGAAATCCAGGCTGAACACGGCATTCTTAAAAACGGGGCAAAAGTGTTTGAAGACGAAAAGGTTGACGGCGGATATGTTGTCGGCAGTCTTTGCGGCGGTCTCGGAAGCCTTGAATTCAATACAATTGACGTTCCCGAAGACGGTGAATATTCACTGACTATGGTATTCAGAAAAGGCGGAAACCGTAAAAAATTCCTTGTTTGCACAGTAAACGGAGAAACAGCATACGATTGCTATTTTCCTGAATCAAAGGGCTTCACACCCGACGGCAGACTTCAGAAGGTTATCAAACTTAAAAAGGGTCTAAATACCCTAGCATTTAATAACCCGGTTGCATCCAAAATGGACTCAGCGCAAAGACAGTACACCCTTATGGGCAAGGAATTAAAACGCGCAACAAAGGAATTTGCAGAAAAGAATAATACAACTGAAAAGCCTATTTGCTTCTCAATCTGTGAATGGGGAATCAACCAATCCTGGAAATGGGGCGCAAAAGCAGGCAATCTTTGGCGCACCACTCCCGATATCAAACCGAATTGGCTTTCAATGATTGGTATATATGAGGTAAATGTGAGACTTTATAAGCACGCAACAATCGGTGGATGGAATGATCCCGATATGCTGGAGGTTGGTGTTGGAGAGCTTACAGCAGAAGAGAACAAAACCCATTTCACATTATGGTGTATGATGGCTGCTCCTCTTATCCTCGGCAACGATATAAGGAGATTCATCCACCCTGACGGAAGTGTTGCAACAGAAAACAAAATCCTCAAAATTCTCACAAACAAAAATCTTATTGCCATTGACCAGGATAAACGCGGCTTGCAGGCAAAACGTATTTTCACAAACGGTAAGCAGGATATTCTTGTTAAACCTCTTGAAAATAACGAGCTTGCTGTTTGCTTCCTTAACAAAGCCTCTTCAGAAAAGGAAATGATTCAGAGTATCGCAAAAATCCACAACGAGGTATACGTTGATTTACCCATTGCAAAAGCTTATGAGGTTACAGAGCTTTGGGATAACACGACAGAGGAAATTTCATCCGAAATCAAAGCCACTGTTCCCGCCCACGGTGTTAAGGTATTCAGAGTGAAAGCGAAGTAAAATGAGAATAAAAAAAGTTAAAAAAAGAGGCTCGGCGCTCCATAAAAAAGCATTATTGGTCAAAGGTGCTTGTGGCTTTCATAATCACCTTTGATATCAACATCTTTTTTCAATATTCAGCGGTGAAGCCATATTTCCTCTTTTAAAATTACGCACTTTCGACCGGGAAACCATTAAGGCAGTTGAATTGCAAACTCTTCACACCTTGATTTTCGAACATCATTTCCCGAATAAAAACGAAATTATTTTTTCTGTTATTGTTTTCTTGTTCGAGATATTTGTGCTTTCTGTTTTCAAGGTAGGCGGAACAAGGTATTTTATAAAAGCGCAAACAAGCAATCCCGCTGTTTCAGAAATATTCTTTGCACTTCGCGGTGACAACAAGGCTTTTAAAAACATTATTGCAGTTGAACTGTTGAAGGTTGTAAAAATAGCACTCCGGAGTTTACTTTTCATAATTCCCGGTATAATAAAAACTTTTGATTATATGGCTGTTCACTATGTGTTAGCACTATGCCCGGATTTAAACCCTAAGCAAGCGCTCCGGGTAAGCTCCGCTATGATGAAAGGCAATCGAATAAAATTCATTTTAATGGAGCTATCCTTTATCGGTTGGGATATCCTTGAATTTCTTACATTCGGTATCCTGAAACACTTTTATATAACGCCATATAAGCTTATTACCCACGACGAGTTTTTCACAGATATAAAAAACGAGGGTATAAAAAAAGGCTTACCGGAGCTTGATGTTTTCAGATAAGAATTCAGCACACAGTAAAGTTGAAGCTTTACCGTGTGCTGAATTTTATTCCTCTGCTACCTGATATGTAACATCCTCAAATTGCATTACGACCTCTTCACGGGGGAATTCATCTGAATTATATCTGTCACTGTAGTAATTGAACTTTTCAATTGTGAAGGTAGTATCAGGTTTTGTTGTTATAACCGTACAGCCTCGTTGTGAACCCTCTTTGCTTACGCCAACATAAGCAAGATAATCAACAGAATAGCCGTAGCTGAAAATAATATCCTTATAGCTGAAGGTTACATTATTGTAGTGATCGTGACCTGTGAACATCGCCTTTGTTGAGCCCAATTCCAGCATTGCTTCAAAAAGCTCATCCTCGCCCACACCGGGATAAATGCGTTTGCCTGTTTCACCTATTATGCCACCTATATACTTAAAGTTCTCTGTATCTTTAAAATTATTATTTTGAAATTCATTCCAGCCATCAAGCATTTCCACCAACGGGATATGGAAAAAAGCAAGGGTTTTTACTGTGCCGTATTCCTTAAAAAGCCCCCCGTTTGTATCTCCCTGAATTGCTTTTATAGTCTTGCTGTTTTCTGTGTTCATTCTTTTGATTTCGGACCTGTACCAATCCACCTGATTCTGATGAATGTTATCGTATTTCCAGAAAAGTCCGAAATAGTCACCATCGGTATATGAATGTGAATCCAGCATCACAAAAGCCCGGGTAATAATGCCCTTTGAATTTTTCACCTCAATAGTATGGTTACCGTAGCCGTCAATAGCCTCGGGCCCCTTTTCAAAAAGACAATGGGTATATTTTTCATCAGTATATATTTCAGCTATCTTCTCACGGGAGTAATAGCTGTAGCTTTCCGAATCGTGGTTACCTAAAGTTACTGTCCAATATACACCAAGGCTTTCCATAAGCTCGGCAAAGGCAACGGTAGAGTTTTTGTTATTAAATGTACCCGCCTGAAATGGTACGGGATATGACATATCACCCGTAACAATAACCAAATCAGGTTTTTCACGGGTAATCATACTTGCAACAGCATTAAACGCCATTAAGTCCTTTTTATAAGACATATAACCTGCACCGATATGAACGTCAGTAAGCTGCACAACCTTAAAGTCTCTGTCTGTTGTGAAAACCCAGTTACCATTTTCATCCTTTTCGGGAACCGGCTTTTTATCGATTTCAACCTCGCTGTACGACTTTGCCTTTTCCTTTTCAGTTTTAGCAACCCGGGAGTTTGCCGTTGCTGTAACAAATGTTACACCGCAAACAGCGGCAATAGTAAAGCATATAAATTTTTTGAATTTACCTGATTTTTTCAAACAATCCACATCCTTTTTGTAGAATTCACGGGTAAATTTTACCATAATTCGCATAAACTTTCAACAAATAAGTCTTTTTTATTGAATTATCAAACTAAAGTATTATAATGAAGATAACAAATGCTGATAAGAAGGTGTTTTTTTGAATAATAGTAAAAGCACATTTAAACAAATATTATATATTATTATGGGCGCGCTTTTAATGGGGTTTCTCTGGCGCGTACGCGGTGAACACGGATGGGGTTCATCATGGGGGCTTCTGAACGCAGGCTTTATTTACACAATGTTCGTTGTTTTCATTAAGGGAAGCCGTAAAAAGCTGGATTTAGGCTGGATAGGCCTTACCGCTCTTTCTTTTATGATAACAACTCCCGGTTGGGGCACACTATTAAATCAGATTACAGGTGTACTTCACGTTGCGGACGAAGATTACCCTGTTACTGTTTTTACATCAATTCCTGCCGCTGTTTTCTTAATGGTCTGTCTCGGCTTTGGTCTTGCGGCAATATTCGGTATAATGCTCGGAAGAGGCTTCAGCGAAAAGCAATGGAGAATAAAAGACTTCGTCATTCTTATCGCCGTATTCTGCATTACAGATTTAATAGTAAATCTTTTTATTTCACCGTTTATTCTCAAGCTCGTTCAACCGGAAGCGGTGGATTTATTTCAAAAAGGTCTTGAAATTGAAGGCAGCGACCTTACTCCCTACTCCGCATACCTCAAAAATTTCAAAGATTTAGGCTATGCAAAAAAGCTTGTAGGCGGCCGCAATTATTATCAATCAATTGAAACAATTTCATCTGCGATTTCGGCAATTGCTTCAATCATAACAACAAGGTTTGTTATAAAAGATAAGGTTGCCGCAAAAACGGGTGCTGTTACCTGCGGTGCATTTGCTTATGCCATAACTGTAAGCGACCTTTTCTTCTATTTCGGTCACGGCGGTTATCATATGTTAAATAACTCATATCTTCCCGAATTTTTCTCTTCTTGGGGTTGCTGGGAATACTTTACCGGCTTTGCAGCAGGCGCAATCTTAACCGCCTTCATTGTTTATTTAAAGCCCGAAAAGAATGTAGAAGAGCTTGCTTTCAGTAACGTAAAAGAAAAACCTCGAGCAATTCTCACGTTTGTTCTTTCAACCCTGTTTATGATCGGCGTAAATATTGTGCGCCCCGTACTTGTAAGATTTGAAGATACCGACGTCACTGTTCCTGCGGTAATTTTAAGCGTTCTGTTTGCACTCGTTTTTATTATCATACTCGTAAAGCGTTACGGTATAAACTCGAGCAAAAAACCTATGTATATTCATTCTCGTTTGATACTTATTTTCTTTGTTACATATATTATCGCAGTTTATCTCGCAGTAGGCTCAAGTGACTGCACTCATTTGTGGGGAAATTATGCATTCCAGCATCTTATGGTCGTTATTTCGGCAATTATTATCAACATTTGGTTATACATTGATATATTAACTCTCAGGGCAAGGAGAAAAAAAGAAAATGAAAAGCTTTCTTAAAAATGCTGCTCGCGTAAAGCCCTCTCAAAATCAATTGAGAATGCTCAGAGAAACACCGTTTTATGCATTCGTACATTTCAGCCCCAATACATTCACAAACCTTGAATGGGGCGACGGCACAGAAGACCCTGCAATTTTCAACCCCACAGAGCTTGACTGTGAGCAATGGGCAAAAGCAATTAAAAGTGCAGGTATGAAGGGTATGGTCCTTACAGCAAAGCACCACGACGGTTTTTGCTTGTGGCAGACAAAGTACACAGAGCACAGTATGAAGAACAGCCCCTACAAAGACGGAAAAGGTGATATTGTACGCGAAGCCGCAGAAGCCTGCAAAAAACACGGTCTGAAATTCGGGTTTTATCTTTCCCCCTGGGACAGAAATTCCGAGCTTTACGGCACAGACGAATACAACACATATTATAAAAATCAGTTAACAGAGCTTTTAACAAACTATGGTCAAATTTTCCACGTGTGGTTTGACGGTGCTTGCGGCGAAGGTCCCAACGGAAAAAAGCAGGTTTATGATTTTGACGGATATATTGAATTGGTCGAAAAATATCAGCCTGATGCAACAATTTTCCACGATACGGGCACGCTTCGTTGGTGCGGTAACGAGGCAGGCTCTGCCCCCTTTGCACAATGGGCGGTTGTCCCCGTTGAGCTTTGCCCTATGAATAAGCCGCAAACAAGCGGTGCGCTAATTGAGGGTGATATCAGCTTCAGTTACAACAGCGATGTTGCCATAGGCTCACTTGAAACGATTATTTATTCAAAGGGTCTTGTTTTTACCCCTGCTGAAACGGATATGTCAATCCGTCCGGGCTGGTTTTATCACGAAAACGAAAAGCCCCATTCCCTCGAAAGGCTTTTTAATACATACTTAAACTCTGTCGGTAACAACACAACCTTTAACCTTAACATTCCCCCTATGTCCAACGGCAGGTTTAACGATGAGGATGTTAAAAGACTTAACGAGCTTGGTAAAATGCTGGAAAAAGAGTTTGGTACAAATTTGGCCGAAAACAGTAAAATTGAAATATTACCCGGTTTCGGCGTAACACAGCCCGAATACATTGTGAATTTAAATAGTATAAAAAAAGTGAAATACATTGAGCTTGCTGAAAAAATCAGTGAAGGTCAACGCATTTCTAACTTCCAGATATTCACAAAAAACAAAGAGGGCTATTGGGATAAAGCTGAACAAGGCACAACAGTCGGCAGCAGAAAGATTGTCAAAATCAACCCTACTGAAACCGACGAAATCAAGGTGCGAATTATGGCATCCCGCGATGTACCCGAAATTGAGTGGATTAAAGTTTATTAAAATAACTAAAAATAAGATAAAAATAAAATCGCTGAGTTTTGATGCAGAAGGCTTTTTCTCGAACCGACGGTGTATATGGATACTCCGAGGGGCGGAAAATGACTTATGCGCAAAACTCAGCGATTTTAATTTATCTTATACCATAATTCTCTATAATGTAATCCATATCCTTATCACCGCGACCTGAAAGGTTAATGAGGATTGAGCCGTGATCCATAGTTTTTGCAAGCTTCATACCGAAAGCTACTGCGTGTGAGCTTTCAATTGCAGGGATGATACCCTCAAGACGGGAAAGCTTGAAGAATGCATCAATTGTTTCTTCATCGTCAACAACATCATATTTAACTCTGCCGATTTCCTGCAAGAATGCGTGTTCAGGGCCGGAAGAGGGATAATCAAGACCGCTTGCAACAGAATAAACGGGTGCAGGCTCACCGTTTTCATCTTTTAGCATAATACTGTTGAAGCCGTGCATAATGCCCTCTGTACCATATTTAAGGCTTGCAGCGTGGTCACCGAGCTTGGGACCTCTGCCTAAAGGCTCAACACCGTAAATATCAACAGGGTCATTAAGGAAGCCTGCAAAAAGACCTGCAGCATTTGAGCCGCCGCCAACACAAGCAACAATTGATGAGGGAAGGTGACCTGTCATTCCAATAAACTGATCTCTCGCCTCAATACCAACAACGCTCTGGAAATCACGCACCATCATAGGGAAGGGATGGGGGCCTAAAACTGAACCGATACAGTAAATACTGTCGTTATACTCTTTGCTGTATGCATCAAAAGCCGCATCAACAGCCTCTTTAAGGGTCTGAAGACCGTGGGTAACCTCAACCACATTAGCACCGAGAATTTTCATTCTTGCCACGTTGGGAGCCTGTTTTTTAATATCAACAGAGCCCATATAAATATCACATTCAAGGCCGAAATATGCAGCAGCTGTTGCAAGAGCTACACCGTGCTGACCTGCGCCTGTTTCGGCAATAACCTTTTTCTTGCCCATATATTTCGCAAGAAGAGCCTCACCCATACAATGATTGAGCTTGTGAGCGCCTGAATGGTTCAAATCCTCTCGCTTTGCATAAAGCTGAACCTTACCGCCCAAAGCATCAGAAAGCCTTTCAAGGTGAGTGACGGGAGTGGGTCTGCCCTGAAACTCTTTTCTTATTCTGCGAAGCTCTGCAATAAATTTTCTTGACTGGCAGATTGAGTAATAAGCCTCTGTAATTTCCGCCATTGCAGCCTTGAGCTTATCATCAATAAAAACTCCGCCGTATTTACCGAAATAGCCCTCTTTATCGGGGTAATTGTTAAAATATGTGTCAAAATCAATACCGTTATGTATCATTTTTATATCCTCCAAAAACAATAATTCAATTTAATAATAAACAACTTAAAACAAGCTTCGCCATCGTTTTGTTAAAAGCATTCAAACCGCCTCCGAAAAAATAAAAAGTCCTTGACAGAAATTTATTATCTGTCAAGGACGAATAAACATTATCCGCGGTGCCACCCTGATTTGCGAAAGTTCGCACTCTTACGAGGTACAAACATACCCCTGACAACTAACGTATGCCGAACGTTGCAGAATACTTTGGCAAAACTGCCATTTGACTGCACCCTCAGCGGCCCATTTGACGATTTGTTTCTTGCCCGATTCCAGCTACACGGGCTCTCTGTGAAGGCATTTTCGCCGTTACCTCCGCCTCAACGGTTTAATATTTAATTGCAGTTATTATATCACCAGTAAATTCATCTGTCAACAATTAACTTGTGAAAATACATCCGTTAAATATTGACAGAACCAAAAGTTCAAAGTAAAATATAGGTATTATTACAAGAAAAGAAGGTATTGCTATGAAAAACATACCCACAGTTAAGCTCGGCATTGTTGCCGTTTCACGCGACTGCTTCCCCATGACACTTTCAGAGGGCAGAAGAAGTGCGATTGTTAAAGAATATTCCAAAACGGGTGAAATTTATGAATGTCCCGTTTGTATTGAAAACGAAAAAGATATGCTTAAAGCCCTTGAGGACGTGAAGGCCGCCGGCTGTAACGCCCTTGTTATTTACCTTGGCAACTTCGGTCCCGAAAGCTCCGAAACACTCCTTGCAAAGCTTTTTGACGGCCCTGTAATGTACTGTGCCGCTGCTGAAGAAAGTCAGAACGACCTTCTTGACGGCAGAGGCGATGCTTATTGCGGTGTTCTTAATTTAAGCTACAACCTTAAATTAAGAGAAATCAAAGCATACATACCCGAATATCCCGTTGGTGACGCTGTTGATTGCGCAAAAATGATTAAGGATTTCCTTCCCATTGCGAGAACAATCCTTGCACTCAAGAACCTTAAAATCATTTCATTCGGTCCCCGTCCCCAGGATTTCCTTGCTTGCAACGCGCCTATCAAAAGGCTTTACGATTTAGGTGTAGAAATTGAAGAAAACAGCGAGCTTGACCTTTTTGCTTCCTTTAATGCTCACGCAGGTGATGAAAGAATCCCCGAGGTTGTTAAGGATATGGAAAAAGAGCTGGGCGAAGGCAATAAAAAGCCCGAAATCCTTGAAAAGCTTGCTCAGTATGAGCTTACACTCCTTGACTGGATTGAAGCACACAAGGGTTCAAGAGAATATGTTGCAATTGCAGGCAAGTGCTGGCCCGCGTTCCAGACAGAGTTCAAGTTTGTTCCCTGCTACGTAAACAGCAGACTTGCTTCAAGAGGTATCCCCGTTTCCTGCGAGGTTGACATTTACGGTGTTCTTTCGGAATACATCGGTGCTTGTATAAGCGAAGATGCAGTTACACTCCTTGACATCAACAACTCTGTGCCCAGAGATATGTACGAAAATGAAATCGGCGGTAAAACGCCTTACAGCTTTACTGACACCTTTATGGGCTTCCACTGCGGTAACACCCCCTCCTGTAAGCTCAGCTTCTGCGAAATGAAATACCAGAAGATTATGGCAAGGGCACTCCCGAAAGAATACACAAACGGCACTCTTGAGGGTGACATTGCTCCCGGTGACATCACATTCTTCAGACTTCAGTCAACTGCCGACAGCCATCTCAAGGCTTACGTTGCCGAAGGTGAAGTTCTCCCCGTTGCAACCCGTTCATTCGGCGGTATCGGTGTATTTGCAATCCCCGAAATGGGCAGATTCTACCGCCACGTGCTTATTGAAGACAACTTCCCCCACCACGGTGCAGTTGCTTTCGGCCACCACGGCAAGGCTATATTTGAAGTTTTCAAATATCTCGGAGTTGAAAAAATCGGCTACAACCAGCCTAAATCACTCCCCTATAAAACAGAAAATCCCTTTGCGTAAGAAAAAGCCGCTCGACTTTGTCGGGTGGCTTTTTATCAAAAACGAAGAATTTCTGAACCTTGTTCGGCGATTATAAATATTTTTTTGAATTTTTTGTCAAAAACCTCCTGTTTTTACACTATATAACAGAAAGCAAGTTTATTAAGCTTTGCAAAGAGTAAAAACAGGAGGTTGTTTTATGAAAAAATTTATCAGTTTAATCCTTTGCGGTGTGCTGTTAATTTCGTGTTTGCCTTTTTATGCGCAAGCAACAGACACTTCGGAAAATGAGGTTTCTCTTGAGACCTTTTCCAACCGGTTGAATGATATGATTGAAAAATACGATTACAGCTCCGTCCCTGATGAGAATGAGGTTAGTTCAATCAACTCATTTTCTGTTTGCAAGGACGAAACAGAGGATGAAAAAGAAGAAATTTTAACCTACGGAACAGACCGCCTTATCGTAAAAGCTGAGGGGGATATCGACACCCGTGATGCGGTTGCATATATTGAAGGCTACAACGATTTACACATTCTGCAATTTGATAACGGCAGGTCTGCAGAAGAAGCCCTTGAATACTACGAAAGCTGCAAAAACGTTGAATATGCTCAGGAGGATGAAATCAACAGGGTTGCGGATTTTGAAATTCTCGAAACAGCATCCTCATCCGTCGCTCTCCCCCAGCCTATGATAGACGATGCTGACACCCTTGGCTTTACGGCACTACGCAAAAAGCTCGAGGATAATAATGTGGTATACAAAAGAGAATTGACCGTTGCTGTTATTGACACGGGTATTGCTTATGACCACGACCTTTTAAAGGAAAGAGTTGACCCCAACGGATTTGATGCGGTTAACGGTTCATCCTGCTATGATGACAACGGTCACGGAACACACGTTGCAGGTATAATTGCTGCAAACACACTTGAAAACATTACAATCAAGCCCTATAAGGTTCTTAACAACGAGGGTAAGGGCACCGACGCACAGACAGTTTTAGGTGTTGAAGCCGCTATTGCAGACGGTGTTAACGTTATAAATATGAGTTTCGGCCGCAGAGGTGAAAATCCCGCGATGGATGAAGCCCTTGCAAAGGCACACAAAGCAGGTATAATCCTCGTTGCTGCCGCAGGTAACGACGGTTACAATATGGATGCTACCCCCTTCACCCCCGCCTGCTGTGACAATGTTATCACCGTTATGGCGTACAACGCACCAATGAATATGAGAATGTATTTCAGTAACTACGGCTCAATGTGTGAAACTGCCGCCATTGGTTATCAGGTTACAAGCTCATATTTAAATAATACCTGGGCTATTGCATCCGGTACTTCTCAGGCATCACCTTATGTTGCCGCTGCAGTAACATACCTTATTCTTGACACTCCTACCATTACGTACAATAAAATTGTTGACAGAATCGACCAATACGAATGGCGTAACGGTATGTTTATAGAATATATACTTGACGAAGAAATACAGCAAACTCCCACACCCGTTCTGAGCGTAGAATCAGGTGAATTTGATACTGAGTTTTATCTTGAAATAACTTGTTCCGACCCTGATGCTTTTATATTTTATATGAAAAATGATTCTCAGGCAGTACACGACTATGAAGAGCCGATAAAAATCACTTACGATACGGTTATAACCGCCTATGCACAAAAAAAGGGTAAAACCAAAAGTGAGGAAACTGTAGGAACATATAAAAGACTATTTCTTAATGAGGAAGAAAAATATATCATAAACAGCGCCGGTGTCATAACAGATTATTTAGGTGAAGACTCATCGGATAATACAGAAATTATTATCCCCGATACCATAAAAGGCATCACACCCACGGGTATATATGAATCGGTTTTCAACGGATATACGTATCTTGAAAGTATTACACTTCCCGACACAATAACAGAAATCGGCAACAAAGCATTTTACCTTTGCTCAAATCTTGAATATATAACGGCAAGAGGTGTAAAAACGGTAGGATCTTACGCATTTTATAAATGCCACAACCTTAAAGAATTTACGGGTAGTAATCTTTATAACATTGGTTATTATGCTTTTGCCTACGCTTTAGATTTAACTTATTTAGATACCTCAAACGTAGGTGTAACAGACATGTACGCCTTCTATTCTTCGGGTATTCAAAGCTTCGTTTCCGATAAGCTTACAGTACTTGGTGCTCATGCTTTCAAAGAAACACCTATAAGATACGTTGAAATACCAAATGTTAACTCAATAAAAGAATACGCTTTTGAAAACTGTAAAGAGCTTGAAGAAGCTATTATTACCAATGCTTCAAGCGTTCAGCAATACGCTTTCAGCGGTTGTACCGAATTAAAGGAAATATCCTCTGATAAAGCCACAGCCGTAGGCGAAAGTGCCTTTAACGGTTGCACAAAGCTTGAAACTGCGACCTTCCCCCTTCTGAAATACGTTAACCCCAAAAGCTTTTATAACTGCACCGCACTTAAAATTTTCACTGCACCCACCTTGAATGAGGTAGGCATAAGCGGTTTTGAAAACTGCACAAAGCTCGAAACTGCAAATTTCCAATATATGTCAAAGCTTTTTGAAAACGCATTCAAAGGCTGTAAGAACCTACAAAAGGTTAATCTTCCTGCCCTCGAGACTCTCGGCAAAAATGTTTTTGAGAGTTGCTCCTCCCTTAATGAACTTTGGATAAAAGGCGATGTAACCGTTGAAGCAGGCGCATTTGAAACTGATTTTACTGCAGAAAAGGTTATTCTTGACAATGCAATTTCAATTAAGGATTTACCCGAAAATATCCCCACAGCTTTACCATTATCCGTCACAAGCATCGAAGATACTGATTTTGATAACGTTATAATATACGGCTCAAAGGGAAGCTTCGGCGAAACCTGGGCTAACGAAAACAATCAGACATTTATTGAAATCACAACCGACACGGCAATATTCAGAAATGTTCCGCAATATTGCGAAAGCATAAAGGATACTATTTCATTTGATGTTATGGGACTTAACAGAATTTATCAATGGTACGGAAACACCAAAAACAGTAACACGGGCGGTAAATTCATTAAGAATGCAACCACAAGTGAATTCACACCTGCAAGCCACACTAAAATTTATGACTATTATTACTGTATTGTTATCTGTCAGGACGGAAGCAACCCGCTTATGACTATAACAAGCGATGTATGTACGTTCATCCCTGTAGTTTCCTCCTTGCTTTCTAACACCGCCGTAGACTTACTGAAGCTTTCAATTAAAACCTCTGAAATGCAGATTCAGGATATAAACGATATATTAAAATTCAGCGAATATTCCACCCATTACGCCGTTCCCTCCTACTCAAACGGAGATGAACAATTCTATGGTACGGGTTCATCTGTAATCGTTTATCTTAACGGTAAACCTGATTCTGTTTTTAACGTTGTTGTATACGGCGATTTGAATGGCGACAGCGTGTGCGATGTACTTGACTGCATAGAAATAGAAAAAGCAGCCAACGGACACACCACTTTAAGCGGAAGCACCTTTTCGGCTGCGGATATGAATAATAACAACAAGCTTGATTCAAGAGATTACCAGAATGCCGTAAACAAGGCTCTGGCAGGATAACACACAAAAAACTGTTACGGTTTTCAAGCCGTAACAGTTTCTTCTTTTGTTATTTTTTCTAAAAATTCAAGGGATTTGTTCATACATTCCATTGCAGGTTTGTTTTTTGTACCGAAATTAAGGTGGAAGCAATGATTATTCTGAAAGCCCTTTATATGGTACGAATCAAAGTAAGGCACACACTCTTTGAGTTTTTCTGCCATGGGCTCACCCTGATTCTGGCACACTATATCATCATCTGCCCAGCAGATAAAGGTTGAACACCACTTATCATTAACAAAATGTGCAGGCGAAATATAGTCGTAATATTTAAACTCTTTAATATTTGAAAAATCTTTTTTCAAATCAAAATCTAAAACCATTCTTGCTGTTGTGGGTATAACTCCCATAAGCGAAGAGCCCTTCAAAAGAACCTCAAGGTCATATATACCGCACATAAGCATAAGTCCGTTTATGTTGATTTCAACCTCTTCGCACTCAACAGCTTCCCTTAAATCATCATCGAATTTAAGAGCTGCAACATAAGAGCATATATATGCTCCCGAGCTGTCACCCGTAAGGATGATTTTATCCTCATCAATGTTATATTTTTCAAAAAGCCTTTCAACGGAGTTTACACCCTTAACGCAACCGTAAAACATATCGGGACAAACGGCATCCGGAGGCATCTCGTAATTTATATTATAAACAAAATAACCCTCGTTAGCATAAAACTCGCATATACTCGTGCGATAATTCTTATCACCCATTATAAAACCGCCGCCATGAAAATACACAACCAACGGGTGTTTTTTGCCGTCGTTTATAATATCGGGACGGTAATACAAATCCGCTTTTTGTCGTTTTTTATCTCCGTAAGGTATATCTTTAACACAGACAATATTCTTGAACCTTTTGATATTTTGTGCCGGATAACACAAAATATCTACCGCTTTAAAAACAAGTTCCGCTTTATTCATTTTTATCCCCTCTTAAAAAGAAATCATAAATATTTCCTGTAAATCCATTTTATTACAGAAATCAGAAAAAAACAAGGGGATTTTCAGTTTTTATTTTTCAATTGTTTGTCTTTCAATATCCCTTTTTAATTTAAGAATTATACGCTTTTCAAGACGAGAAATATAACTTTGTGATATGCCCAGAATATCTGCTACTTCTTTTTGCGTATGCTCTCTTTTACCGTCCATTCCGAAACGCATACTCATTATCAGTCTTTCGCGCGGTGATAAGCCCTCCATACACATATGCAGTATTCTTTTTTCGTCTTCTTGCTCAACGTTGTCGTTAATTTCAAGACCGTCACTGCCAAGCACATCCGAAAGCAGAAGCTCATTACCGTCCCAATCCACATTCAACGGTTCATCTAAAGATATATCAAGCCTTTGCTGGTTAATTTTGCGTAAATACATCAATATTTCATTCTCGATGCATCTTGAAGCATACGTGGCAAGCTTTATATTTTTATCTGCCTTAAAGGTATTCACGGCTTTTATAAGACCTATTGTACCGATAGAAATCAAATCCTCAATATTAACTCCCGAGTTTTCAAACTTTTTTGCAATATATACCACAAGCCGTAAATTATGCTCCACAAGCTTATCCCGTGCGGTTGTATCACCCTCACGCAATTTTTCAATTAAGGCATCCTCGTCCTTTCGCGAAAGAGGCGGCGGTAAAACCTGAGGGCTGTTTATGTAATAAATCCCATTATCTAAAAGCAGCTTTATTTTTATTCTTATGCTTCTGATTTTTTCAAAAAATGTGTTTGGCATTGTTATTCTCCTTCCAACTTAACTCTGCTATCTCTTTATACAAAAGTGCGTTATATTCCCCTGACGATACTTTTTCATTCATTATTGCAACAGCAACAAAATCTGTTTTTGCAGCATTTTTCCCATTCACTAACTCAACCTTCCGAGGTATTATTGCAGGTAACAGCTTCCTGCCGCTAACCGTTTTACAAGGAATAAAATGAATTCTTGTTTCAAGACTTTGCGGAACATTTAAAAGAGCCTCAGCCTTCAGATATCGGATTTCTTCATCAGTAAACAACGGTAAAAGTGATTTTAGCTCAGCAACAATAACAGGTCTTCCCATAACCCCGTCTTTCAAAGCATTACCGGTATCAATAATTCCCCTTAAAGCTGCGCTTGTGCTGCGGAAATATATTTCAATTTCATAAATTTCATTATTTGAAAGATTCCTTTGAAGCAAATAATTGCAGCCAAGAAACACACCGTATACAACAAGAACACTTACTACAAGATATGTTATGCTCATATCAAAATAAACCGTTCCGTTTACAAAAAATATGTTAGACGGATTAAATGCAATTTCAATACCGTACATTATTCCGCCAAAAAGAAAGCTTACCCCGAAAAAAGCACATATCACCTTTATAAAGCTTTTAATGCTGCGGGGTAAAAACGCAATGCCCGTAAGAACAATTGCAACCATAATTCTGTATCCTGCAGATAGAATTATATTTAATTCGTTCACAAATATTATCAGCGATGACATCCCGCCTAAAAAAGACGAAATTGCAACGCCCCACTTATTAGTGGGAATTTTACAAATAACCCTGGTTGCAACAAGAAATATGTATGTAAACAAAATATTCAAGGAAACAAGAACATCTGCATAAATTTCAGTCAAGGCATCACCCCCATACATTTATTATATTATTCCGACCTTTTGTAGTTTGTCGCTAAAGGTCGTGCAGAAAATTTTAATTGACATACAGAATAAATATATTAAAATATAAGTTGGTGATGATATGATTTATTATAAAAATGCAAAAGTTATTTTCCCTGACAAAATACGCGACTGTGTTGTCGCAACTCAAAACAGCAAAATAGTTGATATATGCGAAAGCTTTGAAAAAAGCGAAAATGACACAGTCGTTGACTGTAAAGGCTTATACCTTTCCCCCGGTTTTGTTGACATACATGTGCATGGCGGAGGAAATAAAAGTGCTATGAGCGAAAAGCCTTCAGATATTGTTGAAATGGCGGAAGCACATTTAAAACACGGAACAACTTCTATTGCTCCAACTACCCTCGCTGCACCTATAGAGCAACTGAAAAAAGTTGTGAATTCCATAAAAGCAGCCTCTGAAAAAAGCCAAAAAGCCAATATCCTCGGCGTACACCTTGAAGGGCCTTATATATCGATGCAATACAAGGGTGCCCAAAGTCCTGAAAATATATTAAATCCTTCAAAGGATTCCCCCGATGAGCTTCTTGATATGTGGGACAAAATACTTATTATGGGTGCCGCCCCCGAATGCGAAGGCGTTTTAGAATTAGGTGATAAGCTTTCAAAACGCGGAATTGTGGCTTCCGTAGCTCACTCTGCCGCAAGCTATGAGCAGGTTGAAGAGGCAATACGTCACGGTTTCAGCGACGTCACGCATATTTACAACGCTTGTTCCTCCTGCTTTAAAACCGGTCTTTTCAGAAATGCAGGTGTTGTTGAGGCAGGTCTTTATATGGACGAGCTTACAACCCAGACAATTGCAGATTTGCGCCATCTTCCTGCAGGTCTTCTAAAGCTTATTTACAAGTGCAAAGGCGACGAAAAAATGTACCTTATAACTGACGGTCTTGAATTTTCTGCAAGTAACGTAAAAGAAAATACCGTTTACACTCAGGAAAACGGTATGGGTGTAATTTATGAAGATAATGTTATGAAGCTTTCGGATCGCTCCGCCCTGGCAGGCAGTGCCGCAACACTTTCCGACTGCGTCAGAAATATGCATAAATGTATAGGTATACCCCTTTACAGTGTTGTTAAGATGGCTTCACTGACACCTGCCATTGTCTGCGGATACGGTGACAGAAAAGGAAAAATAGAAAAAGGGTATGATGCCGATTTAATTCTCTTTGATGATGAAGTAAATATAAAATCTGTCGTTACAAAAGGAAACATTATTTATTAAAAAAGAGTCTTACTGAAACTTCTCAGTAAGACTCTTTAAAACATTATTCTAATTAATATCCCATAGCAGTTTTAAGGGCCGCTCTTGTTCCCGAACCAACAACACCATCTGCGGCAATACCCTTATCTCTTTGGAATTTTACCACCGCCGCATAGGTTGTAGGACCGAAAGAGCCATCTATATCTGCAGTTGTAAGATAACCCAATTTACACAGATACCATTGAACCCATCTTACACCATCACCGCTGTCACCATTCTGCAGGATTACAGTCGGCTCAGAATACGGACAAGTCTGCGCACTGCCTGTTACCGTAATGTAATCAGAATGAGCATAACCTGTATATTGCTTTCCGTTCAAAGTGAACTGTATTTTGTACCATACACCCGTTTTACCCAATATGTAAACCCTGTATCCGTTTGTCAACTCAGCGATCACAGTACCGCTTGTACTGGGTTCACTTCGCACGTTAAGCCAATCACTTACCTTAACAACACCTATTTGTGCCGCTGTTGTACCCGAAGTTGTTACATTTATCGCCGAGGAATATTCGGACACCGACGTCATACTCAAGGTTGTAAAATAAGCTTTGACTCTGTAAGCGTATGCCGTACCCGACAGCACACTGCTGTCAGTATATGCGGTTGCAGTAGTTGAACCGACATAAGAATACACACCTGATATTGCATCATATCGGTATACGTAATATCCTGTGCAATTATTCACAGCATTCCATTTCAACGAAACTGAATTCTGCCCCACAGACGCAGCTGTAAGACCCGTAGGTGCCAAAGGTGCACAAGCTCCGTAAAACTTTTCACTGTATGATGAATACAACGTACCGTTTGAGCCTGTTTTATAGGCACGTATAAGATAGCGCGCAATAACACCGTCGGTAAGCCCTGAATCTGTATATGTTCTTGAGGACGAAGTCTGCACAATACTATACTCGCCCTTTGCAACATCATATTTAAAAACCTGATAACCCGTTGCACCATCAACCGCTGTCCAGGAAAGCGTGATACCTGACCGGGAATATGAAGCGCACGACACCGTGGGTGACGTTGCAGCAAAAACCTCATCCGCTGTCATTTCTTCACCCGGCATATTGCGGAAAACGGGAATTGAGAACACTTTTTTTGTACTCAGAATGTTGCAGGATTTATATGCACTGTACGAATGTGACGATTCAAGCGCCGCTGCCCTTACATTTGCCATATACTCATTTAAATGAAGGTTTCCGGAAGCAGGATTCACATTGAATTTCTGAAGATAACCCGTAAACTGATAATCCGAAAAGGATGTGTGAATATATTTAGCACCGTAGTATATTGCTTTATACGGGTCTGTCCAAGGTCTGCCGTAATTTGTGTACATACTGACATTTGAAGCAGAAACGTAACCGTAATACCTTGTACCGCTTACGGTAACACCGACTCTGTAAAAATCTCCGCTTTTCTCAATATAATTAAGCTCTGTTCCCGAAGGAATAATAATCATACGTTCAGCGGATGTTGAAGCTGTTCTGTACAAATATGCAGATGCAGATGTTTTCATATAACCGTTCGCCCAGCGAAGACCGTCGCTCACACCGTTGTTTGCACCGATGTTGTAATAATTATAAATTCCGTTGTACGGATAGTTTTTACCGCTTGAGCCACCTGCAGCCGCGGCAGAGTCCGAACCGACCTCCTGCACAATTTTTGATGCAAGGTAATACGCACTCATTCCGCTGTCTTTTGCAGCATTCATAATAGCCTGTGAATATTTCACCGGAGCGCCGTTTTCTGTATAAGTCTTAAAATTCCCCAAAGCGTCATAATACGTGATGTTACTGTTGTACATCCAGGTGTTTTTGATTATAGATTCAACAACCGCAATACTCCTGTTTTCATCGTAAATATTGTTTTCAAATTGGAAAATATATTCTTCATTAAGGAAATTACGGGGGTCCATATAGAATTTAACCGCAGTTTCGGAAGCACTCACCCAACCGCCTGCTTCCTGAATAACACCGTTACACGAGCTACAGGAGCATTTGTATGAATCGGAAGCAACGCTTCTCTGAATCAACTGTTTATTATGGGGTGTACGCTCACCGTTAACGGCCGCCTGCCAATCAAGATTTGTTATAAACGGCTCAAACTCCCATTGGGGATACTTTTTGTGAAGCGCCAACAAACCATCTGTATACGAGCGCGGAAAGCCTTTTTGAATCAGCGACCTTACGTAGCCTTCATCACTATCAATGCCCGCTGCCATAATAAGTACCTGACGTGCATCCGCAAGTGAAATCACACCATCTTTATTTATATCTGCAAGGTTTTTTTCTGTGCTGTTAGGTATTATATGTCCTGCTGCTATCTGCAATACAATTCTTGCATCTGCAACAGACACGGTACCATTGCCGTCTAAATCTCCAAGCTCTGCAGCCAATGCATAATTCGGTAAGGAGACAACAAACGGCACACACAAAAGAAGCACCAAAGCCAGTCTGCATACTTTCTTCACAAAAACACCTCATTCCGTAAATATTATCCGAGCAAAAAATCATCTTCCAAAGTATCTATACCTACACAATCGGTGGAATAAATATTTCTTGCAGTTACCATATTTTTTATATTCTTTTCTTTTTCCTCGTGCTCATCTGAAACCAGAGATTCAAAATATCTGTATGCAACAATGCACGTTATAATATTAAAGCCGAATTGCACCAACGCAAGAACATTGATTGCTGATTCATTTGTAAAAGCATCTGAAAGCCCGTTATCTGCAACAGGTATTCCGTATTTCACAATGGCGTAATTTATAAATTTAAAGCCATTATATATAAGTCCCGAAAACAGCCCGCAAAAGCCACAGATTACAATCCCTTTTACATTTTTATCTCTGAAAATAAACCACAAGGAAATAACCGTCATCAAAAACCCGTAGGAGGCGACTGTATTAAGAAAGCTCATAAACAGTCTTGAAATGACACCTGCCGTTGTTTGTGCATCAAATCCGAGTAAAAATGCCGTAACGGGAGTTTTTATGTATCTGAAAAGGAATACACTTACAAGTAATATTTTCAAAATAATTGTCGCTTTGCGTTTTTTTAGGGATTTTGTGTGCTTATAAGATATGCCTTCTCCGTTAAATGCAAGAAACGCCATAACCGGCACACCGTAAAAGCAGATGGACGTAAAAGTGCTTGCTAAACTTTTAAAGCCTTCAAACCCACCACTTAAAATGGTAAAAACGGAATTCACAAAAAGCAAGCAACTGCATATAAGCAACAATTTTGATGAATTTGATAAATAATCTGATTTCGTCATACTTTACCTACTCTAAACAAAAAAGCGACACAATACGTGTCGCCGAATATTAATTTATATATCACTTTTCAGCGACGGTAATATAATCGGTTAAAAATACACTATCAAAGCAACCGACTTTTGTCATTTTATTATACCATACAGCCAATATCATTGCAATAAAATCATAGAATTTTTACAAATACAAAATCAAAGACCCCGGGTTCATCACCCAAGGTCTTTAAATTTAATGTTTATTAAAGATCGCGTTTTTTGTCGCCGACACTTAACTGTTCTTTAGCAAGCTTTTCAATATCCTCTTTGCTACCTGACATTGCAAGCTTTGCAGCTTCCTCACGTCTTGTAAGAAGCTCTGCATACATACGTTCTCTCTTTTCGCCGCTAAGGTCATAGAAGAGAATGGGAATGATGCCCAAAAGACCTGTAACTGTGGGAATAATTGTTGCCATAGCGAAAAGACCGAACTTTGTATCGTCAGTCTGAGCTGCACCTCTTGTATATGAAGAGATATCGTAACCGATAAGCTTCTTCAACTGCAAGGAGAGAGCACTATTAAGAATACTTGCAAGTTTCTTTGTAAGATCGCGGGCAACGGAGGTCATAGCCTCTGTACGATAACCGTTCTTCCATTCACAGTAGTCCATAGACTCGTTGTACATTTCACTGGGAATAACACGTCGAACGCCCCAGAATACCATGTATATAGCCTCTTTAATAGCCATAACAAAGAACATCGGCAGAATCTTTTTGTATATACCGTTATGCTTACCGCCTATCATACCGATAAGGAATACGGGAATATCAAGGAGCGACTGGCTCTTTGTACCGAGAAGGTAGAGAGCTTTGGTTGAGAATTTCCTTCTGAACCAGGGAACAAGTGAGAATGAGAAGGGGTTGATAATAGCACCGGGGATACCGGCAACCATTGTCATTGATGCAAAGTTAAGAACATCTATGTAATAGTCGTTTATGCTGCCGCCGACGCTGAAGTTCGAAAGGGTTTCGGAAAGTGTAAGCAATAAGATCGGCTTATTGTTAACAACTGACTTGATACCCTGCCAAACGCTGGGAGTCTCAACAGACTGCATAACTCTTTCGCGGGTCATAACGCAGAAAATGAGCGACGCAACACCGCTGACAATCGAGGTAAAGTTACCCATAAACATAAACGTTGATGTGTAAGAAAGGTTAATAACCTTTCTACCGATAAGGTCAATAAGAACCGTAAGAATCTGCTGCGGTAATTTTTCACCAAGAAGACCTGAGAAGAACTCCGCCATTGTAATCAATCTTGTACGATCAACCGGGTGAGGCGTAATTGTTGCCAGCATACCGGTTTTAGCAATGGCTCGGAAAGTACCTGCGCCCTCTCGCACAATGGCAAGAATAAAATACGTCAGGAACTTTGCCATATCACGGGAGCCTTTACCCTTAAAGAACATGGGCATTAACCAATAGAAGCAAGTACCCAATGTACCGGGAATACCCAAAGCTACAAGGTAAGGTTTAAACTTACCCCAACGGGTACGGGTCTTTTCAACGATTGCCGCTGTAAAGATATCGTTGATAACGTCCCAGAATCCGTTAAAAACATTAACAACGGTTTGTAAGTCAAGGTCAATCTGAAGAATGCTGGTAATGAAACGGTCAGAGAACGAGTCAATGTTAAAGCTCTGGCACATATCATAAATAACGTACCATACGGTTTCTTTTAAACCAACATAACGACGATTCTCATAAACGTATTCACGGGAGGCTGAATCTATTTCACTAGATTCGGCTACAACATCTTCTTTGACATCTATATTTTCTGTTGCCAAAAAATACACCTCCACAGTTAAGTATACGCAGATTATACCATAGGCAAAAAGCATTTGCAACCATAAAAAAGCTTTTTATTTCACCTTAAAGCAACCTTGTTCAAAACACCCAATTTTATCCTTCTGCGGTTGTGCATTTTAACCATCCGCAAAAACAAAGCGCAAAGCCGAAGCCTTGCGCCAACCATTATATTATAACCTTACTCAAAAAGCTTTTAAGTCTTTCGCTTTTGGGGTTGTCAAAAATTTCTTCGGGCGTACCGTCTTCTTCAATAACACCCTCATCCATAAACACAACTCTTGATGCAACCTCTCTTGCAAATCCCATTTCGTGAGTAACCACAACCATTGTCATACCCTGTGCCGCAAGATTTTTCATAACCTCGAGAACCTCGCCGACCATTTCAGGGTCAAGAGCAGAAGTCGGTTCATCAAAAAGCATCACCTCAGGCTCCATACAAAGTGCACGCACAATTGCAACACGCTGTTTCTGACCGCCTGAAAGCTGACTCGGATAAGCATCCGCCTTTTCCTCAAGTCCGATTTTTTTAAGCAGCTCCATTGCCTTTGCATAAACACTTTCTTTAAGAGCTTTTTTAGAGGCTTTGTTATAATTCTTTTCTTTTTTTAATTTCTTTTTCCCCACATAAATGGGCGCCATCATAATATTTTCAATAACTGTTTTGTTTGCAAAAAGATTGAAATGCTGAAAAACCATACCCATTTTCTGACGATGAACATTGATATCCACTTTGGGATCCGCAATATCAACACCGTTAAAAATTACCGAACCGCCGGTGGGATCCTCCATACAATTAAGGCATCTGAGAAATGTGCTTTTACCCGAACCGGAGGGACCAAGAATAACTACCTTTTCACCTTTGGTTATAACAGCATCAATACCCTTGAGAACATGATTATCACCAAAAGACTTGTGAAGCCCTTTGACTTCAATTACTTTATTATCTGTCACCTTTTCTCAGACTCCTTTCCATAATTTTAATACCTATCGTAATAAGGCAAATTACTACAATATAAATTACCGCCATTGCAAGATACGGTATCATAAATTCGTATGTACCTGCACCGATTCTTTGGAATGCAAGATAAAGGTCCATTGCACCTACAAAAGATACTACCGAGGTTTCTTTAACAAGAGCTATAAACTCATTGCCGAGAGTTGGCAGAATATTTTTTATTGCCTGAGGGATTACAACCTTTATCATAGCAGCAGAGTAACTGAAGCCTACGGAGCGTGCACCTTCAAGTTGACCCGGGTCAACAGAAAGAATACCTGCACGCATAATTTCAGAAATATAAGCACCGCTGTTAAGGCCGAATACTATCATTGCAACTACAACTGAAGGGAAACGAAGTCCCATAAGCGGAAGAAGAACATAGTAAAACACAAGAAGCTGAACAACCATAGGCGTTCCTCTGAAAAGACCTACATAGAATTTGCACACGCTGTCCAACATTCTGACAATACGCTTATATTTTGGTAAAACCCTGGCAGTGGCAATGAGAGTACCTATAACAATACCCACCAGAAGACCTACAACCGCTATAGTCATAGTATTCTGCAAACCTGTGATTACGTCTCTGTAACCACCTTTGTTCACCAATATATCCCAAAAGGTTTCAAATCTGAATGAAAAATTACCCATAATTTCACCTTTCACAAAACAATGCCTTACTGATTCCAGCAAGGCACTGTAAATTGCTATTTTTTATAAACACTTATGCATTTGCATTGAAATTTTCTACTATACGGGCAGCAGGAGCAGCATCAATAACAACCGCTGCAATGTTACCGTTAATAAGGTCCTGAACTGCAAGAGCACCGCTTGTATAGCCTTTACCTGTAACCTTAAAGCCATCAAAGCCCCAGTCTGCATCACCAAGGATGTAGTACTGACCTGTTGTACCGTTCTGATAACCGATAGAAGTCTTATCATCAAAGCCTTTAAGAATTTCTTCTATAGCTGCTGCATCTTTACATTCATCGAATGTAGTATCATCTGCCATAACAATAATTCTCTGAGATGCTTCATAGTAAGAGTCTGTAAATGTAACAGATTTTTCTCTTTCTTCGTTGATTGTAAGACCTGCCATTGCAATGTCGCACTTGTGTTCACCTACAGAAAGGCAAACAGCATCAAACTGCATATCGTTGATAACAAGCTCAAGACCGAGCTCTTTAGCAAGAAGAGCTGCAATTTCCATGTCGATACCATAGAATGCATCACCCTCTTTATACTCAAAGGGTGCGAATTCCGCATTTGTAGCAACAACAAGCTGATCTTTAGATGAATCTAACTTTGCAGAGTAAACTGCTGTGGGTTCGCCATTACCAAAATACTTGTCGCAAATTTCATCGAATGTACCGTCTTCCATAATCTTCTTAATAAAAGCATTTGTTTTTTCAAGAAGTTCGGGTTGAGCCTTGTCTACACCAAAAGCATATTGTTCGGATGTAAGATCAATGTCAATAACCTTAACACCTGTTGCTTTACCGCAAGATGCAAAACTTGCCAGCATTGAAAGCACAATAACAAGAGCAATAATTTTAGAAAGCTTTTTCATTTTAAAAACCTCACTTTTATTTTTGAAGAAAAATATTTTCTTCTTTTTAGTGCATTATACAACGCTAAAAAACAAAATGCAATACTTTTTTAACAAATCAATACATACTTATGCACCATATTCAAGCTACAGCGCATAAAAATACACAAAGTGTCCATACAGTCAACAAAAGTGCGATTCGGAAAATATATGTGTACAAACTCAAAAAAATATAGTATAATAATTTTATATAATTTTCAGGAGGTTCAAAATGAAACGAGTTCTTTCTGTATTCCTTGCCATTTTGCTCATAGCAGTGTCGCTTCCTACGGCATACAGTGCAAGTATTTTTGACGGATTTGTTTGTGAAATCAATGAAAACGGAACATATACCATCACGGGTTACCGTGATTTCCACACAGATTATGCAAACATCCCCGCAAAAATAAATAACATTGACGTAACCGCCATTGGTCCCGGAGCTTTTCAATCCAAAAGCAATTTAAACACCGTAAGAATCCCCGAAACCGTTACTGCCATAGGTGCCATGGCTTTTTACGGCTGTCCGAATTTGACCACCGTGATAATAGGTGACAATGTAAAATCAATCGGTGCCAAAGCCTTCAACTCCTGCACTTCCCTCACAGGAGTGAATTTAAAAAACGTTGAAATTCTCGGTGAGTACGCCTTTTACGGTTGCACGTCGCTAACTGAGTTGTTCTGCGGTAACGCTCTTAAAGTAATCGGTCAAAGAGCATTCCACAGCTGTACGTCACTTAATTTTATAAAATGGAGTCCAACTCTCATTTATATAAGCGACTATGTCTTTTCGGGTTGTACCGCAATCACAGCTCTTAACTTTCCCGACACGTTAGCCTACATCGGCAACAGCTCATTCAAAGGCTGTTCTGCTCTTGCTTCGGTAGCATTCGGAAGCGGTGAGCTCGAAATTGCACCGTATGCCTTTGAAAACTGCATTGCATTGACTCAGATAACAATTCCCTCAAACGTAAAAACCATAGGACGCTGTGCATTCGCTTTACGAGAAGCAACCTCGACGGAGTTTTCACACTCAATCAGTATTACATGCAGTCTGTATTCCGGTGCAATTGCATACGCAAAGGCTCACGGATTGTCTGTATATATTATCGAAACTCAGCAAAGCGTTACCTTATTCGGTGATGCAGACGGCAACGGAATTATTGATACTAACGATGCATACCTCATTCTCCGCGTTGCCGCCGCAATTGAATTCACACCCGACGAAGCTGAATTTTTCCTTTTAGACCTTAACTGCAATCAGGTTATCGACACAGGCGATGCTCAGCTTGCATTGAAAAAGGCCGCCGGTATTGTTTAATTTTTGATTGCTATAAAACCGTCAAACCCTGCTTTTTTCAAGCTCTGTAAATGCCTTTGCGCATTAGCTTTTGAAGAAAAAGCACCGCTTTGAACAATATAAAGTGTCCCGGATTTTTCCGGGGCATTTATTTTTTCGTCAGGATTATCCTCTGCAACGATAGCACCGTAGTAATCACAGATACCCTTTGCAATTGCTTCACCGATTGCAGTTGTGTTTTTAATGATGAAATCAGAGCCTTCCTTGGTATCATGGAACTCCGCTTCAACGTAAACCGTAAGACCGTCTGCGGCTTTACATTCATAGAAACCGGGCTTTGCAATAAGTCTTTCAGCGCTTTTGCCGGGCGTAAGGGGAGCAAGTCTGTTGTACACAGCCTGACCTGCTTTCTTGCGCTCACCGTCAACGCTGTAAAGAAGAATCTGAGTGCCTCCCGTTACGTTGTGCTTCGCTGTTGCATTTGTGTGAATTGCAACGTGCATATCAGCACCGAAAGCATTGCTTTCTCTTACTCTTGCATACATATCATCATTATATGTACACATAACATCGAAGCTTGCTTTCTTCAGGTAATCAAAACAAGCCTTTGCAATCTTGTGACACTGCACCTTTTCATTGGTGTTACCCGTTGCATAGGTGTTAAAATTCTGATTTGAAGGTGAAATATAAATTTTCTTTGCCATTATTCAACAAGCATCCTTTCATCATAGTCTGTAAAATAGAGCATTGCTCTGTCGCTGTCGTTAAAGCCATCTGTTGTGGGGTCAACAACGGCACCTGCAAAGGCAAGGATATTCACAAGCATTGCAAAGGCATTCGCAACACTATCTTGCGAAACGGAAGGAACTACGCCGAAAAGGCCCAGCACCTGGTACACAAAGGCAATAACCAACGGTATAAAAATCATTAAAAACGTTTTGTTTTTAAATCTTGCTTTCCAATTAATTTTCATAATCAAAACTCCTTTGGTAAATGACTCAATAATTCTTCGTATTTGTGCTTAACTTCACCGTTACCGCCGTTTTTTATATATTTTTCACCTGCGGCAATACGTTCTGATAACGGCATTTCGTGTGACATAATGGTGAGTCTTTTGATGGATAAGTAATTATCAAGCTCGTGTTCACTTGTTTCTTCCACCCATTTTTCCCACTTGCGGATGAACTTATACACCTTTACTGCGGTAGTGATAATTACACCGAGAGCCGTAAGTGCAGATGCAATCAAAAGAGTTTTTTCAATCATATCACCCACCGCCTTACTCTACAATCCAGCCTTTATCGGTTGCAATTTTCAGTTCATCTGCTGAAAGCTTGGCCTTATTTTCAGCACCGATTGTAACCTTCCACTCTGTACCGCTTGTGTCCGCTGTTTTATCCTGAAGAGCATTCATTATTGAAACGAGGCTTTCAATATCCAACGGTGACCAATGAACGTCAAAGCCGTTCTGCCCGATTACTCCTTCCACGGGCATATGCGTCAATGATTCGCAATTGCCGAAGGTATACGTTGCGTTTAATATCTGCGAGCCATCGTCTCTTAAAATCAATTTATCGACGTTTTTCAAAGAACGGGAGCCGAACAAAAAGTATTTTAATTCACTCATACTCCTAACATCAATTACACCTACGTCGGTAATAGTTGAACCTTGAAAAGGATAATTCATAGTGGTTACCTGTGAAAAATCAAGGATAACCCCGCAATCCTCAAGTATCTGCTTGAGGTTGGTTATTCTGGTTTGTGCAAACATATAGCTCGCGGTATTTCCAACAGGTGCAATGTTGTATTTAGGCTTGAAGTTTTCATCATTCCAGCCCACACCTGCAAAGCCGTAAGAATATATATCCCTCTCACCGTTCTGTTGGAATTCATCCCAGAATTCATCATATTGACTTTTTCTGCCTTCTGCCTCACCTTCAGCGTAACCCGTCTGATAACCATCATCATAACTACCCCCGCCGGTGCCTGCGCCTGCATCATAGACCCTCTGCATATTTTCGGCAACCGTTTGAAGCTTTTTGGCAATACTCATACTCCGGCACCCCCTATAAGACTGTTCTGAATATCAATAATTCCGTCAAGTGCTTTGGACATATTACCAAGATTAGTGTTGACAACCGAGCTTTCCATAACCTCTGCATAGTTCATAATATATGCGCCCGAATTTATCGCATAATCGACAATTTCGGTAAGCTCGGTTTCGCTGCAATACATACTTGTTTCGCCATCTTCAATTCTGTGAAAAACAAGAACAAGCCACGATTTTGACATCATTGCTTTGTCGATTTTATCTTTAATATAATCAACGTCATTCAAATTTGCACTTATACTCGAAATTGCCCTGACTCTGTGGTTATCTGCAGGAGGATAGCTTTCACTTGGTATGTAGTACTGAATAGTTCTGCACCCGTCAAAAAATCTTTTTGCAAGCTGCACAACTCTGTTTTCGTGCATATTGTTCGGGTATGCCATATACTTACCGTCACTTAAACCGTTTTCTTTCAAAATCGCTTGTGCTTCCTGCCAATGCGCAATCAACTCTTCATTGGTTTTATCGTTATAAGACGATTCTCCGTGTACCTCAACATCTGTACCGTAATGATTCACAAGCTTTTGTAAATCTGCAATTTTCAAATAATCGTCCGAACCGTTTGTATTTGCTTCGGGCACATAAAACAATGTCCCCGTTATGCCTTTTTCAGCAAGAATTTTAAGTCCCGTGCTCTGAGATGCATATCCGTCATCGAAAGTAAACGTCACTATACCTCTGTCGAGCACAACCGGTCTTATCCCCACATACTGCAAATTCCAATCCACGTTGCCTTCAGCATAAATACGCAGGTAGTTAATATTACCGAAATCGACCGCACTGAATGAACCGTAGCTATATCCGGTGTAAGGCACTGATATTTCACGCCATTCGCCCGCAGGTGTAGTAGAAGTACCGCGCATCAACTCATACACCACACTTTTTGACGGCGTAGAAGTATTACACACCTGCATATATAATTTAGAACCGTTTTCCATACCGTTAATACGAAGCTTCAAAACAAGGGTATTGTTAAGCATATCAAGTGTATTCTTAACACACACCATTGCACCGCCATTTGAATGTATT
The DNA here is from genome assembly GCA_017621885.1 of Clostridia bacterium. Lineage (GTDB taxonomy): Bacteria > Bacillota > Clostridia > Oscillospirales > Acutalibacteraceae > DTU089. The sequence continues at coordinate 31,841 of JAGASD010000032.1, read as the reverse complement.
GACTGCTTACCTAAAATATAGTTCTCGGTATCCGCTTCACAGTTACTTGCATTGTTTGTATTCCAATCCGCTGTATTCTGACAATCGTTTATAATTTTTGTTAAAGGCTTGTACTTAGGTGTTATTGTAAGACCCGAAACCATATCAGCATTGACCGAAGCAACCCCGTCACCCTCAGGAATTTCAAAATTAGAAAACAGCTCATAAACTGCCTTTGCCGAAGGAATCTGTTCATCTGTTGAGTCCTTGCTGATCTTTACAACCTTGTTAACGCGATTATCAACGTTTTTAAGCTGTTCAACAATCTCATCCCTGTATTTCCTGCAAAGCTGTTCAAACTCAGATATTGACGGGGTACTTTGTACTCCGCACTCCTCCGAATACGAGCCCTGATTAACAAAAAACGAGGTAGGCTTCGGTGAATACATAAGCTCAATGCCACCGTCATTTTCTTTGTATGCATAAACGCCCAGAACAGCGGTTCCCTTTTTCAATGAAGGCACTCTGCATTTGTTATCGATAACAGGAACGGGAATATTGTTGAACGCAGCGGTAACAGAAAGTCCCTCAAAGCACTCCGGCAACGCAAAGCTGCAATCATTTACGCCTATTTCACCTTCGTTTATACAACTGCACTCTGTTATAACAACATTATTTTCAGTAACCCTTACCTTCAAAAAATCATCTCCTTACGCATACTCTTTATACATTGCCGCAAGATACTCCTGATACGTTGAATACATTTCACCGGCAAGTTTGCTTGAATAAAACTCTGATTCCGTAAGAATAGAATAAACACCCGTACGCGAACAAAACTCACCGTATGTAACAGGAACATTCTTCGTACTGCTTCCCTTCTCATCCTTTTCGTCCTTTTTAGAAGAGCCCGAAGATGCGGATTGCTCTAACTTCTGCAAAGCAAGAGCATATTCTCTGTCTGCATTTGCCTGCGCTCTTTCCACCTCTGCTTGTCTGAATGCCATTTCACGCTCAAACTCCTGCCTGTCCAATTCATCCTGATGCTGTCTGAACGCAAAATCTCTGTCGTTTTCCCACGCAGCCACCTCTGCAAGGAAGGCTTCAAACTCCGCATCAGACATTGACACAAGCTTATTAAGAAGGTATTCGCCGTCTGCATAATATTTTTCAAGCTCACCGAGATACTTTTCGTAATCATCGCCGTCAAGACCTCTGAGAAGGGTAATATCGGCAATCATTTTATCCCCCTCGTCCTGATATTGCTCATAGGCCCGGTCTCTCAAGTCAAGACCTATATAATTCAATTCATTAAGATATTCATCATAAGCCTGATTTCCCGCAGTTGTTGCATAGGAATTAGCATATCCGCCCGTCAGAGCCGATGCCTGACCGACAGTATCCATCATTGCCTTTTTACCGTTTTGTATATACTGCTCCTTATACTGTTGGTACAACGGATCTGCATTCATATTGTAGCTGAACTCTTCTCTGTTAAGAATATCGTTAAGAATCGCATCAATCTGCTCTGCGTATTGACTCTGATATTCAACCGGCTTATTATTCTCCCAATCATTCAAAGCGTTTTCTGCCGAAATAACTGCATCGCTTTTCTCATATTCCGGTCTGGATGATGAATTTCGATTTCCCGAAGAACCCGAATTATTTCCTACAGCAGTTGTATTACCTGAGCGGGAATTAAGGCTCCCCCAGGTATTGCTTCCCACAATACCGTCTGCAGTAAGACCGTTATTTTTCTGATATTCCATAACTGCCTGACGTGTTGCACTGCCAAACTGACCGTCAACATCCAGTGAATATCCGTATTGATTCAGTGTTTCCTGCAATTTTCTTACGTCTGCACCCGACGAACCGTAAGAAATAGTTGAATAAGCTATATTGACCACCCTTTCTTTTTATCCTAAATAATCTGCTATATAAAAACCACTGATGTATATAGTGGTTCCCTGAGGTATAACCGCATCAGACCTGAACACAATCATACCGGTTTTATACATAATGCCGGAGGTACTCTGACCTCCCGAATTAAAGTCTGCAAGACTGTTAAGCGGTGTAAAAAGACCCGGCACTTTTCCCGGAATAGTTGCTATATAGAAGGTATCATTGGCTGAAAGCGGTGTCGCCGTAACAAGACGCAATCTTACAAAAACCGCACCGAGGCAGGGATAATAGCGTATATCCGAAAACAAATCCTCCGTTAAAGGTGTACACTCAGCATCTATTTTTTCATAATTAAGCTTACCTGCAAAATTCACGTCCCCGTCAACACTCAGGTTCCACTTCACACTTAATTCGTTTTCGTTCTTGGCATATTTGCCGAAAGCAGCACCGTTACCCCCTTTACGTATATTAAAAGGTATTTCTCCGTCGGGAATAAAACGCACAACCTCAACACCCTTTGTGTTGATTCCATCGGAAATATTGATGCTGACAACATACGATTTATCATTTTTGATGCTTCCGTCGCCAAACACGGCAGGCCTTGATAAAACATTGTATTCATCAGAATACTCAGCATAATCCGAGGGTCTGTACTTCACTTTAATTCTATAGGGGTTTTTCGTATTAACGGAGCTGCACCCCACAGCATAATCCATAAAAAGATATTCACCTGACGAGTTTATTGTTCCGTCGGCAAGACATCTTGTTATTTTTCTTACATCAACAGACGGTGCGCTGTATTCATAAACCTCAACGGTTTTAGTCTTAACCGTAAGCATCCCTCTGCTGTCTCTTACCGCAAGCGTTACCTTTACGCTTCCGTTATCAGGCAGTTCAAACACTGCCGGCAGACTTCGTTTTGAAACCGAGCCTACCGTTATGGTTATTGCTGACATTGTTGCACCGTATTTAAAGGTCAGATTTTGCGGAACAACCCGTATCTGACTGACACCCTGAACCCACACCTTCCAATCGTCGGGAACGGTTTCATCGTACTTTTCAAGCAAAACCTCGAAATCGGGCATATACTCCTCGGTTTCGGGTACAACAAAATCCAAAGCATAAACATTAGTACCGATTATGGTGGAGTTATGGTAAGTTCTTATTGCGATTTTAAATTCCCCTTTGCAAGAATCCTTAACCTGCTCCGTCCACTCAGAAGGCACGGTAAATTCCGCTTCCGTTACACCGGGGTTATAGCTGACAGAAACGCTTTCTTCTCCGATACCCCATGCAATTCTGTGGCTGTATTCAGACGACACGCACTCAATATCCGCTTTAATAACACCACCCGGATTCACAACACCGACATCCGTAACAAGTGTTGAAGCCTTAGGTATTACTGCACTTTTGAAATCAGCATCCGCCTCACCACCCGAAAGAGCAGTGCTGTTCATTAAAAAAGACCCCGACACCTGAAGATTCAGATCCCCGTCCGCATTGTGATTTATATCACCGCTCCAATAAGCAAGCACAACAGTCGCATTGTTTCGCGTGTCTATTGCTGTATTTTTATTTATAACCTCTTCACCGTTCAAAACGAGCGTTACCTGATTTTCTTCGGTTGTGTTATATGCCCCGTCTTGAGAGAGATCGTTTCTTTTGAGATAAAAGCCTACAGAAAAATTACTGGTATTAAGCTCACTGTTTTGCGAATTTTGTTTTATATTCAGCCACACATCATATTTACTTGCATCGTTACCCGTACATTTTCCGTAATAATTAACCGCCATTTATCCAGCGCACCTCCAATCCGTTATCAGTTGTATCAAACAAAAAATAACCGTCTGCAGAGCTACCTATTTTCATATAGTCAAGTATTTCTGCATTAGTGATATACAGCGTACTGCCCGAGATATACGCAACCTCAACAATACCCTGAAAAAACGAAAGCTTATCGTTGGTAAACCGCGCCTTTACATTACTGTCGCTTCGTCCTATTTCGATTCCGTATATCCCCTTTTCAAGTTCGCCTCGACGAATATATACATCAAGAGAAGATATAAGCTCGCTTACCTCTGCACCGAGAGAATTAACATCCTCCAAAACGGCAGAAAAGTTCTGCGAAAAGCTTTCGGTTACGTTTTGTGCCGTCTGTGATATCTGTGAATTTATACGGCTCTCAAAATCTTCCGAATCCGATTTGGATGTATAAAGTGTTTCAACCTGCGAAATAATTCCTTCAGCCTGCACTGTCAGTGATGCTTTTGTCTCATTTTTAAATTCCTCAAGCTCCTTTAAAACCGTCTCTGTATTCTGTGCCGTAAGGCGTATATTCTCCGCGTGTTGATCCAACTGCGTATTCACATTACTGCTATACTCTCCGAACTCACTCTTCCCGACAAAAGAGCCTTCAACGGCTTGAAGAATATTTTGTTCACTTTGTGTTATTTCTGAATTATAATCGCGTTCTATTTCCTCTGCAGTGCGAAGAATATCCTCTTTAAGCTGTCTGAATTTCGATACACTTTGAGATTGCAGAGTATACGCCGTATCGCTTTGAGCTTTTTCAACACTGCCAACCTTTTCGGTGAGTGAAAGAATTTCATCATTGCGCTTACTGTCAAGAGCGAAGGACAATGTCTCGTTCAGCTCATACAAATAATTTTTCAGAAGCAAAAAACGGTTATCGTTTGAATACTTCTTGGACGTAATATCGGGCACACTCAAATTAAGGTCATACATTCAATTCGCTCCCCGATTCAATTTTTCTTGATATACTGTAAATTTTTATATGGCCCTTCCCCTCAATTTTTATCCTCATATGGTCACATCTCGGTGTAATAAACGGCAAAAGCAAAGAGCCGGTTTTTTCAAAATATCTGTCAAGCTGTTTAACCCATTTGCCGTCGCTGTTGTATTCAAAATAGACTTTAATCCTTGCACCCTTTTCACCTACTGCACGCAAAACGACATCGGAATAATACTTATTTTCGGGCAAGGATAAGCCCCATATACCGCTTTCAACACACCATTGGAAATCCTCTTCCTCAACAAAGCCATGCAGCTCACCGGTAAAATTCCCGTATCGATTTTCACCGTCAATAAGGCCTAACCGTCTCGTATTATCGCTTTCCATAATAAAATACAGGTTGTAATTATTCTGTGAAAATTCAGTTATGTTGATGTTGTCCTCTCTGTACCACACGGCCTTCTCCTCGTCATACACAAACAAATGGCGGTTTTTGTGCTTATCGGACATACAGATATAATAACTGTTACCCCGGGCACCAGCTACCGCATGAGAATAGAATTCTTTCCCCAGATTTTGCGACACACAAACAGGCACACCGCCCTCATAAGCGCAAATACAGCCCGGTGATTTGTAATACAGCGTTTCATTAAGGCAAACCAACGAACGGGAGCAGCCTCTTTGAACACCTCGTATATATGAGGTGATAATGGTATACGGGGGATTTTGACCGTATATTTTATGAACACAGTTTTCTTTAAAGAAAAGCAGATAGCCACGATAGCTGATTGCACCGGTAAAAGGTCCGTCAGTGCCTATGCTTGCAGCATAGCTGTCGGTTGAAATCCCCATAAACACATCAAAGTTTGTAGGATCGCCCAGCTTAGACGCATAAATCTCATTGTTTTCCGATGAACAACCCCATATTCTGTTCGAGTTTTCACAAACAAAATCCATATCCGGCACTCTTCTTCGTACAGAAATCTGATTTTCCAACTCAATACTACCGTCAACCAAACCGGTTATTACTATGTAATCATCGCCCTTATCTCTGATAATATGCTTTCCCTTTATACCAATATCCTCAAATCCCGAAAGCGACACACCATCGTGTACATTAAACTGTTTTCCGATACCCACACAGCTTATTCTTATATAGGTTTCACTTAACTCAATCCACGAATCAATGACCTCGGAATACTGTTTAAGTGCATGAGGAGAGCTTGTGGTATCAAGCCATAAATCACCGTTAGACGGGGCTTCAGGAACAGTGTCTCCCGAAAAATAATCCTCATACAAAGCCCCGTCAGCCTTGCACATACCGCATACGGCACCGTCCGAGCTTTTAAAATAAGCTTCAAGACTTCCGTAATCAGAAAGGTTTTCAGTATTTATATAGACCTTATCAGGGAAAATCAACAGTTTGGCGCCCATAGAAACATATCTTCTTTCCTTGACAGTATCAGAAAAGGTCAGACCGTTTACAGCTTTTCCGTTATAGTACAAGCTGCCGTTATTGATATAACAAATGTGTTCTTTTGAACAAAGGCATTGAAGATTGTCACCGAACACATTGAAAAAGCTGCGTTTACTCCTCGGTGACAATGCAGGAAAAGAGTCAGAGCCCATATTCTCTGTAAAATAAAAAGCATTTTCATCAATACTCAGATTTTTCTCATACCCTTTAAAGCGTGAAATCAATTCTCGGGTTGTGTGAATATCTCCCAAACGCGGATTATACATACAAACCGCCTGCCTTTATTGAAGTTTTTTTAATCACTGACTGCTTGCGATTAACAAAATCACTCATTTCTTTATACATTCTGTTAAAAATCATTGCCGAATTATTGAATCTTGCAATTTCTCCGTTCATATAATCGAGCTTCATATTCATATAAATCGTATAAATCTCACTATACTCGGAGGGTGCCTTTAACGCTGTGTCGAGAGACGTTAATTCCGTATACCCCTCAAAACCGCTGTCGCCACGAGGCTCCGTAATCTCCGAAAAAATTTTGTAATCCAACTGTGATAACCATTCAATTTTCCTTTCAAGGGTGACACTGTTTGACCGTTGAAAATCGAATTTTTCAATGGCTTTTGCAAGAGTCATACAATCCCTCCTCAAACAGAAATATTGGCATCAATATATTCTGCGGAAATTGCCGCCATTTTTTCACTGTTTGCAACAACCTCTGCAAAGCGTTTAGGAATCTCTACGGTTTTACCCGTCTGCACAAGAATTCTTTCTCCGTTTACCGCAATAAATCTTTCTGTATCATTTCTTGAGGTTTTGGGAATAAAAACGCTTACCAATTCTTCATTTTTCATAATTGCATCCTGTTTTTTATTTGCCATTATATACACTCCTTTTAAGTTGGCGACAGTTGAACCCTGTACGCCTTAAATTCAAGAATTTCGGCGTATCAAGTCGTTTTTCGTCTTGATATACGCCGGTATGTCGGCGACGAAGAAACACCTTGCTCCACCAAAATCGTTTGAATTTAAGGTGCGAGCAGTTTTGTAAGACAAAAAAATTTACAATAACAAGGCAAAACTCGCAGGAAGGCTTTCTCCTTTCAAGAGTTTTAACGCAGTTAGTGTGAATTTTTGTCTTCCAAAACCGTGCAGTGTTCAGCTGTCGCCAACTTTCGGGGTGCCGCTTACGGCACCCCTTTTATATTTAGTTTGCTTTCGCAGTTGCGCTGAACGCAGAACCGCTTTCAATTCTGATAAGATACTCCTCAACAAGTCTCTTTGCTGTTTTAAGACCCTTCCAGCCCACGGACGAACGCTGATTGAGGGGGTCGTTACCGTAACCCTTCTGCTTTACAATATGTTCAACGCCGCCACCGTTAACACTTGTTACACCGTAGGCATCCGCGCCGATGATAAGCGTTGCAAAAACTGCGGCACCGTTTGCACCCTCGTTCCAGATTTTTGCTTCCGTGCTTTCAACAAAACGAACACCGCCAAGGCAACCGATTTCGCCATTAAGCATATTTTCGGGTGTAGCGTATTTCTGTACCTCCATCCACTGATTGCCTGCCTCCTGCATAAGGTCGTAAGCTACGTAAGGATGAATAATACCCACATAGTAACCGTCAATTTTGGGAGCGTTCATAGCCTTGAGTTCAGCCGCCGCCTTGAAAACATCCTTAACTCGAAGAAGCGAGCTTTTGTCAATCTGACTTCTTGAAGTAACCGCGGTTTCAGCGGTACCTGAAACCTTAGGGCAATAAAGAACGTTTGTACCGCCTACAATTTCATTTCTTACAATTGTATCCATTGTAAGACCTGCCTGTGCAGCCAACTGCTTTGTTGCTTCAACGATTGTATTATCAACCGCAGTAAGTTCAAGCAAATCAGTCTGCTCAATGTAATCACCGTACTGCTCGACGGTTGCGCTCACACTTGTAACGTTAAGCTTGTTGCCCGTAGGTGTTACACCCTCAGTAAGAGGGGTAAGTGCTTTGGGAAGAGATGAAAACTTACGAAATTCAATAATCTTACCGCCGTTTTTGGGAATATCACGTTTCTGACCGAACTGGTCGTGAACAAGATAAGGAGAAGCAAGAGTAATGAGTGTCTTGTCATAAAATGTTTTCATCTCTGCTGAGAGATTTTCTGAGGTTGTTTTGTTAACCTCTTCACCTGCTGCAAATAACTGAATGTCTAAAAAGTATTTTTCCATAATTAATTCCTTTCCGATAGCGACTAAAATCTGACGTTTGCGCCATTCTCAACTTGTTTTAATATTTTTAAAATATCCTGTGAGGTCAGCGAATTAACATCAACAGAAGTGACCACCGCACTTTCGGACGATACTCCGTTTTCAACCGGACGTCTGCCCTTTGCTTCAATACCTTTTACAACCTGCTCCCGCACTTTACCCGCGGTATAAGCCATTGCACCCGAAAGAATTTCATCCTTGTGAATTGCTTCATAAGCAGTTTTAACCGGTACGCCGCACATCAGAAGCTTGCCGAAAACCTTGTTTTCACCCAGCTCCCTCCTTATATCAAAATCCGGAAAATTTTCTTTTAATTCTTCCCCCTGCTTTACCCAACCGCTTACTTTTTCCGCTAATTTTCTGTGGTTAAAGCCGGTTCGCTTCTGTTCTTCCCGAACAGCATTTTTTTGTTCTGCTTCAAGGGCAGAGGAAAGCTTATCCTCCTCTCCCGGAGAAAAGCCGTATTTTTCCATTAACCGCTGTACGGCAGGTGATACCCTTTGCTTGTAGTCCTCAAGCTCTTTGGTCTGCTTAAATCTTTTGTCAATTATCGCCTGTGTTTTTTGGGTAAACTGTTCCTTGAACTTTCCGTTGATAAGCTCGGCAAATTCATTTTCAGCAGTTACCTCCACGGCACCATTCTGCCCGGCGGCGGCATTTTCGGCGCCCGTTTCCCCGTTCACACCTTCAGCACCCTCACTTGCAAAAAGCTGTAAATCAAGAGTGTACCGTAAATTCTTTTTCATATTTTTTCCTTTCAATTTTTTTGGTTGCAACCTTTCATCGTCTTTCCGAAGTGTCAGAAGCTCAGCGCTTCAATATATATAAAAAACCGTCTTGGCCGAAACGGCTCTTTACTCAAATAAAACGTGTTGCGGATAATGCTCCGACAGCATAAGAAATCCCGTTACAAAAGCATCAAAAATCCCGTTAATTCGTTCTTTTGCAAAATCGCAGCTTTCAACCTCAAAGCATACGTAGCCCGAATGCACAACATCGCGCAACAGCCTGATTCTTTCCGCAGAGCTTTCATCATAAAGACAATTTATCAATGCACAAGCCAATGCTGAAACGCCTGCACAAACGATGTCGTTTCCCGGCACATCATATCCGCTGTGTCCTTCGATAATAATAAGCTTTCTGTCGTAGTACTCCCTGTAAATTACCTTTGTCAAAGCGGACTCACCTCGGCACTGAGTTTTGCTGCAAGAGCACTCTTGCCTTCAAAATCCATCATACTTATAGCCAACAATGCCTGCTGACGCATTTCCGGATTAAACATTCCCGAATTATATAACTGCAATGCTAATTCATTCTGACTTATCTTTGAAAAGGGACTTGACTTCTGCGCATTTACCTTAATATCAAATATCGGCTTTCTGTCACCAAGGCTGACACCAAAGGCTTCGCCCTGATTTCTCACCCTTATTGCTGAGTTATCGTATGATACAAATTCCTGTTCACCGTTTTCCGAAATAATTCTGAAAAAACGCGGTTCATCATAAAACTGTCTTATAAGCTCGATTGCAAGAGCATTCAATTCCGAAAAGGCTCTGTAACCGCCTTTCACCATATCACGGGTAAGCTTACTGCCCGCCTCCTGAAGCGCCGCAATGGCGGAAGCCGCAGTAACACCGCTTGAAACACCGCCCTGAGAAAAATCGCGGTTACCGCTTGTTTCTTTAAGCTCATCAATTTTACTGTTGAGAATACCGAGATAGATTTCGGGAATACCTGACATTCTGATTTCTCTTATACTGTCTTCTCCGAGATTACTGCCCGAAACGTGAACAAAATTATTATTCCAATCGGCAAATTCTTCTTCATTTACCGCACCCGATGAATTTATAAAATATCGGGGATTGGTCGCCATTGAAGCATTTCTTACAAGCGCATTACCAAGAATATCAATCTGCTTTTGCGCATCCTTCATAATATCTATGTAGCCGAAGCCGCAGGGTGTCCCCTCTTCAACAAAAAGAGAATCAAAAACAAAAGGATATTTACCGTGGTCATAAAAGCCTCGTTCTGCATATTCAGGATCATTTTCCGAAGCATAAAGCAATTCTCCGTTGCAGATTTTACAGTAATGAAGTGTTTCCACCCCGTCCTTAATAACCTTATAATATCTGTCAATAACCGCACTCTTTTCAGAGGTATCAACATTATCATCATAAACGTATTTTGCAATTTCAACCGATGACCCGCCTAACTTACCCGACAACTGCGGATAAAGAGCAATTAAGGTTTCGTTATCCGTAAGCTCGACGTGGAATAAATTTTTGCTTTTCTGTATATCCTTGATACCCGGCTCCCAAAAAAGATTCAGCACATCAACCTGCTTTATTTCAATATCTCCGAGACCGTTATTCTTCATAGGATTCCAAAAAGCCCCGTAAACGGCTGTGCCTGCTTTCAGTTTGTACCACCAGGCATCACTGTATATTCTTTCGAACCCGTTTCTTTCAAACACAACGGGCAAAATTTGAGAAAGCACGTTTGCCGCCGTTTCATCACTCGCCTCCCGGGGCAAGCAAGTAACCTCGGGGAAATTATCCATAGCATCCGCGTGCTTATTGGCAATTGAATTAAAAAGCCAGGCGGATGCATTTTTGTCATCCTCTGAGCCCGTTAATTGTTCCCAATGCCGCAGTTTAAACCATTGCTCATTGTCAACAATTCTTTTTTCAAGGGAGGTTTTTGCCTCTTTGTACTTTTTTAGAATACTTACTGCCTTTTCAACCTCCTCTTTACCGATTTTCCCCCTTGTGCCTGTATCTTCCTTAGGCTTCACTTTCAGAAAGCCCTTATTCTTTTCTTCGTTTTTCATAAAATCTCCTTCCGTCTAATAACAGACAACGCCTTACCTTGCAGTGTTAATCTGTCTTCTGCTTATATAACTCTGTAATGACCTTTGTATAAATTGAGCGGATCATCACCGTGGTTTACCGTTTGCTTTTTGTGAGTAGGTGCAATGGGTCTTGCCATACACATATACCTGACCTCGTCGGCAATATGGTCCTCACCGGTTGTATCAAGATCTTCGGGATTATTGTTGCTGAATTTCAGTTCGGGGATAGTCCGTATAAATCCTTTGCAATTATTAAAAACATACATCATAGGAATGCCGTTTTCGTCAAAATTCAATCTGTAATGCACCTGCATCCAACCGGGTAACCGCTTGTTATCACCTTTAGTGAAATAAACTCCGTTTCTGTCCGCCGCCTCAATAATAGCTTCGCCTCTTGAAGCATCCCATATTGACGGGTCCGCAACACCTGTTATTCTTTTATTCTTCAGCCATCTGTGTTCACGTTCAATTCTTGCAATTTCTGAAAATATTTTTTCCGGCGGCCATTTAACCCCCTCGTTAGGTGTTTTCGTACAGCCGTAAAGCTCAAGAATTCTGTAAAGTCTGCCGTCATAATCCACCGCCCACCACGCACAGGAAAAAGGCTTTGCATAACCAAAATCAAAAGAACGGTAAATCTTCCAATCGGCAGGTATTTCAAAAGGCTCAATAACGTGTGTGAAAACACCGTCCGAATATCTGTCGGGGACATCACGGAACTCCTCAAAAAACTGGCCGTCAAAAATATCCCAGTTACCGAAGCGGTGAGCCTGGCGCAGCTTTTCCGGCAGCGCATCCAGAACCTTCACATATTCGGGATTAGTTTTCATCAGAACAGTATTATCATCTATGGTTGCGGGTATAAAAACATAATCGTCAGGGTCTTCGCCTGTTTCATAGCGCCCCTTTACAAAAAGCCGTTTAAACCAATTGTGACCTACTCCGCCGGGATTTCCGGTAAAATACATTCTCGGCTTAAAATCACTTCTTGTGGTTCTGTTGCAGGTCGTAAGAAACTGTATTTGCGTAAATGTAAAATGCGTACACTCCTCAACACCGATCACATCATATTCCTGCCCCTGATACTGATAAATATCATTTTCCGTATCACAATAGCCTAGCCTTATTCTTGAGCCGTTAGGGAAAATAAAAGCTCTTTCATCACGCTTATATCTCGCTATTCCGTTAAGCTGTGCAAGCAACGGCAGCAGATGATTTTCACGCAATTCCGGCAGCGTTTTTCTTAAAAGAAGCAGTTTAAGACCGCTGTATTCAAAAGCAAGCAACACAAACTTTGTTCTTAACGCCCATGATTTCCCTCCGCCTCTTGCTCCGCCGTATCCGATAAACCTTTGTGTACATTCAAAAAACAGCTTTTGCTTTTCGTTGGGCGGTGAAATATACAGCTCTTTCATTTACTCCACTCCTCAACCTGCTTTTCGAGACGTATAACTATGCTTTCGTCAATTTCGGTTGACGGGTCACACTCACCCAACAAGCCATATAATTCACGCAAGGCGCTTACACTTTCTTTCAGGAATTTTGCATCCAGCTCCGCATTCCCCGAGTCACGGAAATTCTTACGGGCTTTTTTGACAATGTCATCAATAAGCGCGCTCATATTGTTAACCGCAGAGGAAATTTTTTTAAGCTTACCCTTGTTTTTTCCCTCGCTCAAGCCTTCAGACCCCTTTCATAAAGCAACGCCATAGTCCGATAATATCGACACTTTTTACCGCCGTTAGTGCTGCAAACATCAATTTCATAATTTCTTTTTTGAAAATCATTTTCAAATCTGTGATGACAGCTGCTTCCGGTTATTATTCCTTCGCAAGCAATAAAACCCTCGCCCTCTCTGAGATAAAAAGGGCATTCAATCATCCCTTCAATAAACTTTGACATATTTCTCGCTCCTTTTGTACTATTATTGGTATTGACACTTTGTCGAAAATAAGTTATATTGTATTTGCAATATGTACGGATTTCCGAACCACAATTGCATTATAGTACGGATTTCTGTACTTTTCAACCCATTTTGCGAACATTTGTTCGTTCGACACTTTTTTGTATGGTTGCACAAAATACGGAGGTAATAACTGTGAATATGTATGAAAAAATTATAGAACTCTGTGCTGAAAAAAACATAAAACCCGCAGGCTTATGTAAAGCAACAGGAATACCCAAAAGTACATTGTCAGAATTAAAGCAGGGCAGAACAAAAAATCTATCCACTCAAAATCTTTACAAAATAGCCCAATATTTCAATGTATCTTTAGATTATTTTGATGACAGTTACGACCCCGTTGAGAACAAAAGAGACGAGCTTTTCGAGAAGCGAAAGCTGCTTTTTGATATGTCCAAGCGTGCAACAGAAGATCAGCTTGACACATTCCTTGTAATGTTCCGTGCGTTGATAGATAAGGAGGAGAAATAACCTGATTTTTATTAGAGAAATGAAAATGCCGCTCACAATCAGGGCATTCACTTTGCCCGATGCAAACGGCGATTACAATATTTATATTAATGAAAGTCTTTCAGAGGAAGCCAAAGCAAAATCCTTGGAGCACGAAAAAAACCATATTGAAAAAGGCGATTTTCAAAAATGTGCTCCTGCAAGACTGATTGAACAAGTATAAAAGCAGGTGACTTGATTCTTACCAAGTCACCTGCTTTTCTTAAATAATCTTATTTCACTTCGTAAAAACAATCAAAATCAATCTATTCGCTCAAGATTCATTATTTTTTCATTTCAGCTAAATCTCTGTAATTGATAAGCTGTATTCCGCAAGCCTTAATATGCTGAAGAGTCTGAGGGTCAGAGAAAAGCTTATGCTCCCACACTCTGCGATGCCACGCTCCCGAAATCCCTTTCAATTCATCACTTTCAAGAGCGGGATGAATATAGGTTTCGGTTACACCGTTGGGGAAGGATTTATAAAGCTCGTAAATATATTCCTTAAAGTTTTCATAGCTGTCATTCTGAGGCCCGTTCCATTCGCCGGGGATAAGAAAATCGGGCATTGCAACACCGTTTGCCTTTGCAAAATCAAGAACCTTACCGTAGAACATTTTAATCATATCAAGGTCAATTTTCACGGCAAGGGTATCATTTGCAAACATCTCGGGTACAAACGTACCGGGGAAACGGAACGGAAGACCGTATTCACCTGCAATTGCAAGTGTAAGATTAAGAAGCTCAAATCTACCTGTTTCAATACCGTAGAGGGAACCCATATGGTTATCAATATGAGAAGGAGTAACACCGAATGACTTAAATCTTTCAATCTGCGCTCTTATTTCTTTTTCAACCTGGTCTATATCACAATTCTTTTCAAACTCATCAGATTCGTGGTACATAAAATCTTCACTGTCACGCAATGAGCTTGTATCACCCTGAGCAATGGGGCTCCATCTGTAATTCCCCCATTCGCTTGTAAAGGTAAGATGCACACCTACTGCATACTCGGGGTGCTCGGCCACCCATTTGCCTGCCTCCTTTGCCCAGCAGCAAGGAGTCATAATTGTTGAAGATGTGATACCTCCCTTTTGAAACAAATCCGCAACTGCAAGGTTGGCAGAATGGCACATACCGTAATCATCGGCATTGATAATCAAATATTTATCCATAAAATCACGCTCCGAAACAGCTTATAAGCTATATATTTATTCCTTGTTTGCTTCTTCAAAAAGGTCTGAAAGATTCATCTCTCCGCCGGATGAATCTGCACCTGCCTCTTTATCTGAAGAAGTGTCACCTGACTCAACCCTACTCTTTTTCTTTCTTATAATAAGAATAGCAACAATCACGCCGATTGCAACACACCAGATTGCCGCAATAACAGCAATAATAACCGCTGTTGATACACCTTTTTCATCATCCTCATCAGCAACGGCCGTAGTCTGCGGAACAGTTGTTGCTGCCGAAGGTGCAACGGTTGTGAGTGTCATTGAATGCTGAAAATATAAAATTTCAAGCTTATCTGCCGTTGCTTCGTTTATGATACCGTCATCAGTAAGACCTTGTTCCTTCTGGAATTTTTTTACCGCTTCAACAGTTTCTTCATCATAATTTCCGTCAATTGTTTTGTTCTGAAGTCCGTAATTTGTAAACATTAAAATCCACTGAACCCACTTCACACCTTCACCGCTGTCACCGGGGTTAATAACATCCTTTGGTTTTGCGTAAGGGTTATAGGTTGTGTTTACACCTGCACCAAAATCTGATGATACGGTAGAATCCGCTTGAGACACAGGTAAGTTTGTGCCAACGGATGCCCCTGTGTCAATGCTCGGTGTCTGCGACTGAACGTAGGTTGCTGCAGGAACAGGGTCAAGATAATTTGTATTATAGCCGGGGTTCTGCGTTACGGGAACAGTTTCCTGATTATTCTGTGAGGGTGTAGCTCCGCTGAAAATGCTTCCGATAACGTCGGAACCGTCACCGAAAATCTCACCTATGCTGCCAAAGCTGCCAAGGTCACCGAGACCGCCCGAGCCGCCGAGAAGACCGCCATCACCGGAGCCGCCGAGAAGACCGCCCAGGTCAATATCAAGTCCCGATGAGCCCGTTGTTGCGGGAGCCGCAGTTGTGCTGACGGTGTTGCTTCCTCCGTCGTTCATATCAGCAGCTTCATCACGGTTGCCCGTTCTCATACCGTCAGCCGAATTATAGTGTTGCTCAACAACAGCTGTTGAAACATCAGTTTTAATACCGTCCGAAAGCTTACTGCCTGTAACAGCAATGGCAGAACAGCTCATTACAACGGCAACACAAAAAGCAATAATCTTTTTATTCATAATCTCCATCCTTAAAGTCACAATAATACATTTAATGCATTATATCACACTATTCAACTCAATTCAACAAAATTAAGTAAACAATTTATTAACAAGAAAAAGCCTTGCAACAAAAACGTTGCAAGGCTAAAAAATCAAGCATTGTGGTTAAGTATTTCCTTCGGATTGCGGAAAAACTCATCAAGCTTTGTAAGGAAGGGTCTTACCTCACCAAAGTCAAGTGCTCTGTGGTCAAAGCAAATATTGATGGGAAGTATTGTTCTTATTTCAACATTTTCATTTCCGTCATCATCAGTAATAACAACAGGTTTTCTCTGCAAAGCACCTATACCGATTGCACAAATCTGAGGAGGGATAACCATAAGCATAGCACATTCACCTGCAAGACCTCTTGAATCGGCACCGATATTTGAAACGGTAATAGTACCTTGTTTAAGGTCCTTGTATGTAATTCTGTCGGTTTCGGGAATAGCTTCGTATGCTTTTTTCTCGGCACCTTTAAGAAGATGAATTTTGTGGCGCTTATTGGTATTGGCACCATAAAGCCTTTTTAAAGCTTTAAGAATATGACCTTTTTTAAGCTCATCAATAGTATCGCGGTAAGAAACAGAATAAAGAGCTTCCGTAAGATTGGTTTTTTCAAGTCTGTAGTTAATATCTGCCTGGTAATCGGCAATTTCCATAAGGGTCTTGTTGCCCATATCCTTCATTGTAATTGTCATCATTTCACCGCTGGGCAAGGTCCAAGGCACGGAAATGTCAATGTTATCGTATACTGTTACCTTACCTCTTACAAGACCTTTTTCATAATGCATATGAGCATTTATCATCGGGTCAACCTCAATTGCCTCAGCAATAGCTTTAAGAAGCACCGCATTAAAGGTAACCTTATTGCCGTTAGGACTTTTATTCTCTGATGTAAACTTTTTAAATTCTGCAACAAAATCGGTAACATCAGGTTCAAAAAGATAACTTACGTGAGGAATATTCTGCCAACTTTCAGTTGTCATATTGGCAACAATTTTACGCTGAATACCGAATCTTGTAACGCTTTTAACGCCCATAAACACACACCTTCAAAAAAAACTATGACTAAAACCGTATTTGGTGAAAATTCCCAAAAGAACAATTTGCAAAATTTCCACCCAATAATTTACATTGCCATTATATAAAAAAAATCAATCAAAGTCAATCACAGTTTCGTCAAATAATAATCTTTGTTAAATTTTCTTCAATTTAAACAAATACTGCAATGCGACATTATACATTATGCAATAAATTACATTACTCTTGTTATAATATTGTTAATATTTCTTCAATATTTCCTGAATTTACTTGTTATGTCAATATTTTTGTGATAAAATACTGCACACAAAATTTTTATTAATCCGGAGTCAAAAATGGAAATAGTTAACAAAATCCTTTACAAGCTTCATTTAAAAAAACCTCCGAAAAAAACTGCAGAAAAAAAAGAGATAATTCCCGGTTTTATCAAAGAGGTTTTAGAAGAAAAACAACTTGATACCTCCGACGCTGTATATTCTTTCAAAACAGATATGGCCGATGCGGAAGAATACGGCAACGTTTTTATATTCTTCGACCGTAAGGGTATATATAAAATACGTTTTAAGGATGCCGACTTTCTGGAAAAGAAAAAGGAAAAGAAAAAGAATAAAAAAACTGATTTCAAGCCCGAGATTGAAAGCCTTGTCGCCATTCCCATTGACGAAACAGATGAGCTTCACACAGAGCAATATCTTGCAACGGGTCAGCTGACATACACATTCAAGGGTGAGTATTATTCCTTGGGCTATTTTTCAATAGGTCTTCTGGAAAAGGCTGATAATTTCAGAAAAATATTCAACGCATTCAAAAACGGTAATTCGCACGAGCAATATCTTAGTGAGGATACGGGTAACACCTGTGAGAAATGCGGCG
This sequence comes from Clostridia bacterium, assembly GCA_017621885.1. GTDB lineage: Bacteria > Bacillota > Clostridia > Oscillospirales > Acutalibacteraceae > DTU089. The sequence goes on along the minus strand of JAGASD010000032.1, from coordinate 13,892 downwards.
AACCCATTCCTAAGGGCCTTAAATATTGCAAGGACTGTGTAGACAAGCGCTCAACCGTAAAAAGGTTGTTTTCGTTTTTCGGTGAAGTAAAATTCAAGATGATTTTTATGATTTTTGCCGTGCTTGTCAGCAGCACAATTAACATAATAATCCCACGTGTTTCCACACAAAAGCTTTATGATGAAGTGTTGAACACAGGCAATACCGCACCGTATGACGTACTTTTCAAGGGACTTGTTACCGTTGTTATTACAATGGCTGCGTTAAAAATTGCAAATCAGTTATTCACGCTGTTTTATCAATATATTGTCGCAGGCATTCTGCCCGAGGTCGTTTACGGAATCAAGCTTAAGATTTTCAAAGCGATGCAAAAGCTTTCGGTGGGTTTTTACACCCACAAGCAAACGGGCTCGCTTATGGACAGAGTAACACGCGACGCAAATAACATTTACTGGTTCTTTGTTGACGGCTTTCCTTACCTTATTGCCAACGCCTTCACGGTAATCGGGCTTGTTGTGATAATGTTTTTCATAAGCGTTAAGCTCACCCTCCTGATTCTGGGTGCTACGGCATTGATTTTGTTCATTTATCCCATAGTAAACAAAAAATTCAGAAAACTGCATCACAAAGTATGGGTGCAGAATGCCCGCCTCACCTCAAAAGTCAGTGACAATATCAACGGTCACAGAATAATCAAAGCCTTCTCAAAAGAAGACGAGGAGTTAAACCAATTCGGTAAAATAAGCACCGGGCTTTTAAAGGCTGAAATTACGTCTGCGAACACGGAAAGCACCGTTTTCCCCATACTGTCAATTGCCATTTATATTATCAGCGCGGTTGTTCTGGGTGTGGGCGGTATGATGGTTGTTAAAACAAACGAATTAACCGTCGGTGAGCTTCTTACGTTTGTTGTGTATCTTCAGATGCTTCAGGCGCCAATTGAGTTTTTGTCTTGGGTTACCACCTGGTGGGCGCGCTGTGTAGACTCTTCTCAGCGAGTATTTGAGATTATGGATACGGAGCCCGATGTCTGCGACAAAGAAAACCCAATAGTGCTTGAGGATTTCAAAGGCTCTGTTGAGCTTAATGAATTGCAGTTTGAATACGAGCCTGCACACCCGATTATCAAAAATCTTTCGCTTAGAATTGAAGCAGGCGAAATGCTCGGTATTGTAGGTAAAACGGGAGCAGGCAAAACCACACTTTCAAACCTTATTGCAAGGCTTTACGACCCTAAAGAGGGTGTTGTAAAAATAGACGGTATTGACGTAAAGGAATTATCGTCAAAGCAATTACGTCGTAATATCGGCATTGTTTCGCAGGATATATTCCTCTTTATGGGTACAATTGCCGATAACATCCGTTACGCAAAGCCCGATGCCACCAACGATGAGGTTATTGCGGCGGCAAAAGCAGCTTCGGCACATAATTTCATCACAAAGCTCCCCGACGGCTACGAAACATACGTAGGTTCAGGCGGTCAGAGTCTTTCGGGCGGTGAAAGACAAAGAATCTCCATTGCCCGTACAATTATACAGAACCCGAAAATTCTTATTCTTGATGAAGCAACCGCCGCAATGGATACGGAAACTGAGCGCAATATTCAAAACTCCTTATCCGAGCTTAAAGAAGGCAGAACAACAATTGCAATTGCACACAGACTTTCCACCCTGCGTGATGCGGATAAATTAGCGGTAATTGACGACGGTGAATGTATTGAATTCGGCACTTATGATGAGCTTATGGAGAAAAAAGGTGCTTATTACAATATGTTCAAGCTTCAGGAGGAAGCACTTCGTTTCATAGGTATAGGCGAAGAAGCCTCTGAAGATGATGCAGATACTGAAAAGGAGAAAGAGCAAAATGAAAACCGATAAACTTACAATTGAATTTTTAAATCCCGAAAAATGCGTTTTTTCCTTTAACAGCAACGGCTTTCTTATTATGACACTCAACGGTGAAGAAAAAGGCAGAATAAAGCTTATACGTACCTATCCCTACTCTCTCACAGATGAATACATTTGCGTACACGATATTGACGATAAGGAAATCGGTATTATAAGGAATCTTAACGACCTTGAAAAGACCTCTTGCGAAAGCGCAAAGAAAGAGCTTGAAAGCCGTTACTACTGCCCTACCGTTACATCCATAAAAAGTGTTAAAGAGCGTATGGGTCACTTTTATTTCCAGACTGTTGTTGACGGAAAAGAAAAGAATTTTACGGTACGTGACATTACAAGAAATATGCGTTTTGCATCAGACGATACACTTCTCATATTTGATATGGACGGTAACAGATATGTTATCCCCGAATTTGAAAAAACAGAACCAAAAAGCAAACGACTTCTTGAACCTTATTTGTATTGATTATGAAAAAGATTTTTGCTCACTTTGACATTTCGCCCCAAGGCAAAAACTGTGAAGGAACCCTCACGTTAAAAGACGGTGTAATCACAAAAGAGCTTGAGGGCAAAGAAGAAAAATATAATATTTCCGATATGGAGGAGGCAGTTCAGTACACCGACGTTGGTTGCGGAAGACTTGAGCTGAAGCCGAAAGGCGCAAAGGACGACGGAAGCGAAAACATCCACATCTGCCGTTTTTCAATGACGTGGGTCGGTGAAATAGGTGAATTTGTAAAAGTGCTTAACCACCTTTTTGAAACAGGCGAAACTCTTGACATTAACACCTCAGATTTACCTGTTTGTCCCAAATGCCACAGACATTATCTGCGCGGAATGAATATGTGTATGTTCTGCGTGAAAAAATCATATGTTTTTTCGAGAGCCTTCGGATATTTCAAGCCCTATGTAAAGCCCCTTATAGGCACAGGTCTTTTGCTTACTCTTGCCAATGTAATCGGTGCAATAATGCCGCTTTTCAACTCCGTGCTTATTGACGATTACCTTGTGCCCACCGCCGAATCAACACCTTTTTTCCAATCCCGTTCAACGGGTGTGATTTCAATCGCGGTTATAATGGCTGTTCTTTTTGCACTTTCTCAGGTGCTCAACATTTTCAGCTCACGTATTTCCAACAAAATCGGCTCACACTTTTCCTCAGACCTTCGTAACATTGTTTATGAAAAAATCCAGGAGCTTTCTCTGACGTCAATGTCAAAAAGGTCCGCAGGTAATCTTATTCACAGGGTCACTCACGACACGGAAAGGGTTAAGGAATTTTTCAACCAGCAAGGGCGTTACCTTATTCAGCAGGTAATTATGCTGACGGTTGTTCTGATAATTCTTTTCAGAACCAACGTGCTTCTTACCGTTGTTGTGCTTCTACCCATTCCCCTCGGCGTTTTTATGATGACGCAATTTCGCCACGCAACCCGTGTACGCTATTTCAAGCAATGGCGAATTAATTCAAAAGCAACGTCAATTCTCCACGACATCATCAAAGGCATCCGTGTTGTAAAATCATTTGGTAATGAAGAAAGAGAAATAGACAAATTCGCAAAGGTTTCCAAAAAGCTTGCCGACGTAAGTGCTTCAAACGAAAAATTCTGGGCTGTTTCCTTCCCCCTTGTAGGTAACTTTATGGCTCTTGGTGAATTTCTTGTGCTTATAATAGGCGGTAAAATGGTTCTTGACGGCACGTTGACGCTTGGTGAGTTAACCCGTTTCAATCTTTACCTTGCTTATCTTTACGCACCGCTGCGATGGCTTTCAATGTTCCCCAGACGACTTGCAGACTGCACCACAAGCCTTGTAAAAATCTATGAAATACTGGATGATGAAGCTAACTCCGAGGTTTGTGACAGCGACGTAAAAATTGATGCATCTCAGTCCATTGATTTTGAAAACGTAACCTTCGGCTACAAATCATACGAGCCCGTATTAAAAAATATCAATCTTCATATTGAGCCGGGCGAAATGATTGGTCTTGTAGGACATTCGGGTGCAGGTAAGTCAACAGTTATTAACCTCTGTATGCGCCTTTATGACCCGGGTATGGGTAAAATCACAATCGGCGGTGTTGATATTAAATCCGTATCTCCGAAAGAATTGCGTGATAATATAGGCGTTGTTTTCCAGGAAACGTATCTTTTCTCAGGGTCGATATTTGAAAATATAGCCTATGCCCGTCCCGATGCGTCACCCGATGAGGTTATTTCAGCAGCCAAGGCGGCAAACGCCCATGAATTTATTACAAAGCTCCCTGACGGATATAACACCGTAATCGGTGAAAACGGTCACACCCTTTCAGGCGGTGAGCGTCAGAGAGTGAGTATCGCAAGAGCGATTCTCAAAAACCCGAAAATTCTGATTCTCGATGAAGCAACAAGCTCCCTGGACCCCGAAACAGAAATCAAAATTCAGGAAGCTCTGACAAGGCTTATTGAGGGCAGAACCACCATTGCAATTGCTCACAGACTTGCAACTCTTCGCAACGCAGACAGACTTGTGGTTATTGAAAAGGGTAAAATTGCCGAGGTTGGCTCTCACGAGGAGCTTGTAAATATGGGTGGTATTTACAGTAATCTTGTTGCAGCTCAGAGACAGACTCATTCCTTACATTAAAATTCCATAATTTACGCAAAAAATACGGCAAAATATTGCCGTATTTTTTATTATTCTGCTTATACTAGTCTTATGAAAAAAGCAATCATAAAAAGCATTTTAATTTTCTGTGCGGTTCTGCTTATAACCATTCAGTTAATATCATTTCATATCACTGTTTACAGAAATTCCAATATGCCGGAGCTTTCCCGAAGCACCCAAAACACCATTTTGAAATTAAAGCAGCTTCATCCAAATAACAACACCGCTGTGCGCATAATGACGTATAACCTTCTATCCGACGGACCGGGCTTTGAAGGAAGTCCCGCGCACACAAGAGCAAAGGGAGTTTGTTCTCTTTTAAACAGTCTTGCACCCGACGTTGTGGGTATTCAGGAAATGAGCTCCAATTGGTATTATTACCTGAAAGCCAATACACAATACAGCTTCGTTTCACCCGTAAAAACGTCAATAACCAATTCAATGACCGCCATAATTTACAATCCGCAAAGGCTGATTCTCAAAAGCTACGGCGAAAAAGCTCTCACAAAAGGCTCCTTCCTGCGTTTAAGAAAATATATATGGGCAACCTTTGAGGCAACAAACACAAAAAGCACTTTTACTGTAGTTAATACCCACTTCAGTTTAAATAAAAATGACTCGTATATACCCTTGCAGCAGGCTTTTGACCTCATTGATTTTTCAAAAGACTTTTCTCATCAGCATCCCGTATTTTTCATCGGGGATTTTAATTCCGCACCAATTTCCGACTCCGACAACAACTCAGCCGGAGCCTACGAAACCCTTTTGACTCACTTTACGGATATTAAAGATATAGCCGCCTCCCTTTCCGAAGGCACGGAAAAAAGCGCAAAAGCATCCTTTGTTGATCATATTTTCCTGAAAGGCGAAGCAAAAGTTATAAACTTCATCATTCTTTCAAACAAAGAATTGGCTTTTTTCAGCGACCACTACCCGATATTAGCAGATGTTATAATAAAATGTTAGAAAATTGTTAAATTTCTGTTGACCTTTACAAGTTTTTCCTATAAAATAGTTTCATACAATAAAGTATTCAAGATTAGGAGAGATGAATATGGAATTGAAAAACAATACTAATTTAGGAAAAATCATTGAAAACAAAAAGCCTGCCGCAAAGTATATAATTGATGAAATCACTCATATTATCAAAACCTGCGGCAAACGCGACCCCGGTAGCGAGGGTGAAAAAGCCTCCTGCGAATATATGGCAGAGGTGCTCAAAAAAGACTGTGGCTGTGAAGATGTAAAAATCGAATCCTACGAGGTTGCTCCCCGTGCGTTCTACGGCTGGATTTATTTCACAATGACATCCGTGCTTCTTGCTGTTGCAGCATTTTTCTTTATGCCCGTTCTTTCCATTCCTCTTATTGTTGCCGGCTTTGCAATCGTACTTATTCAGTTCGGCTTTTACAAAAAGCTTCTTGACCCTCTTTTCAAGAAAAAAACCAGCCACAACGTGACAGCAATCAAAAAATGCAACGGTGAAACTAAAAGAAGAATCATCTTCAACGGTCACCCCGATGCTACATGGGAATGGCCTGTTAACTACGCTTTAGGCGGTGTAGGCTTTGAAGGTCACGCAATCATAGCTGTTGTAGGCGCGCTTTTCTATCTCGTTATCTCTATTATGTATACAGCAAAGGTGGGTTTTGCTCCCTCAATGCCCGACCTTTCAGACCCCGTTGTGAAAGCCGGTCTTATCGGTCTTATTTTCGTGCCCTTTATGATCGGTCTTTACTTTATGGTTAACTACAAAAGAGTTGTTGACGGTGCAAACGACAACCTTACAGGCTGCTATATGGGTATTGCTGTTCTTAAATATCTCAAAGACGCAGGCATTGAGTTGGAAAACACAGAGGTTGGCGTTATACTTACAGGCTCCGAAGAAATCGGTCTTCGCGGTGCAAAGGCATGGGCTGAAGCACATAAAGGCGAATTTCAGGACGTTCCCACCTTCATTTATTCATTTGACACAATTAATGACCCCAAATACCTTATGTCAAACTACCGTGACCTTAACGGTACTGTTAAATCAGATAAAGATATTGCAGACCTTTTCTATGAAGCTGCACAAGAAGTTGGTGTTCCTTGTCAAAAAGGTTGGATTCCTCCCCTTGGCGGTGCTGTTGACGCAGCAGGCTTTACACAGGGCGGTTTCAGAGCAGCAGGCGTTACAGGCCTTAACCACAAGCTTGAAAGATATTACCACACACGCCTTGACTCTTACGACAATATGAACGAAGACGGTATTGCAAACTGCTTTGCAGCAACTGTAAAAACCCTCGAAATGTTCGACAACGGCGCAAAACAATAATCTTACATATAATAAAGGGGCTGTAAAAAAACGCAAGTTTTTTACGGCACCTTTATTTTTCAGCGGTTCAACGTGTTACGGTAAATGTATTTTCACTTGACTTTTCGTAACAAAACCATTATCTTTATTTTATACAATTTTGCTGAATTTTTCGACACAATATGCCGAAAGCTTATTGTACAGCTGTCAGCAAAATTTATCAAATCATTAAATATTGAGGGTATATTATGGAAAAGAAATGTCCCAAATGCGGTAATCCGATTCCGGAGGAGGCTGCTTTTTGTCTGAAATGCTTTTATTCAATCGATGCAGCCAAAAATAAAAAAGAAAGAAAAAAGGGAAAAAAACCGCTCCTTCTGTGGTTTAAAAAAAATAACAAATTCAACCTTAAAGCGGTATTGATTGCTTTAGTCTTTCTGCTGATTATCGGTATTTGTATAAGCGCAATAAAAAAAGCAAAGTCAGCCCCTAAGCCCCAAACCACCGAAACAACAATTATCATTGAAGAAACGTATTACGTTCCGGTTACGGAAGAAAACGGTGTTGCGGTTACAGATGAGAACGGCGAGCAGGTAACCGACGTTGTTGCCGTTACCAAAGTACAGACAGTAACAGCTTCAACCACACAAAAGCAGGGTCTGTTTGACAAAATTTTCAATTTTAATTCTGATAGTGATGACAACAACACCTCCGAGTCGTTCAACGAAAACAGCACAACCGGCGGTACAGTTGTTGAAACAACCGAAAAGAAAGGTTTTTTCGAGCAACTGATAGATTCCGTTTTGGGTGACAAGGATGAAAACTCAACAACTGTAAAAGCACCCACGGAGGAACACAGAACAACGAACAGTACTACCACTACCTCAACCGTCTCCACCACCATAAAGCCTGTAACAACAGTAACACCCTCAACAACAATTGTCACAACGCTCCCCCCGACGACAAGACCTGTAACAACAACTGTAACAACCCCAACCACAAAACCTTCTTCAGGCACAGATTCTTCTGTCGATTTTACATACACCGAGGTTGAAGGAAAAATCAAGCTTATACGCTATACCGGGAACGCCTCCGACATAGTGGTTCCGTCAACCATTGACGGAAAAAATGTAACATATCTTTCTGAAAATCTTTTTTCAAACAACAGTAATATAAAAACCATCACCTTTTTAGGCAGAACCAGCGGAACCGGATATTTTTATTTGCCACATAACACCGCAGTTTTCAATAATTTACCTAATTTGACAACGATTACGTTCCCGTTTGAAACTTATAATTATTTTATCAATAGTGACGGTACCAAAGTAACCACCTCCTTTACTTTTGATGTACTCTTTACAAACTGTCCCAAAATAAGCGCGGTGAATATGAGTGAAAAAATCAACACCGCTTACAATAATAGTTTGTCTCGCATGAGATCCTTCGAAGGCGTTGTTTTCACTCACACAGACAGTTACCCGAACTGTAGACTCATTTGGTATCCCAGAGCAAAAACAACCGCTCACTATACGCTTCCCGATACAGCAAACTACATTTATAAAAATGCGATTATGGACAACCCGTACATTGAGAGCATCACTTTTTCAAAAATTCTGTACTCTGTTTATAATGAAAATTTCTACAACTGCACAAACTTAAAAAGTTTTTCAATCCCAAGCGGGAACAATACTTTCACTTCTGAAAACGGAGTTTTATATGTTAAAGGTTTTTTAGTTAACGGTGTACAATATCATAACTGTATCTATCCCCCGGCTAAAACCGATTCTTATTTTGAGTTTTCAAGTAACTATAATGCATATATTGGCGGAACTTGTTTCCGTAACAATCCATATTTAAAAACACTAAAACTTCCGCCAATAACAAGAATTGATCCAAATATTATCTCCAAAAAACCTCCGGCATTAGAAAAATTAATTATTCCTCAAAATGTAGAGACTGCACCAACAAATCTCAAAGATCATTTCACCGTCGAATACTATTGATGACTAAGAGCTTATATTAATGTTTTTTGTTCAAACAAAGACAACCATGCAGTCTTAAAAGTTATGTTGAGGATATAGGTAAAAACACATTCAACCATTATAATTAAATTCGTCCGGGCAAATCGGGTAAAATCATTAAAAAGTACCGAAACACCAATTTACAACAGATATTAAACAGACAATGAACCTATCTGTTTTACGGTGTTACAATTTCTTTCACAGAGCCAACCCCAATAAAGATTTATACAATCAAAAAACATATTAAAAAATCAACACAAAATAAAACGAGAGGCTTCAACGCAAGATGAAGCCTCTCGTTTTTCAATTTACAATTTTTAATCTTCGCTCCGCAACTCGTTAATTACGCATTAAGCATTACGAATTACGAGCTTTATTAACCGTCACCGCAAATCTGCACGCCCTTGCATACGCCTCGGCAACGTATTCTTCAACAGGCATTTTGAAGTATTTATCATTCTCGTGACGATTTGGCTTTGATTTGTTGTTCAGTTCAAAGGTAAGAATACCGTCAAAGCCTGTTTTCACAAGCCGCTCTGCGTTGTATTCCCAATCCGCAATCCCGTCAAAGGGTAAAAGATGCAGATCGTCGTGCCAGAACTTAACACCATCAAAGGATTTGACCCCAAGGTTATCGTTAATATGGGTAATAAAAAGTCTGTCACCGTAAAGCGCCAACAAATCCTTAGAGTCATTATAGCACATTTCGTGACCCGAATCCCAACAAAAGCCAACGTGATTTTTATCTTTAAATGCTGCAAGAATTGCGTTCAAACCATTTTCACCCTCGGTGTTTTCAAAAGCGATGTTAACACCAAGCCTTTCAGCGTGTTCAATAACCCTGCCATAATTCTCAAGACCAAACGACGTGGGCTCGCACTCCTTATCAAAGCCTACGTAAACGTGGGAAACCATTACGGGTATCTCAAGAGCACTGCAAAGCTCAAGAAAATGTGAAAGCTCCTTCACACCTTGCTCTGCGCCCTCTTTTTCTTTTTCATTCCACATATCAGCCGTGCAACCGAAGGGAGCGTGAAGAGCGTTGAATTCCATTCCCTCTTCCCTGCCCGCTTTTGCACAGCTTATTATGCTTTCATCTTCACCGTATCTCCAGTGGCCCGTAAAAGCTTCAAAGCCCGTTCTTCTGAAAAGACGAACCTGTTCTTCAAACGGTATTCCGAAATCGCCGTTCAATGATAAAGAAAGCTTTTGCTTATACATAAACTTCCTCCATCATTCATCAATACCAATCAACTCATATTCAGTTGAGCCGATACCCAAATCAACCGCGGCATCAATAGTGTGTATACCGTTACGGGACTCAATGCGTTCAATAAGGTGACCCTTACCGGGATCATCTGATTTATAAACCAAATCAAGACAAGCCTTATCAATTGCAACGGGGTCGGTTGAAGCAAGTATACCTATATCACCCATACAAGGGTCCTCGGCAACTGCACAGCAGTCGCAGTCCACGGACATATTTTTCATTACGTTGATATAAACTATTTTATTATCGAAAAAGTCTACAACTGATTTTGCCGCATCCGCCATGGATTCAAGGAATGAATCGTGGTCAGAGGTCCGGAAATTATCAGGATTACCCACACCGTGAATATAGCCCTTGCCGTAAGAAGAAGCTACCCCGATTGATAATTGCTTGAGCGCACCGCCGTAGCCGCCCATAGGATGTCCCTTGAAATGGGAAAGAACTAACATAGAATCATATTTTTCAATGTTTTTACCAACATAGTTTTTCTTTATTTTTTTACCCTCAGGGATTTCAAGCACTAAATCCGGACCCTCGGCATCAAGCAAATCAACTTTAAAAGAATCACTCCAGCCGTGGTCTTTTAAAGCCTGCAAATGTCTTTCTGTTGTGTTTCTTGCACCTTCATAAGCGGTGTTGCATTCAACAACAGTACCGCCAACGAAGTCCACAATATCCTTCCAGAAACCGGGCTTCAGAAAATTCTGATTACCCTTTTCGCCCGAATGAACCTTAACGGCAACCTTGCCGTTTAATTCAACACCTAACTTTTTATAAAGCTTTAAGACACCCTCGGGTGAAATATCAGACGTAAAATATACCTTTGACATAAAAAATCATCTCCGAAAAACACAATCAATAATCAAGGCTGCTTCGGTACGGGAACATGCTCTGTATCAGAAGCGATATCGATAAAATTATTGTGCTCATAATAATATGCCTGCATACGAAGATTTTTGCAGAAGCCGTCCATGGGAGCGTAGAGCTGACCCTCGCTGAGCCTGAGACAAGGCGCTTCCATTTCGTATTCACCGCTGTCTGTAACCACGGTTTTTGAGTTTTCAGTAAACTCAGAGGTTCTGCCGTAAATACCTACACGGATTTTACCGGCTGAGCGTTCAACGTCACCGCCTACAAAGCCGATAAGCTGACCAATCGGCAAATACCAATACCCGTCTATTTTTTCGGGCAGATTGTGAGCAACACAGATACCCAAATCATAACCCTTGAATTTAAGTCGCGGTCTGTTGTAAACGGGTGCTGGATCATAAGGAAGAATGATGTCTGCACCTTTATCTATAACGCACTGATCAACAATTCTGCCATCCTCAACATAGGCTGTAATTGTACATTTATCACCATCAATATCAACTATTGAAAACATAGAAAGCTCTTCCTCGTGGCAGTATGTTTTTGCATTCCATACCTTTGGCACAACCCTTGTTCCGGGAGGATTACGGTGACCTGCACCGAGATTATAATGAATTGTACCCTCAGAGGGCTTATCATAAAGCCCCTCTTTTCTACGGGGATACGAACGGGCAAAGCTGTGCTCATGACCCGAGAAAACAACGTCATATTTATCCATACCGTCACGCATAGCAGGATATGTATCATTAATTTCTATCTGGGGACCACCATAGTTCACAGGGAAATGGTGAGCAGCAAATTTCCAGGTTTTATTGCTGTTATCAGCCATTTCAACAAGCCAATCGTTCATTTCCTCATAACCGCTTGTACCTGTGCAACAGAAAAGAGCGTTACCGTAGTTAAATGAGTGGTTAGCAATTATCCAGCCCTCAGGACCGTTATGCTCATAGCTGCCCCAAAGCTGGTTTGTAAAATATGTTGCGTGCTCGGAATAATACTTATCCTCTTTTGTGAAATAACTGCTGAAGCCCATATCATCGTGGTTACCCATACAGAACATCACGGGGATATATTCCATTATGCCTTTAAGACCTTCAAAAAGACCCGTCCATTGAATGTCTGTCTGACCGCAGTTGGTGTTGTCACCTGCTGTAAGAATAAAATCACACTCAGGATGCTCTTTAAGGAATTTTTTGAGAATACCGTTAAGAACGGAATAATCTGCGGGAGGCTCTGCGTCACCCGCCTGAACGTCGGACATACAAAGGAACGAGAACCTTGTTGCATTTTCTTTTGTTGTTTTGAAAGAATATATCTCACTTCTGTTTGCATCATCACCGCAGGTGTATTCATACCTTGTATCTGCCGAAAGACCCGACATATCCGCAAAGAAGAAATTACTTTCATCCATATCTGTTTCAAATGGATGCTTCAAAGCATCTGCTCTGCTCCATTCATCTGTACCCTCTGCTCTGTAAAGAGCATAACCGCTCTCAACTGTTACATCCGTTCTCCAGCGGACAGTCATTGAATGTGCCGCATCACCTTTAACAGAAAGCATAATCTGGTCGGGTTTTGAGGAAGAACCTCTTATATTTTTCCATTCAGCTTTAGTAATCAAAAAAACGCCTTCTTTCACTTATAAGTGTATAATTTTATGAATATATTTTATCAAATCCTATAAAAAATGCAATGCATTTAATCAAATAAATAGCTCACTCAAAAAAATAAATCTCTCCTTAACAAAAAACTCTTGATTTTATCTGCACAATAGAGTATAATCTGTTGTGCATCAATCGGGGTGTGGCTCAGTTTGGTAGAGCGCCTCGTTCGGGACGAGGAGGCCGGAAGTTCGAATCTTCTCACTCCGACCACGGAAGAACAGATAGCTTCATGTTATCTGTTCTTTTCTTTTATTGCTTTAGTTGTTGATTGGTGATATAATCAACTCGACAAATAAGAATTTGTGAAACTACCAGTTGTCAGTCTCCAGCTACCAGCATTGGAACAACAGCTTTATTCTTCTTAATTTGTTTAAACAAAACTAAAAGTATTTAGAACGACTCAATTTCTGTTTCGAAAACTGGCATCTGGCGACTGGTGACTGGCGACTATTTAATTTTATTTATACAAATTCCAATTTGTCGAACAGTTAGGAAAATAAGAATTTGTAGGTGAGATAATGATTATTTTAATTACGGGAGCATCGCATACGGGCAAAACTGCACTTGCTCAAAAACTGCTTGAAAAATATAAATACCCCTATCTTTCAATAGACCATCTGAAAATGGGCTTAATTCGTAGCGGTAATACAGAGCTTACTCCTATGGATGATAATGAATTGACCGAATATTTATGGCCGATTGTTCGGGAAATGATAAAAACTGTTATTGAGAACAATCAGAACCTAATTGTCGAAGGTTGCTATATTCCTTTTGAATGGTCGAAATATTTTCAACAAGAATATCTCGAAAATATTAGATACTACTGCATTGTAATGAGCGAGAACTATATAAGAAATCATTTTGCTGACATTAAGAAATATGCAAGTGTCATTGAAAATCGTGGAGATGATACAGATTGCACTTTGGAAAGCGTGTTAGCAGATCATGCACAGGTGTTAGAACTCGCTCAAAAGCACAAAGTCAATTATTTGCTTATTGATGATAAATACGAAATTGATATTAATTTATAACGATAAATTCCAATTTATCTAACCAACTCTCTGAAAACCCTTGATTTTACTGGACTTTTCAGCAGTTTCATACTCGTATTTAATGTATTTTCCCTTGTTTTTGCCCTTATGAGCGAAAACAAGGGAAAGTTTTGTTTTTAGCCACCGACTACCTTGTCGAGCAGTCTTGCGGAAGTACGCTTCGCTTCCCTTGTAG
>JAGASD010000031.1 GCA_017621885.1 Clostridia bacterium | reverse complement strand
TTTAGACTCTGATTTTCACTGTGTTTTTTGATATAAAAACCGAAAGAACCCTGAAATCATCGGGGTTTTCGGGGTTCTCTTGGTTGCCGTTATCTTCCGTTAAATTCCGTTAAGTTCGTTTTTTGACACTTGACTCGAAATGCGTTAGCCTTTAACCGGGCTCGTGGGTTCGAATCCCACCGTCTGCGCCAATATACAGAGAGTGTTACCCGGGAGTAATACTCTCTGCTTTTCTTTCTCAAATCGGATTCGAACCCACCTCGGCAAAGCCGAACATAATCGGGTGTTTGCGTAGCAAACGATGGGCGGAGCCCATCGAATCCCACCGTCTGCGCCATGAAAAACGACAAGTTTCGTTAGAAACTTGTCGCTTTTCAATGATACACATTTCTTGAGAAAAAATATATATTATTTATTCAACGGAAGTTTAACAGTAACTTTAAACAAATCCCCGTCAATAGCAATATTCATTGAACCGCCTTGAATCACGCATAAATCCTTTGCAATGGCAAGACCTAAGCCGTTACCTTCTTTTGTTCGCGACTCATCCCCTCTTACAAATCTTTCTGTAAGCTCATCGGGGCTTATATTAAGGGGTTCCTTTGAAATATTCTTAATTTCAATCAATCCAAATCCGTCAGACTCAGAGATTGAAGCATAAACCCTCGTGTGAGGTGCAGAGTATTTCTTTGCATTGTTAAGCAGATTGGAAATTATTCTGTAGGTTTTTGTACCGTCAGCAAAAACGGTTAAAGGATTTTCAGGCTCTGTAAATATAAGCTCAAGCTCATTTTTTTCAAAATCGGATGTATATTCAACAATTGCCTGAACTGCAAGCTCAGAAAGATTTATCGGGGTTTTATTCAGCGTAACATTACCCGTTGAAACCTTCGAAGCTTCAATAAGGTCTTCAATAAGTATCTTGAGTTTTTTGGACTGCTGATTGATAACATCAATATATTTTTCTGCATCTTCATTCTTAATGTCACACTCAGAAAGTAATTCAGAATAAGATATCAAGGATGTAAGCGGCGTTTTCAAATCGTGTGAAACATTTGTTATAAGCTGAGTTTTAAGATGCTCCTTTTTAACCGCATCTTCAATAGCAACATTGAGCTTACTGTTGCTGTCGCTCATATTATGTGCAAGTGTGTTAAGAATGCCGGGTACTTTCTCACCTTTAAAATCAATATCCTCAGTTTTAAAAGAGCCATCCACAATCAAATCAAGCTGCTTGAAGAATTTAACCATTTTGTAGATAACAAAAACGTTAAACAAGGTTACTAAAATGTAAAGAACAACACCGATTTCAGGATAATCACCCTCGAAAAGCAATGATATGCATATTATATGGATAACAACATTCAATAAAATGAAGCCGACCGAAAGTAAAATTACTTGAACTTTTACTCGTTTGGGCTTATAACCGAAAACAGCTTTTAACTTAAAAAACAGCTTTTTAACCCAATTCCAAACACGCGCAATTACTGTATTTTTGAAATATCCGCTCTTGCTTCCGGCAACTCGAACAACAGAAGAAAGCCATTCTGTGAAAACAGCCATACAAATAAACACGTAAACAAACAAAAGGAAATAAAGGAATTTTTCTAACCTTTTTTCGAAGAAAAACATATCATGCCAGTTCAAATAGACAAAATTATATACACCATATGATAAAAGCGCTATAAGTCCGACGGATAAAATCAAATGTATGTCATTGGGAATTTTATCAATTCGCGCAGTACTTAAATCTTTATCTGCCTTACGTCCGCAAATACGAAGCCACAAAACCAATAACATTAGCGAAAGAAGAAATGATATGCCGAAAATGATAATCATCTTATTAAAATCAACCGATAAGTTGCGGTTATATGCATCATATAAGCCTTTATAAATATCATTATATTTAATATCATTTTCAAAGTATAAACATAATTTTTTACAAGGATTATCCTTTAAAAATTCATGGAATTTATAAGGTTCAAGACCTTTAACAGCAACCTTATCCCCTGCATTATAAATGTAATAATTATAATCACGGATATTAGCAGGAATAGAATTGATATTACTGTAAATCTCCCCATCGTAGTTTTCAACATAATATTTAAGGTTTTCACGCTCGCTTAATTGGTCAGCGTTGTAGCTATCCACTCTGAAGCCTCTCAAAAATTCTTCGGCCTGTTCTTCAAAACACATTGTTATATAATTTTTCACATTAGTTTCATCATATCCGTAATTAACATCAACGTGAAAATCCAATCTTGAACCATCAGGGAAATCTATTGCCTCGGTATAGGGCACAGCTGCAGCAAAAGCCTCTGTACGGACAAGGGCATCATATTTTAAGAAATCGCGACCTTTGGCATTTGCAAGAACCTGAACAGCCATTTTTATGCTTTCGGGATAATCAGACGGAACATAAACAGATGTTGTAAACTCGCCCTCTTCAGTTACGGAAACAGTATCATTATGCTCATAATAAGAATCATCGAAATTCCTGACAGCATATTCAAGCTCACTTTTAATCATTGCAGCTTTATCATCAAGGAACTTATCGGCTAATTTATCAACAATTACAGTCTTGTTTGCATCAATTACATTTTCATAAACACTCAGATTTTGTCTACCGAGACTTATGACAGTGTAAACATCAGAATTCACCTGAGAAATAACGGGATTAGTTAAGAAAAAATCAGTCTTTTTATTTTCAAGAGCATTTTCCACTCCAAAAAAATACATGCCCACAGCAACATTTACACCAACAAGTAGCGAAAAGCAGAACAACAGAACTGCCGTTAACCAGCATAAAAACTTTGTAAATAATGAATACTTAAATCTTTTCAACCTTGTATCCAAGACCCCACACCACCTTTAAATATTTAGGTTCTTTAGGATTAATTTCAATTTTTTCGCGGATATTTCTTATATGCACCGTTACAGTTTTTTCTGTATGAAAAGAAACCTCATTCCAGACAGCCTCATATATCTGCGAGCTTGACAAAACCTTACCCATATTTTCCATAAGGTACTGAAGAATGTTGTACTCTCTGGCTGTAAGCTTGACTGCATCGCCGTCAACACAAACCTCTTTTGTTTCCTTATTGAGTGTAAGTCCGCCTGTTACAAGCGTATTTTTTGTAACCTGCAAGCTACCGAATGAAACATATCGTCTTATTTGTGAGCGCACCCTTGCAACAAGCTCTAACGGGTTAAATGGCTTAGTAACATAGTCATCTGCCCCGAAACCAAGCCCCGTAATTTTATCGGTATCTTCACTTTTAGCCGAAAGAAAAATTATGGGAAAGGTATATTTTTCTCTGATTTTGGTTATGGTTCTCAATCCATCAAGACGCGGCATCATAATATCAAGAACAAGACAATGAATTTCATTATTATCAATAACATTCAAAGCTTCAACACCATCAACAGCCGTAAGAACTTCATAACCTTCATTCTGAAGAAAAATTTTGATTGACTCCAATATTGCATTATCGTCGTCACAAACAAGCACGCGGTACATAAAAAACCTCCGTAATCCTTTTGACCTGTTTGTATTTAACCACAAACAAATCAAAATAAATCTATAAAATAGTAAAGAATAAGTAAAGATTTTAGTTTTATTTTAATACACTATCAATTTTTGTTCAATAAGATTTATGTTAACAGTTGAATTAATCTGATAATGATTGTATTATCTAATAAAGGAAGTGAGTTAATGAATAACGTAATTACAGTCAGCAAAAAAAATGCTTCAAAGACCAACAACGGAAAGTTTGAGGGTTGGGGCACAAGCCTTTGCTGGTGGGCTCACAGAATCGGATATTCACCCGAGCTTACAGAGCAAGCTGCTGAATTATTCTTTAGCGAAAATGGATTAAATCTTAATATAATGCGATACAATATCGGCGGTGGTGATGACCCGACTCACAACCATATTAAAAGAACAGATTCGGCTGTACCGGGGTGGTTAAAATACGATGAAGCCTCACAAAAATTCGTTTATGATTACAATGCAGATAAAAATCAATTGAATGTATTACGCTCTGCGTACAATAAAGCCGGTGAAAATGCTTTGGTTGAGGTGTTTTCAAACTCTCCCCCATACTTTATGACAAAAAGCGGTTGCACGGGAGGTAATACACCCCCTGATTCAAACAACCTTAAAGATGATTGTTACAAGGACTTTGCAGAATACATTGCAAATGTAACCGAATACATTAATAACACTTTAAATATAAATGTTTACTGCGTATCGCCAATGAATGAGCCAAACACAGATTATTGGAAGGAGTTCAGCGAAAAGCAAGAGGGTTGCCATTATGATTGCGGTGAGAGCCAGAACAGAATTATCATCGAAACCGCGAGAGCAATAAAAGACAAAGACTTAAATCATATAAAAATAGTTGCAAGCGACGAAACCTCTACCGATAAACAGCTTGAGGAATTTCTCAATTATTCAGACGATGTAAAGAAAGTCCTTGACCGAGTAAACACTCATACATACGGCACAGAGAGAATTGAAGAATTAGGCAGATTAATGCAAAACGAAAATATGAATATATGGATGAGCGAAACTGATTGGAGCGACACAATGGGTGAAGATGCAGGAGAAATGGGTGCTGCATTGTGGCTTTCTAAAAAGATTATTTCTGACATCAACGCTCTTTCCCCTTCTGCATGGGTAATCTGGCTGACAATAGACCACCATAAAAGCAAAGACGGTTGGAACGGCATTGCAGATTCCGGCTTCCCCTCAACCGAAAACGGATATTGGGGGCTCGCCTTTGTAGAACACGATGAAAAGAAAATATATCTTTCTAAAAAATATTACGCAATGGGTCAATTCAGCAGATATATCCGCCCCGGTGATACAATAATCCATTGTGATGCAGACACTCTGGCATCGTACAACAAAGAATGCAATAAAGTTATCGTGGTATGTGTAAACGATAAAAAGAATAATATAGAAAAAACAATAGATGTTAGTGAATTTAAAAACATTTCAGGGAAAGCAGAAATTATCCGTACATCAGGTAATCTCAAAGACGGTGAAAACCGGAAGCAGCTCCCCTGCTTTGAGTTTACAGACGGCAAATTCAACTACACACTTAAAGGTAACACAATAACAACATTTATAATTGAATGATATAAAGAAAGAAGTCGGACTAAAAATCCGACCTCTTTTTTTAATTATGCATCGTGTATTTCTTTGTGAAGGTCTTGTAAAGACATAATTTCACTGCTCTTATATTTAATAAGCTTTGAAATTCCGTCAACAGAAGCCTTAGCTGCTGCCATTGTTGTGATGTAAGGAATTTTTGACTTAATGGCAGCCTTTCTCAAAAAGCTGTCGTCTTCGGTGCTGTCTTTACTCAAGGGTGAATTAACAATAAGCTGAACTTCACCATTTGTAATAATATCAAGAGTATTCGGTCTGCCTTCGTCAAGCTTTTTAACCTTTTCGGCAGGTATACCCTCTGCAATGATTCTGTCATAGGTACTACCCGTTGCAATAATTGAGAAGCCGCATTCGTTGAACTTACGCGCAACTTCAACAGCCTCATCTTTATCTCTTCGGTTTACAGAAATAAGAACCTTACCTTCAAGAGGTAATGTTGACTGTGTTGCTTCCTGTGCTTTAAAGAACGCTTCTCCATAAAAATGTGACAAACCGAGAACCTCACCTGTAGAACGCATTTCAGGACCTAAAACGGGGTCAACCTCCTGGAACATATTAAAGGGGAAAACCGCTTCTTTAACACCGTAATAAGGAATAATCTGCTCTTTAAGTGCAGGCACGGGAGAAGGTCTGCCCGTTAATTCCGATGTAATAATATCAGTTGCAAGAGGAACCATTCTTATGTTACACACCTTTGAAACGAGAGGAACTGTTCTTGATGCTCTGGGGTTTGCTTCAAGAACATAAACCTTACCGTTTTCAATTGCATACTGCATATTCATAAGGCCTTTAACGTGCATTTCTTCTGCAATTTTTCTTGTATATTCCTTAATTGTTTCAACATTTTCATCGCTGATGTGCTTTGAGGGAATGATACAAGCGGAGTCGCCCGAATGAACACCTGCAAGCTCGATATGCTCCATTACAGCAGGAACAAATGCGTGAATGCCGTCACTTATAGCATCAGCTTCACATTCAAGAGCGTGGTTAAGGAAACGGTCAATTAGGATAGGTCTGTCCGGAGTTACGCCAACAGCCGCATTCATATAGCCGACCATACTTTCATCGTCGTAAACTACTTCCATTCCCCTGCCGCCGAGAACGTAAGAAGGACGCACCATAACGGGATAACCGATTTTAGCGGCTATCTCCAAAGCTTCTTCCACATTAACAGCCATACCTGATTCAGGCATCGGAATATTAAGCTTTTCCATCATTTCACGGAACAAATCTCTGTCTTCTGCAAGGTCAATAACTGACGGAGGTGTGCCGAGAATTTTCACACCGTTCTTTTCAAGGTCTGCCGCAAGGTTAAGAGGAGTCTGACCGCCAAACTGAGCAATAACACCGACGGGCTTTTCTTTATTATAAATGCTCAAAACGTCTTCCAAAGTCAACGGTTCAAAATAAAGCTTGTCCGATGTATCATAATCTGTTGAAACGGTTTCAGGGTTACAGTTGACAATAATCGTTTCAAAGCCAAGCTTTCTCAACGCGATTGATGCGTGAACACAGCAATAGTCGAACTCAATGCCTTGACCGATTCTGTTAGGACCGCCACCAAGAATCATAATTTTCGGCTTTTCATCAGAAATTTTGTTTTTATCTGTGCCGTTGTAGGTTGAGTAATAATAAGCATTATCTTGAGTACCGCTTACGTGAACGCCCTCCCACTCCTCAATAACGTCGAGAGCAATTCTGCGGTTACGAACATCATCCTCGCTGATTTCAAGAAGCTTGCTGATGTATTTATCGGAAAAACCGTTCTTTTTAGCAGAAATCAAAAGCTCATCTGTGGGCAAACCGCCTTTGAATTCAAGGAGCTCATTTTCTTCATCCACAAGCTCTTTCATCTGTTCTATAAAATAATGCTTAACCTTTGTGATCTCGTGAATTTCATCAATTGTTGCACCTTTGCGGAGTGCTTCATACATAATAAAATGTCTTTCGCTTGATGGAGTAATGAGCATTTTTAATAACTGCTCTTTAGAAAGGGAGTTAAAGTCTTTGACATATCCCAAACCATATCTGCCTGTTTCAAGGCTTCTGATGGCTTTCTGGAAAGCTTCTTTGTATGTTTTACCGATACTCATTACCTCACCTACGGCGCGCATCTGTGTACCGAGCTTGTCCTCAACGGCTTTGAATTTCTCAAATGCCCAACGTGCAAATTTAATTACAACATAATCACCGTCGGGAACATATTTATCAAGAGTACCGTATTTGCCGCAAGGGATATCCTTAAGAGTAAGCCCGGTTGCAAGCATAGCAGAAACAAGCGCAATGGGAAAGCCTGTTGCCTTTGAAGCAAGAGCCGATGAACGGGATGTGCGAGGGTTAATTTCAATAACAATTATTCTGTCGCTTACGGGGTCGTGAGCAAACTGAACATTAGTACCGCCGATAACCTGAACGGATTCAACAATTTTAAAGGCTTGTTCCTTTAATCGTTTCTGACAATCCTCTGAAATCGTGAGCATAGGAGCAGAACAGAAAGAGTCACCCGTATGAACACCGAGAGGGTCAATATTCTCAATAAAGCAAACAGCAATCATATTGTTGTCTTTATCGCGAACGACCTCAACCTCAAGCTCTTCCCAACCGAGAATTGATTCTTCGACGAGAACCTGACCCACAAGACTTGCCTGCAAGCCACGGGCACAGACGGTTTTAAGCTCTTCTTTATTATAAACAAGGCCACCGCCTACACCACCCATTGTATATGCAGGACGAAGAACAACGGGATAACCTAACTCATCCGCAATACGCAAAGCATCCTCAACGCTGTAAGCAACCTCGCTACGAGCCATTTCAATACCAAGCTCATCCATTGTCTTTTTAAATTCGACACGGTCTTCACCGCGTTCAATAGCATCAACCTGAACACCGATAACCTCAACGTTATATTTATCAAGGACACCTGCGTTATAAAGCTCTGCACAGAGGTTAAGACCTGACTGACCGCCAAGGTTAGGAAGAAGCGCATCGGGTCTTTCTTTTGCAATAATCTGCTCAAGCCTTTCAACATTAAGAGGTTCAATATAAGTAACATCTGCGGTTTCAGGGTCGGTCATAATTGTTGCAGGGTTAGAGTTCACAAGGACGATTTCATAACCTAAATTACGCAGTGCCTTGCAAGCCTGAGTACCTGAATAGTCAAACTCACAAGCCTGACCGATAATTATAGGACCCGAACCAATAATAAGAATTTTATGAATATCTGTTCTTTTTGCCATACATAATCCTCCAAACAGACGATTTTTAATTATTATACTCGCATATTAATTTAAAAGCAATGAAAATAATGAAGAATTTAATACACATCCTCAAGCAACTGTGTTTCTGTGATTTCCGAATCATTACACTTAAAAGTTTTAATTTCAAAAGCACCAAGGTTGACACTTATTCTATTACTCTTAAAACAGAAGGTTGCTGTTTGTTTTTCTTCCGTCGGGTTGAAAAGTCGGATGATATAACCTTCACTATACTCAGCCTTTTTAAATGTTGTTATGTTAATAACATCATTATCCGTAATGCTTATGGGTGTTTGGGGCAAACTTCCTACACCGGTCGGATAAAAAGAAAGAACCATTGGCGAGACATTGAAGTGCTGTGCAATTCTCGAAGCGTTATCAAGTATTTCTTTTTTATCTCCAAAACTGAATTCAAAAGAAAAATCTCTTTCGCCCTGTTCAATATATGGCATTGCTCTGTCTTGGGGCATTACAACTCTGTCATCAACAGGATGAGCACAATATGACGGAGAACGCATAAGGGTGATATGCAATTCACCTTTCTCTTCATCAAAAGAAGAACCGTAAACACCGTTGTTAACTGCGAGGATTGCAGATTGATCTGAACAAACGGCGATATATTTCTGCGAAACATTTTCCTCAAGACCGTTTTTGAGAATTTCTCTGCCGTAAGGATGCTCACCGATACACTCAGTTGCACCAAAGTCCGAGGGAACCTTGAGTTTTATAAGTTTTTCCTTTTCGCTCCAGTTAACCCGAACATCAATTTTAAGACTGCCGTCATTCGAAAGAATATATTTAACAATTGCGTTTGAGTTATTGAAACCAAAAACTGCCTCAATCACAAGGCGAACGGCACCGCTTTCAATGATATGTACTCCGTCAATTTTATTTTTTGTATTACAGAATTTCTGCGTATTTTCGCTGTCAAGGAGCTTGAACTCACCAATTTTGTTGAGCCAGGCGGTTTCTTCCATATACCAGGGATCGGAATTATCGTCCCACACCTCAAGAGCAAAAGCCCCCTCTTTTACATACTCCTTACCGCATTTAACAACAGAGTCAATAAAGCCTGTATTTTTATTGATTTTAACAGCTAAATCTTTGCTTTCAAAAACAAAATGAGTATCCGTCGACAAGCATTCCTTAAAAGGTTTTTGCGGAACTCTATCAAAAGCACACTCAAATCTGTTAAGCTTCATTGGTTCAAGAGTCGCGTTAAAGACTACCCTTTTACTCCACTCTATGGGGATTGTGCTGTACTCTTTTTCACATTGTGTGGGACAAATATTACCATATTCATCATAAACATCAGGCTTCATAAACACAAAGTCACGAACCTGGTCCCACAACATAAACTCCGCAACAAAATCACCTTTAACCCTGTACGGATAAGGGTTATAAGCAAAAATCGGGATTTTATCCTCAGTTGCTTTTTTCTGACCCGATGCAAGGGCAAAGAAAGCCTGTGCCTTTATTCTTGAAAGAATTTCAATTGCATGGTCAAGCATTCTTATGCACATTTCTTCTGCAGGTTGGATTGATGAGCCCGGTAACATATCGTGAAACTGAACAGTGATTATGTCATAAATTGCCTCTGCAAGCTTTTCTTCGGGGTATTTCATTAACCCTTCTGCAGATGCGAGAGCACACATTGACTCTGTAAGGAAATATGTATTTTCGGCAAGTCTGTATTTTTGCTTAACACGAATCTGGCTTGTATAACAACCGGGCGCCCACGGATTAAGACTTTCGCTGAAAAGGGGTAAATCCTTTTTCTCTTTAAGGTCGTTAAAATATGCTTCCTCGGTTGAATGTAAAACCTCAACACCCTTTTCATTTTGTTCTTCAATAAGAGCATCAATATCATCAAGGTCTTTTTTAGAGGGACCTCCGCCGTGATTACCGATACCCCAAAGGCATAAGAAGAAATCATCCTCGGGACATTCATCAATGAGCCTTAAAATCTTTTCTGTCGCTCTGCCTTTTGCCGAATTGTAACCGCCCCTCATTCTTACAGCGGTTATTTCAGAGCCGTCATAACCCTTCCATGTGAAATCATTAGAAGGTAAATCAAGGAACGCAGGACTCGGACGCATAAAGAGATAGCCGTCATATCCGCTCTTTTTCATTATCTGAACAAGTCCGCGACTATGCCCAAAGGGGTCGGCATTGAAAGCGACTCTCGGCACAACACCGAATTTTTCTTTAAAATATTTTCTGCCGGACATTATCTGCCGTACAAGGGCTTCACCCGAAGGCATATTGCAATCAGGCTGAAGATGCCAACCACCGATTATGTGCCATTTTCCCCTTTTAACAAGGTCCTGAATATGTGCGAACAACTCGGGGTCAAATTCCTCAACCCATTTATAAAGCAATGCTTCATTGTGGCAGAATACAAAATTTTCATATTCCTCACAAAAATCAGCCGCTATGCGGAAGGTTGACAAAGCCTCTGCTGCACCCTCTTCCCACTCCCATTGCCACACGGGGTCAAGGTGCGCGTTACAAAGTAAATGTAATTTTTTTGACATAATTTCACATCCGTTATCTGTCCAAATTAACTTTTATTTCTTTATCAATAACTATACTGTCATCTGCAACAACACAGTTGTAAGCCATTATTTTAACACCACTGTTTTGTGCTGTTTTCAAAGCTACACCAAAGTCGGCGTGAGTTTGGTAGTTAGGGGTAAATGATGTTACATTATTCATCTGTATTACAAAAAATATGTAGCCCTCATAGCCTTCATTTACAGCATCAATCAGTTCATTAATATGCTTAATTCCTCTTTCTGTCGGTGCATCGGGAAACATTGCAACTCCGTTTTCTTCAAGGGTAACGCCTTTAACCTCAAGGAAAGCTTTTCGTTCACCATCTTCAATATAAAAATCAAAACGGGATTTCTTGTAAAAAACTTCGCGTTTTATAATTGCTTTATCAGAAAACAAGTTGCCGATTTTCAGCCATTCACCAACAACATCGTTAGGTATTTGTGAATCCATATTAACTTTAAGAATACCGCAATCGGTGATTTTATCGACACAAATTAAATCGTATTTAGTTTTTCTTTTGGGGTTATCAGAAACGCTTAAATATACAGTTGAACCCTTAACCAAAAGCTCTTTGCATCTGCCCGTATTTTTGACGTGAACAAATTCTTCTTTTCCGTCGACAAGAACCTTTGCAATAAATCTGTTAGGTCGCTCAAGAAAAACAGCTTTTACTATGTTTTTGTATTTTATATAAATCACTCCATCAAAGTTTTAATTCAAAAGAGCATCAGAAACAAGCATCAAACAAAAGCCTACAAGTAAAGCGTAGGTTGCGCCTCTTTCATTACCGTGTGCGTGAGTTTCGGGAATTATCTCATCACTTACAACATAAAGCATTGTACCCCCTGCAAAGGCAAGAGCAAATGGTAATATAAACGATGCAATACTTACTGCAAAATAGCCGAGTAATGTACCAAGAACCTCAACAAGGCCCGTTGCCATTGCACAAACAAAAGTTCTTTTCGGAGTGATGCCTGCCGCAAGCATTGGCCCGATGATAACCATACCCTCCGGGATATTCTGTAGAGCAATACCACCTGCAATAAGAAGCGCTTCGCCCGTATCTCCGCCACCAAATCCGACACCTGCCGCGATGCCCTCGGGCAAATTATGGATAGCAATTGCCATAACAAAGAGTAAAATTTTATTCAAATTTTCATTACCCTTATGCTCTTCGCGGTCAACGCCCACAAGCCTATGCAAATGGGGAACAAGTTTATCAATAAGGTTAAGACAAGCAGCACCGCAAAATATACCTATAACAGTAATGATAACACCGTATTTACCACCATATTCAACCGACGGTATAATTAAACCCAGCACAGCCGCCGCAAGCATAACGCCTGCCGCAAAAGACAGCACAATATCGCTGAATTTATGAGAAATCTTTTTAAAAATAAAACCTATAACAGAGCCAATCATTGTAGCTCCGCCGACACCCAAAGCGGTTAACAATACAATCTTCATAAAATCACCTATTTATCTAAAATAAAATTAAGTAATGCCTCACAGCCCTCAGCAACATCGTTGTATGTAGTTTCAAAATCCCCTGTATACCAAGGGTCTGCAACATCATCAGAAAGCCCTGCAAAGGTTAATAATTTATAAATCTTGTTCTGTGGGTCATTCTCTAATATCCTATTCATATTACGGATATTTGCTCTATCCATTCCGATAAAATAATCAAATTTATCATAATCTGATCTTTTAAGTTGTACCGCTCTTTTACCCTCGCAAGAGATTCCGTGTTTCGCTAACTCTCTTTTTGCGGGTGGATAAACAGGATTACCCACACCATTCCATATTTCCTCGGTACTTGTGGCACTTGAAGAAATATAAAATTTGTCTTCCATCCCCTTTTTAAGGACTAAATCTTTGAAAACAAACTCAGCCATAGGACTTCTGCATATATTACCGTGACAAACGAACATAATCTTTATCATATCAAACCCACTCAAAATCAGTTTCACCGGCACCTAACTCAAAATGATATTTTACAATACCTAAATCCATTTTTGAATAAGGTCCTAAAAGAGATTTTGCTTTAACCTTATCATTATCAAGTAATTCAAAATAAAACTTCTGTTGATTCATTGCGGTTGGTGCCGTCAATGCACCTTTCATTGCATTTTCGAACCAAAGCGGCATTTCATCTTTGAAACTGCACAACTCCTCAAGAGGCTTATTTTTATGAGGTCTGCCCTGATGTATCCCGTATCCGAGAGATATAACAATATACAGCTTTTCATTTTTATGGATTTCAGTTTTAACTTTATTTTTACTGTAAGTAAGTGCAACCCAGCACGAATTTACACCTATTGACTGACAGAAGAGAGCAAGCTTTTCACCAAAATATCCGACATCTTCATCTCTATGCTTTTCTCCGACACAAACAATATAATCCGTACAGCCGCTGAAATGCCCGTAGCTTGCCATTTTACCGCTAAAAGCAGCAGGCTCATCCGTAACAAGAACAAAACGCAATCCGCTTTCTGCATTAACCTTTAATATTTCGGAATTGATGCTTTCGATGTCCTCGCGTCTAAGCGGTTCATCTTTATATCTTCTGACAGAATTGCGCTGATACATTGCAGTAATTAAATCCATAACAACCTCTAACATAATTAAATCAATTTTTCTTATTATATCACATTATTTAATAGAATTATATATTGTAGATAAAATTTTTATATGATATACTAAATTTAATTTTAGGTGGTGAAATATAATGGGTAAAATTCGTTTTGGTATTGTTGGTCCGGGTAACATTGCACACAGATTTGCAAACGCAATAAAAAATGTACCTAATGCAGAATTAACAGCCGTAGCCTCGCGCAGTATTGATAACGCAAACAAATTTGCCGATGAATTTAATATTCCTCACAGGTTTGAAGGCTACGAAAATATGGCGAAATCAGATGTTATAGATGCTGTTTATGTTTCCGTACCCCATTCGGGTCACGCTGAATACTCAATTATGTTTATGAATTACGGTAAACACGTGATTTCAGAAAAGCCTTTGGCAATCAATGCACGTGAAGTAAGCCAAATGATTAATGCATCCGTAAAAAACAACGTTTTTCTTATGGAAGGTATGTGGGCAAGATTTGTCCCGGGCACGTTAAAAATGCTTGAAATTGCAAAAAGCGGCATATTAGGTGATATAAAGTGTGCCGAGGGTAAATTCTGTTATTCCTTCGACGAAGACGAAATGGATCACCACGCATTAAAGGTTGAAAATGGTGGTGGCTCTTTACTTGATGTTGGTTGCTATTGCTTGTATTTTTCGAGCTGGTATCTCGGTAACGATGTAGAAAGAATCAGCGCAGAGGCAGAAAGCTTTAACGGTGTTGACAGCCACCTTTGTACACTTATAAAATACAAAAGCGGAGCAATTGCAGACCTTTCAAGCGCAGTTTTACTACGCAAAAACGGCGGCGGGTATCTATACGGCACAAAAGGCTATGCACAGCTTGATCGATGCTATGCACCGCAGAATATAAAAATTGTAATATACGACGGTGAAGAACAAAATTATTCTTGTCCTTACAGCGGAAATGGGTTTGAAGAACAGATTATACATGCTTGCGAATGTATAAACAAGGGTCTGACTCAAAGCCCTATCAATACTTTTGAACAATCGCTTTTCATTGCAAAACAAATGGATGAAATCAGAAGAATGACGGGGATTATTTATCCCCGGGATACAAATTAAAACATAACAATTAACGAGGTCTCTATGGTAACTATTCTGGCTATTATATACGTTGTTTTTATATCTTTGGGTCTCCCTGACTCGCTTTTCGGTGTTGCCTGGCCGGTTGTACATAAAGAATTTATGGTGGCAGAAAGCTTCGCCTCCCTTTACAGCATTATAACCGGTGTATGTACGGGTGGTATAAGTCTTATTGCAGGTAAGCTTATAAGAAAATTCGGTACACCAAATGTTACTTTTGTATCGGTTCTGCTAACAGCAACCGGTCTCTTGGGCATAAGCTTTGCACCAAACATAGTTGTTATGATGCTTTGCACTATCGTTATGGTGCCGGAGCAATTGACACGGCGCTTAACAATTACATTTCTCTCCATTATGAAGCCCGCCATATGAATTGGCTTCATTGCTTTTGGGGAGTTGGTGTTACCGTCAGTCCTCTTATTATGTCCTTATTCCTTAACGGTGAAACAGGTAGCTGGCGTAACGGATACCGAGTAATCTCAATAATGCAATTTGCAATTGCATTTTTAGTTGTTTTGTTTTTAAAAAAATGGAAAAGCTTTGATAATAAATCTGACAATTCAGCAGAAGAAGAAGAAAATACTAAAAGCGGAAAACTAAATATTTTTAAAACAAAGGGTCTGATTACAAGTGTATTGTCACAAGGGCTTTACTGCAGTATGGAATTCCTTATCGGTACCTGGGGTGCAAGCTTTCTTGTCAACTCACACGGACTTTCCCCCGATGTTGCAGCAAAGTGGATTTCACTATATTATGGCGGAATTATGCTGGGCAGATTGATTTCGGGTTTCATATCATTTAAAGCAAACGACAATACACTAATAAGAGGCGGAATTATCACATCGTTTCTTGGTATGTTGCTTTTAGCGTTGCCTCTTGGTGCACTCTCTTTTATTGGTTTACTTTTAATCGGCATCGGATTCGGGCCAATTTTTCCAAGTATTCTTCACAGTGTTCCTGACAGATTCGGAAAAGAGTTTTCGGCAGATATAACAGGATACCATATGGGTGGTGCTTATGCTTTAGGCTTTGAAGTTCAGTTGACTTTCGGGTACGTTGCAACTGCTACTACCTTCGATATAACACCATTAATTTTATTAGGCTTTATATCGCTGCTATTCATCGCAAACGAAGTTACACTGAAAACAATAAAGAATATTACGAGACAAAAAAATTACAAAGGTGCGTGAATTCGGCCATTTAAGGCATATCTGGTTCGAATCCATTCACTCTAAAGAAGGTAAAAACAAAATGAAAACAGCATTAATTCTTGAGGGTGGCGGAATGAGAGGCTTATATACCGCAGGAGTTCTTGATACTCTTATGGAAAACGACATTTCTGTTGATGCTGTTGCCGGTGTTTCTGCAGGTGCATTATTTGGCATCAATTACAAATCAAAACAAATAGGCAGAGTTTTACGTTATAATCTTAAATATGCCGGTATCAGCGAAAATCTTGGAGTTAAATCACTATTGAAAACCGGAGATTTAATGAGCAAGCAATTTTATTTTGACGATCTACCGTACAAGCTTGACGTAATGGATGACGAAACATACAGAAACAATCCCACTGAGTTTTATGCCGTTGTCAGCAATCTGAATACCGGTCTTGCTGAATATAAATCTATATATGACATAAAAAATTCTGAATGTATGGAATACCTTCGTGCATCGGGTTCGCTCCCGTTTGTTTCAAAGCCGGTTATTATTAATAACATACCCTACCTTGACGGTGGTGTTTGTGACAGTATTCCTGTTCAGAACTATATAGACAAAGGTTATGATAAAATCATTGTTGTTTTAACAAGACCGTCCGGTTACAGAAAAAAAGGACATATTCATTTTACAAAGTTATTTTATAAAAATTACCCTTTATTTTCTGAAACACTAAAAAACAGAAACCATTATTATTCATCGCAATGTGATTTAGTAGATAAACTCGAAACGGATAAAAGAATTTTTGTAATACGACCAACAGAACGCATTAAAATCAAAACTACTGAAAAAAGCAGAAAGATATTGCAAAAAGCTTATGATTTAGGGAAAAAAGACACTATTGATAAGCTTAATGAACTTTATGATTATTTGGAGGTAAACAATGAGTGAAAGGATAATATATAAACATGTTGTTGTAATCGGTATCGACGGAATTGGTAACTTCAACGCCAAAGCCGAAACACCAAATATTGACAGAATTTTTGAAAACAGTGCCAAAACCTTCAGCGGATTGTCAATGGACCCTACAATAAGTGCCGAAAACTGGGGTTCAATGCTTTTGGGTGCTGAACCGGTTGTTCACGGCTTAACTAACAGCATTTTAAATCAACACGACCACAAAAGTGATATACTTCCCTCACTTTTTAAAAGGATTAAAACACACATTCCGAATGCGACTCTTGCATCCTACTGCAATTGGACACCGATAAACAACGGTCTCATTGAAAAAGATTTAGACGTAGATAAATACACAAACGGTAATGATGCCGAATTAACAACCAAGGTTACAAAATGCATAGAAAACAAACCAACCTTTCTTTTCGTTCATTTAGATGAAGGCGACGGTGCCGGTCACAGGTACGGTTACGGCTCAAAGGAGCATCTTGAAAAAATCACTTATGAAGATGAGCAGGTTGGCAGAATTTTTAACGCTTATGAAAAAGCAGGAATAATTGACGACACATTATTTATTGTCCTGTCTGACCACGGCGGATACGAAAGAAGTCATGGCGGTTATTCTGACACGGAAAAATACATCTTCTTCGGTGCAAGAGGCAAAGGTATTAAAAAATCAAAAATCGGCGACATGCGCACAATAGATCTTTATGCAATTGTTCTTTACGCTTTTGGTATTGATATCCCCAATTATGACATCAATGGCTTTTCTTCACAAATACCCAAAGGTATTTTCAGCGAATACAAAGGTAATTACATAAAAATTGTAGGCAAGCCCTTTAACCCTCAAACCAAACCCACACCTGAAATAAGGTCAGAAAAAGGTCTTTTATCTTTTATAAGCAAAGAAAAAATCAAACTTGCTCTTTTCTTTGATAATAATTACGAAGATGCTTTTTCAACAAGTACGCCGACAGAGTGCGGAACTGTTAAGTTTTACTCAGATGGTGTACGCGGTGCTTGTACTGAGCTTGGCAACAACGGTCACCTTATTTTTGATGATATTAAATTCGGTAATGAAAGCATCACGTTTTCTGTTTGGCTTAAAATAAACAGAGAATTGATTGACGAGCCGGCCGTATTCGCAAACAAAAACTGGAGTGGCAAAAGATGCACAAAAGGTATTTTATTGGCGCTCCGTTGTTCAAACACAGCTCTTAATATCGGTTGCGGTGACGATGATTTTGATTTTGTTACACCCTTTCCCCCTGAAATTTCTACAGGCTGGGTGCACGGAATTTTTGTAATTGATAAAGATAACAGAAAAGTGCAGACTTATTATAATTTTAAGCTTTGCCACGAAACAACTCTTGAACCGCAATATCTTACAGAGCTTGATAATATGCCGTTTACTGTTGGTAATGATGGCTTGGGCACATATAACAATGAAATAAAACAAATTTTCAACATTGACGATTTGTTCATATTTAAAGGTGCATTCAAAGAAGAAGATATACGAGCCCTTAAAGATTATTATGAATTATAAAATTAAAGCAACATAACCGTTTATGCAGCGGCTATGTTGCTTTTTAAATTACTGAAAATCATCTAATTCAAATTTAACAGAATAAGCACCAAGGGTTGTTGACACATAAACCTGCTTATCCAAAGGACAATTAAGTACATAATATGTCATTGAATTAGTATTTTTTAAAGACTCAAAATCAATCTTCTCATTATAATCAAACACAAGATTAGCAATGTATTCAAAACCGTTTAAAAAAGAAACATCTTCAATTTTGTTGCCGTACAAAATCATATCCGAGCAATCAAAGGGTGAAAGCTTCACGGATGTTATAACATTGTTGCTTATATTAAAGTATATTCCCGTCGCATGATGTTCAGAAAAATCAAAACAGTCAACAGACGTAATTACATTATTAGATAAATCGATGTGTAAAAGCTTATGGCAAGCTGAAAGCGCACTGACATCAGCAATCTGATTGTGAGAAATATCTATGCTTGACAATTCACCCCAATTTTTCAAGGCACTGACATCGGTTATTGCGTTATTATCGGCAAAAAACTTGGTAACCAAATTACAAACCGCTAAAGAAGAAATATCAGAAACTTTATTGTTACTGATATTTACAGAATTAAGATTCAAAGAAGATTTGGCAAGCACCGAAACGTCTGAAATCTGATTATTACTGAAATTAACTGTTTCAAGCAGAGTTGCATTAGTAAGTCCGCTAATATCAGTAAGGGCGTTATTAGAAGCATTAATTTCGGTAAGATGAATCATTTTTTCAAGAGGCATAAGATTTACCAGTTTATTGTTATAAACATCAAGGGACGTTATATTTACCAACCCGCTTATGGGTTCTAAGGTTGAAATATTATTTTCTGATAAATCAAGCTCTACAATAGATACGCAATTTTCAAGCGCTGTTATGTCGGAAATATTATTCTTGACAGCTGATAAGCTTGTTAAATTTTTAAAATCTTTAATAAAATTTAAATCGCTGACCGAACAATTATTGAAAGAAAGTCTTGTTACCGATCCCGCATATGCCCTTAAAACAGACAAATCGCTCAACTCGGGATTATTATCCAGAATAATTTTATTAATTTCGGAATTTTTAACGTTAAGATTTGCAATATCCGCATTATTCAGTGAACAGCCGTCAAAAGTAACGCTGTAAGTAACAAGCATTAGAATGCGGTTTAAATCAATACCTTTTAAATGACATTTTTTAAATATCAACGTACTTACTTCGTCCAACTCAGCCATATTTACTATATCCTCGTTGGTGACAGAAACATTTTCGAATTGTAAAAACGAGTCGCTTTTTTTAAATGATTCCGAACAAATCCAAACAGTATTATTAGCATTATAAATAAAAACAGAAGAAAAAACAATAACCAACGACAAAGCTATACAAGCCAATATAACCAACGGCTTTTTTCTCTTTTTGCCATCGGTTTTTTTAACACTTTTATCTTTTTGGTTCTTGTGTTTCTTTTTACGCTTTTTTGCAGAACGACTGTTTTCATCCACCTTCTGTTCAAGTTTATCGGGCGTCTCTTCAACTTCATCATCCTTGATGACTACGTTATCTTCTACATTTGGTTCAACATCGGTATGTAAGATATTTTTAATATCTCTAATAAGACATAATAAGGCTTCTTCTTTGTCTTTATAAGCCTCATAACGCTGAACATTTGATAAATAAAACTCGAAATCATCTTTTAAAGCACAATCAACAATCATAAAAGGTAAAATAGTTTTATTATTGTTGATAGCCTGGTCAAGCTCTCGCGGAATCCATTTAGACTCCCGGACTTTATCAGATAAAATCAGAACAAAAACACAACACTCACGAATGG
The DNA here is from genome assembly GCA_017621885.1 of Clostridia bacterium. Lineage (GTDB taxonomy): Bacteria > Bacillota > Clostridia > Oscillospirales > Acutalibacteraceae > DTU089. The sequence goes on along the minus strand of JAGASD010000031.1, from coordinate 19,096 downwards.
CTTTCGGTATTTCCTCGGCATAGCTTAAACCGCCGTGAATAGACATTGGTGCCATCCAACATGAAATACCTTCAGCCTCAAGCCTTCTTTTGACCCAATTTGCTTCATCGAATTCATCGCTTTTATAACTTATAAATACATTGCTCATATAATTCACCACAAAAATTCAATTTACATTTTGACTGTTTGCTTCAGTTATTTTCCCGAGCAATCCGGGGTATTTTTTACAAACGAGTGAAAAAGAAACCGCAACATCTGCTGTATCTTTTTTTGATATATCCCTTATCTTTCTAAAGCAGTAAATGTAAAGAAAAATCACAAAAACAATAAGGATAATAGTTGACCCGAAGCTTGAGAATGAACAACAAAAATCATAGAAACCATGGATTGAAACAGGAACCAACAAAGATAACAACAGATGTTTTTTACCGCTGAATCTCTTTGAAGTAATGTGTATCATTCCATTATTATCGAAAACTGCTTCTTGACGTTTTGCCTTTTCATAAACATTCCACAAGCTATAATAATAACCCATTACAACGGCAAAGAACATATGACCCGGCACTGAAAGAATGGCTCTGGAAATCGCTGTCCCCCAACCGTATTCTAAAACGTATAAAATATTCTCAAAAGCAGCAAAACCGAGTGAAACAAAAACTGCATAAATTATTCCGTCAAACAAGCTGTTAAAATTCTTGTTTTTTCTTGTAATGAAAAAAAGGAAAAGCCATTTCAATCCTTCTTCGACTAAAGCGATACCGATAAAATTAAAACTAAACTGATATAAAATGTTTGTTAAATTATCAGAAAACACAGGTAAATCGGTTGCAACACCAAACACAGAGTTTATCGCTGATATAAGTGCATCTTCAATAAACATCGCAGGAAAGCAACTGATGACACCGCAAACCAACAAAACAAGTAACAATTTGATTGGTTCTTTTTCGGCTCGGTCTTTAATGAAAATGTAAACAGCAAGAACAATTGCAGGTATCAAAGCTGCACATACCAAAAGGATTTCATTTAATCCCATAAAAACATCCTTTCAACCTTAATCGTCATCTTTAATCTTCTCAGATTCAGGCAAATCGTCAAAAGTAACAAGACAATTATGCTGCTTAGCAAGGTCAAACCTGCCCGCGGGTTCAATTGTACCGCCAAAGACATAACCTTCTGAACGCATATATGCATTCCAGCGCCTATGTTCAAGGACACGTAAAGCGTGTCTGTCTTCATCAGACCTCTTTGCAGGGTCAGGAATGTCGGCACCGGGTATTTTGCACTGAATCTTCAATTTGCGATGAATGGCTGAAGCAACAGAAGACTTATAATTATAAGAATATCTCCAAAAATCTTCTTCGTCGCCCCAACGCAAATGGCGTTGTAATGCAAGTTGAATAATATCAGAATTAAGAACAACCTCTTCCGAATAAGATTCTTTTAAATCACCAATGAAGTCTATATCATATTTTTGTTTTTTGAAGTTCTTGACACCGACAAGTGCATTCCTTTTATCACTGTTATAAACAACCGCCTGAATCACAGGAAATTTCCTGTATCTTGCAAACAAGGTTCTGAGTTTTATTGCCGTAGCGATATTTATAGCATCATCACCTAAACAAACAAAAATATAAGTCGGTGTATCCAAAGATATAATTTTATCATCAAAAGTTTTTGTTTCTACATTAATACCTGAGTGAACAGAAATCTTATACTGTGCTTCACCAGGATCGGAAAAGTTACCATTGAACCCCGGTGCCATAAGCTCAGGACACATAGAACAAAATACATCTTCTGCATCATTATTTAAATCAAATGCATTTATTTCCGCAACATAACCGTCCATTTGGCAGAACCAGGACAAGGCCTTTGTCATTTCAATGCCGTGTCTTCCCATACCGACTACAACAGCATTTATCTTCTTGTTTTCACCGTTATCAATCGCACTTTTAAAAACATTTTCGTAACCATTATCAAAAAGAGTTCTTAACACCAATGACTGTGCATCGTTTATATTTCTGATTTTGATTTTAATGTTTTGGTCACTTTCTCCATCTTTTGTTTCATAGCAACCTGCGAGAAGTAACTCATCTTCAACTCTGTAAGTAAACAAATTCAAATTAGTATTACTTCTATATTTAAATTTTTCTATAATAGATAATGACTGGCTAAGATTTTCGTTGTGGTCTTCACCTATTATAAAAAAAGTTAACTTAGACTTTTTGTGGTGCCGTGAAAAATCAACGCTGATAATATCTTTTTTAAATAATACGGCACCAATATTTTTTGCTCTTTCCAACATCTCGTATGTTTTTTCTTCATTATGATCAAAAACATCGGTAAAAGCTATTATCCTCTTGCTGTCTTTTTTCATCATTAAGCTTTCGGCAAGAGCAAGAGAACGCTCGTTAAGCTCTGAAAAAATATAGGCATCAGAATAAAAATGAGTGAAATATTTTCTATATGCAGATAAATTTTTGAAAAAGGATAATGCAAAACTGAATGTGAACACAGGGGCTAACACATACAAAATTGCAAAATATACAGAATAAGCCTTAAAGGTATAGTAAGATAAATCCTTGATATTACCGATTATAAAATCATAGTCGCCGTCAACAACAAAAAGTCTGATGGTATTATGAACGGAAATAAAAAGCGTTTCAAAAAAATTACAATCTGTGGTTACAAAAGCATTGTAATACACCGGAATAAATGCAATAACCGAAGCTAAAGCAACACCGCAAATTAAAATATTAACATTATCTAATTTTAATAAAAAACCGATATTCAACTTTTTCTTGAACAAAGTTAAGAACAGAGATGCTGATAAACACAATACAGAACTAACTAAAAAGATTTCCCAAAACATAAGAATACCTCAAAAAATCTATATTAACCATTAAAGGATTATTTTCAAACTAATTATACAATTCGCCCTCCCCCATTTTCAAGGGGGAAGACGAAAAAATTTTAACAATTTATATTTTATTAAAACAAATTGTCATAATACACTTCTCTTCACTGATGCTATAGTTATACGAAACATCGAATTTCTGAGAAGCGGTAAGGTTTGCATAGCGGATAAACTCACCGATTTTTCCGCCATCAACCAATTGTTTTTTTGCTTCCGTGAGTAAGTCAGCGGAAGAGAATTTAAAGGATACTGAACTCTTCTGTGTCTGAACACATTTAGAAATAATGTTTCTGACTCTGTCAGAGTTAATCTCATTAAAGAACAGTCCGAGTCGGACATGATAGTTGCACTTAGTCGCTGTGCATTCGGGAAGAGGCAAGGTATCCTCAGGTGTGTGTTCCTTGAGGTTTAATACCTCCTTAGTTGTAATACAGAAGCAAGCATAGCTCACATCATTGCCGCCATCCTTACGAGAATCCGTATTACTTTGATCGCCCCAGGTAACATCAAGATGATAATAATCACCTTCAAGCTTAATCAGATTCCATGCATGTGTATCGCTAACAATATATACACACTCAATACCAAGAAGATTATACAGGTACTGAGCAGCCTTTGCATAGCCTGCACACACAGCCTTTTTATTTACAAAAACACCATAAATGGAACGCAGATCGTCAGGCATCTCAGGAGCCGGCTTACCATCCTTTTTCTGTTTATTTAAACCGATGGTATCATAGTCGACTAGCGAAATGATATTTTCGTAAACACGTAAAGCAACCTCGAAATCGCTCATACTATCCGTAATTGAGGCTAAGAACGATTTAATCGACATATCAATCTTCTTCTGCCGCGACTCAGCTTCTTGTTGAGTTAAACAATATGTAAATTCAACCTTATTAACAAGACCGGTATCGACGCTGTAGCTCCAGGTTACACCGTGTCTTATCCAGAAAATTTCCGGATGATCAGCATAAATATATTCAACTATCTTACTGATCTGATCGGTAGTAATCTCAACCGTAAACGGCGATATAACATCGGCAAAATTCATTATTGCGTCAAGAATAACATCATATGCTTTCTTTTCGCTGTCATTAAGATGGTTGTATGCATACCTGAAAACAGCTTCTGTGTCTCTTTCTATTGTACCCTCAATATTTTCAGACACCGGAATAAAATCATCACCCGGAACGGTTGTATCATCGGTTTCACGTGCAATCTCTTCGGGTGTAAGAACTCTTATACCACCGCAGTACTCAGAATCAAGAGGCGTCTCGATATTCATAAACGGTGTAGGCTTAGTTATAACCGTACCCAATGAGAAGGGATAATTGCACAAATATCTGAGGAAGCCTCTGCCATATTCATCATCCCGACAAGAGGTAATGATTTCCTCGCGTTTAGCAACAGCAGGTTCATTAATAAGGTAAGCATACTGGATTTCCGCCCACTTGGCCATACCTTCATATACTTCAAGTCGAAGATTTCCGTATTTTTGACGAATTGCTTTATCATCCCAGTTCATATACTGCCAAATGTGAGTAAGCTCATGAACCATTGTCATCATAGATGCCATTCTGGGAGAGCCGTTTTCAATCATCAATGTATAACCGTTTTTGTCACTGATAGCGACACCGAGAACACGACCATCAGCATTAGGTGTGGGAATAAAAGCTTTTTTCAGACGCTTATGAAGTTTTTTTGCATTAACCATCTCAACCTTAATACCGGTATTGATTTTAATACCATAGAAAGACTCCATATTTCTTTTAACGTCTTCAAAAATCTTACGGAATTCTTCGCCGGTTTTAATTGCAGTTCTGCCGCAATTTATGCAACGGTCACGACCGTCGGCAAGAGTTTCGTATTCAACACCGTAAATTTCTGCTCCGCAGAAATCACAATACCGTGCATCTGCTTTCCCCGGCTTAAAGGTTTGCTCAATATAATCTGCTATTTTTTTGCCGTCGCGTGCTTGTTTAAGAGCGTTACGCTGTAATCCCAATTCTTTCAAATACGCCAAAGTACCGGTTACATCTAACTGACCGACCTCGTTTTCTCTTCCGTAAAGAAGATAATAACGTTCATGATAAGGCTTTCTGGCTATTACGAAACCTTTTTCAGCAACACAATCATCTTCGGTTTCATAAACGATGCTTTCATCAGCCATCTCAACAGAATTATCAGAAATTTTACCGTACAAATCATTGCCGCCTTCTGAAATATCTTCTGTCACAACAGGGGTCACAGCAGGAATTTCGTCCGCAGGAGTTTCAACTGCAGGAATTTCATCCGCAGGAATTTCGTCCGCAGGAGTTTCATCTGCAGGAGTTTCAACTGCAGGAATTTCATCTGCAGGAGTTTCATCCGCAGGAGCTTCATCTGCAGGAATTTCATCTGCAGGAGTTTCATCTGCAGAAATTTCGTCCGCAGGAATTTCATCTGCAGGAGTTTCGTCTGCAGGAGTTTCGTCTGCAGGAGTTTCATCCGTGGGCTTTTTACCTTTTCTTTTGAAAAAGTTTTTAATTTTTTCTATAAGCTTTTTAAAGAATCCTTTAATTTTAGCAATAATTGCCTTAATACCCTTTTCCTTAGGAGGTTCAACGTTATCCTCTTCGGTAAATACAACGTGAGGTCTGGGTTCAGGCGGAGGATTAAGACTCTTTTCAAGAGCATCCAGATGCCAATCAAGGTAATCATTAACTATAGCAAGAATTCTTTCCAGATTTCTTTCAACTGCAACAGTAAGACCTAAATCGAGCTGACTATCCTCAATAATATAAATAACATTATTTTGGAGCTCATAACCGTCGCCCTTAACTGAATAAGTAGAAATAAGCTTTTCATCATCACCAATAAAAGATTCATCTGTAACAGCGCAAACATACGCCTGATTTTCAGCAAAAATGGTTTTGAAAATCTCATTAAATAAAACAGTTATTGTATATCTGATGTTATCATTGAGTTTACCGTTAATTTCAGGTAACTCAATACAAAGAATTTCTTTGTTACGGTAAACGCGTTTCGGAATTGAAGTTTCGTCGCCCTCAAAAGTAACTTTTTTAGCCGAAGAAAAATCATTATAACGCTCCATTCGATAATAACCCGGTGTTGAAACGCTGATATCGGCAAACATTTTGCGGATTTTCATTCCTTCAACATCTTTGATATCACCGATTTTTAAAGAAGGTTTAACACCATGTATTGTGTAATCGCGAATCTGTCTGTAAGCAGGACGAGACGTGATATGATCTGCTGCTCTGCGTACAAGAATCTGATTATCGGCAGTAAGATACTGCATCTCATAATACTTACCGGCAAAAGTAAAGAATTGACCGGGTAAATATTTCTGATAAATATGTCCTGAAAGCTCAGAACCTAAGTAGTATCTCTGACCTTTTTCATCTTCAGCAACATAACTTGCAGAACGCGAATCGGCTACACACAAAGCAGAAAATCTCTTATCTGCCACAAAATAAAGAGTTTCAAAATCCCCTGTCTTAACGTTAAATTTCTCCTCAGATTTAATAACTGAGGGCTTCCAATTAATACCGCCCAACTCAATGGATTTTGAATAAACAGAGTTTACGGCAGCTTTATAATCTTCGGAAATATCAGATGTTGATGAAATATCCGAATAACAATTATAAATCTCAAACCAAAGCTGTTTTTTCAAATCAAAAACAGAAACACCCAAAAGAGATAATTCTTTTTCAAGAACTTTTGAGCTTACGGGTGCAGTGCTCAGCATAAGCAGCAAACGTAGAATTGTATTACGATTACTTCTTGTGTAATCAGAAACAATATAAGGAATTGCCTTAGCATCCGTTTCAAAAATTGACGCATTATCAGCCATATAATCCTTCAGAAGATAATCGGAAGAAATAACATTTATAAAGCCCTGCTCTGTTGTTCTTGTAGAGAAATCGCGAAGAATCTCAAACATATTGAAAGCTTCATCTTCAACAGTAATATAACTGTCTCGATTAACCTCTGCACTCCAGAAATTCTGTGAAGTATGGAAAAAATCATTCATTGAATCCTGGGTTGAAGGAAGATTTGCGTATTTGGTAAGGTCATAATAATACTGACTGTCAATCCAATGCATATCAACAACCGGAAAAGCATCGCCACCATACCAGGTTGTTTTTGAAACTTGATTTTTCAGTGCAGCAAATGACAATTCAGTACCTATACCGAGGTATCTTGAAATATTCGGAACAAGTCTATGATGTAAATAATCACTATCAGCTTCCCAGCACATATACGAGGACGTTCCCTGATGCTTACGAGTTGCAGAAACTTCCGTAATGTCTGCCATAAGGGTATGTGACATCGCATCAACAAGACCGTCACAGTTTTTATCACACATACAATAAACAATGTTCTTGTCTTCTTCGGTTCTGCATTTTTTCGCAAGAAGATTGAGTCCTATCTGTGCGGTTGAGATAAGCTTTGAAGGTTCGATTATAACAACATAATTGACCTTTTCTAAAAATTCAGAATTGGCATTATGCATTTCAATATCCAGAACGTCGGATCTGGTTACAATACCAATATCCAAATCCTTTGATTCAGAATCAAGTATACCTATATTCCACATAAACGGAATATTAGTAACAGACTCTATACCCTTTTCAATCCAATCCTTAACATCGTATTCAATAGCGTGTCTGCCAAGAATTACAAGAACCTTTTGATGACTCAAAAGAGTTCTGTTCATAGGATAAAACGCATACGGAATAAGGTCATTATAAAACGGATTGTTAAACAAAACACTTTTACCATTAAGCATATCAACAGTGGAATGCAAGTAATTGTTATCAAATGCAAAGCCGCTCTTTTTAAGACCATCTACAAAAAGGGCAAAATTCTGTATTTTTTGATCTTCTGACTTCTCAAGCTCATTTATAACATCATCAGTAGTAAGATGATAGGAAGCATTTGCATTAATGCTTGTATTTTCACTGATAAGCTTATCACCGAAAACAGAACGCAAAAACTTTCTGAGCAATGAATAGTTTACAATCTTGTATGCATTTTCATCTTCACCGAGAATATCATTACAATACTCACGCTTAGTTAAACCATCAAGATAGAAATAGAATTCACTTACAATAAGTATACCGAAAACCGGATAGAATATTGATTTCATAAGACCGAACAAATACAGGAAACGGCTTATAAACATCAAAAACGTAGAAAGAATAAGCGCACCGTAGAAAAATGTTTTAAACATGCTGCGCGCCTGAACATATTGATCCCTCAGACACCATTTGTTTCTTTCGGGAAAGAATTCATAAAAGTTGCTTGCAACCTTCTGGTGTAAATCGCTTGAATCTTCCTTTAATATTTTCTTGATGAACACAAGACAAATCTTTTTTAAGGAAAGATATGCCGACATTATAACAATGTTTGAGATAAAGAATGCCCAAAACTTAATATTCAAACCGCCGAGTAAGGCTGATAAAATTGAACTCAACCCGCCTAAAATACTCAAACCGCCTAATAATTTTGGCAACCAACCGAACAATGCAATAACAGCAGTGTTGAGTGGCCTGATTAAAATCATGGCAATAATAACGTAAACTATTGCTACAACCGGCATAATAAATTGTTTACTACGGTCAGGTTTAGGTAAATTAACCTTCTTTGCAGAAAGACAAATCACCACAAAGGGAAGAATTGCCACAAACATTTTAATTATGCTTGTTAATATTGCGCTCATATAATTCCTCCCTGATTAATAATACTGAATCAACGTAGTCAACCGGAATAATGATTTCATTACCGATTTGCATATATTCAATTCGTTTTGATGAATATACACGGGGCATTTCATAATAATATTCCTTCAATACAGTGAAATCATAGTCATAAGGATCACACTCAACAATATTGAGGTTTTTGAGATCAACATATTTGGAGAACATATCGTTAACATTGCCTATTTGCTCTTTAATTTTATTATCGTGATAAGCTAATATTTTTTTATGCTTACTCAAACTTGATTCTCTTTTTTCCAAAGCAGAAAAACCTCTCATGACATTACAGGCTTTACTGAGATAAACAGAAAATTCAGTCAAAGATGCGTTAATTTCATCACAAATTCCGCTAATCACATAATTGAAATGCTTAAAACGATTGATTAATTTTCTGCGTAAAGAAAACAATCTGAAAAGTCCGACTGCAGCAAAAGCAAGCATCATAACCCCTGTAATCACAAGACCGACAATAATTGCCGTAGGTGAAAACAAATTGCCGATAATTAAAGGTAAAAATCCAAACAAATATCCACCCAAAGCAACAAGAGCGATATTAATTGTCTGTGAACGCGACATTCTTTGGGCTATTCCCCTTTTGATTTCTTTGTCAGCTTCTTCAATTTGTTCGTTAAAACGCTTTGTGTTATATATTTGTGTCGTTGCTGTTTTGTTCATCGTATGTTCTTCTTCAAGCAAATGATAATTAACATCCTCTGACTGAAATTCAGATAAAACAAGTGAACGATCATCATCAATAACATTGTTCTTTTTTAAGCCCTCGTTAACAGCAGTTTTTACTGCACGGCGGGGCTCTCTGAGATATTTAATAAATTTCTTGTTAATATCTCTATACTGATTGCTCCAGAAATAAGCCTCATTTTCAGGACAATCGTTTGACAAACCTATAGAGCTGTAATTTGCAAAAAGATCTACTGTATCAACTTTTCCGCGAGTAGTCACGGGAATCTGCACATCTGATTCAAAGAGTCTTTCGGCAGTTTCGTCATCAATAGAATCTTCAAAATCATGCTCCAGGTCTGACTCAATTTCCTTTAAAAGCACCTCTGTAGAACGCAATTTACTGATATACTTTTCGCAAATATCAGTAACGATATCTTTGTTAAACTCAATATCAGCACGATAAACCTGATTAGCATTCATACAGCCCTGAGGGATATCGTTATTGGCAACCAGTAACAACAAGCATAACATTTTAATTTGATCAAATTTATATTGCTTGTTATCATCGGGAAGAATGTCATAAAGCATAAATTTTAATTTATCATTAAATAAATTAAAGTCAGCGAATCGGGAATAATCCTTTTCATCTCTGTCATCCCACTTGACATCCATCTCGAAATTTTCGAAGTCGAATGTTCTTGGTGAAAGACAAACAACCTCAGCAGGAAGCTTATCTTTCATTGAAAAGTTTTCGTAAATCTTATTAAGCAGCGCAACTCTCTTTGTATTTTCAATCATACACTCCGTGTATTCCGGGTCATAAAAAGTCGGGTCAACACCGATGAATTTAATAAAACGAACAATATCCGTATCGGGAATAAGGCTGACTATTCCCGATACATCGGCATTTTCAATACATTTAATCAAATCATCAATGTTCTTTTCTTCAACAAACTTAACAAGAGATTCACGTTGAAACCTTTCAAGCCTTATTGCCACTTCTCTGCAATTGACTTCAGCAAACTGTGATTTGAGCATAAACTCATAAGTTTCCATTTCGCCTGAAATCAACGCCTGATAATCAGCATCATCAGAAATGACCGATTTAAGTTTTGGCATTTCGCATAAAGCGGTAGTCAACTTTACTAACGGGTTATCCACCGCTTTTTCATAAGAAGCAAGTCTGCCGTTACGACGATTTTTTAAATACTCCCAGTTAATACATTCATCGTATTCACATCTGTCGGAATACTCAGTAAAATCAAAGGGATTAATTTTTTCAATATTATTGTTATCTAAAACAATCGCACGCCACTCTTTTTGAAATTCAACAATATCATAAATATCGGGAACCATTTCATCAAAAGTATCGGCATATTTGTTCCATTCGCAAAATGCAATATTTTTTGAATCTAACAACGGGCCAAAAAACATTTTAGTTTCTTCGAAGAGTTTAATTGTTTCTTTTTCGGCAAAAATTACCGTAAACATTATATAACCTCCCCTTAAAAACTATAAAATAAATTACTTAATGAGTGCACGAAGTTCCTCTACTCTGTCATCAACCTTATGAACGCCCAATCTTTTAAGCTTATTTGTAACTTTACGGAATACCATATTAACAACTCTGTTTTCCTGAAGAGTTGAGTTTTTCTTAAGAACATCGTATTCATCAAAATTCTTAATTAACAACTTAAACTGAGCTTCAAGACGACTTGCAAGGAATGCATCTCTGTCAACTTCCTGTTCGTATTTAGAAACCTCTTTTTCAAGAACTGAAATCACACTATCAATCATAATTGAAACTTCGTTATCATCCATCTTTGAGCGAGGCAATGAGTTATAATATGCCAAGGGAATTTCAAAAATACTTGTTGGCGAATCGTGGCCGTCACCGATTTTAAAGTTTGCAGTATCACGAACAAATGCGCTTTCTGAATACCTGCGGTTAGTTTCAATGTCAAACTTGCAACGTTCTTCCTGCATTTCATAAATCTTTGAAACAGAAGCTCTGTCTCTGTAAAGTGCATCAAGAACCTCATAGAATTCGTCACATTCAGTGTTATTTGAAACTACAAGCGATGTTCTGTCACCTTCAGTATCTTCAAGAGCAAAAATGCGTTTCTTTGCATCATATCTTGATGAAGGATGAGTAATAATCATACCGTGAACAATACCGTAAATCAAAGCAGAATGGATTTTAAGCATTTCATTGTAGTGGGCATCAAGAGAAATTTCAGGCATTGCAACTAAAGCATCCCAACGCTTATCAATATGTAATGAAATTGTTGAGCTCTTTGTTGAATCAGGACCGATATTCTTAATATAATCATGGTAAGCCTTGTAATAAATACCGGGCTCTTCACTGTACTGTTCATCCTCTTTGCAATCCTCGGGACTCTTGAAGCGAGCTAACATATCAGGAGTGATGTTGTAAAGGGCATTAAAGAAGCAGATATCGTATTTTGAAACTGTTTTTGTACCTGTTGCATTCATTCTGAAGGGTTCAACAATCTTAGGAATGCTAAGGTCTCTCATTTCATCAAGCTTATAGTTGTATGCACAAAGCAAAACGTCACGAGGCTCATTAAAGTTAGCACAACCGATACCGGGGGCAGCCAACTTGTTACCGAATCTGAATTTATCTCTGAGATAATCATATTTCTTAGAATCAGAAATCTCAGGTTTAAATACAGGCTCACCCTCTTCTGCTTCTTCACGAAGTTTAAAGAACTCATTAAATTCCAATTCCTGAGAAATAGCTTTAATAACGTCGATATTTATAATGTCATCACAATCATTTGTAACTGTATCTTTAAAGTATTCAATAAGAATCGTTTTGAAGATGTCAATTCTGGGCTTAGATTCGTTAGTATCAACCGCAGCAACACGTTTGTTTTCTGCATTCATTTTAACGGCATCATAAATTTTAGCGTTCAAATCGCTGGGCAACATTAAGCCACCGCCTGATGTTGCACAAATTTCAGCAATTCTGTCGAGATGCTCTTTCTTAGCACAAACGTAAGCAGTGCAATCACCGTCTCTGAATTTGAGCTTATCAACAATTTCCTGCTGTTCTTTTGAAAGCATAATAACATTTCTTTCAAAAGCATCATAGAATACTTCGAACTCTTCAGAAAGAGAGTTTACATACTCAAGAGCTACGCCGTATGCCTGCTCTTTAAGAACGATATCACGATAATCGATAACACCTGTAGCAAAAGCAGGGAACAAGTTGTTGAGTTTGTCCCAAACAGCCTTCATACCACCGATTTTTGAAAGAATGGAATCGTCTTTAGTTGTAAGCTTTACAACATCATCAAAGTTTTTCTCAACATCCTTACCTGCAACACCCTTCTGAACATCAAAAAATTCTTTGTTATTTACGTTTCGACCGTAAACTCTTAATGCGTCTACTGCGTCATTATGCTCAGCTTTAACACCTTCGTACAAGTCTTTGAGTTTTGCTGACAAAACATAAAGAATGTAACGCATAGCATTAGGATGTATTGCACCCTCAGTACCAACAAGAATCTTTTCGAGGTTGTAATCAGCAAGGTCTTTGTTATTAATAGAAGGAGCTTTATAGAGAATTGATTTTGCTGTTGTTTTTGCAGAAGACGGAGCATCGCGTTTAACCATAGCCTGATAATCTCTTACAACTTTAAGGCTCTTTGCTGCGTAATCAGATTCATGTTTTTCAAAATCAATCTTAGACTGAAGCTGCTCAACCTTAGAGGTACGGGTATCAATATCACCATCTGCAAGGAAGTCACTAAGAACGCGCTCCTCAAAGGCAGTAATAAAGTTATCAACCTTTGTATCGATCTCGCTCATAAATTTAGCTTTATCATCAATAGCATCGTTAACAAGGAGACCTTTAATATCAGTATCAAAGGGAGCTTCGCCGTTTTCTAATGTTTTCATATAAACGCTTGCTCTTGTGGGCTCGGGATCCTTTGTAAATGAACGATTCTTCTTGTACTCAGCTTTTTCAATTCTGAAAGCCTTATCGTATTTTAACCATTCGCCAACGCTCTCGCCGTCACCGATGCAATCGATTGCTTTTGCATATGCAACGTAATCAATAATATCAGCATAAGGATAACGGAGTGTTGATGCACCGATACCGCCAAAACGGTTTCTACCTAAGTTATCGCCGTTTGCAAATTCTTTAATGATGTTATCTTCAATACCGAAAGCATCCTTTTCCATAGGTCCGATATTCTGTTCGTAAAGGCTCTTAGCAGCAAAATCAAGATACTGGTCAAGAGTCTGCATGCTTTCCTGGCTCTGACCTGTTCTGTCAAGAAGGAAACAGAAGTCAAAGGGAAGACCTTCGAGTTTATCAAAGCCTTTGGTAGTTGTGGGAATATCAATATAAAGATCTTTATATCTTTCAAGTTCTTTACGAACCGAGCAGAAACCGCTTGCCTTAATCATAAAGGCATTGATTTCTTTAATAGTTGCGTAACCGTTTCTTCTGAGGCTTTCTTTTTCTGTTTCTGTACGGATAACAGTATCAAGAACACCGGGAAGAACAACATAACCACGGATAATAGCAGCTTTTTCACGATAATGCTTATGCAAGTATTCACGGATAAGCATACCTGTAGTCATAGCGATACCTGAGCCTGTGCCGCCTGCTGCAGTTGAAACGATAACAACACGAAGTGCCTGTTTAAGGTCACCACCGTCTTTTAAGAAAAGATCATCAATAGCTTTATAAAGCTTCTGAATTTCACCGGTTTTGATTGTAGCGTTAAGAGCAAGTCTTGAAATTGCACGAACCTGACCTGCACCCTCAGAAACAGTCTTAGGATAAAGAGTTGTATTATTGGGGAACCAGTTATTTCTTGCATCATCATCTTTTTTAAGATAATCAAGAACACTCTGTGTAGATGATGTCTGAATGTGAGTAATTGTTGCACCGGAATTTTTAACAGCCCTGAGGTCGTTTGCATTAGTATCCATTACAACAAAATTGATTTTATCGGTTTCTGTACCCTTACAGCTTTCTGCAACTCTTCTTACAATTTTTGAACCGATACCGCCAACACCGATAAACAATGTTTCCTTGGTAACGTTACAACTTAATTTTTCTTTTTTGCCTGCCATAGTTTATACCTCCTATATATTAACCATTTTTTAATTTACCTGTCAGGGTTGCCCGACTCTTAACAATAATAATCGGATTAATAGTATCCTGATCAATGGGCGGCGGATTCTGGGTTTTAGCGTGAGCCTTCATTACCCAAACACCTTCCTCATTTTGTACATAAGGAACACCCTGTATTGAAACACTGTCGTTTTCCGAGCTGATGTTAACAACTTTAAAATAACGATCCTTGGACCTTGTAAATTGATTATTTACAGGAACAATTTTAAGGGTAACAGATGCCTGATTATCGTAAGAAACCGCATCATTTGTTTCCACGGTTATAGTGCCTCTCTTACGGTTATAAGAAACATCAACAAAATTTTCATCAAGCTTATTTCTTGCTCCCACTCTGACTTCGCCTGTATCTTTAGATATCTTCTTGGGTAACACCTTGCGGGTCATAAAGAACAACCACAGAAGAATAAGAACAAGAATAATAAGTATCCAGAATAACCAACGCCAGAATTTATCGTATGTCTGAATTTCAAACATTGCGCTATCATCGGCAGTGTGCGTTGAACCGTATTCATCCACATAGGATGCCTGAGCTTTAAGTATATACGCACCTGTTTCAGGTTCAACATATTTACCGTTTTTATCCTGAGCCACATATACAACGTATGCTGATTCATTCGGAAGCGGCTGACACTTATAATCAAGCTTGCCGCCTGCTGATTTTTCAACTGAAAACTTAACCTTTGCCATCTGTTCGGCAGTTAACGGCTTACCTTTTACTGTTATATCGAACTTAACCGGTTTCCAGTTTTCGTGATCGCTGATTTTATACCAGTTTTCAGGTTGTTGAACATTTGCTTTAACTTTAAAATCAAGGCTTTGAGCACCGACCTTGAGACCCGTGAGCCAATCAAGAGACTCATCGTCAAGGCTGCTTAAAGTGAAATCATTAAGATATGTAGCTTCAACATAAATGTCAGTTGCAGAGTCAGGAGTAAGATTAATTTTAGCATTGTTATCATACGCTTTATATTCTTTTTCCTTTGAAGTTTTAACGTATGTTTTTATATTAACCTCACCCAACAATTCATTATTGGTTACATTTTTCTCTGTAACACCATCAATAATAGTGCTTGTAACGGTATATTCGCCGGCTTCAATTTCACCTTTTGAACCGTCAACAACTTTACCGGAAGCATCCTTAAATTCAACTTTAAGCTTTACGTTGGGTTCATAGAAAATTTCAACCTTATCAGCACCTGAATAATTAAGAGTGTATTTACCGGCATCAGCCTTATCAAAAGAAACGACCTGACCATAAAGCTTATTATCAATACCAGCCTCGTATTGCTCACCTTTTTTTGGTGTAGTCTTGCCTTTGTAACCTTTTGCAGTAATTTCACTATATTGAATCCGCCCGCTATCAAGAGTAACTTTAACATCTTTGCCGGATGGATTAACCATTGAAGAAATTTTAGCATTTGAACCCTGCGCAAACACAATAAGGTTGTTCATAGACAAATCGGAAATATCTAATGATTTTCCGGATAATCTATCAGAGGGAAGCGCAGCTCTCTGGAAAATATTATTACATATATCAATAAGTTGCTCTTTAAGGTCCTTCTCTTGATTATTATCATCCTTTTTAGGAACATAGAAATTTTTGCTTTCATCTGGAGCTAACGCAGAAGCCTGACCAAAACCAAGATACTGAACCTTAATACCATCTGTAGCAACCGAAAGAAGCGTTTTCTTTAGATCTTTATGTTCATCAGTAATCGGTGCGCCTTCCCTATCTTCAGATGTGAACTCACCATCTGTAAGAACAATAATCCACTTTTCGGTAGCTTTACTGGTTTTCAAATATTTGTGTGCTTCGAAAATAGGAGCAAGAGGCGTACCATAAGGTTTTGTTGTATATAAATTCCTGATAGTTATTAAATCATCCTTCGAGTCAATAGAAATTGCATTACAACTACCTTCATCACCGTTTTTAGGTTCACCGTTGGTAACATTCCACATGGGATATATCCACAATTTATCCCCATTTTCATAATTGAGCATAGAAGCAAAAACTTCCATAGCATACTTAGCCTGACACCAACTTGTAGACCCAAATTCATACATTGATCCTGAGTTATCGAAAACAATTGCAATTTCGTAACTTTTTTCCGTCTTTTTTGCTGCATTTGCTGTTAACGGCATAATCGCAAATATATTAACTACCATTAAAAGCGTAAGCAACAATGAAGAAACTCTGTAAAAACCTTTAATAAATCTCTTCATTTAAGCCCTCCTTCTTTCCACACAACACGCAACTGTGTTGAAAATTCGTCAAATGTAATCAAATTTTGACAAAATCCGACTACAACAGACCTATACTAACATAGTATACTATTTATGAACAAAAATTGTCAATCTAAAATCCCCCTTCTATCTGTAGTATTTTAAACTTGATTTTTGTGCATATTTTACCAAAAAAGAAAACCGAATTTTAGGGGGGGAAAACTTAAAATTATATTTTTTTATACCTCTGCTTTTATAAAAACAGACCGCAAAGCCATTAAGCCTTGCGGTCGAGCTATTTTATTATAAATTTTTAAATTAATTTCTTTGCGGATTTTAATTACTGTTTAACTGCCTTGACTTGTTTTTTTCTGTCGTGTATAACCATACCGATTACAGCAACAGAAAGCTGAATAATATGTGTAATAAGGACCTGAATATTACCTGATAAGAGGTCATATATACACCACATTATCATATTCATAACAGTCCAGAAGCGGTATTTAGCTCCGTTTTTCTGACCGATGCACATAACAAATGCAAGCGTACCGAAGATAGCCAAAACGCATAACACAAGTGCACTATAATCTATTGTAACAGTATCATCAAAAGTAACTATACTGTTAAAGCTGACAATAATATTAACAGCCACAAATGAAAGTCCGTAAACAGCGGCAAGCCACTTGGGAACCGGTTTTTCTTTTGCGTCAAAAAAGTAGTTGATGATTGAAAAAAGCGCACCCAAAAGACATGACGCGGCACCGTTGAAACCGCTACCGCCAAGAAGATAGCTTATTGCAACAAACGCATTACCAAGGAAAACAAGAATAAGAATTTTTTTCATATTCTTACCCTTCAATAAGGATGATGTAAGCATTGCAATAAGACCTAAAGTACTGAAAATAAAAGCTAAAGTATCCATAATCTCTCCAACACAAAAATTTTTAACAGATTATAACACACAAAAAACTAAGTTACAACTAAAAATAAAATATTATTTAATTTTTACACCCTTTGCCGATAAAAATGAAACAAAGCTGCACGAATCACCTTTCAAAAACGAATCTTTACGAAGAATTGTAATGAGACCGGTTTCTGAAAAAAGCAAAATTAAGTTTTTGGTTTCAGTTACGTATTTGAATTTATCGAACGATAACCGAACCAGATCTCCTGTTGAAAAGCTGCGGATAATGCCCTCGTCTGTCACAACAACATTACCCCACAGACCATCACTACAACATTCAGCATCACGTTTAAGCGACAATTTAACGTCACGAAAATAACGATAAAAAATAAAAAAAGCAAAAAGAAGCGGAAAAAACAACGCAACTATATCAAATTGATTTAAAGTAACACCGTTAACAATATTTATAACAACGGTTATACCCATTAAAGCAAAACAAGCTTTTGTAATACCTCGTTTGAAATATAAATATTGATAAAGTTCCTTAACTAACGACTCATCTCTTAAATATTGGTTTTCAAAAAGGATATTCATAATTAACTCCTTAAATTAACAATAAGGTCTAATACTTACACACGATATACTTATCACATAAAATCGGAAGAAATCTTCTTTATATCTTCTGCTGAGCCACCTGTAATTGTAGACTTATCAATCACATAAACTTGATTTTGCGTTTGGTACAAAAAGAAATATTCAGATGTTTCATAAACATTAACAAATAAAGAATACTCAATTTCAACTTTACCGTTATAATGTTCGCCGTTTGAATATACCTTGAGTATATTGTCACAAAAAATATATTCATTTTCAACACCCTGCATTTTCGCTAATAATTTGTATTGATATTTTGGGAAAATATAATGAATTAAAAAATTGCATAAAATGAAAAAACATTTAAAACAAGTGCCAATACTAATAATAAATACGCTTTGAAAATGATAATTTCCACAATAATAATCACACTAAAAATCGAAAAAAAAGTAACAATAGAAATTAATGATTTTTGGGGATTATTTTTCTTATAAAATAATAAATGACTTAAAGCCTTAACCGTCTCAAAATCATATTTACTTTTCGCTCTGATTTCCATAATATCACCATCCTTGGTTTAAGTATAGCAAAATAATTTTTGTTGTTCAATAAATTTCAAAGAATTTCAATAACCGATAATGTATTAATTTTCACCTATTCGTTACTCACTCTTACTTCTTACCTGAAATTCCGTACACGAAAGTATTTTAGTGAGGAGTGAATAGTTAATAGTGGAAAAAGTAAAAAATTCCGCACACTATCGCGTACGGAATTTTTTGGTGTCTCCGGTCGGAATTGAACCAACGACACGAGGATTTTCAGTCCTCTGCTCT
>JAGASD010000030.1 GCA_017621885.1 Clostridia bacterium | reverse complement strand
TGGTGCGAGAGACGGGACTTGAACCCGTACGGGATTACCACACGCCCCTCAAACGTGCGCGTCTGCCGATTCCGCCACTCTCGCGAGTGCTTTAATACTATACCACCGAAATATTCATTTGTCAACACTTTTTTAAAATTTTTAAAAGTTTTTTTAATAATCATTTTTATGTAGTTTTATTTAACTATATGATACAAAATCTTACATGCCAAATGTTGTATATAAAAAGAACAACTATAATCATTAAAATCACAGTTGTCCTTTTTATCAAATATTTAACCCAACTTATTCTACATATCTATACACTTGATAGGTAATGCTATATTTCAAATATTCATAGTCTTCTTCAAATGCTACGAAAACACTACCATCCTCGTAATATTTAGCTATTATCTCCGATCTGTTCATTCCGCCAAAACCATTTTGTGCAGAGCAATCTATAAGAAACACATATTTGCAATTCATATCAACTTTACCCGGAAGTTTATTTACCTCTTCTTCTGACGGCGGGGTATTTTTATAATTAATAGTATGGATTTGAAGACTTTTCGGATTTTTTAGCCTTTTCTTGATTCTCTCTATAACAATGTTTTTGGCGATTTCATAGTTTTCCTGTTCTATCTCTGCCGCACTTTTTGTTGTAGGTGTTATAGGCTCATTATCCCTATTACCTAACACACAACCGCCAAATAAAAACACAACTACTATACATACGACTATACAAATAACTTTTTTCATATCATTTACTCTCCCAACACTTTTTTGTATTTTGCTGAATTGTTCGGTGCTTTGCCAATATAAATTACATTTGGTATTTTATTCAAATCAACACAATTTTTAAACCGTCTTCCTAAACTCAACTTCTCTCCCGTCCTTAACTTCTTCCATTCAGTTCCTTCAAACAAATCTTTTAAAAAGAATTCTGTTTCTATTTCTAGTTCAGAAATCTTAATTTGTGTTAAAACCAATAATTGTTCATAATCCATAGCGTCGCCTCTTTCTTATATACCAAAACGGGATAATCTTATTATACCAATGCGGTATAATTTTGTCAATAGGCAGGTGATTTTATGAGGTTAAAAGAATTACGTAAAAAACGCAAAGTCTCTCAATTAAAGCTCGCCCTGGATTTACAACTTAATCAAAATACCATAAGTCGCTACGAAACAGGTGCACGCGAGGCTGACTATAACACACTCATAAAGCTCGCTGATTATTTTGATGTTTCAATAGATTATCTATTAGAAAGAACAGATAATCCCAAAAGATATAAATAATTATTACAACGCTAAACAACAAACAAAATAAGATTTGCTTTACGATCTCAAATTGAACCATCACAGCGCCATAAATGGTATATTACGTAGTAAAATTTCTATAAACAGGCGCTATTGATTCCAACAAACTAAAACCGTACTTATCATATGAACGATAAGTACGGTTTTATCTTATTCTTCTGTTGTTTCCAGTTCAATTGCACCGTTCTTAGACTCAAACTCTTTAATGCATTGGCGAATTAAATATAATATCTGACCATTAGCGGAACGACCTTCATATTTGGCAATGTATTTTAATTTACCGTGTAATTCCGGCTCAACCTCTATACCGAGGTGCTTGTTATTTTTATTTCTCATAAAAACCACCCACAAAAAACCATTGTATCCGCTTCGTTAAAGTGATATATTATAATTAACATATAAACAGGTGCTTATTAAAGCGCTAAAATCAGCGTGAGGGGGAAATATTTTGAGAACTATAAAGGGAATCCTTGCTTTTTTAGAAGTTATTATGTACATAACCGGTGTTTTCACTGCAGATGTCAATGTGACTTACAGTACTGCCGTTTATAATCCGCCTGAGATTACTGCGCCTATGCAGATTGTTGATGACGGCGCTACTGATTTTGTTATTGTAACAGAAGAAAAGCCTGACGCAACAATAAAAACTGCTGTTAAAGAATTGCAGTCATACTTAAAAAAAATCAGCGGTGCTGAAATTAAATCTGTAACAGAAAGCAAATACAACCCCACAGACAAAGCCATTATATTGGGTAAAACTGATTTGGAAAAGGGCGTTGTAAAAATTGACCGAGCCAAAATGGCAGAGGACAGCTTTATGCTTTATTCAAACGGCAAGCGCTTGTATATTGCAGGTGCCGACAGCCGAGGTACGCTTTACGGTGTTTACACTTTTCTTGAAGAATATCTTGGTGTGCGCTGGTTTACTCCAACGCTTGAGGTTGTGCCCGAAAAAACAGATATTATAATAGACGCAAAAATCAACCGCTTGGTTGAGCCGTCATTTTCTGTACGCCGTAACGACAGCATCGGAACAACCGATGCCTACCGCGCGAGAACAAAAATGAATGTTTCCTTCTGGAATGAGGCTACAGAATACGGTGGTGCGCTTACCTATGTTTTGTGGGATGTAACCTTAGACAAATTAGTTCCCGACGACCTTATTAAAGAGCACCCCGACTACTTCGCAACCACAGCCGAGGGCACAAAAACCAGAGACCACGTCTGCCTTTCTAACCCCGATGTGCTTGAGGTTGCAGTTAAAAATGCACGAAAAGCAATTCTTGAATGTGAAACCAACGCTAAACATATTCACATAGGTCAAAAGGATAATACTAACTATTGCCGCTGCAAAAACTGCGAGGCTCTTTATGAAAAATACGGTAGTGTTTCTGCTCCCACAATCCTTTTTACAAATGCTTTTGCAGATGCTCTTGATGATGAATTCCCTGATTTTACGTTCACATTCTACGCCTACAACGAAACAGACCGTCCGCCTACGGATACGACCCTCAGATGTAACGATAACGTTGCCCCCGTCCTTTGCGGACTTCACAAGGCTTGCCGCAGTCACCCCTTAACAGAATGCGGTGCCCAGGACGGCAACGAAACCTTTGATAACCTGTTTTGCGAAAACGAGCCAACCATTTCAGAGGATTTTGCAAACTGGGTAAAAATTGCCGACACCACCTACATTTACGATTACACAATAAATTTCATAAATACTGCACAGTTTTTCTCAAACTTTGAAACTATGCAATCGACTATGAAATATATGCACGATATAGGCATCACCGGCTACATTTACAACTGCGGTGATACTCACATTGCGGCTTTCAACGAGCTGCGTAATTACCTTTTATGCAAGCTTCAATGGGACGTGAATTGCGACGTGGAATACCATATGATGGATTTCCTGAAAGCCTATTACGGAGAAGATGCAGCGCCTTATATCAAGCAAATTATAGACATTCAGACGGCGCAGACAAAAGCATCAGCCCACGCATTTGATTTTGACTGGCACTACCAGGCGGGCTTTTATCCTATGAACGTGGCTGTTGCCCTTGACGGCCTTTGGGAAAAGGCTCTTACGGCAGACATAACAGAGGACCAGCTTTTTAACGTGGAAACTGCAAATCTTAGCTGGGAATATTTTAAGGCTAACCAATTTTTAGGATCATACACAATTTTAAACCCTCTCCGACACAAGAGGATCGAGGAGCTTTATGATGCAATGACAGCTCACGGAATAACCGGTGTTTCGGGCTTTCAGGATATTCCGCCAAAGGAGGAAATAAACTTCTTCCAAAGACCCTTTAATTGGGGGTAATACATTTTAACGTTTCATTTGAAATTTACATAAAACACGCTTTTTCGAACTCTAACCCCACTCTACGATTCATAGGTTGATAAAAGCGGAGTAAAAAAGTATAATTTCGGTGAGGTGATAGCTATGGATGTTATGAAAATTGGTGCATTCATAAAAAGTCAACGAACCGAATTAAATTTAACCCAAAAAGAGCTTGCCGAAAAAATCGGCTGTACGGATAAAGCTATTTCTCGTTGGGAAACAGGCAAAGGGCTTCCTGATATGTCTTTCTTAATCCCCTTATCAAATGAATTGAACATTTCTGTAAACGAGCTTCTTTTGGGTGAAAAGATAATTCAAGAAACGGCAAATCCGAAGGATGCAGAAAAAGCAACGGAAATTATTGAAAAAACAGATGAAGCAATTATAGGCGTAATTGAGGAAAGTCAGAAGAAAATAAAGAAGCAATCACGCATATCTGTGGCGCTTGTTGTTTTATTGATTTTGCAGATGATAACATTTTTTGTTATCCCGAATTTTATACCGGTCAACCTTGCACCCTTTGAAACAATTCTTGTTTTATCTGCAATAATTTCAGTATTCGTAGGCTTTTGCAAAAGTAAATTAAAGTGGCTTTTCCCGTTGGCAATTTCTTTAGTATTCTTTTTTATAAATCTGTTTTACCGCACGGAAGAGGGTTTTCTCGGCTTTGTTCTTTCCCTTTATTTTGCCGCAGGTTCAATGATTATTATTGCAGTCTGCACGCTGATATCATTTATATATAAGAAACTGAAAAAGAGATAAGCAAGCATAATTGAATACAAAAACGAACCCGCAATTCCTTAATTCAAGGAGTTGCGGGTTTGTTTTATGGGTAAATTATTGTTTCGCCAGCGAAACATATCGAATTTTTGTGAAACAAAAATATATCGAGTGCGACGCACATATCGAATGCGTTAGCATATATCGACTGTCGATATGTTTATCTTACGATAAACTCGATATATTACTTCGTAATTCGATATATAAATCTA
>JAGASD010000004.1 GCA_017621885.1 Clostridia bacterium | reverse complement strand
TTTTATCGGGCGGTACGCATAGATGCGTACCGCTACTGTGTTATCGTTTTCGGGCGGTACGCATAGATGCGTACCCTACTGTGTTATCGTTTTCGGGCGGTACGCATGGATGCGTACCCTACTATTGTTCTCAGCAACGCAATTTATAATCGCAACGCAGTTCCGAAATTCCTAATTCCTCATTCCTAATTCCTAATTAAAAAATTATTACCCCCCGACACAAGCGGAAAACGATTATCTTTATATACAAACTCCGCATTCACGCCCTCGGGAATTTCAACGGTAAATTCGGTTATTCCGTCTTTATTTACATAACTCACAGCCACTTTACCTGCAGGTATCATCATACTGCCGTTCATATATCCGAATTTTTCAATACATTCGGGAGCAATAATAAGCTCGTTATAACCGCCGCAATCCTTTGGCTGTCTTATACCGAGAAGATACTCGAAGAAATATGCGACGGGCGCACCGAACATGGGGTGATTATGTGAGCGGCTTCGGTTACTGTCCCAATATTCGTGGAAGGTTGTGGCACCGTTTACGCGCCAATGCTCATAGCCCTGCTCACCGTTGTTTGTCAGAAGCTTTACGGCTAATTCCGCGTCACCCTTTTCAAAAAGCGTGCGTATAAGTATATCCGTGGCAAAAATACCCGTATCAAAATGACCTAATTTTTCATAATAGCTAACAAGGTTTTTATACGTATTTTCATTGCCGAGACCAATATCAACACCGAATGCGTTTGCGCCCTGAATATTCATAATAAAGTTATCGTCAAAGGCGTTGAAATAAGCGCCTGTGACGGCATTTTTACGAAGCGCGATTTTCGCTTCATACTCTGCAATATCTTCTGTTTTATCTATCAATCGTGCAATATGACGCATTTTTTCAAGAGATTTCACCATAAAATATGTATTCACCATCGCCGCAGGCAAAACCACCTGCTGATTGTGTGATGTAATGTCTTTATCGGGGTATAAAATGTTAGGTCCGCACCAATCACCAAGGCACCATTCCCCCGCCTTGTCACTTGTAACAAGACCAAATTCAGAATGCTCCTCAAGGTAATCAATATAACGGCGCATATTATGGTAGTATTTTTCAAGAAGAGCCGTATTCCCGAAATGCTTATAGAATTGATACGGCACCTCAACGATTGCACTGCCCCAACCACCGGGACCGCCGCCGCTTTGAATATAGGGTGCCGTGTACTGAATATGACCGCTTAATGCATCCTGACCGTCCGCAATATCCTGAAGCCATTTTTCATAAAGCTCACGAGCATCCAACACGGTAAAAACAGCGTGAGTTGTAAGCTGACCGTCACCTGTGTAACCGCGTCTTTCAAGGTGGGGGCAATCGGACGGATGACCCGTGTGCATATTGCAAAGCATTGTGTGAATAAAGGTATTATAAATCCAATTAAGGGTTTCGTTACTGCATTCAAAGGTCGAATTTACTGCAACGTCCGAATGAATAACCTTAACCTCAATAACCTGTGCATCACCAATAACCTCAAAGCATCTGAAGCCGTACCAGGTAAAATCAGGCTGAACAATTCTGCCCTTACCGTCGGAAATAATTGTGCATTCCTGACCCTGCCAATGCTCTTTGTCGATTTTACCGTCGGGCATAATTTCTTCAGAGAAAACAACCTTAACGCTTTCACCCTCGGGAGCGTTGATTTTAAGCACTGGATATCCCGTTGTGTTTTTCAGGCAATCGTAAACCACACCCTCTTCACCCTTACCGATTTTTTCAGGAACAAGAGATTCAATAAGTGCATCTGCAGGACAAGCTGTGGAGCAATAGTCGGTTTCAAGCTGTTCGGTAACAACTGCGTTTTTCCACCCGGAATCATCAAAATCCTTACCTAAGCAATCCTCCCAAACGGAGTAATCGCGATTTTCACGATAGGTAAAGCGGTAATCTGTTACAAAGCTTTTACCGATTTTGCAGTTTTCATCCGAAACGAAATCCGTCACACCCGTTTCATTCTCAACAGAAATACAGTAAATGGCTTTAGGCAGTCCGAAAGCTCTGTTTTCAAAGCAATACCAGCCACCGCCGTAATGCACCGCGATAACATTTTCACCATTTTCAACAAACGGAGTAATATCGAACTCGGGAACGTAAATTCTGTGTGCGGAAATCACCTCATCCACAGGGTCGCAGGTGTTTTCATAATCTGACGACAAGGGCAAAAACGTATCGGGATTTATGCATTTTCCGTTAATATAGCACTTAAAAAAACCGAGACCGAGCACGCGCAAAGTAACCTTTTCGGCATCAGCCGCTTTAAAATGTCCCCTGAGAACCGAGAAGGCTTCCGTTGTTCTTTTATCTGCACCAATCCAAAGGGCTTTCTTAAAATAAAAATCCTGCTTCACTAAAAACAACTCCTTAAAAAACAAAACCGTTAAGTGATAAACTAATAATAACCTATACATTCATTATTTTCAACAAAACGTTGCTTAAATTATAATTTTGTTACCGATTAAAAAACTCACGGGTATGATGTTGATTTTATTTTTTAAAAATATTGACAAAAATGTTTTGTGTGCTATAATCTTAAAGTAAATTTAATAATACATTATATGGAACCAGCTGACTGTAGAGGATTCTGGTTCCATTTTTGTATTTTTTTGAAAAAAGCAAAGAAAAAACACAATAATATAAACAGACTAACCGAAAAGGAGAAAGCTTTATGGAAATACAATTACAGGAACTTATTGACCAGATCAAAAAAGACGGTGTTGATGCGGCAGAAGCAGAAGCAGCCGCCATTGCGGACTCCGCAAAAAAAGAGGCAGAAAGGATTATTGCCGATGCAAACGCTCAGGCAGAAAAAATCCTTGCCGATGCTAAAGCGGAAAACGAAAGAATGGTAAAGGCAAGCGATGATGCAATCCGTCAAGCCGGCAGAAACATTCTTATCTCCTTCAGAGAAAGCGTTACAAAAGAGCTTAACGCAATCATCGGTGATACGGTAAATGCCGTATATTCCGCCGATTCATTAGCAAAGCTTGTTGCGGAGGTTGTTGAAAGCTGGGCAAAGAGCCCCGATACCGAGGATATTACGGTTATTCTTAACTCTGCCGACGTAAAGCTCCTTGAAGAAACTGCGCTTGCTTCACTTAAAAATAAAATTTCAAAGGGTGTTACGCTCAAGGCTAACGATAATTTTGACGGCGGTTTCCGTATTTCCGTTAACAACGGTGCGGCTTATTATGATTATTCCGCAGAAGCCGTTGTGGATATGATGGCAAACTATCTCAGCCCTAAGGTTGTCAGACTTCTGAAAGAGGCGGAATAATTATGTCGGAATATTATTTAATATCACAGTTGCCGTCCCTTGACGGTTTAAGTGAAAACACACCGTTACCGATTACGGAAGAGCGTTTTTATGAGCTGTGTGACCGTTTTTTAGGGAAAAAAGCAAAAGCCGAAATAAAAAAGCTGACTCTTCTCCCTCCGCGAACTTTTGAAAAATCGGCTTCACCCTTCATTGATGCCTGGAATAACGGTGAAAGAAATCTTCGTCTTGCCCTCGGGAAAATAAGAGCAGACAAAATGAAAAAGGATTTTGAAACAGAAAACAATCCCCTCCCCGTTGAGCTTGTTAAAATTGCAGCTGCAGCAGCAGAAGCACAAAGCCCTCTGGAGGCGGAAAAGCTTCTGAACGCCTACCGTCTTGAGTTTCTTGAAGCTCTCAGACCAATAGACGGCTTTTCGGAAGAATACGTTTACTACTACGGACTTCGTCTCAAGTTGATTCAGCATTTAAGACAGTTTGATTCAACCGCAGGTGAATCCGCATACAGAAATATTTATAACTCCATTATTAATGGAGACAGGTTGGAGGCTATATAATGACTCAGAGCACAGGAAAGGTTGTAAATATAAACGGTAACCTTGTATCCGTTGAATTTCAGGGCGACGTTTCAATGAACGAAATATGCTTTGTTAAGGTCAACAACACCACTCTTAAAAGCGAGGTTATCCGTATAAGAGGCAACGTTGCCCAGATTCAGGTTTACGAAATGACCGACGGAATCAAATGCGGCGACGAGGTTGAATTTTCGGGAGATATGCTCTCCGCAGAGCTTGGCCCGGGCTTACTCGGTCAGGTGTACGACGGACTTCAGAATCCGCTTCCCGTATTAGCTGAGCAGGCAGGCTGGTTCCTTGAACGCGGAATCTATGCAGACGGCTTGGATTCAGAGAAGAAGTGGAAATTTACCCCCACTGCAAAAATCGGCGATACTTTGCGCGCAGGTGAATATTTCGGAACTGTTCCCGAAGGCTCGTTCACGCACAAAATACTCGTTCCCTTCTATCTTTTAGGTAAATACACGGTTAAGTCTGTTGCTGAAGAGGGCGAATACAACATTAAAGAAACCGTTGCAGTTATCACAGATGAGCGCGGACGCGATATTCCCTTATCAATGTCCTTTAAATGGCCCGTAAAACGCGCTATCAATTGCTACAGCGAAAGATTGGCTCCCGTTGAAACAATGGAGACAAAGGTTCGTCTTATTGACTCCTTCTTCCCCGTTGCAAAGGGCGGAACCTACTGCACACCAGGTCCCTTCGGCGCAGGTAAAACAGTTTTACAGCACACCACGTCAAAATACGCTGACGTTGATATCGTTATTATCGCCGCTTGCGGTGAGCGTGCCGGTGAGGTTGTTGAAACAATCACGGAATTCCCCGAGCTTACCGACCCCCGAACAGGCCGTTCGCTTATGGAGCGCACAATCATCATCTGCAACACCTCATCAATGCCCGTTGCTTCGCGTGAGGCTTCTGTTTACACATCAGTTACCCTTGCCGAATATTACCGTCAGATGGGTCTTAACGTGCTCCTTCTTGCAGACTCAACCTCGCGTTGGGCTCAGGCACTCAGAGAAATGTCAGGCCGTCTTGAGGAAATCCCCGGTGAAGAGGCTTTCCCTGCATATCTTGAATCCTACATTGCCGCATTCTATGAAAGAGCCGGCTACGTGCGTTTACCCGACGGAAGCACCGGCTCAGTTACAATCGGCGGCACCGTTTCCCCTGCAGGCGGTAACTTTGAAGAGCCCGTAACTCAGGCAACCCTCAAGGTTGTGGGTGCATTCCACGGATTATCACGCGAACGCTCCGATGCAAGAAAATACCCTGCAATTGACCCGCTTATTTCCTGGTCTAAATACAGAAGTGTAATCAGCACTAAAAAGTCACAGTATTGCAAAAGCATTCTTCATCAAGGTAACGAAATCGGTTCAATGATGAAGGTTATCGGTGAGGAAGGCACACCGCTTCAGGACTACGTTATGTATCTCAAATCAGAAATGCTCGATGCGGTTTACCTTCAGCAGAACTCCTTTGATCCGATTGATGCAAACTCCGGCACTTCACGTCAGCGTTACGTTACCGACAAGCTTATTTATGTTTTAGGCAGTGAGTATAACATCAACAGCAAGGACGATGCACGCGCATTCCTCAACCGTTTGCGCCAGAAATTCATTGACTGGAACTACACCGAATTCGGTAGTGACAGCTTCAGGAAGGTTGAGGCGGAAATTGACGCTTTATATAATGAAAACAACGGCAGGCTCAGCCACGAGGCAGAACAATTATTAAAGGACGGTGATTGTGAATGAGCAAAGTTTTTAACAGAATAGATTCAATCATCGGTAACGTTATTACGGTAAAAGCCACAAACGTTCAATACAAGGAATTGGCGCAGATTAACACCCGTTTCGGTAAATCCCTTGCTCAGGTAAACAAAATTGACGGTGACACCGTTTCACTTCAGGTTTTCGCAGGCGGTCAGGGTGTTTCCACAGGTGACGAGGTGCGCTTTTTAGGTCGCGACATGCGCGTTTCCTTCAGCGATGACTTGTTGGGACGAATTTTCGACGGCTCAGGTGAACCCCGTGATAAAGGCCCTGCCCTTACGGAAAATATGAAATCCGTCGGCGGTCCGTCGGTAAATCCCACAAAACGTATTCTTGCCAACCGAATGATGAGAACAAACATCCCCATGATTGATATGTTCAACACATTGGTTGTTTCACAGAAATTACCCATTTTCTCAATTTCAGGCGAACCCTACAACCAGCTTCTTGCACGTATTGCAATGCAGGCTGAGGCAGACGTTATCGTTCTTGGCGGTATGGGTCTTAAATACGACGATTTCCTTTATCTTAAAGAAGAGCTCTCGGCAGGCGGTGCTTTAAGCAAAACAGTTATGTTTATTCACACCGCATCCGACCCCACGGTTGAATGTATGATGATTCCCGATATGGTTCTTGCCGTTGCAGAGCAATTTGCTTTACAGGATAAAGACGTGCTGGTATTGCTTACAGATATGACTAACTTTGCCGATGCAATGAAAGAAATTGCCATTACTCAGGAGCAGGTTCCCTCTAACCGAGGCTATCCCGGTGACCTTTATTCACAGCTTGCCGCACGCTACGAAAAGGCTGTTGACTTTGCAAATTCCGGCTCAGTTACGGTTCTTGCGGTTACCACAATGCCCGGTGACGACGTAACCCATCCCGTACCCGATAACACGGGTTATATCACTGAGGGGCAGTATTATCTCAAGGGCGGCAGAATTGAGCCCTTCGGCTCGCTTTCACGACTCAAGCAAAACGTTAACGGCAAAACAAGAAAAGACCATCGCGCTCTTATGGATGCCATGATTCGTATGTATTCTTCATACAAAGAAACACTCGAAAAGAAAAATATGGGCTTCTCTATGAGCAGCTGGGACGAAAAGCTCCTTAAATACGGTAAGCTTTTTGAAAATAAGCTTATGGATTTATCCGTTAACCTCCCTCTTGAAGGTGCTCTGGATTTGGGATGGGAAATATTGGCAGAATGCTTCCGAAAAGACGAAACGGGTATCAAATCAGATCTCACCGATGAATTCTGGCCCCAAAAGTAAGGAGGATAGACGTTGGCAAAAATCAAATTAACAAAAAATGAGTTAAAGGTACAAAAGGACGCCCTTAAAATGTACAAAAGATATTTGCCTACTCTGACACTGAAAAAGCAACAGCTTCAATCGGAAATCCGTGCTATAGAAGCAAAAGCCCGGGCAGTAAGGAATGAAAAAGACGCGCTTGAAAAAGGCTTCGGCTCCTGGATTGCCGTTTTCAGCGACAGCGATTCATTCCCCGACGGAATAATTACGGTGAGCAATATCCGCAAAGGCAAGGGTAACATTGCCGGTGTTGATATCCCCACCTATGAAGGCGCAGATTTTTCCCGAGGTGACTATGATTTATACGAAACACCTCTTTGGGTTGATATTGCCGCAAACCATATGGAAAAAGCAATATCCCTTGACCTTGAAGCGGAAGTGTTAGACGAACAGGTAAGGCTCCTTAACGCAGAGCTTCTGGCGACCTCGCAAAGAGTTAACCTGTTTGAAAAGGTAAAAATCCCCGAAACAGAAAAAAATATCAAAAAAATTTCAATTTATATGGCAGACCAGCAGGTTAATGCCGTTGTAAGATCTAAAATATCAAAACGAAAAATAGCCCTTCGCAATGCTGAGGCTTCTGAAAGGGAGGTTTATTCGTTATGATTGTACCAATGAAAAAGGTTTCTCTCATTATTGCAGGAGAGAAAAAAGCGAAAGCACTTAAAGAGCTGCAAAGGCTCGGTATGCTTCACATTGAAATAACCGAAGGCTCGGGCGAAAAGCTTAATGAGCTGCGCGGGCAAATAACGTTGCTTGAAAAAGCACTTTACATTGCAGTAAGCAAAAAGAAAACTGAACAAAAAGAGTTGAATGCATCTGATGCTTTAGCCGTTGCAAAAGAAATTATTTCTCTTGACGAAGAGCGAAGTGCTTTGCAGGGTGAACAAATCGCCCTTAACACAGAGCTTGAAAGGCTCAAAGGCTGGGGCGACTTCGACCCCGGCACCGTTACTGCTCTTATTGAAAAAGACATCGACGTTTCTTTTTACGAAATGCCCAAAGCCGAATACAACAGTTTAGGTGAAAGCATAAAAACCGTTAAATTAGAGCAAACGAAATCATCCGTAAAATGCCTTATAATTAAATCGCACGCTGAAGGTGAGGATGAAATCATTTCATCACTCAGCGTCTACAAGCTCAATTTACCGCATGAATCCACCGAGAAAATGAGGCAGAGGGTTTCCGAGCTTCAGGAAAAGGTAGAATCCATTGAAGAAAAAATCACAGACTGCGCAGTTTATTCACAAGCTATGAAAAACGCTGTAAAGGTCTGCGAAAAGGACGTTGAATTTGAAACCTATGCTACGGGTATGGAGGATGAAACACTTTCAGAAAACGGTGAAAAATCAATCTCCGTGGCATATTTCAAGGGTTACATTGAAGCAGAAAACCTCAACAAGCTAAAGGAAGCTGCAAAGAAAAATTCGTGGGGACTTGTTGCAGAAGACCCTTGTGCCGAAGACGATGTACCCACGAAGCTTAAAAACAACAAGTTTGTCAGCCTGATATATCCCCTCACCGATTTTTTAGGTGCTGTTCCGGGATATTTTGAATATGACATCTCCGGTTGGTTTTTAGCGTTTATTCTCATTTTCTTCGGAATCATTTTCGGTGACGGCGGCTACGGACTGTTTATCTGCGCAGTTGCAGGTATTCCCATTATAAAAAATCTTATTTCCAAAAAGCCCGTCCCCCCTGCCTTTTTGCTCATAGGTCTTTTCGGCTTATCAACGGTTTTGTGGGGCACTCTCACCTGCACCTGGTTCGGTCTTTCTGCCGAGCAGATACCCCAATGGCTTCAGAAATTGTCAATCCCCGTTATCTCAAACGTATACGAAGACAAAATCTGGTACCCATTCTGGACAGAGGGTCAGGCAGGACTCACTACCGCGCAGAATTTACAGATATTCTGCTTCACTTTGGCGCTTGTTCAGCTAACAATAGCGCATATAAAAGGCTTTGTAAGAAACAAAGGCTCGCTTAAAATGCTTGGTGATATCGGTTCTGTATTACAGCTTTTCGGAATCTATTATCTGGTTCTGAGCCTTGTTGTAAATCCCGAGGTGTTCAGCTTCTCAGTTATAATAGGCGGTATTCCCGTGGGCACGGTTTCCCTTGCCCTTATCGGTGCAGGCTTCCTGTTAAGCTTTGTTTTTTCGAATTACGAGGGAAGCATTGTAAAATCCATCCTTTCAAGTCTTACCAACATTGTTTCGGTATTGCTTGGTGTGGTCAACGTATTTTCGGATATAGTTTCCTACATCCGTCTTTGGGCGGTAGGACTTGCAGGCGCCGCAATTGCCGCAACAGTAAACGAGTTGGCAGGTCCCTTACTCGGAAACTTCTTGTTTATGATTATTGCGATTGTTCTTCTTGTGTTCGGTCACGGACTTAATATGATTCTGAACGTTTTATCCGTTATTGTACACGGTATAAGACTTAACACATTGGAATTCTCGTCGCATCTTGATATGTCCTGGAGCGGACACAAATTCAATCCATTTAAAGAACAAATTGATTAAACTCAAAGGAGAAATAATTATGAATATCGGATTATTAGGAACTTCATTAGCTATGGGTATTGCCGCAATCGGCTCTGCAATCGGTATCGGTATTGCAGGTCAGGCATCAATCGGTGCATGGAAAAAATGCTATATGAGCAACAAGGCAGCCCCCTTCATCCTTACTGTTTTTGCAGGTGCCCCCCTTACACAGACAATTTACGGCTTCCTTTTAATGCAGCAGATGAAGGCATCAACCGCTGACCCCGCCTTCCTTATCGGTCTTGGCATTGCATCAAGCATTGCAATGGCTTTCTCTGCGGTTTTCCAGGGCAAGGCAGGTGCCGCAGGTGCAGATGCTTTAGCTGAAACAGGCAAAGGCTTCTCACAATACATCACGGTTGTCGGTCTTTGCGAAACAGTTGCATTGTTCGCACTTGTTTTCAGCATGGTTGCACTCGGCTAAGATTAAATCCACATAAAAAACACAGCGTCGCGAGGCTTTCCCTTGTGACGCTGTTGTTCTTTTTACAAATCAGATTTATGCTTTCACTTCAATGCCCGAATCAAATATCGGCATTAACTGAAGCTTGAACAAATTGATTCTATGCTTTCTGTCGATTATTTCTTTTTTAGCTTTATCCTCTATTTCACCCGTGCGGATATATTTATCAAGCTCAGCGTAGGTAAAGCCGAGATTTTCCTCGTCGGTTTTACCGCAAAGACCGTCAATGGGAACCTTTTCAACAAGCTCCGCGGGTAATCCGAGAACGTGACCTATTGCTTTAACCTCTGTTACGGTAAGAGTGCTCATTGGTGAAAAATCGCCTACGGAATCCCCATAGCGTGTTGAGTAGCCAACCCAATCCTCTGAAAGGTTACAGGTGTTGCACACACGGCCGTTACAGCTCTGTGACACCGCATACAAGGTAGACATTCTGATTCTTGGGGGGATATTCTGTTTTGACTGATCCGTAAGAGCAAGCTCAGAAGGAATTGCACCGATAATTGCATCTATTGCATTCTTGACGTTCACCTCGTAATGCTTGATACCAAGGTGATTAACAAGCATATAAGCCTTGTCGATATCGTGCTGAACCCCCTGAGGCATCAGAACACCTATAACCCTGTCTTTACCGAGAGCTTCAACGCACAATGCCGCCGCAACGGAGCTGTCCTTACCGCCGGAAATACCTACAACAGCATTACAGTCTCTGCCGTTATTTTCAAAAAAATCTTTTATCCATTGAACGCATTCGTTCTTAACTTTAACTGCATCAAACATAATATTTCCTCCGAAAACAATTGGTTTTTAGAATTATAGCATTAAAAACCGCAGAATGTCAAATCATCAAAATATATTAAATTATTCCTTCATGCACCGTTAGTTGCGCTTCATTGCAACCAAAAAGAAAACGGAACGCAAATGCGTTCCGTCTTTTTGGTTGCGGAGA
Organism: Clostridia bacterium; assembly: GCA_017621885.1. Taxonomy (GTDB): domain Bacteria; phylum Bacillota; class Clostridia; order Oscillospirales; family Acutalibacteraceae; genus DTU089. Next base: position 93,224 of record JAGASD010000004.1, on the reverse strand, counting down.
TGGGATTTGAACCACATGACCTCCGGGTTATGAGCCCGACGAGCTACCAAGCTGCTCTACTCCGCGATATTTACTGCTCTCGTTTGAGTGCTTAAGTATTATATCACTATAATTATATGTTGTCAAGTGTTTTTTATTCTTTTTTTTGAAATTTATTTTAACACAAAAACCGCAATATATTGACACTTTTCAACAGTAAATATATAATTATATCAGAATAATTATTCAGGCGTATTGGAGGTTATAGCTATGATTTGTTCAAGCTGCGGAACAGTTGTAGATAAGAACATTATATTTTGTCCCAATTGCGGTGCAAGTGCTGATAATTTCATCAGCGAACCCGATGTTGATTTACAATCAGAAAAACAAAACATTGTGCCCGAAGCCCCCGAAATGCAAATGCCTGAAGCTCCGGAGAGCACAGTGTGCGAAGAAACGGTGCCCCCCTCTTTTATTGACGAAAACACCGTGTATAATAACAATCAAATTGAACAACCTGTAAATCAGCAATTTTGGTTTTCTCCCGTTTTTCAGCCGGGCTTTGTGCAGAATCTGCGTGACCCGGGCAGAGATTTTGCAATTGCGTCACTTGTTTTGGGTATTGTGTCATATCTTTTGCTTTGTGCATTTTGTTTTGGTTGGCCGTCAACCTTCGCAACCACAATCACGGGATTGGTTCTGGGTATTAAATCACGCAATAAATCAAAACAAGCAGGCTTTTCTAACGGTATGGCTGCTGCAGGTATCGTTACAAATGCCGTTGCGCTCGCTTTGGTTTCAGGTATTTGTCTGATGTATTTGATTTTATTTATTACAGGGGCAGAAATAACAAGCGGTGAATTTATGAATGAGCTGATTTAACCTTTGTTCTTCAGCAATTTCAACAAATTACAACTGTTGTTTTTTACTTGACTTTGTAATATTTATAAAATATAATTTAATTAATATAAAATGAAGGAGTTTTTATTATGAATTGTAAATCTTGTGGCGCCGTTGTAGGCGATTTTGATAACAATTGTTCTCAGTGCGGTGCACCCGTTATCAGAGAAAGCATTCCCGTTGAACCGGTAGTTGAACCCGTTGCAGAACCTGTTGTTGAACCCGTTGCAGAGCCCGTTGCAGAGCCTGTTGCACAGCCCGTTGCAGAGCCCGTTGCAGAGCCCGTTGCACAGCCCGTTGCAGAGCAGCCTGTTTATTCTCAGAATGCTTATGAGCAACCTACATATCCTCAGAACGGCTATCAGCAGCAACCCGCCTATCCTCAGAACGGTTATCAGCAGCCTTATCAGCAAACGAACTATCAGCCTGACAATAATTACCAACCCACCAATATGCCTCCTCAGGCTGCTCCCGCCGACCCCGGCAAAGGTCTCGGCATCGCTTCAATGGTTCTTGGTATTGTGGGCTGTGTCCTTTGCTGTTGTCCGTTTTTAAGCTTCATGGGCTTTTTAGCACCGATTTGTATGATTGTCGGCTTCATTCTCGGTCTTGTGGCTAAAAGCAAATCAAAATCAGTCGGTCTCAAAAACAAACCCGCTGTTGCAGGTATCATTCTTTCAATCGTTCCCCTTGCACTCACAATAATAAGTGCTGTTATTATCCTCATATTCGGCAGTGCAATTCTCGGCACACTTATTGAATATCTTGAAATGATGGGTATGGGCGACCTCACTTATATGTTAGAAGATATCCTCGGCGAATTCGGAATGTACTATTAAGAAATTATACCTTAAAGCCATCTGTTCAACAGGTGGCTTTATGTTTACGAAAGGCAACAATCTATGAAATACACCCCGCAGAAAAAGCGCAACATTGTTTTGATTATTGATATACTGTTTGTTTTAACGTTTATTGTGCTTTTCTTTTTCTTCCCCGTAATAATGGATATTGCACCTGAATGTCTTTTTGCAAAATACAACCTCCCCTGCCTCGGTTGCGGCGGTACACGGTGCGTAAAGGCATTTATACACCTTGATTTTATTAATGCTTTCACGTTTCATCCGTTCGTTTTCCTTTGTCTTGTTCTCGCGGCATTGCTTATGGTTGTAATAAACCTTGCTTGGGTATTCAAGGTCAAAAAGGCTCAGAAAATATATGAAGAGCTGTCAAATCCCCGTTACGTGTTTATATTTTTCGGTTTCTTTCTCGTTTTTGCCGTATTAAGAATTACCGGTGTTTTTCCTGCACCGTAACAAGCCGTCACTTTGAACAATATTTCTTTTAAAAATATGTTGATTTTTACAAAACAAAGTTTTATAATGCTAACATAAATTAATAACAGAGGCGATTTATGTGAATATCTGGCACGATATAAACCCCGAAAGAATATCCCGCTCATCCTATGCTGCGGTTATTGAAATCAGCAAGGGCAGTAAAATGAAATACGAGCTTGACAAGGAAACAGGACTTCTGCGCCTTGACAGAGTTCTTTACACCTCAACCCACTACCCTGCTAACTACGGCTTTATACCCAGAACCTACGCAAAGGACAATGACCCTCTTGACGTGCTTGTTTTGTGCTCTCAGCAGATTCAGCCCATGGCAATTGTGGAATGCTATCCCATAGGTGTTATCACAATGATTGACAACGGTATGCCGGATGACAAAATAATTTCAATACCCTTTAATGACCCCAATTACTGCACCTATAAAGACATCAGTCAGCTTCCCAAGCACCGATTTGATGAAATGAAGCACTTTTTCTCAGTGTACAAAACACTTGAAAATAAAGAGACTGCCATTGATGAAGTAAAGGGCGTTCTTGATGCTGTTGCAATCATTGAAGAGTCTATAGCGGCTTATAAGGATTTATTTGAAAATAAATGATTTTTCTTTTATAAACTTAAAAAAATGACTTGCAATTACAGTTCAACCGTGGTATTATATATGAATGTATGAACACAAAAAGGAGGTGCCACAGAATGCCCAATATCAAATCAGCAAAAAAGAGAGTTCTCGTTAACGCAACAAAGGCTGCTAACAACAAGGCTGCTAACTCTGCTCTTAAAACTGCTATTAAAAAAGCTAACGCAGCTATCGAATCAGGCGACGCTAATAAAGCTGAAGCTGTTAAAGTTGCTGTTAAGAAGCTTGACCAGGCTGCAGCAAAAGGTCTTCTTCACAAGAATAACGCTGCTCACAAAAAGTCACAGCTTGTTAACAAACTTAACAAGTCCAACTAATTGACTTGAAGAAAAACCCCCGTAACTATAAGTTACGGGGATTTCTTTTTATAAAAATCAGGAATGAGGAATTAAGAATTAGGAATTTCGGGACTGCGTCAGCATTATAATCAACGCGTAGCGTTCCTTAATTCCTAATTCCTCACTCCTCATTCCTAATTATGTAGATACTCCGAGCTTAACAAAACGCAATATGCGCTCAAATAAGAATTATTTAACTTGATAGAAGCCAACCTTCTTCATTACCTTATCAAGTGTTCTCTGTGAAATGCGGGTTGCAAGCTCTGCGCCCTTTTTCATACATTCTTCAAGGTACTTTTTATCGGCAATAAGCTCTTTATAACGAGCCTGAATGGGAGCGAGTTCATTAACAACCGCCTCACCTACTGCAGTTTTGAAATCGCCGTAGCCCTTGCCCTCAAACTCTTTTTCAATTTCTTCAAAGGACTTACCTGTACAGCAGGAGTAAATTGTCATAAGGTTATTTATGCCGTCCTTACCCTCTGCATATTTTACGCAAGCCTCGCTGTCTGTAACAGCACTCTTGATTTTCTTCATAATAACATTAGGTTCATCAAGCATTGAAATATAAGATTTTGGGTTATCGTCAGACTTGCTCATCTTATGAGTGGGGTCCTGAAGAGAAGTGATTTTTGCACCTGCTTTGCCGATAAAGGGATCGGGCATTTTAAGCACGTTGCCGTAAATCATATTGAAGCGGTCAACGATGTTTCTTGCAAGCTCAAGATGCTGCTTCTGGTCTGCACCGATGGGCACGAAATCAGCACCGTAAACAAGGATATCTGCCGCCATAAGCACGGGATAATCAAAAAGACCAACAGAAATATTACCGCCTAATTTCTGGCTTTTTTCTTTAAACTGAGTCATTCTTGCGGCTTCACCGAATTGGGTGTAGCAGTTAAGAATCCAGCCCAACTGTGCGTGGGTGGGTACGTGACTCTGAACGAAAACAATGTTCTTTTCGGGGTCAATACCGATTGCCAGCAAAAGAGCATACAGCTCAAGCGTATTTTTCTTTAGCTGTGAGGGATTTTCACGGAAAGTGGGCACTGTTATGGAGTGCAAATCCGCAACACCGTAAAGGCAATCATAATCCTCGCACATATTCTTCCAGTTTTTGAGTGCACCGAGATAGTTGCCCAAGGTTGGTGTGCCTGTGGGCTGAATGCAGCTCAAAACAATTTTCTTTCTTTCGGGTGTTTGGTTTTCCATTGTATATATCTCCTGAATTTATTAGAAAAGTCCTGTAATTTTGCCGTTTTCGTCAACGTCAATTCTCTCTGCGGCAGGGCTCTTGGGAAGACCGGGCATTGTCATAATATCGCCTGTAAGCACAACAATGAAGCCTGCACCGGCGGAAACCTTGAGATTTCTTACGGTAACACGGAAATTCTCGGGAGCACCCAATTTCAAGGGGTCATCAGAGAAGCTGTACTGGGTTTTAGCAACGCAAATGGGTAAGTTTCCGAAGCCGTCAGCTTTAAGGGAATCAAGCTGTTTTTTAGCGTTTGTTGTAAAGTCCACACCGTCGCCGCCGTAAACCTTGGTAACGATTGCTTCAATTTTTTCTTCAATAGATGAATCCGTATCGTAAGAGAAGGTGAAGCTTGAATTGTCCTCCTCCTCGCAAAGACGGACAACCTCTTTAGCAAGCTCCGTACCGCCCTTGCCGCCGTCAGCCCATACAGTTGAAAGAACGGTATTTACGCCCAATTCTTTACATTTTGCAATGATGAAATCAATTTCAGCATCTGTGTCTGTGGGGAAGCGGTTAACAGCAACAACACAAGGAAGCTTGTATACGTTTTTAATATTCGAAACGTGACGAAGAAGATTGGGAATACCCTTTTCAAGGGCTTCAATATTTTCTTCACCCAACTGGTCCTTTTTAAGTCCGCCGTGCATTTTAAGAGCACGAACAGTTGCAACCATAACAACTGCAGAGGGTTTAAGGTTTGCCGCACGGCATTTGATGTCGAGGAATTTTTCTGCTCCCAAATCAGCACCGAAGCCTGCCTCTGTAATAGCATAATCAGCAGTTGACATAGCCATTTTTGTTGCAAGAACGGTGTTACAGCCGTGTGCGATATTTGCGAAAGGACCACCATGAACAAATGCAGGTGTGCCTTCAAGAGTCTGAACAAGGTTGGGCTTAACTGCATCAACAAGAAGTGCAGTCATTGCACCCTGAGCCTTAATGTCACCGCAGGTAACGGGCTTGCCGTTGTAGTCATAAGCGACAACAATTCTTGCAAGGCGCTCTTTAAGGTCGGTTACAGATGTAGCAAGGCAGAAAACAGCCATAATTTCACTTGCAACAGTAATATCAAAGCCGTCCTCACGGGGAACACCCTGCATTCTTCCGCCGAGACCGTCAATAACATTACGAAGCTGGCGGTCGTTCATATCAACACAGCGCTTCCAGGTAATTCTCTTTGTATCAATACCGAGAGCATTGCCCTGCTGAATGTGGTTATCAAGCATTGCGGCAAGAAGATTGTTTGCGGCACCGATTGCGTGGAAGTCACCTGTAAAGTGAAGGTTAATATCCTCCATAGGCACAACCTGAGCATATCCGCCGCCTGCTGCACCGCCTTTAATGCCGAAAACGGGGCCCAATGAAGGCTCACGAAGAGCCACAGCTGTTTTATATCCCAAAAGGTTCATTGCATCTGCAAGACCGATTGTTGTAGTAGTTTTACCCTCACCTGCAGGTGTAGGTGTAATTGCAGTAACAAGAACAAGCTTGCCCTCTTTTTTACATTCTTTGATATAAGATAAATCAATTTTTGCTTTATATCTTCCGTAGGGCTCAAGATATTCTTCACCTATGTTAACCTTTGCGGCAATTTCACCGATAGGTTTCATTTTACAGCTCTGCGCAATTTCAATATCCGTAAGATAAGCCATTTTTTATTCTCCTTCATTCTGTTATATTCAATTTATCACGGCACAAGTCTTTGAAAAACTCAAAATTCTCTTCACCGCAAATCTCAATATTAAACATAAGCTGATTCTGATAATCGTCAAAAAGCTTTTGTTTGGCATTGGGATTATTTGTTTTTTCTATTTTCTCCACAAGCTCTGTAAAGGACTCATAAATGAAACCGCGTATTATTTTATCCTTGCGCTCGTTCAAATCCTCCAATTGCTCTGTGGGAGTGTGCCCCTCAAACCGCCAATAGGGTTCAACCTTCTGCAAATTCTCGGTGCTTGAAATCAAATCCTTTAACGATTGGAAAAACACCTGAGGATGCTTTGTTGTGTTCACGTTATGAGCGGCGGTTGAGCCTATTTTTATGTTTTTAACAACATAATTGTTAGTAGCTGTTACCAACAACTCATATTTCAACATTTTTCTTGTAACAGGGATTGAAGAAACAATTTTCTGTAATTCTATTCTTTCGTCCCTGTCATAATCACGGGGACGAAAAACATAACCCTTTTGCTCTTCTTTTTTCTTCTTTTTAAAAAACATAGTTTAATATACAACCTTTACTGTATTTCCGTTTGCGTAATAACTGCTGCGGGTTGAGCCGTTATAAGCTCTTACTGTATAAATGTATGAGGCACCCTTCTGAGCAGCGGTATCAATGTAAGCCCCTGCAGCCGATTTACCGATAAGCACCCAAGTGCCCGTCACGGTTTTTCTGTAAACATAATATCCGTCGGCACCTGAAACGGTGTTAAATTTAAGGCTCACGCCGTTTTTAGTGCTTACTGCAGAAGAAATTTTCGGTGTAGCGAGGAATTTTATTGAAACACCGTTAAGCACGTAAGTGCTGTGATACGGACCGCTGAAGGCTTTAACCGTATATGTATAGGTCTGACCGCTTTTTGCGGCAGTATCAAGATAAGTAACGTTTGCATTACCCGTAACCGTTGCAATTCTCAACCAACTGCCAGAAGCCGTTTTGCGGTAAACGTAGTAGCCGTCTGCACCTGCGCATTTATTCCAATTGAGCATTACGCCTGAAACTCTGTTTTCAAGCTTTATACTCATAGGAGCATCAATTGATTTTAAGGTTTTTCCCTGAGGATAGAAGCAGCTGTAAACACCGTCATTAATTGCTCTGACCGTGTAGGTATATGTACCGCCGCGGCTTGCGGTATCGTCTCTGTAATACGCGGAGCTTCCGCCCAGTGTTTTTAACAGCACCCAACTGCCTGAGCCGACCTTTCTGTAAACGTTGTAATAATCGGCATTTTCCACCTTGTTCCAGGAAAGTGCAATTGTTGAAGTATTGTTATAAACCTTGAATTCGGGTGCTTCAACGTAGCGCAATCTGAGTCCGTTTGCATCAAAGCCGCTTGTGCCTTTTCCGTCATAAGCGCGCACGGTGTAGATATAATCCTTGCCGTTGGATGCGGTGTTATCAAGGTAAGTATTCACGTTGCCCGGAACACATTTAAGATATTTCCACGAGCTTTCGCCCACTGCTTTTCTGTATACATAATAATATTTTGCACCGATTACCCCATACCAGTTAACACGAAGTCCGCCCACATTGTTTGCAATTGATTTAAGAACGGGAGCAGGCACGTAATGCGTATTAATACCGATTTTATCAAAATGCTTGTAGCCTGAATAATAACAAACCTCTAAAGCATAGGAAAAGTCCCCTGCTTCGTAAATATCGCTGTCAAGGTAAGTTGTGAAGCCGTTTGTGCGTGTGTTTATCTGCCGCCACGTGCCGTTTTCCTTGCGGTATATATTGTAGTGTGAAACCTCGGGAGAATCACGCCATTTAAGAACAACACCGTCATAACCGCTTGTTGCGCTGAGGAGCTCAGCCGAACGGTAATAATCGAGCTCATTGTTTCTTGCATATCTTTCGCCGACAGAGCCGACAGGTGCATACATATGAAATCTTCTGTCTGTAACGCAGGATATAAAAGCATCTGCGCCAAAGCCCGTAAGGCTTGCATAATACTCAAAATTATTCTCATTAATTGAACCGTACGGAATATTTTTATAATCCAGCATATCTTTAAGGGCAGCATAATCGTAGTCATAAGTGTAACCGAAAGCACAGAAGCCCAGATAATTAACACTTGCAGGAAGCTGAACGTTTCTCAGTGAATCGCACGAGAGGAACGCGCTGTCATATACGCCTTCAACACCGTTACAAATAACTATTGAGCTAAGGTCATAGCAACCTGCAAAAGCCATTTTTTTTATGGCTTTTATGTGACCGGGAATTGTTACGGATTCAATAGGACAGCCCATAAAAGCGTATTTACCGATTGAGGTAACGCTTGAAGGAAAGCTAAAGCCGTTCCAAACGTCACCGCTGTAATTAAGCGGAGCAACCGCAACAAGCTCAGTCATATCCTTAGAATAAATATTACCGTTGTAGCTTTTATAATAAGGGTTAGCGGAATCAACCGTAAACGCACTTATGGGCGAGCCCGAAAAACAAGAGGAGTCAATATACTTAACCTTTGCGGGAATATTGAACTTTTCAATAGCGGTATATGAAAATGCGCCTTCACCAATAAGCTCAATACTGGAGGGAAGAGTTACATTCTTCAGATATATCTCCCCTGCAAAGGCGTTTGACATAATGCTTTTAACGCCCTCTTCAATTGTGACGTTGTAGATATAGCACTGGGCACTTTGCTGAACGGCAAACCAGTCCTGATCAGTGCCGTTTGGCATATAACCGTTACCCCAAATTCTCAAAGAAGCTCTGCCGGTAGAGCGATTGAACGTATATTCCCAATAAACCTTCCCGCTGCCCGGTATTGCGGTATCCTGCATTTCACCCTTAAATGACGTGTTCGCCACTGCAGCCGAAGCCGGAACAGCCAACGATGAAACCATGGTAAAAATGAGAAGCAAACTCAATAATACAAATAAAATCCTCTTTTTTTTCATTGCAATCGCCCTTTCTTTCTGATTTTGATAATATATATTTCATTATAGTTTTTTCATAGAAAAAAGTCAATAAAACTATACTATAAATAAAGAAAAAAGACGGGAGAAATTTCCCGTCAGAAGTTTAAACTTATGATGTATTTTCTCCCCTGACCACACCTCCTGTCCTGTTCGGTTTGTTACGTTTACGTGCAAAATGATAAAGCACGATACATAACAAAATTTTAGTTTTGTGTTATAGATAAATAAAATTGCAGTTACTGAACGATACACCAGCGTAAGGGACAATTGCCTAAACTTTATTGTAGTTAATTGTTCTGAAAACTACTTGAAACGGGTGATATATTAGCGGTTATTCTACCTCTCCGGCTTAAGAGAGGGGGCAAGGAGCACGACCGCGCCCTGTGGGCGATACAGGGAGTGAGAGTTGGCGCAGCGGTCAAAATTGTGCGAAGTGAACAACGAGCAAACAATTTTGGGCACCGCAAGAGGACTTAACATAATGTCCATGAACAGTAAGCTTTCAAGCGAAAAAGATACTTATTGAAGATCTACCTCTCTGGCTTAAGAGATGGGGACCGCCTTATAATTATTTTTCTCTTGAAATTTGTAACAAGCGTGTCTTGAATTGTGTTTAAAATATAGTCTGACGGAGCGGTGGAGAGTTCCCGACACGACCATAGGAGTGTCGTTGAATCGTAAGATTCAATTGTAATAAACTCACCATATTGATAAAACAATAAGAACAATAAATTTTTACTCACAAATAAAATATCAATAACATTAAATTTATGTCAATGGAAGCGTTGCTTCCACGATGCTAAAGCATCGGGAACTCTCCACCATTCGCCCCAACTTAATTTAACCATTTGATTAACACCCCGGATTCAAGCTTATCCAAACAACAATTGTTTGTGCAATGGTCCCCCTCTATTAAGCCAGAGAGGTAGAAACAACAGCCACTATATCGCTCTTCTACACAAATCAAAAATAGCGGTGAATTCCGAAGAAAACACCGCTAAGCTCGTTGGATTTAATTAATTGAATTTGATGGGAATTGGGAATTTTCAAGGGGTTAAGCGTCAATCATAGAACCGTCCCCTGTGTTATCCACCCTGTGTTATCCATTTGATTGATCTCTCAAGGATAAATAAATTTCGACAGCTATTTTTTCAAAATCTGTGACTGTACAATCCGAAACAGTATACAAATTATCAAAAACAATTGAAAAATAGTTATCGTTTTCAATTATTCTTATTTGAAGATAGTTGTCTTGTTGGTATGCTATGCATTTAACTCCTTCAACAACTTTCGTTTCACCTTTAAGAGTAAGATTACTACCGGATTTCACCGCAGGCTCTGTTTTTTGAAGAACATACTGCTGTAAAAGAGAACGATTTTCAGACTTAAAAAATTCAACATCATATACAATCATAGACTTCTCATTAGAACCATAATTCTGCGTATGAAGATACTTCGCATCCTTGGTTGAAATAGTTTTAAATGAATAATAATCATTTATGTCAGTTAAAAATGGCAAAACAAATTCATATTCCGATGGTATTTCCTCATTAGGTTGCTCTTCAACAAAATCAAAAACATTCTTCGAACGCTCGATTTGTTTGGCTGATGATATAGAATAAATGGCACCTACTATTGTAATAAATAAAGCGGATACCAATATTGTGCTACATACAACAACAAGTTGTTTTTTCTTCAAAAGAATAGACGGCTTAATATGTAGTAATATACCAAGAACAATAAAAAAAGCTGAGACGAAAACACAAAATATTATAACTAATGTTAGCGGTGAATAATATATCAATTCCGAAAAGCTTGTTTGTGAATATTCAGACAAAACCAATGTATTACGAAAAAACGAAAGGGTAATTGCCAACATAGAAAACAAACCTGCAAAACCGAAAACTACTTTCCTTATCATAATTCGACCACTCCTTTTGTAACAACCGAATATGCATACCAACCATTGAGAGAACTTTCCTTTGACACTTTAAACATATAATACAAGTTTCCGTAAATTTTTTTTGCGGCATTCATTTTTTTGGTAACAGTATAACACAGGGGACGGTTCTGTGTGTTATTTCAGAATTCCCCTAATGACACCAAGACTGATTCCCGTTAATCTAGAAATTTGTCGCAAAAGACAATCAGGGGACGGTTCTGTGATTGGGGTTGTATTGGTGAAACACCCAATAAACCGCCCCTGATATTAATTAAAAAACGACGAAACACTTTAATTCTCAAGGATTTCCAGTTCAATCACAGAACCGTCCCCTGATTGTATCCGCTATGAGTAAGTATCAAAGTTGATTCTTCTCTTTCAATATTTTCGCTCATTTTTTATGGGCTTTCCTTTTTGTTGCCTTTTTTACTCTCTTCTGAAGAGATTTTCACGCTAATCGTCCCCTGTGCTACACAATACCCCAAGGTTAACCCAAGGAATGAAAAATCAGGGGACGGAACCAATCAGTGGTTTCGAACAGTCCTCTGATTGCTATGATTGTTCCTTGTCATTTTCAATTTTTTTAAAAAGAAAAACATCACAACAAGAATCAAAAACAAAGTAATTGTCATTACTTGAATTCACAAAATGATACGAGCCTTTCGCTTTCCAAAGGATGTTACCGGATAAATCCATAATACCTGAATAAAAATTACAACCGGGTTTTAGTTCAACAAACCAAAATAAACAATCCGTTATCCACCTTAAATGAATTGCATTTATTTTGCTTATAACGGAATAATTATTACTCAGTATATCATATACTCCTACACTAACTCCGTTTTCTCTTCGAGTAGCTAACAACTTTGTTCCACGCAATTGAGAAAAATTAGAAGCATCATACCCTTCGTTTATTTTAAACGATTCAATATTACTTTTGTTAAAAGTTCGGCATGTAACTTCACCGCAATCCTTTTGACTCAAAACAACCAAATTATCTTTATCAAAAAAAACGCTGTTACCACACTTAGAAACCCTGTCATAGGTATAAACAATTCGTATTTCTCCTGTTTTGAAATTCCACATTTTCACAAAACTTTTATCTATGGCATTATCTCGCTCATAAAACATCACGGAATCGTTTGAAATGAATTTCAAATCAAATATATGTGAGGTGGATATTGACGCCACTTCTTCTAAAGTGAGCAAAGACAAAACATTTATCTCTTTTTCACCTTTAGATGTAAAAAGGCAGAATTTTTCATCACGGGTAATGCCTCGTACAATATATGATTTAAATCTTTTGTGAATAATTATTTCTCGCGTCACAAAATCCATCAACCAAACCAATTGATTATTGGAACGAACAAGATACTTTCCGCTTTGAGAAATAGCAATATTGCTATTTTTTATATTTTCGATAAATTGAATATTTTTGTCTTCTAACTTCATAAAATCGCCAACTCCGCTTTCAATGTTAATAACGCCACGAGAACAGCTGCATCTTTTGCACTGTCATCACTAACAGATTTTTCTGCATTGGATAAATAATCTTTAACTGCGTAATGATATAATGTTGTATGTAAATACCAATGGACGGTTTTGTTCATTGTAACAATATTTTGAGGAGAGTGTTCGGACAATCCATGATTATGCAAAATAATGCGAGAATCTTCTGCTCTCCTATCATTTTTTGCAACAATATGGTGTTTTACTGTTTTATCATTACGTCCTCTATTATCGGCTTTAACTTTAGCCCGTTCCATTTGTTCAGTTAATGTTTTAGGTACATCTATACCCAATTTATGACGAATTTCTGAAACAATTTCAATCAAAGCATTTTTTATCCAAGGTAAAATCAAATTTACAAACAACGTTACTATAGAATATAAAAGAATTAATAAAGCTCCTACTAAGAGTATTAGAATTATACCATCTGCTATTGTAAATTCTTCGCTCTCATTAGGCAACACACCTTCCCCTGTTCTTCCTGTTGGGTCAATTAAATGTATTGGAGCATTATTGCAATAAGCAAATAAATTAGCACCGTGAATTTCCCCGGCAGTTTGTTTAAGAATAGAAGTATCATCAGCATTCAAAAACCTACCGTAAGTGGGGTTATAGTACCTTGATTGAAGATAATACAGACCTGAATACTGGTCATACATATAACCTCGGTAAGTAATAGGAGTGAAAACAGCAGCTTCAGCTGATTCAACAAACTCCTCGTAACTGCTTTTGTCAAAAATTGCAGTTACATTACCCCACGCATCATAAGCGTACTGTAAAATATCAGCTCCGTTTTCATTGAATACGTTGGTTATGTCACCCTGTAAATTTTTAAGGAAGAAATATGATTTTGTAGTATTATCTGCCGCCGAATACAATTCATAACCTACAGAATCATTTGTGTTGTCAAACAACATTTTTACCGTATGTTCAGTCACACCGTTTGCATTTGTAACTATATACCCAAGCAATTTATCATTATCCCAAACGTAATAATAAACTGCGTTAACGGTATTCGAGTCTGTATTATAAACCGTCATTTTGGTTCGCATACCGTTTGAATCGTACGTATACTCGGTTCTTTGACCGTTTATTATTACAGCAGAAAGCTGTCTTCCGTTCCATTCGAGTGTTGCATCAACTTTGTTACCTAAATAATCAATACTTGTATGATTTAAAGGGTTACCCATTTCATCAGTAGTGATAGCAGTATCACCATAATCTGTTAATTTGTCTTTCCAAGTACTGTCATAAGTGTAATTTACTGTTGAAAGTGGTTCTGCCAACGCATCCTCAGAATATTCATATTCGATTTTTTGAGTTATGTTTCCGCCTTTGTCATAAACATACACATAGCTTTTTTCTGTATAAGCATTGTTTTCACGCACAAGCTGACCGGCTTCGTCATATATATAACTACAAACCGAAACATTTTCAAGTCCGTAATTATCATCAGGGATGTTAACAGAAAGATCAACGATATTTCCGTTTGCATCATATGTATACAAGTATTCCCAATCGTATAAAGTTTGTGTTTGGGTTGTATTTGTCTCATCTGCCTGAATTTCTCTTGTACGGTTTAAAACAGCACGATAACTACTGATAAGAGAAGATGTCCTGTTACCTGAATAGCTTTTGTAATTATACGAGGTTTGGAAATTTAAACTTTCTTTCACATTATCGGTATTAGATATAACTTTTGAAAGTTCCCTTTTGGTTTGTCTTCCAAAATAGTCGTTTTCGGAAACGAAATCGTAGCTGTTGTTAGAGCTTGTAGTATTGGAAGTTAATGTTGAGGTACCTTTTTCAATATCACCGGAAGTTGTGTTTTCACCTTTAGTATACATTATTCCGCCTAAAGTTTCAATAGTTTCTCCATCTTCGTTTATTTCTGCAGAATAAAGCACAACGTCATCTGTTTCACCGTCACCGTTAAGAAGCACTATTGAAGTGTTGTTTTCAGCATACCGTACCTCGGTGTTTTCGGTTACATTCTTAATTTTAGATACGTTTCCGTTATCATCATAAGTATATTCGTAATCTGACGTTACCGTGTTTTCGTTGGAATATGACTTTATAGCAGTAACGTTTCCGTTATCGGCATATGTATAATCAATATAATCGCCATTTCCATAGGTAATGCGATTGATTCTGTTACGGTTTTCACCTGTTCCGTAAGAATAACACAGGGGACGGTTCTGTGTGTTATTTCAGAATTCCCCTAATGACACTAAGACTGATTCCCGTTAATCTAGAAATTTGTCGCAAAAGACAATCATGGGACGGTTCTGTGATTGGGGTTGTATTGGTGAAACACCCAATAAACCGCCCCTGATTTTAATTAAAAAACGACGAAACACTTTAATTCTCAAGGATTTCCAGTTCAATCACAGAACCGTCCCCTGATTGTTTTTGTGTCTTACTTTTTTCACACAAAACTTTCCCCGAATCTATACTACTTTTTTTGATTATTTACAATTATTCTATTGCAATAAAATAATACTATTTTTTATTGCGATTTTCAATTAAATCAAAGAAAAATAATATACAAAAAGAGTTGCCGTCAATTGGCAACTCTTTACAAGTTTCAGCATTCTGCTAATGGCAAGTCAAAAATAGAAATTTGCTTTTACCCAAGTGTAATTCACGATATTTTTTCTATTTTCAATTCTTCATCATCAAAGTGACAAACAAGCTTTTCACCGCTTTTTATTTCGCCTTTAAGCTGTTTTTCCGCAAGCACATCCTCTATTTCGGATGTAACTGCCCGTCTTAAAGGTCTTGCACCGTAGGTAGGGTCAAAGCCCTTGCGCACAATCATATCCACCACGCTTTCGCTGAAGCTGATTTCTATTCCGCCTTTAACACACCTTTCCGATAATTCATCAAGCATTTTTTCTGCAATTTTTCTCACTTCTTTTTCAGATAAAGAGGTAAAAACAATCATTTCATCAATTCTGTTAATAAATTCGGGCTTAAAAAAGCGTTTAACCTCATCTGCAACAAGTGTTTTTATGCGTTCCTTGTCCTTATTGGCGTCTGCGCTGTCAACAAAGCCCAGAGCATTCCTGTTCTCAGATATAAGCTTTGCTCCGATATTGGAGGTCATAACGAGCACACAGTTTTTAAAATCAACCCTTCTGCCGTTGGAATCCGTAAGAATACCATCCTCAAGAATTTGTAAGAGAATATTATAAATCTCGGCATCCGCTTTTTCAATTTCATCAAAAAGTACGATTGAATACGGGTGCCGTCTGACTTTTTCGGTCAACTGTCCCCCCTCTTCAAATCCCACGTATCCGGGCGGCGAGCCAACAAGGCGTGAAACGGAATGCTTTTCCATATACTCGGACATATCAAATCTGATAATGCTTTGCTCCGACCCGAAAAGGCACTCTGCGAGCGCTTTTGTCAATTCAGTTTTGCCGACACCCGTAGGACCGAGGAACAAAAAAGAACCGATGGGTCTTTTTGGGTTTTTAAAAACAGAACGGCCTCGTCTGACGGCTTTCACCACCGATTGCACCGCTTCATCCTGACCTATAACCCTTTTATGAAGCAGCTCTTCAAGATTAAGAAGTCTGTGGCTTTCCTCCTTGGTTAGTTTTGACACAGGAACACCCGTCCAGATTGAAACAACTGAAGCAATGTGCTCCTTTGTGACCTTTTTCACATCCTTTTTACAAGAATCCTGCCACTCTTGTTTTTTGGTTTTCAACATTTTCAAAGACTCTTTTTCTTCATCTCTGAATCTTGCGGCAGCTTCAAAATCCTGATTATCAATAGCAGAATATTTCTGCTCTGTTATTTTTCGCACCGTTTTTTCGAGCTTTTTTATTTCGTCGGGCGGTGTATAACCTTTAAGCCGCACTCTTGCCGCTGCTTCATCAATTAAATCTATGGCTTTATCAGGTAAAAATCTGTCTGTAATATATCGCGCGCTTAATTCAACAGCCGCCTCCATTGCCTCTTTGGTTATTTCGACCCCGTGATGCTTTTCGTAGTAGCTTTTAACACCGTTTATCATCAAAAGCGCATTTTCGGGTGTAGGCTCTTCTACGTTTACAGTCTGAAAGCGCCTTTCCAACGCCGCATCCTTTTCTATAAATTTTCTGTATTCGTCAATAGTGGTTGCACCGATTACCTGAAGCTCGCCCCTTGCAAGGGAAGGCTTTAATATATTTGCCGCATCCACGGCACCCTCTGCCGAACCTGCCCCCACAATATTGTGAAGCTCATCAATAAACAAAATCACGTTACCGTCCTTTGAGACCTCTTCTATAATATTCTTGATGCGTTCTTCAAAATCACCGCGGTACTTTGTACCTGCAACCATACAGGTAAGGTCTACGCTTATAACTCTTTTGTTTTTTAAAAGCTCGGGCACATCCT
Organism: Clostridia bacterium; assembly: GCA_017621885.1. Taxonomy (GTDB): domain Bacteria; phylum Bacillota; class Clostridia; order Oscillospirales; family Acutalibacteraceae; genus DTU089. The sequence goes on along the minus strand of JAGASD010000004.1, from coordinate 76,276 downwards.
CCTTTGCAATCTGCAAGGCAAGACCCTCTGCAACAGCTGTTTTACCTACCCCCGGCTCACCTATCAGGCAAGGGTTATTTTTAGTTCTTCTGCAAAGAATTTCTATTACCCTTGAAATTTCCGTATCCCTTCCTATAACCGGGTCTATTTGATTATTTTCCGCAAGCGTTGTTAAATCCTTTCCGTATTTTTTCAGATTGGTTTTTTGCGCTTTTCCGTTTTTCATCACACGTGCATCGGAGTCTTCGCTGTCACTGCCGATACCGCCGACAACGTCGCTGAGCTGCACACCCATTGCCACAAGCAGCTTACTGCCCGAACAAGAGGGCTCTTTCACAAGCGCATTAAGAAGCTGCTCCGTGCCCGCTTGCCCCATAGGATGAGAAGCACCCAAGGTTATTGCATTTTCTATAATTTTTCTGCAACGGGGAGTAATATCATCAGGAGTAAGATTCGTAGGCATACCGACGCCCACAATGCTCTTGAGATGCTCCTCAGCTTTTTTCAGATTAATTCTTTTCCCGATCAGAATGGATGCAGAAACCATTTTAGTATCAGAGAGCAGTCCCAAAAGAATATGCTCGCTTCCGATATAAGTATGCCCCATATTTTCTGCCGTCTCAACAGCATAATTCAACGCATTATTGGCACTTTCGGTAAAACCCGTAAACTTATACATAAAACTATCCTTCAATCATTTTTTATTATTGCCATAGTGAGCACCGTCATATCATCTTTCTTTCCTTTTTGCATCCGTCTTATATTTTCACAAACGTCCGTTGTAAAATTACGCACACTCCCGTTTTGAAACTCTTTAAGACTTCGTTTTAAAAAAGCTGTATCCTCGGGTCTTACACCGTCGGAGCACATAACAATAACGTCACTTGCATTTAAGGTTCCGCAACCGCAGCCCATATCCGCCTTGTTTATTATTCCCAACGGCAAAGAGCAAAATCCTACGTCGGTAATTTTACCGTTTCGTTTTACTGTTGAATCCGCCGCACCGCATTTATAGAACTCAACTCTTCCCGTAAACAAGTCGAAAACTGCCAAATCCAAGGTCACAGAGCATTCATCCCCGGATTTTGATATAAGCGACGTATTCACGGTGTTTACCGAAGACTGAATGCCGAAACCTGCTTTTATGAGCTTTTCCAACAGGGTTACTGCAAGATTTGACGATACCGCCGCTTTTGTACCCGTGCCCATACCGTCGCAAATAATTGCGTAAAAGAAGCCTTTTTTATCTTCAAAGGTCGTGAAAGAGTCTCCCGAAAACCTTTCACCGTCAGCATTGAACTGAACACCTGCAGAAACCACCTTAAAGATTGGTTTTTCCTTGTAGACAAAATGTGCATACGTCCCGTAAATTTCAATTTCAGGCAATTCAAGTCGGCGTTTTGTTATAACGTCAAGCTGTGAGCTGAAATTCTTAACGTTAGTTTTGTCATAAGGGATTTTAATTTTTATTTCCAGCGTCATTTTTTCAGCACTGTTCAGCACACAGCACGCCTCAAGCGGTTCAAATCCGCAGGAAGCTGCCGCCGCTCTCACTCTTGCAGCAATATCCATATCAAACGTTAAATCCTGACTCATATCGTCGCACACAGAATCAAGGAGTGCCGACACATTTACAAATTGCTGTGATGCAAGGTTATATATCTCACTTATCCTGCTTTGATTTGTTTCATTAAGCTTGTATTCCGAGTATAGCTTATTGAAGCTGCTTGAGACGTTTTCGGAACGAATGCACGCTGAGGCAAACTGCTGAGGAATTGTTTTGTATTCAAGGTAAATCCCGTTCTTTTTCAAATCCAGCAAGGACCGAAAGCTGTTTACCGTCTGGTCTCTGCCTTCCTTCCAGCAAACGTCGTAAAGACCGCAGGAGCCGCACACCTGCTCCCTTGTTTTTTTGATTATATCTTCAACATCATTTTTGTCATTTTTATTGAGAGCTTCGTTCACCGTGGTAAGAGATGTGTATATTTCCGAAGAGATTTCGGATGCATTTTTTAATCTGCCGATAATACCGCTTTTCACAGAATCAATTACAGGTGAGGTTACCGCCGGCAGAAACACACGCTCCAGGCTACTGTTAAATTTCAATGTCAATATTATAAAAGCTATTCCCGAAACAACCGTTTCAATAAGTACGGGTAAAATCTCAGCCTTTTGAAAAGCAATAGCCGTAACCGCAACACCCGAGAACAAAAAAGCAACGAATGAAGCAATTCTTCCGAATGCTGAAAAAGCACCGCCGAGAAGTCCGCCAAGGGCATAAAACCCAAGGAGAAACACGTTTTCGGTCCCGAGGCTCATTGTAAGACCGCCGCAAATACCGACAATTGCACCGCCTGCCTCGCGGCAATAATACGCACAGATAAGAATGAGCAGCTGAGTAATAATGTGAACGGGATAAACGCCCATAATACTGAAATCTCTCAAGGATAACAGCAAAAGAGTAATGCTTATAACAACTGCCGTTGCCTCTTTTGACGTAAGCATTGAAAGTCCGCCCTTGAGACTGAGGACACTCCGGCTTTTTGAAAAAACAAATGCCGATGCTCCTCCCAAGGCACTCTCTGCAAAGCAGAGTAAGAATGAAGCAAATTCAACTTTTTGCGAAAATGCAATGGCAAGCCCCGTTACAAGAACGCACACAAACACAACCGCCACGGGAGTAAAAGGGTTGTCCCTAAGCTGTTTAAACGGCTTTAAAGCGGTCATTATAACGCACAAGGCAAGCACCGATGCCGTATAGCGCAAAGCCGTAACAGAATCAAGAGTTATAAAATAGCCTATAACAGCCCCAAGACCTGCAGTTATGGTGCAATTCTTTGAAACGCTTGCCGCGAAAGCCACACCAAACGGTGAAAAATCCTTCGAAAAACCCGAAAAGCTGAAAAGAAGCCCTAACACAACGCCAACACCGTGCTCCAAAACAGTTTTCTTAAAATCGCCGTTTGCCTTCTCCTGCACCTTGCCCCGATACACCCTCACCGCTTCTGTGACACTCATAAAAAATACTCCTACTTATTAATGTTTTTATCATATTACTAAAAAACGTCCGAAAAACCCGTCGCATTCTTGCTGTAAAATATCATTATTTTGTGTCGCATACTATTGAAAAAGCCGTCACTTCGCCCTATACAGCCGAATAAAGAAAAAACAACGCATTTCTCACAGCAAAGGAAAAATGCGTTTGTTAAAATTTCAGAAGCAATCATCTCCCGACATATCCGACGCAGGATTAAAATCATCACCATCCCTGAAGAATTCTTGTGTACGCTTTTCCATTTCAGGGGTTGCGCCTTGTGCAATTGCAGGAAAATCGTTATCCGTGTTTGCTGTGGGCTGAATGTTATGCGTACCGTAAACGTTTATCTGCTCCTCACAGCTTTCGGGATTGCAAGAAGCATACTTCACTGAAATATCAACGGGCGGACTGAATTTTTCGTTGTTTATTTCTTTGTTTATATAGCTTTGCAGCTTTCTGTTATCAGATTTATTGGTTTGAGATTTTGACATAAAAAAACTTCCTTCCCTTAAATACTTTTAGTATCTCCGGAAAGGAAGCATCAATTCAATTTATAAAAAATTCAATATTAATTATAACAAATCCTCATCATAAACGGCTCTTGCGCCGCCGATAAATTTCGGTCTTGTTCGTGCACCGAGCACCGTTGCTTCACCGATTTTATTATTTTCTAATCTGAGAGGTACTGCAACCCTTTTAAGGTGCATTCCGATTAAAGTCAGACCGATATCAAGACCTGCGTCCGCCTTTATTTCCTCAAGTGCCACAGGCTCTTTGAAGCCGTTGTATGCTTTGGTTGCAAGTGAGCCGCCTGCTTTAGGCTGCGGAACAACGTTTACGGGTTCTGCAAAAGGTACAGCCTTACGCTCTGTAATAATTGCTCTGTTAAGATGCTCACAGCATTGAACGGCAAGAAACAGCCCTTTGCTTTCGGTGTAATCATAAAGAGCCCTGAATATCTCCCCTGCCACATCGGGGTTTGAATCTGTTCCTATTTTTGCACCCACAACCTCACTTGTTGAGCAACCCACAACAACAATGCTCCCCTGCTTTAATTCTGCAATCTCGCAAAGCTCTGAAATTGCGGCTTTTGTTTGTTCATATATTGATTTGTTCATACACTCTTCCTTAATTTCAATAAATATTCTGCCGATAATAATATATGCATTATGTTACAACAATTCTGACTATACAGCAAATACCAAACGAGGAGTTTTTTATATGGTCAGACGAAAATGTATTGACAAACAAATAAGATTTGATATAATTACTGTGTTGCTTTTAAGGCAACAGAATATACGCCTCCTTAGTTCAATGGATAGAATAAATCCCTCCTAAGGATTAGATATAGGTTCGATTCCTATAGGGGGTGCCAGAAGCGGCGAGGTGAACTCGCCTAAAAGAATAAAGAATAGAGAATAAATAAGAAATAAAAAACAATTTGTTTTTGCCGCTTCAATTATTCATTATTCTTTATTCTTTTTTATTTATTCTTTAATAATAAGGCTGATTTTATCGCCAAGCTTCAAATTTCACTCAAAGAAACTTCTGAAACAGAATATTGGTTGAGACTTCTTGTTTTATCAGATTACTTAACGGAGAAAGAAGGAGATTCACTTCTTGATGATTGCCTTGAGATAAAAAAGATTTTAATTTCAACCTTGAATACTGCAAAAGAAAATAAATAGCGGCGAGGTGAACTCGCCTAAAAGAATAAAGAATAAAGAATAGAGAATAAATAAGAAATAAAAAAACAATTTGTTTTTGCCGCTTCAATTATTCTTTATTCTTTATTCTTTTTTATTTATTCTTTAATAATAAGGCTGATTTTATCGCCAAGTTCCAAATTTCGCTTAAAGAAACAGCTGAAACAGAATATTGGCTTCGTTTACTTGTTATATCAGATACTATCTGATAAAATGAGTGAATCACATACCAACAGTATCTCAAGAAAAATTCCGCTAAATTGCCGACACATTTTCCGTTCGTTTTCTTTGCGGCTGAATACCGAAAAAATATTTTACAATTTTTTTAAAAAAGTTTCATCAAAAATTAACCGAATGAGTTTTTGTTCCACTATATAAGTGAAATCACCGGTGATGATAAAACAAAGGAGATATAGAATTGGATAAAAAGGAACTTGATACAAAGGTTGAAGAGATGGCAAAAGCTCTTTTGTCTTACTGCAGTGCCCGGACATCTAACCATTTTGAAGCCGAAGACTTAGCTCAAGAGATCATTCTGGAAATATATAAATCTTACGATAATATCCGGAATGTTGATGCAGTATACGGCTTTATGTGGGCAGTTGCAAGCAACGTTTATAAAAAATGGTGTAAAAACAAAGCCAAAAGTAAAGAATACGAAATAACAGACAATTTACCCGAAACAGCAGAACCGTTAGCAGAAGATGATTCATCTTTATATTTGCTTCGCCGTGAATTGACGTTACTTTCGAAAAAATACCGTAAAGCTGTTATTTTATACTATATCGAAAACAAATCGTGTTCCGAAATATCAAATCTACTCTCGATCAGCGAAAGCATGGTAAAATATCTGCTTTTCAAATCACGACAAATTTTGAAAGAAGGAATGAGCATGGAACGAAACTACGGTCAACAGAGTTATAACCCTAAAGGACTTTCACTATTATTTTGGGGCAATGGAGCAAACCGCTATTATCACTTGTGCGACAGCAAAATATCACAGAACATTTTATTTGCATGCTATAATGATAAACTCAGCGCTGAGCAAATCAGTCTTGAAATCGGCGTCTCTCTTCCGTATATGGAGGATAAACTGGCAGAGCTTTGCGAATATGAGCTTTTGAAAAAAGACGGAAACAGATATTATACCAACCTAGTAATCTTTACAAGAGATTTTTCCAAAGAAGTAAACACCAAAACAGCTCAACTAAGAGAGAAAATTGCGGATATTTTAACCGAAGCCGTTACCAAGCACGAAAAAGACGTAAGAGATATCGGCTTTTATGGGGCTGATATGGGCGGCAACTCCTTTGCCTGGCAAATGGTAAGTATTATTCTTTACAGTTCGGTAATAGAAATACTGCAGAGTAAGATTAAGGTTGTATATCCTAAAGACAAATATGGTACTGAGTGCTTTATCTGGGGTGCTGAGAACGACGGACAAACCCCATGGGAGTCGGGTTTTGGTTTTGGAGTTTCCAATGTTGTAAACAGCTCAGGCGATTATGTACAGTTTATGGATTTTCCTGTAAATGGAGATATGGTGCATCATTACTACTTTAACCGTCAGAACCTAACCAACGTGTTCCTGGATATTGCCAAGGGAAAAACAGAGCATTTCAGTGAAAATGACAAAGCTTTAGCTGCAGATATGGTCCGTAAGGGTTACGTTATTTCAAATGATGAAGGTCTTTTTGTAAATGCACCTGTCCTTACAAAAGAACAGTACGATAAATTGAAGAATATTTTTGCCGACACAGCTGCTCAAATCGCAGATGAAGCCGAAAAAATGATGTATACGGTTACAAAAATATTAAAGAATCATATTCCCTTACATTTGAAGAAGCTTGCCGAGAATATGGCGTATTTGCGTCTGTTTGAAGATGCAATATCCGCACCCGCCGCAATTTTATATGACCGCAAATATTTATTGCCGTATAACGGAAACGGTATTCTTCCGACAACCTATGTTATTCTAAACTAACAGCATAATATTAACAGTAACATAATAACCCACTTGCTGTTCTTGCTGCTCAACGCTTTTATGTTATTCTTTATTTTTATTGATATTTAAAAAACGGCTTTACCTGTCATCGAAAGGTAAAGCCGTTCAATTTTATCTCACTCAGCCTTTTTCTTCTTAAAGATAATAAACTTACTGAAGAAATAGTTTAATATAACAACAATAACGGAAAGCAATATTTTTACAATCCAGACACCGGTAATTACAAATCCGAAAATATTCAGAGATTTTTCATCGAAGCCTATAACGTCAACAAAGAGCCACATTCCTGCCTCTTCCACACCAAAGCTGAAAAGCCTTGCGCCTACAAACTCCGAAAACTCTTTTAAGAACACCCTGAGCTTCCAGCTTTTTGAGTTAAACACCCACAGCTTATTGGTTACAAAAGCAACAACCACACCGACAATCCAGGCTATGGCATTGCTTATTAGATAATAATCCGGGCCCAGAATAAAATCTGACAACAAAAACGCAAAAAAATTTGCAAGGGTTGTAACAACTCCAAAAACCGCATACAGCACAAATTCTTTATATTTAATAACTATTTCTTTAATCTTGTCCATTTTCAAAAAAGCTCCTTGTAATACAAGCTGATATTTTTATTATATCACAAAACAGCGGGATTTTCAATACAGATAATCTTTCAGAAAAATCCCATATATACAATATATAAATATACACAAAATACTTTACAAAACCTGATATTTGTTGTAATATATGTTTAATAATTCAAAAAAGAGGCATATTTATGAAAAAAGACCATTCATTAAAAGCTGCCGAACTTTTTGTAAACGGTTGCAACTGCAGTCAGGCAGTTTTTGTTGCTTTTGCAGAGGATTGCGGAATTGACGAAAAAACTGCAATGAAGCTCGCCTCCTCTTTTGGCGGCGGAATGGGCAGACTCCGCGAGGTTTGCGGTGCTGTTTCAGGAATGTTTATGGTAGCAGGTCTTCTTAAAGGTTATGAAAACACAGACCCAAAACAAAAGAAAGACGAACATTACAAGCTCATTCAGTCACTTGCTGAAGAGTTTAACTCGGTTCACGGCACATATATCTGTCGCGAGCTTTTAGGAACGGTAGGCAAATCCTCACCGATTTCTGACCCCAGGACAGCGGAATATTACAAAACCCGTCCCTGTGTTAAATTTGTTATAACAGCCGCAGAAATACTCGACAGACGTTTCTTCGGTTAGTTGTATATATTTATTATTATTAGAGGGTGAATTTATGGCAACAGGATTAAAAAAACAATACGGACTCCTGATGGCTATCTGCATGGTTGTAGGTACCGTTGTAGGCTCCGGTGTTTTCTTTAAGGCTCAGACAATTCTTGAAAAAACAGACGGCGATATGCCCATGGGTATTCTTGCATGGATTATCGGCGGTATCGTAATGATTTTCTGCGTTCTTGCCTTTTGTGTTATGGCACAGCGCTACGAAAAGGTTAACGGACTTGTTGACTACGCAGAAGCAACAATCGGCAACAGATATGCATATATGATGGGTTGGTTTGCAACAACCATCTACACTCCCGCTATGACATCTGTTCTTTCATGGCTTACCGCAAGATATTTCCTCACATTCTTGAAATCCGTAAATCCTGACTTTGCGCTCACAAGCACAGATCAGGGCTTTGCTCCCGTAAGCAGCTCAGAAACCTTCCTTCTTGCAGGCTTTATTCTCATTTTTGTGTTTGCAGTTAACACACTTTCATCAAAGCTTGCAGGTAAGCTTCAGATAAGCGCTACATTTATAAAGCTTATCCCCCTTCTTCTTATGGCAGTGGGCGGTATCATTTACGGTGTTGCACACGATATTACGGGTGCTCCCGTTGAAGAAGCAACATCAATCCTTGCTTCAAACTTCAGTACAAGCACAGGCAACATCTCCGTTCTTTTCGGCGCTGTTGTTGCTACAGCTTTTGCTTATGAAGGCTGGATTCTTGCTACATCTATCAACTCAGAAATCAAAAATTCTAAAAAGAACCTTCCCATCGCTCTTATTTTAGGCGGTATAATCATCATTGCAATTTACTTGTTCTATTACATAGGCGTTGCAGGCGGTGCTACTGTTGACACATTACGCAAAGACGGTGCTACTGTTGCTTTCGTTAAAGTTTTCGGCAACGTTATCGGTAACATTCTTAACCTCTTTGTTGCTGTTTCCTGCCTTGGTACTCTTAACGGTCTTCTCATCGGTTGTATCCGCGGTATGTATTCAATTTCAGTACGTGGCTACGGTCCCAAAGCAAAGCTTATGAAGCAGATTGACCCTGCGTCAGGTATGCCTTCAAACTCTTGTATTGTCGGTCTTGTAATCGTTGCTGCATGGCTTGTTTACTTCTACGGTGCAAACCTTGCTCCCACAGGCTGGTTCGGCAAATTCTGCTTTGACTCTTCAGAGCTTCCCATTATCACAATCTACGCGCTTTACATTCCTATGTTCATTATGTTTATGAAAAAAGAGAAAGAATTACCCGTTCTCAAGAGAATCGTTTTACCCTTACTTGGTGTCATCGGTTCAGGCTTTATGGTATTTGCCGCTATTTATTCACACGGCTACCTTCCCTACCTTGCAGCAAAGGAAGAAGGCACCTTCTCCTGCCCCGTTCTCTTCTATCTTATTGTTTTCGCAGTAATTATGGCTATTGGTGCCATCCTTATGAATCCCAAGGAAAAGAAAGCGAAATAATAAACGCACAACACAAAAATACCCCCGTAACGCTCTCAAACGTTACGGGGTATTTCTTTATTCCGTTTTAAAAAGCTACGGGGCGTTTTTCATATTTACACCATTTATACGGTATACCCTTTGCCAGCTTATCTCCGTTTCTGGTTAATAAATCATCAACCCTGACGAACTCATATCCTTGCTCCTGAAGCTCCGGTATGGCTCTTAAAACAGCCTCTACGGTGTTTTCATTCGTATCGTGCAAAAGAATTATTGCACCGTCCTTGGCTTTTTTCATAATACGATTATAAATTTCTTCTTCGGACTCTTCATCCCAATCATATCCGTTTACAGACCAGCTGACAAAAAAAGCATCCATATACTTTAACTGATACGCTGTGATATCACCGTATGGTGCTCTTACAAAATAAGGTTTTGCTCCGGTTACCGAAGTAATTATATCTGCGCTTTTCTTAATATTCTCCTTGGCACTTGCAGGTGACATCAACGTAAGACGGGGATGGTCATAGGTGTGATTACCGATAAGATGACCCTCATCATAAGCACGTGCAACCACAACGGGATATTTCTCAACATTTTTACCCAAAACAAAAAACGTTACCTTTGCATTATATTCAGCGAGACCCTCAAGCAACTCTTCAGTATTACCGCACGGACCGTCATCAAAGGTAAGAGCAATTGCTTTTTCACCTATGCCGCTGTCTCCGACATTTAAACGCATAGTACCATCGGGTAACGCCCTCGACAAAATTGTAAGGGCTAAAACCAATGCAACCATTGTTAAAAATATGTGCGGACTTATTATTCTCTTTTTTTTCTTTTTTTTCATTGTGCTAAGCTATGCTAAAAAAGCACTCTCCTTGTAAGAATAAAAAAAGCCGACATAAAGTCGGCTTTTGAAAAAATCTTATTTTTTGAAAAGACCAAGGATATCAACGATATCGTCATCATCGTCACTGTCAGTAGCTGTATAACTGTCAGTAACAACAGCAGCGCCGGACTTATTAGCAATACCGTTTGAATCTGTACCGAAACCTGTTGCAATAACTGTAACAACCATTTCGTCCTCAAGCTTTTCGTCAAATGCAACACCGAAAATAATATTTGCATCTGCATCAGCTGCTTCAGCAATAATGCTTGCTGCAACGTCAACGTCATCAAGAGTGATATCGGGTGAAGATGTGATGCTGATGATTACACCCTTTGCGCCCTGAATTGTCGTTTCAAGAAGAGGACTTGAAACAGCAGCGTTAGCGGCAGCCTCAGCCTTTTCTTTACCTGTTGCACGGCCAACACCCATATGTGCATGGCCTGCGTCTTTCATAACTGCTGTAACGTCAGCAAAGTCGAGGTTGATAAGACCGGGAACTTTAATAAGCTCTGATATGCTCTTAACACCCTGACGAAGAACATCATCGGCAACGTCGAAAGCGTTAGCAAAAGTGATTTTCTGATCAGAAACGAGCTTGAGTCTTTCGTTAGGGATAACGATAAGGCTGTCAACGTGCTGTGCAAGCTCTGCAATACCTGCTTCAGCCTGCTGCATTCTTCTCTTACCTTCAAAAGCGAAGGGTTTTGTAACGATACCAACAGTAAGGATACCGTTGCTCTTTGCAATTTCAGCAATTGCGGGAGCAGCACCCGTACCTGTGCCACCGCCCATACCGGCAGTAATGAACACCATATTTGAACCGCTGAGAGCATCAACAATAGCATCTCTGCTCTCTTCTGCAGCTTTAAGACCCATTTCGGGACGAGCACCCGCACCGCGGCCGCCTGTTACCTTTTCGCCGATCTGAATTTTGTGAGTAGCTTTAGAAAAAGTAAGAACCTGCTTATCTGTATTTACAGCGATGAATTCAACGCCCTGAACACCTGAGCTAACCATTCGGTTAATAGCGTTACCGCCGCCGCCACCGACACCGATAACCTTTATCTGAGTAACGTCTTCAAAATCATTGGAAATTTCAAAGTTCATTTTTCTTCCTCCTATTTTCTACACTAATATACATAATTATATTTATCTACAGTACATCTCTTAGATGTTACCACAGAATTACTACAATAGCAAGTTTTTTTTGAAATTTTTTAATATTTTTAAATTGTTAAACAACAAAAATAAGTGTTTTTATTGTTTTTTAAAATCGAATCACTCTTCTTGATTTTCTTCTGAATCTGTATTTTCCGCTTCTGCATCTGCAGGCTCTTCGGCTTGCGGCTCAGTTACAGATGCCTCGTTATTTTTTTCTGCCTCATCATCCGCAGAGGCTGAGCCTTCGTCTGCGCTGTCTTCAGCGGGAGCTTCACTGCCCTGTGTTGTGGCAACAGGCTTTTTGACAGGTGACTCCTTACCTGCATCAAAGTAAGCGTAAGGCTCCGTTTTCAAATCAAGAATGCCCTCAGCATACATATTAATTTCATTTTCCTTTTCAAGTGCCGCAACTGCTCTTTTCAGCTTAACCGTAACATTATCTATACTTCCCAATTCAATTGTGATGCGATCATCATATTTTAATTCATACTGACCGTTTTTAGTAACGTTAATTTCTGTTATGGGATTTATACCGCTTTCCGCAATACCTTTAAGAAGCAAAACAAAATTCTCGGTATCCTTCTCATTACCTATTACAATTCTGTCGCCCTCAATTGCGCCCTTGAGCACCGCACCGTTAACAACAGCCACGTTATCCCTGAGCATAGATGCATCGCGGTCTAAAACCTTTCCCTCGGCATTAACGAGTATAAACCCTGCACCGTACTGAAAAGCCGCAACCTCGCGAGTGGCTTTTACCGTAACTATCAATGTATCGGGCAGTTGTCTTTCGAGGAAAACGCTTTGAATATACGGAAGCGATTTACTCAGCGCTTCGTTAAGGCTCTCTTCGTTCACCCTGAAAAGATTACCACCGATTTCAATACCGCTTTTAGCTATTATTTCTTTATCGGAATACACCCTGTCACCTTTAACGGTAACTGTGTTTATTTTAAAGAAAACTGCCAGCACCAAAACGACACCAACGCTCATAACAATCGTAAACAATGCAGTAAGAAGAGCTATTTTTTTTGCCTTTCTTTTCCGCTTGATTTTCTTTTTATTTATGGAGCGTATTTCATCCTTAGATAAAACCTCAGGCTGTTTTTTCTTAGGAGGTATTATTTTGGTTTTGGAGCTGTTATTTTTCTGGATTTTCTTTTCTTCCATCCTTTTTTACCTTCCTGTAAATATCCGCATTAAGCACACAAAGATTATCTTCAAAATCTTCATATCCGCGGTCTATAAACCGAGTATTTTTAACTACTGTCTCACCGTTCGCACAAAGACCTGCCACAACAAGCGCGGCACCGCCTCTTAAATCAGGCGAAAAAACATCTGCACCGTACAGACGCTCAACACCTTCAACAACAGCAACTCTCCCCTCCGTGCGTATCCTTGCACCCATACGCACAAGCTCGGGAACGTGCTTCAATCTGCTTTCAAAAATATTTTCTACAATTACCGTGGTTCCTTGCGCAACAGTTGCCAATGCAGTAAAAACCGCCTGAGCGTCTGTGGGAAACCCGGGATACGGCTGGGTAATTATTTTATCTATTCTGTTAAGCCTGCGCGGAGCCTTTATACGGATGTTTTTACATCTCACGCGCACTTCACACCCCGCTTCTTCAAGCAAAGGTAAAACTGAGCTCAGATGCCCGGGAACCGTATTACAAATTTCAACGTCGCCGCCCGTTACTGCAATTGCAGTAAGATAAGTTGCGGCAGCAATACGGTCACAGATAACGTTATGCTCGCAGCCTTTAAGGGAAGCCACCCCTTCAATTGTAATAATGCTCTCACCTGCGCCGTTTATTCTGGCACCGCATTTATTCAAAAAATCGCATAAATCTATGATTTCGGGCTCACGTGCACAATTGACAATCGTGGTATTACCCTTAGCCCTAACCGCGGCAAGCACTGCATTTTCCGTTGCACCCACACTGGGAAATGAAAAAGTGATTTTTGAGCCTCTGAGGCCTTCTTTCGCCTCACAGACAAGCTTACCGTAGTTATCATCAACGGTAACACCAAGCCGCTTCATTGCGTACAAATGCAAATCAATAGGTCTTAACCCGATTTCACATCCACCGGGAGCAGATATTATCGCTTTACCGCATTTGCCGAGGATTGCACCGAGGAAAACCACGGAAGAGCGCATTTCTCTCATAAGGTTTTCGGGAATCTCAAAAACATTACTCCCGCTATTTTGAACAGTAACGGTATTTCCGCTACGCATTACCTTACAACCAAGCTCCTTTAATATCCGTATAGTGCAATCAGTATCAGAAAGCGCAGGACAATTATGTATAACACATTCACCGTGAACCAATAGTGTTGCAGCAAGAATAGGCAGAGCACTGTTTTTTGAGCCCTGAACCGCCAGACTTCCGCTGAGGCGTCTTCCGCCGTTGATAACAAAGGCAGACATACAGCCGCTCCTTTCAATTTTGTTTTACAAGGCGAAAAAAGCCTTACGCTGTATAATATGCCGTTATTTTTAAAATGTTAAATTACTTTTTAATAAGTGAAACAACAATATCACTTATACGTGAGGTTGCATCGGTCACTGCCATAGCTTTTGCATTTTTGCCGATTTCGGTAAGAAGCTTTTTGTCAGACATAAGTCTGTGAATTTCTTTACCGAGTGTTTCACCGTTAAGGTCTTTATCCTCAATAATTACCGCGGCATTTCTGTTAACAAGAGCCATAGCATTATGGTACTGATGGTTTTCAGTAACGTTGGGTGAAGGAATAAGAATTGACGGCTTACCCATAGCCTGAATTTCAGAAAGTGACGACGCACCCGCTCTGCAGATTACAAGGTCTGCCGCAGACAGACAACGCGCCATATCGTCAATATATGTACGAATCTGAATATTTGAAGCGTTGTCACAATCAACACCGTTTTCTTTAAGCTCATCGGGAACCCAAAGACCGTTTTGTCCCGTTGAAACAATGTAGTTATAATCGGCATCATTCTTATGCGCAATAAGGAAATCAACCATTGCTTTATTTACAACCTTGGCACCCAGAGAACCACCCATACAAAGGATTATCGGTTTTTCGTTAAAGCCAAGCTCTTTACGTGATGCCTCGCTGTCCGCCTCCAAAAGCTCACCTCTTACAGGGAGTCCCGTAATAATCGGCTCGTTTTTACAAGTAAGTAGTTTTTTTGCTTCTTCAACGGTAAGCATAACAGCATCAACCTTTTCAGCCAACGCTTTATTGGTAACGCCGGGATATGCATTTTGTTCGTGAATAGCTGTGGGAATACCCATCTTTGCCGCCATTCTGATTACGGGACCGCTCACGTAACCGCCGAAGCCTACTGCAACGTCGGGTTTAAATTCATTTATTATTTTTTTAACACTGCCCGAAGACTTTAAAAGCCTTACAACAGTTTTCACGTTTGCTTTAATATCAGCGGGTGAAAAACCGCGTTTAAAGCCTGAAATCTCAATGGTTTTCAAGGGGAAGCCTGCTGCAGGAACAATTTTAGATTCTATTCTGTCTGCAGTACCTACAAAGCATATCTCAGCATCGGGATACTTTTTCTTTATTTCACCTGCAACCGCAAGTGCGGGGTTTACGTGACCGCCTGTGCCGCCTGCTGCAATTAAAACTCTCATAAAACTCTACCCTTCTTATTTAGATTCTTTTCTCGATTTTCTTATTGAATAAACCTTTGGCAAATCAGCCTGACGGGAAACAGCAAGAATTGTACCCATTTCGACAAGGGTTATAAGCAACGCCGAACCGCCGTAGCTGAAAAACGGAAGACTGATACCCGTGTTAGGCACGGTATCCGTAACAACCGCAACGTTAAACATAACCTGCAATGCAAGCTGTGACGTCATACCGAACACAAGAAGAGCTCCGTAGCGATCCTTTGCACGCATACCGATATAAATACCTCTTAAAATAAGACAAATAAATATTGCAAGAATAATAAAGCAACCCACAAAGCCTAATTCCTCACCGATTATTGAGAAAATAAAGTCTGTATGTGACTCAGAAACGTAAAGATATTTCTGCTTTGAATTACCTATACCTGCACCCAGAAATCCGCCCGAACCTAAAGCGTAAAGGGAATGGTTTATCTGCCAACGGGCATCATCGGGAGAAAAGTCTTTAATACGCCACGCTTTTATTCGTACAATCATATATTCTTTGAGGGGCAAATCCTCATAATTGAACATTACATAAACGAGAACAACTGCTACAACCATACCGAGAACGGCAAACCAACGCGCTCTGCACTCGCCTATCCAGAGCATCGCTACACCGATAAGCAAAATAAGAATTGCACCGGAAAGATGGCTTCCCAGAAGAACCATACCTGCAGTAAAGCCTATAACAAGTGCGTAGAAGAACATTGTGGTTGTTCCCCGGGTTATTTTTATTGACCCTTTGGAAAGCTCGGTGATTTTTTGTGCCCACTGTGCTTTTGAGGGCTCTGCACTTATAATCTTTTTGTGGTTCTTATCAAGACCTGCGGCGCAGAAAAGAATGAGCATAAACTTTGCCATTTCCGATGGCTGGAACGAAAAAGCACCGATACCGAACCAACGGTTAATACCGTCACCGCCGCCGCGAAGAACAGTGATAGCAAGAATAACAAGCGCACCCAAAAGACCTATGTTGGTTATCATTTTCAGATACTTATAATTCAACCGTGAATATACAAGCATACCGATAATGCCTAAAACTGCAAAAACAATCTGTCTTTTAAAATAATAAAGGCTGTCGCCGCTACCGCTGTAATGGAAAGCATAAATATAGCTTGCTGAAAGGAGCATAACAAGACCTATTGTCATAAGAACCAGCATTATGAGAAAAAACGGAACATCCATGCCGTTTTTAACAAACAAGTCATTCACCTGTTTTTTCTTTTGCATGTTAACACACCTTTCAATTAATTTCAGTTAATTATATTTTATTTCGGCGCACCGAAATACATTACAAGCACTGCAATAATTCCGCCTAAAAGGTTAATTGCAGAAAAGACTTTAACAATCTTAACCTCTTTCCAACCACACATTTCAAAGTGATGGTGAATGGGAGCCATTTTAAAAATACGTTTACCGTGAGTAAGCTTGAAATAACCGATCTGAATAATATCAGAGCCAAACTCAGCAACGTAAATAATACCGGTAAAAAGAATGATTATGGGACAATCGACTGCATAAGAGAATGCAACGATAAGACCGCCCAGGAACATTGAACCCAAGTCACCCATCATAACCTTTGCGGGGTGCCAGTTCCAGATAAGGTAGCCTATAAGCGCACCGAGAAGAGCGGAAGCAAGAAGGCTGATACCAAGGCAATTCCTTAAAGCTGCAATAGCTATAAAGCTTATTGCGGCAGTAAGTGTAACCGAACCGCAAAGACCGTCAATACCGTCAGTAAAGTTTACAGCATTGGTTGTTGCATAAATAACAACAAAGCCGATTACCCAGAAGAACACTTTTGTTTCAACAACACCAACGAAAGGAATAAACATACTGCCTGTGGGGTCATTTATATAAAGCGTAAGGATATAAGCAACCATAAGAATAACCTGAAGAACGGTTTTCTGAAGAATTGTAAGACCGAGGTTGCGTTTTTTAACAACTTTAATATAGTCATCAAGGAAGCCGATAAAAGCAAAGCCGAGAGCCATTATAAGACCGCCGATTACTTTTATGTAATTTGAAGAAGCCTGTACAGAAATCTGTTCAACAAGATTTTCAGCATTACCGCTTGCCTGCACAGAGCCGATTATATCTCCGCCGAGAATCTTATCTATTATAACCACAACAGCGAAAGCTATAACAGTACCGAGAATAAATAAGATGCCGCCCATTGTGGGTGTGCCCTGTTTATTTTTATGCCACTTGGGACCTATGTCAAGAATTGTCTGACCGAATTTAAGCTTGTGAAGGAATGGAATTACCACATATCCCAAACCGAAAGAAATACCGAAAGCAATAACCGCCGCTATTACACACGCAAGAACAGTATTATTCATATTTTTTACTCCTTATACCTTAATCAAGTGCAAACTTCACACCAATATAATCCTACCTTGAAACAAGAAAAAAATCAAGCATTATCGGGGTTATACCCTATTTTTTTATAGACAGAAAGGAAAATTTCTTCCATTTTCATTCCTCGGCTGCCTTTAAAAAGCAGTGTGTCATCTTTTTTAAGGTTTTCACATATAATTTCTGCAATTTTTTCTTTATCATCAAAGCTTTTTGCGTTACAGCCCTTTTCTGTTGCTGCTTTTGCAATGTGCTCAGAAAGCTTTCCGAAGGTAAGAACAAAATCACAACCTGTCTGTGCCGCTTTTTCACCGACTTTTCTGTGTGCTTCCTCAGAAAAATCGCCTAATTCAAGCATATCACCGAGAACAGCGAAGGAACGGGTTTTCTTAATTGTTGCAAGAGCATCAAGAGATGCCATCATACTGTCGGGATTAGCATTGTAGCAATCCTCTATAAATACCGCACCGCCTGCATTCGTTATTTTTTGGCGCATACCCTCTGCTTCAAAATCAGCAACACCCTCTGCAGCTTCTTTAAGGGTAAAGCCGAGCTTCACACCGACACACATTGCCGAAAGAGCATTATATACGTTGTGAATACCCACAGCAGGTACAAACACCTCTGCCTCTTCCCCATTATATAAAGCCTTAAACGTACTGCCCTTTTCGTCAGCCTTCACGTCAACTGCTTTCATATCAAGCTTTTCGCCGTCAATACCGAAACGGATAAGCTCATAATCAGGTTTTTCAACGGTAGCAAGCATATCGTTATCACCGTTTATAATAAGAGTCGAGCCCTTTTTCATACCGTCAAGAATTTCAAGCTTTGCTTTAAGAATACCCTCTCTTGAGCCCAAATTCTCAATATGGGCTGTACCTACGTTTGTTATAACTGCAATTTGCGGCTCAACCGTTTTTGAAAGCCTTGATATTTCCTCAAAATGATTCATACCCATTTCAATTACTGCCGCTTCGTGCCACTCTTCAAGAGTAAACAACGTTCTGGGTACACCTATTTCATTATTAAGATTCCCCGCTGTACGCATTGCATTGAATTTTTTATTGACAACCGCATAAATCATACCCTTGCTTGTGGTTTTACCGACACTCCCGGTAAGACCGATAAAGGGAATATTAAAGCTTTTTCTGTAGCCATTCGCAATCTGCAGAAGAGCCTTGCCTGTATCCTCAACGCAAATGAGTCGCTCGTCATCGCAAACCTTTTTACTGCAAATAACTGCCTTTGCACCTTTTCTGAGAACGTCCTCAACAAAATCGTTTGCATCAAAGCGTTCACCGACAAGGGCAACAAAGAGTGTGTTTTCATCAACGTCTCTGCTATCGGTTGAAATCCTGCTTATTTCGCCATCCAAAGATGTTTGTGCACCGCAAAAACCTGCTATATCTTTAATTAAAATCTTTTTCATACCTGTTTCCCACTCTGAACAAATTACTTAATATCAGCAAGAGCCTTTGCAACTATTTCACGCTCATCATAATGAACACGCTCTTTACCGATTACCTGATACGTTTCGTGACCCTTACCCGCAAGAAGAATTGTATCGCCTTTTTCCGCGATTTTAAGAGCATGGGCAATTGCCTCACTTCGGTCTGTAATTGTAACGACCTCTGCCTTTGTGCCCACAGTACCGATAAGAATATCCTTGATAATTTCATCGGGGTCCTCTGTACGGGGGTTATCGGTAGTAATAACAACAATATCAGATAAATCCGTTGCCATTCTGCCCATTTTAGGACGCTTTGTTTTATCACGGTCACCGCCGCAACCAAAAAGAGTAATCACTCTGCCCTTTGTGAAGCCGCGCACTGCATTGATGGCTTTTTCAAGGCCGTCGGGAGTGTGGGCATAGTCGATAATAACACCGTAATCCGTATCTGTTTTAAGAAGCTCAAGCCTGCCCTTTACCGTCGCGGCACCTGCCACAGCATTAATAACATCTTCAAATTCAAAACCCAAAGAGCAAACCGCGCCGATTGCACACAAGGAATTATAAACCGAAAAGCCGCCCGGTATATGGAAAACAACGTGCTTTCCGTTCAAATCATATTCAACTCTGTCCGAAAAAAATTCTGTATTTTCAGCTCTGTAATCGGACGCTTCATTTATTGAATAAGCTTTCACCTCAGCTTCAATGCCGTCAGCCATATAAGCACCGTTTTCATCATCAGCATTAATTACGGCTTTATCACAATTTGTGAAAAGCATTTTTTTGCAACGCTTATACTCTTCGATAGTGCCGTGATAATCAAGATGGTCCTGCGTAAGGTTAGTAAACACTCCTGTTTTGAAATGTATACCCGCAAGGCGCATCTGGTGGAATGCCTGGGAGGAGGTTTCCATTACGCAATACTTAATTCCGTCATCAACCATCATTTTGAAAAGCGCGTGCATATCGTAAGGGTCGGGAGTAGTGAGCTCTGTGCTGAATTCTTTATCACCAACCATATTCTTAACAGTGCCGATAAGACCGCTTTTTATGCCCATTTCAGCAAGTATATCCTTCACAACAAAGGCGGTGGTTGTTTTGCCGTTTGTGCCCGTAATACCGATAACAGTAAGCTTATCAACCGCTGCGCCGTTAAGATTTTTGCACATAACGGCATAGGCTTCACGGGTATTTTCAACAATAATCTGTTCTTTTAACCCCATATCTCTTGAAACGATTACCGCTTTTGCACCCTCTTTAACGGCAGTTTCCGCAAAAGAATGTCCGTCAAATCTTGCACCTATTACGCAAACGAATGCACAACCCTCTGAAATCTTCAAGGTTTTGTCTGTTACGTCAGCAATCTCTCTATCCTCATACTCGGACAATATATTCAAACCGTTTAAAAGTTCTGATAAAAGCATTTTCAACTCTCCTCTTTATTTGTCGCCGACTAAATTAATCGTCCTGAACGCCTGTTGTTGTTTTAAAGTAAACTGTAATGGTTGAGCCAAGCTCAGCCTTCGTTCCCTCTGCCACGCTCTGTCTGTAAGAAACAACCTCACTATCAAGAGCAGCACCCGAAACCTTAATATTATAGCCTGCATTTACAGCCCTTGCATTAGCCTCACTTATACTGAGACCCGTAAGATTGGGAACCACGGACGTTGTATCCTTAACGTTAGGCTCAGTGTAAAGAACAACTACACCGCCCATAGGAATACTCTGCCCCTTAATGGGATACTGGGTTATTACCTTATCACCTTTACCCACAACTCTTGCTGTAAAGCCTTCCGTTGAAAGTGTATTCTTAGCCGCACTCACACTGACATTGGTAACATCCGGTGTTACAGCATTTATTTTTGAGAGCTCGTCATCTGTGTACACAGGCTCAACATTCATATATTTGAGTGTCTGTTCAATCACCGAACCGGCAACGGGTGCAGCTATGGCACCACCGCCGTGACTTGCGCCCTGAGGCTCATCTATGATAATAAGAACAGCAATTTTCGGATCATCAGCAGGAGCACATCCCACGAAGGATGCGATATACTGACCGTCAACCGTAAGCTTTTCAGATGTACCGGTTTTGCCTGCAACCCTGTAGCCGGGAATATATGCATTTTTACCCGTACCCTCAGCAACAACCATTTCCATCATACCGATTACCGTTTCACTTGTGTTTTCGGAAATAACCTGTCTTTTAACGGTAGGAGTAGTTTCATAAACGGTGTTACCGTCCTGGTCAAGCTTTTTAGCAACAACATAGGGCTGCATAAGTCTGCCGCCGTTAGCAACGGCAGAAACCGCTGTAATCATCTGCACCGCACTTACCTGGAAGGTCTGACCGAAGGCACTTGAGGAAAGCTGTGCAATCCCCATTTTATCCTTTGAGTGATAAGTGATATCAGCCGCAGGCTCCGCTTCGGCAGGTAAATCTATTCCGGTTGTTTCGGTAAAGCCGAAGGCTTCAAAATACTTATAGAATCTGTCCGTACCCAATTCCTGACCGATTGTAATAAAAAACGGGTTACAGGAATTCATAAGACCCTGAGTAAATGTTTGTGTGCCGTGACCCGAATGCTTATGACAGTTGATTATGTTTTCTGCAACCCTGATAGAGCCGGTGCAATTATATGTAGAGCTGCTCGAAACAACCCCCTCTTCAAGACCTGCCGCAGCAGTAAAAATCTTGAATACGGAGCCGGGCTCATACGTATCGCTTATGGCTCTGTTACGCCACATAAGATACACGGCATTGTTATACGCAACGTCATACTCATCTTCATCTTTAATTTTTGAAAGCTCTGCAAGGATAGCCTTATCAGTCAGCACCGAAGGCTCATTGAGGTTGTAATCGGGCATTGTTGCCATTGCAAGAACAGCACCCGTATCAACCTCCATAACTATTCCGTATGCAGAAGCCGCCTTATTATCCTTAACCGCCTGAGAAAGACCTTTTTCAAGATAATACTGAACGCTTTTATCGATCGTAAGAACAAGACTTGTGCCCTGCTCCGCATCGAACTTTGTTTCATAATTACTTGACATAAGCCCGCTGTTGGCATCCTTAGCGGTAATTATTCTTCCGGGGACACCGGTTAACGTATCGTTGTATTTAAGCTCAAGACCTGCTCTGCCGTTATTATCACTGTTAGTCATACCAATAACGGTTGATGCAAAATTCCCGAAGGGATAATACCTCTTTGTATCGGGATCAAGACCTATTACCTCATAAAGCTCATTTTCTTTAACAAATTCCGAAATTGCCGTTTTGGCATTGTATTCAATACGGCTTTTGATTTTAACGTAGCTGTATTCTTTGTTGCTTATTTTTTCTGCAATTGTTTCTGCAGTAACATCACCGAGTATTTTTGAAAGTCCCGTGGCAACAAGATTTTTTTGTGCTTCATCTTTGATTTTAGACGGATTCACATAAACCAGCCAGGCAGATGCACTTTCAGCAAGAACGTTCATATTCGCATCGTAAATAACGCCTCTGTCTGCAGAAACTACAGTATCGCTTAACTGCTGAGCTTCCGCCTCGGTTCTGTATTCATCAGCTTTAATTACCTGAAAATAAAAAAGTCTGCAAATATCAAGGCCAAATCCAAAAACAAGAATAAATGCAATAGCACTTGCACAGCGTTTTTTCAAATTAGAGTTTACTCTTGACATACATACACCACCTGAAAGCAACGGGTACAAAACCCTTGTCATATTATTATATAGAATACTAACTGAAATTTTTACTGATAATTAATTAAACGGTAAAAATATATATCTATTACATTATAACATACTTAATATCACAATGCCAAAAAAAGCTTAAATATTTTACTTCAGGACAAACCCGGACAATTCTTTATGCCCCAATGCAAAAAAGAGAGTCGAGATTTCTCAACTCTCATATATATTTTTTATTCAAAAATTATATGCAAACAAAGTTTTAAGTTTATTTACACCTTCGGATGCTTCATCAACCGTTTTATCTCCGGAAACAACAATTTCATCGCCCTCTGAAAGGTCAATATAGTTAATCTGATAGCTTTCTGCCTTAACCATACCAAGAACGTTAACAGCGTAATCCTCAATTTTATCCGTTGCTATCATACTGCTGAGCTCGGCGTTGAGTCTTACGTTTTCACCGTGTGCAATATCAATTTCCTTCTGAACGGAAGAAATCTCCGTCATAAGTGCATCAGACTTCGTTTCCATAACAAGAAGACCTATCATCATTGCAAAGCAAGCAAGACCGAAGCACATTGCTTTTTTGATAGCCGAAGGTACACTTGCCTTCTGCGAATTACGTTCAACCTCGTACTGATAATTATCTATAACCTTGGAATGTGTATTCTTCTGTGTTCTTTGTGCAGTTTTTTTTGCAGGAGCTGCGGTTTTCTTAGGCTTTGCAACTTTTTTATTCTGTTTTTTAGGTTGCTCTATAACCTGAGGCTCAAAAAGCGAAAAATCGTAAGCCTCTGTACCTCTGTAAACCATTATCTTTCCTCCTGAAAAAAATCTATATCTTCATTGCCGTGCGCAGCTTTGCACTACGGCTTCTGTTATTTTCATCAAGCTCCTTACCCGAAGCCTTGACTCCTGCTGATTTAACAACAGCCTTGGGCTTTTTCCCACATACACAAACCGGAAAATCCTTTGGACAAGTACAGCCCTCTTTAAGTGTTCTGAAATAATCCTTAACAATTTTATCCTCAAGGGAATGGAATGTAATAACAGACAAAACGCCGTTACTTTTGAGTTTTTCGAACATATCGGGGAGCGTATTTTTCAGCACATCAAGCTCACCGTTAACCTCAATTCTTATTGCCTGAAAGGTTTTTCTTGCAGGATGACCGTTTCTTCGGAATTTGGCAGGAATAGCAGAAGAAACTATCCGGGCAAGCTCAAGCGTAGTTTCTATTCTTTTAGCTTCACGGGCTTTTATGATTTCATTTGCAACTCTGTCCGCAAACTTTTCCTCGCCGTAGCGCAAAATCACACTGGCGAGCTCGTTTTTAGAATAAGTATTCACTACATCTGCAGCACTTTTGCCCTGCTGACTCATTCTCATATCGAGATTTGCATCGTGATGAAAAGAAAACCCTCTTTCAGCTGTGTCAAGCTGATGGCTGCTGACACCTAAATCTGCCACAATACCATCAACGGCATCTATTCCCAAATCTGAAAGTATATTTGAAAAATTACTGAAATTGTCATGAACGATTGTTACTCTTTTGTCACCGTCAAATCTTTTTTTAAGAGTATTCACGGCATCCGGATCCTGGTCAATAAGCACCATTCTTCCGTTTTCTCCAAGGTGAAAAAGGATTGCTGCGGAATGACCGCCGCCCCCTGCCGTGCAGTCCACATAAACACCGTCAGGTTTTATGTTCAGGGATTCGACCGATTCTTCAAGAAGCACCGAAATATGTTTAAAATCCATAAGCATCAGAAATTGATATTCAGCGAGTCAGTTGACTGCTCATCAAGTATAGCAAGCTCTTTAGCCCACTCTTCGGGTGACCAGAGCTCTATGTGGTTGTTGTTACCTACAATCTGCACTTCGCCTTCAATACCTGCATACTCTTTAAGAGCAGCGTTAAGAGTAAGTCTGCCGCCCTTATCGACCTCACCGCAGATAACACTTGAAAGAATCTTTCTTGCCATACGGCGCATAAGCTGATTGTGTTCACTGCCCTGGTTAAATTGTTTATAAAGCTCGTTCCAGCCTTCCTCTGAATAAAGGAAGATGCACCTTGTATCAGAATCGGGAGATTTAATAAGGTAGGTTTTGGTGCCCAACTCATCGCGAAGAGATGCCGGTACCTTAAAACGGTTTTTCTCATCAAGTGAATGTTCAAACTGACTGCAAAACATACCGACAATCCTTTCCGCGTAAATTTGCATCCAAAACCGAGACACTTTGACCCATTTCGTGACACATCATGACACTATTATAATTAACCCACCCATTTTTGTCAATAGTTTTGCATCAAAAAAAAATAGCGATGTCAAGCTGTTTTTGCTTGAAATCGCTAATATAAAAAATATATTTATTTTTGTGAAAATGCGGTTATATTCTCAACGGCATTTTTAAAGATTACTTCTGCGGTTTTGTCGTTGCACAAAGATTCTTTATATCGGAACGTAACAAATCCCTTACCGTCTTTCAAAACAAAATTCAAACAGAAAAGACTGCGCATTTTAAACGGCTCTTCTACGGTAATATCGGAAAAGCGTTTCAGCTCACTCCAGAAAGCCTGTTCAAGATTGCAAGAGAAATAATCACACAGCATTTCATTTTTGCAGCCGTAATTATCCGCAAACTTTGCGGAGGCTTTATTTTTATACTCCCCTGCGGCATACATATAGGCACTGTCGCACAAAGAGGGTGACACGGACATCATAAAAGCATCATCATAAAAAACTTTAAAGGCGGAGGTTACACCTTTATATATATTGATGTGAAACGCTTTAAGTCTTTCATCATCGGTTTTCATTTTATCCTTCTTTTTTAAACAAACGTTTACAACGCCGTTATAAGCACCGACACCGTATTTTTTGTTATCCTCGAAAAAAAATCTTGAATCGCCGTAAACATTCATTTTTGAAGCTGCGGTTTTTAAAGGAATATTTTTGCAAAGCTCCTCATAAAACGCAAAGCCAATAACGGAAGACACATCCACACAATTCTCGGCACAATAGGATTTAAGTCCGCAAACAACCTCTTCCGAAAGCTCACATTCAAACCTTGACCTTGCAGATCTTGAAGCGTCGTAGCTCCTCTTAGCCCTTTTGTAATCTTCAACGCCGAAAACACAAGACTTCCCCAACCATTTTGAATCAAGCTCAACAGAAAGCTTATCCGTAATCGGAGACAAAACCTCCAGCGGCAGCTGAGATTTTTGCGAAACAACAACCGTTTCGGAGGGCTCAACACTCAAGCTGTCTGAATTGTAAATTTCAGAAAACCACACAGCAATGCGCAAAAGAGCTTTGGCATCGGCAACGCAAGTGTGTCCGGCAATTATAAAATAGCCGTCAGAAGAAACAGTAAATTCAAAAAGCCGTTCCCAAAAATTCAAGCCACACAATTCGTATTTTTTCAAAACCTCGCAGTGATTTTCATCACACAGGTTAAGCTTTTGGGCAACCTGCTCCGCGACCGCGAAGGCCTCGCCGTCCTTTTCAAGCTCAACCCTTGCAGTGACCAGCGGTTCTTTAAGGGAAAGCAGTTTTATTGACCTGTCCCCTTTATCTTGTTCTACAGAACAATCGTACCTGCCGGCAAACACAACGCAATTATCGAACTCAAAGAGCCGGTTGCGTGTTAATCCCAGTTTATATCTTTCAGACATACTGATTATCTCCCGCATCGGAATTACGCATTATTTTTTCAATCAAGGACTGCTTTATTCCCCACAGCTTTCCTGAAAAATCAACATAATATCTGTGCGGATTTTCAAATCTTACAACCTCTTCCCACAAGGATGAAACCTGCTCATTACAGTAAATACGTATATCCTCAAGAGACGGGCTTTCATAAATGCATTCGCCCTTCTTGAAAACAGGCACGAGCATTTCACGGGCAACGAAATTATCAACCGTCTTTCTTTTCCATGTGAAATCAGGATCAAAAAGAGAATACGTTTTTTCATCCGCAACACTCTCATCCGCTGTTGTCAGGACATCCGCAACAGCTTTACCCGTTTCCATATCGAAAAGCCGCCACACACGTTTTGAACAAGGTGTTGTAATTTTATTAACATTATTACTTACCATAATAGCCGGAAGCTTAACGCCGTCCTTCTCGGTTTCACAAAGCTTATAAACGCCGTCAAGCACCGGTGCAGATGCGGATGTTATAAGCTTTTCGCCCACAAGGAAGCCGTCAATTTTTGCACCTTGATTGAGCATATCCTTTATAAGAACTTCATCAAGCGAATTGGATGCATATATATCACAATCAGGGAAGCCCGCTTCATCGAGCATTCTTCTTGCGCGCTTTGAAAGATACGTCATATCACCACTGTCAATTACAATACCTGCAGGGCGCAAACCCTTGGGAGAAAGCACCTCATTGAATGCCTGAATGGCATTTTTCACGCCGCTGTCAAGAGTATCGTATGTATCAACAAGAAGCATACCGTCTTCTCCATGCTCCTCAAGATACACTTCAAACGCTTCAATCTCACTGTCGAAAAGCTGCACCCAACCGTGCCCCATAACAGTAGCTACGGGAATATTGTGCTTTTGCGACGCGGGATAAAAGGTTGTACCGCTAACACCGCCAATATAAGCCGCTCTTGCACCGTCAACAGCCGCCGATAAACCGTGAGCTCGTCTTGCACCGGATTCAATAACCTTGCGACCCATTGCAGATCGAAAAACACGGTTTGCCTTTGTAGCAATAAGGGTCTGATGATTTATTGTATTAAGAACAAGGGTTTCAATAAGCTGCGCCTGAATAGCAGGGCCGCAAACCTTAACAATCGGTTCATTCGGAAAAATCGGGGTTCCCTCCGGCATAGCGTATACGTCACATTTAAAATCAAAATTTTCAAAGTATTCTATAAACTTCTCGGAAAAGCCCTGCTTTCTGAAAGAATCAATACATTTTTCATCAAAGCTGAGATTTTTCAATCTGTCAACCAACTGTTCGAGACCTGCCATAACGGCAAAGCCGCCCTTGTCGGGAATTTCTCTGAAATACATATCATAGGTTACGTTAATATTCTCCATCCCTGCCGCAAGAAGACCCTCAGCGGTAGTAAGGCAGTTATAATCAGCAAATAATTCTTTAGATAGCTCCATAGCACACCTCATTGCACAGTCAGAAAAGGTATTCCAACCTTGAATTTCTTTCTTATTTTATCACATAACACCCTGTATATCAAATGTTTTTGCGCACTTTTATTAAACTAATTTAGTTTTTTCGTCAAAAAAAGTGCATTTTGTCGAAAAAAGATAATTAACCCCTTGCAAGTTGATTTTCCTTGTGATATCATAATAATATATTCAACGAACAAGGGGGACTAACGGATGAGAATCAGGAAACAGCCCATCGGCACCAAAAACATCTGCGGAACCAAAGTTGAAGAAAGAAGAAAAGCTATAGGTATGAAACAAAAAGATCTTCTTACACAGCTTCAAATCCGCGGTGTGGATCTTAACGCTTCGGGACTTTCTAAATTAGAAGGTCAGGTTCGTTCTGTTTGTGACACAGAGCTCGTCGCTTTATCCGAAGTGCTCGGCGTGTCCGTTAACTGGCTTCTCGGCATAGATGAAAATTGATTTTTTCCTTTTAAAGCACCGTTAAGGTGCTTTATTTTTTTACATTAGTTTCTTGTTATGTTTTAAACCAACAACCAAATAATATATTATCAGCCACGCAGAACCGCACTTTGATATGCAATGTTGATTTTTGTCGAAAGGTATGGTAAAATCATAATATGGTGGTGATAATATGCTTTGCAACAGAATAAAACAATTCCGCGAATACAACAAACTGAAAGAAAGCACTCTTGCGGATTACCTCGGTATAAGCGTTGACACTTATTGCGATTATGAAAGCGGAAGACGGCAACCCGATATTGATACCGTCACAAAGCTCGCACAATGCTACAAGGTGACGGTTGACGAATTTTACGGTTATATCCCCCGACTCGCTTTACACTCCGACGAAGATATTTTATCAGAAGACGACGAAGTAAAACCGGAAACACTGAAAATGTCCGATTTATCCTGGGACGAAGTTCAGCTCATACTGTATTACCGCACAGCAGCCCCCGATGATGAGTTAATCAAAAAGATTATCCAAAGGAACGAAGAAAACAAGCAATAAAATAAAACTGTTGCAGCACTTAAACTGCAACAGTTTTTGTTATTTTCAACGAAATCAGAATTTAACAACCTCACCCATCATACCGGGAACAGCAAAGGCTGCATTGCTTTCGTCTGTATCGATATGCATTGCAGGCGCAAAATTGGGATGAACACGGCAAACAACGTCACCAAAAATGAGTGAACGGCCGTCACTTTCGATTTTAACGCCAACAACCTCTTTATCCTCAACACCGATTTCTGCAGCAGCATCAGGAGTAAGATGGATATGTCTTTTAGCAACAATAACACCTTCACTGAGTTCAACCTCACCTTTAGGTCCGACAAGCTTGCAAGAACCGCTGCATGCAACGTCGCCGCTTTCTCTTACGGGAGCCTTAACACCGATTGAACGAGCATCAGAAGCAGAGATTTCAACCTGTGAAACAGGTCTTGTGGGTCCGAGAATTGAAACTGCAGGGAACTGACCCTTTTCACCAACAACAGCTACACGCTCTTCACAAGCAAACTGTCCGGGCTGTGAAAGGTATTTTTTAGGTGTAAGCTCATAGCCTTCACCAAAGAGAATATCAAGATCCTCTCTTGAAACGTGAACGTGACGAGCAGATGTTTCAATAAGTACTTTTGACATAATAAAATCCTTCTTTCAATAAAACAAATTGTATTTTATCCTTATAAATTATACACAAACACCATTCTTTTTGTCAATAGCGACACAGCAAAGAGCCTCACAAAAAGATTGCTTTTTTTATTGATGTTTCTGTTACTTTATGTTAAAATTCACACAACTTATCACAGGAGTTGATTTGATGCAAGTTCTCGAAGCAATTTTAGCTTTATTTTTAGCTTTTCTTTCTGCTTTCAACATTTTTGACAGACCGAATGAAGTTCCGCCCACTCAGACAAATGAAATTTTTGAGTATCTGGAATATCCCGAAGAAGCGATCAAGCCGCTTTCGTCCGCAGGGCTTACCGTCGCTTCTTTCACGCAGCGTGCTGATGATGACGGTGACGAATTATACGTTAACGCCCAGGGTTACCAAGATATAAACGGAATAATCAAATCCCCTTATTTCACCGTGCACGTTGAAGAAAAAAGAATCCCTGTATACGCCGCAACTGTTTTTGTAGGAACAACGCAAAAGGGTGCACTACACTCGTTCTGTGAAATTTATGTTGACACAATCAGAGATATCAACCTTGATTTCCAGCTGAACACCCACGGATTCATAATGAACAGTGTGACCGTGTTCCCGAGAAGTGCCAATATTAATCCCATGTTCTTAAATACAGTTTTAAACGAGCGAATTACCGAGCTTGGCACGTATACCTTTGTTTTTAACGGTGACGATCAGGAGCACGGCTTCACTCTATTCGTACGTGAATTGGTTGATGAAGAAAAAGAAATTGAGCAATACAAGGCTCAATACGGCGAAAACAACGTTATTGTTATGGAAAAAGGTGTGCATACCGCCCCCTGTTATAATCTTTTCGGCTACAGCAATACAGTAATTTATCTGAAACGCGGTGCATATCTTCTCGCTCAGCACAAATACGACATAAACAACGAAACCGACGATATGAACGATGCAACAAAAACAGATCGGGCTGAAATGAATGCCGGTCAGCTTCCTATGGGGCTGACACGTACTCCCTATCTGAATTTCAACTGCTGTAATAATCTGAAGTTCGTCGGAAACGGCGCCATTGACCTTTCCCATCTTGACAGACGCGAACGTCGAGGCATTATATTTGCATACGCTAACAACATAGAGGTTAACGGTATCAAAATTATAAATTCTCCCGAATGGTCCTTCATAACCTACGATTGCGAAAACCTTACAATTAAAAACGTTGACATTTTCGGTTACCGCCAGAATTCCGACGCTTTCGCTATTTGCAATTCAAGAAACGTTACAATAGATAATTCCTTCTGCCGAAGCGGTGACGATTTGTTCGACGTTAAGGCTGCCGGCGGCAGAGAAGAAGCAATAAGCAAGAACGTCACGTTCACAAACTGCACCGCCTGGAACGGAAAAGCCCGTTGCTTCGGCATTTGCGGTGAGGTTTATAAGGATATTAAAGATATTACCTTCAAGGATTCAAGCGTTATTTTCCACGATGCAACCTGGAACGCAGACAGAATCCCCGCCCTTGCAATCATTGTTGAAAATCCCGGCGGTAGCATTGATAATGTAACATTTGAAAACATTGATGTTTACAGAGCATCCGGCAGAGCAATAGCTTGCCTGATTTACGGCGATACCGTTGAAAATTTCAGCATATCAAACGTTAAATATAAAAATATTCATTATACTGCTCCCCTTGCGAACAAAATCGCTTCCAACGGCAAACCCAACTCAATTCAGGTTGAATTTGAAAACGTATATGCAAGCGGTTCAAAAATAACATCACTCAATACAAATCAGTTTGAGTATGATAGTTATGCGAATATAACAGTTAAATAATGACGCAAAGCACCCCGAAGTTCAATATATGAGCTTCGGGGTGCTTTAATCTTTTCTGCTGTATTTATAATTATAACGCTGTGCTAAAATAATTCCTTATTATTTCCCATTTATTTTTTGTTTTCGAAAATGGTACCTTCCACCATTCCGCCCAAACATTACTTTTACAATTATTTTTCCACCCGTGGTAAATACACTATAACAACAGTTTCATCGGAGAATGGTCCCCCTCCCTCCCGCAAGCGGCAAGGAGGATAGGCTTCGCTAACATACGCTTTTTCGTTCTTCGGGATGCATAGATGCATCCCCTACAAGTCGGTAGATATAGTTGCGGTTTGTTCTACCTCTCTGGTTTAAGAGAGGGGGACCATCATTTTGTCAAGCGGATGTTTGATTTAAGTTTTAAACGCGTGATTACGTTCTTTCAAAATCCAAGTTTGTCGGATGGTGGAGAGTTCCCGATGCGTCAGCATCGTGGAAGCATCGCTTCCATTGACATAAAGTTTCTGTTATCGAGTTTTGATTTTTCAGTGATGGATTTATTATTCTTACTTGTTTTATCGATACAGTGAACTTATTACAATTGAAGCTACGCTTTAACGACGCTTACGCGTCGGGAACTCTCCACCGCTCCGTCATACTGTATTTTTTAATACATTTTTTGGCACGCTTGATACATATTGTAAAAGGGAAATTATTATACGGCGGTCCCCCTCTCTTAGGCCAGAGAGGTAGAAAAAACAACAACTTTTTCGTTCTTAGGGATGCATACCCTACGGGTTGGTGGATATGTAAGATCCCTCCTTACAAATCAAATACACAACACAAATAATGCATCGACACTGCAGATTTGTGAACCAATTATTAACATTTTCGTTTTATCACATCGTGTATGCCTACGAAAGCAGAACTGCCCCCTACTTTTATATTCAGTTGGTTTGGTTTTTAAATTTACACAATATTCTAATACACAGTAAAATTTCATTTTAATGCCCAAACGCAAAAAGACACATCACAATGTTCTCCAAAGTGATGTGTCTGATTTATTTATTGAGTTTTCGTAGCAATTTAATTATTTGCTGGCTTCTTCAACTGCAACTGCGCAAGCAACTGTAGCACCAACCATAGGATTGTTACCCATACCGATTAAGCCCATCATCTCAACGTGAGCGGGAACGGATGAAGAACCTGCAAACTGAGCGTCAGAGTGCATACGGCCCATAGTATCTGTCATACCGTAAGAAGCGGGGCCTGCTGCCATATTGTCGGGGTGAAGAGTACGGCCTGTACCGCCGCCTGAAGCAACTGAGAAATATTTTTTGCCCTTTTCAACACATTCTTTTTTGTATGTGCCTGCAACGGGATGCTGGAAACGAGTGGGGTTAGTTGAGTTACCTGTGATAGAAACGTCAACGCCCTCTTTCCACATGATAGCAACGCCTTCTGTTACGTCGTTAGCACCGTAGCAGTTAACCTTTGAACGAAGACCGTCTGAATATGCTTTACGGAATACTTCTTTAACTTCGCCTGTGTAGTAATCCATTTCTGTTTCAACATAAGTGAAGCCGTTGATTCTTGCGATAATCTGAGCAGCATCTTTACCAAGACCGTTAAGAATAACTCTGAGAGGGTTCTTTCTTACCTTGTTTGCCTTTTCAGCGATACCGATAGCACCTTCAGCAGCAGCAAAGGATTCGTGGCCTGCAAGGAATGCGAAGCATTCTGTTTCTTCTTCGAGAAGCATTTTACCAAGGTTACCGTGGCCGAGACCAACCTTTCTCTGGTCAGCAACTGAACCGGGGATGCAGAAAGCCTGAAGACCTTCACCGATTGCAGCAGCAGCGTCAGCAGCTCTTGTGCAACCTTTTTTGATAGCAATAGCGCAACCTACTGTGTAAGCCCACTTTGCGTTTTCAAAGCAGATAGGCTGAATGCCTTCTGTGATTTTGTAAGGATCAAAGCCTTTAGCTTTGCAGATTTCAGCACATTCTTCGATTGTGTTGATACCGTATTTATTGATAACTTCGAGAATCTGTTTTTCTCTTCTGTTGTATGATTCAAATAAAGCCATTGTTATACCTCCTTATTCCTTTCTGGGGTCAACGATCTTAACTGCATCAGCCACACGGCCGTACTGGCCTTTTGATTTCTCAAATGCTGTGTTTGCATCGTCACCGGCTTTGATAAAGTCCATCATTTTGCCGAAGTTTACGAACTGATAACCGATAATTTCATCATCTTCGTTAAGAGCAAGACCTGTAACGTAACCGTCAGTCATTTCAAGGTAACGGGGACCCTTTGCAAGAGTACCGTACATTGTACCAACCTGTGAACGGAGGCCTTTACCGAGGTCTTCAAGACCTGCACCTACAACAAGACCGTCTTCTGAGAAAGCGGACTGAGTACGACCGTAAACAATCTGAAGGAAGAGCTCTCTCATAGCTGTGTTGATAGCATCACAAACAAGGTCTGTGTTAAGTGCTTCAAGAATTGTTCTGCCGGGAAGAATTTCAGAAGCCATAGCTGCTGAATGAGTCATACCGGAGCAACCGATTGTTTCAACAAGAGCTTCCTGAATAACACCCTCTTTAACGTTAAGAGTGAGCTTGCAAGTACCCTGCTGAGGAGCGCACCAACCGATACCGTGAGTGAAGCCGGAAATATCTTTGATTTCTTTAGCTTTTACCCACTTTGCTTCTTCGGGGATAGGAGCAGCACCGTGAGCAGCACCCTGTGCGATGGGGCACATTGTTTCAACTTCATGTGAATATTTCATTGAATTTTGACTCCTTTCGGATGTTAATTTTTTACCAATGCTTATTCTATTACATATTCGTCACTAAGTCAAGTAAAATCCGTATCTTGCGACACACAAATTATTGCTGAATACGAAAAAACTTTTTATTAATTTTATATAAAAGGACTTGCTTTTTTATATATAGTTTGTATAATATAAAATTGGTTAATTTTCAACATTATTATAAGTATTATTTTACAATCAATTCATCCGGAGAGGTAAAGAATGGTATTTTCCAGTTTATTCTTTATATTTGCGTTCTTGCCCGTTTGCATGCTCATATATTGGGCGGCTCGCAATATAAAAGCCAAAAATACGGTTCTGCTTGTTTTCTCACTGATTTTTTATACTTGGGGTGAACCCGTTTACGTAGGTCTTCTTGTTTTTATGACCCTATGCGATTGGTTGCTTGCCCTCGCCATTGAAAAATCCGACGGAAAGGAAGCACGCAGAAAAACACTGATAGTGCTGACGTGTGTCATAAATTTAGGGCTCATCGGCGTATTCAAATATACAGGCTTCTTCTGTGAAAATTTACAGAATATATTCGGTTTCCCCGAAAACATTCCTCAGATTGTTTTGCCCATAGGCATATCATTCTATACGTTCCAGCTTCTTTCTTACGTAATTGACGTTTACAGAAAAGAGGTTCCTGCACAAAAGAATTTCTTTTGGCTGCTTTTATATTCAAGTCTTTTTTATCAATGCATCGCAGGTCCCATTGTCCGTTATGCTGACGTTGAAAAAGAAATTCACAACCGGCAAACAAACATCAGTGAGATAACCGAAGGCATCACCCGTTTCACGGTGGGTCTTGCAAAGAAAGCACTTATCGCAAACACCTGCGGCAGTCTTTCAGACACGCTTCTGGTATCCGATACTTTAATAGCCTCTTCGGCACAAACTGCACTTGTTGAGCTTTCTTCCCGCAGCGTTGCCGGTATGTGGCTGGGTGTTCTGTTCTATATGCTTCAGATATACCTCGACTTTTCCGCTTATTCTGATATGGCAATCGGTATGGGTCTTATGGTTGGTTTCCGTTTCAAAGAAAACTTCAACTACCCCTACACCGCAAAATCAGTTACGGATTTCTGGAGACGCTGGCATATTTCTCTAAGCTCATTTTTCAGAGATTACGTCTACATCCCCCTGGGCGGCAACAGAAAAGGTACTATAAAAACATATCGCAATATTTTTATTGTGTGGTTGCTTACGGGTCTGTGGCACGGCGCTTCGTGGAACTTTGTTTTATGGGGATTGTTTTTCTGCGTTTTCCTTGTCGCAGAAAAACTGGGTCTTTTAAAAATTCTCCAAAAAATCCCTGCTGTATTCAGCCACGCATATCTCCTTACGGTCGTTTTCTTTGGCTGGATACTCTTCCGCTTTTCAAATTTCAGCTTTATCCCCGTTGTTTTAAAGGGTCTTTTCGGACTCAACGGAAATCCCCTTGTTGATTTTGAAACGAAAACGCTTTTCAATGCAAACGTATTCTTTATAATTGTTGCAATTTTATCGGTTTTCCCGCTTGTAAAAAAGCTTTCAGAAAAACTGAAGCCGAAAAAAGCACATACACCCTACTCGTACGCTTACGGGGTTGTTACTGCAATCATCCCCGTAGCCTTACTCATTCTTTCAACACTGTCACTTGTTGGTGACAGCTACAACCCCTTCTTATATTTCCAATTTTAGTCGGAGGCTGACTTAATGATATATAACAAGCCCCGTGATATAAATTTACGGGTGATTCCTTCGTTGAGTTCGCTTGTGCCCGAAAAGCTTACAAAACGCACAGCAATTCCCGAGGAAGCTTTATCTGACAGCAAATCCCTAAAAAATGTAATACAAACAAAACCAGAGGATGTGTCTTCCGGCACACCCTCCGCTTTGCCGTTGGATAATCCCGATGTTATAATAACAGAAAAGCCTTCCTTCGCACCTAAGCTTTCAAACGAAATAACCGGTGATGAACCCGTTATTGACCTTACGGAGCTTCCGATAATCGACGGCATTCCCATACTTGAATTAAAGGATTTAACTGTCAACAAAGAAATCATTATACCTTCTGAAGCAATCGAAAACACTTCTTTTGAAGAGTCACTTGATAAAGAGCCTCAGAAGGAAGCTACAATACCGGACTTCGGCGAGGTTGAAATTGATATTTCTGAAATGCCCGATATTTTTGGCATTCCTATGCTTGAGCTTCCCGACAAGCCCGTAACTCCTCCGATTGTTGAGGCAGAAGAAACAGCCCCCGTTACGGATGCAATCGCGCAAGAGAACAGGGCTGAACACACGCCCGAAATCCCCGTTATTGAAAAAGAGGAAACAAACAAGCCTCAAGCAACAGATAAAGCAGCCGAAAAAGCTTTGGTAAAAGAACAGAAAAGGCTTGAAAAGCAAAAGGCGGCTGAAGCACTGCGCATTGCAAAAGAGGAAGAAAAGCGTCTTGCAAAAGAAGAAAGAGATAAAAAGAGGCTTGCCGCACAAGAAAGACGAGCAGAAAAAGAAAGAGCAAAAAAGCAGGCAAAGCAGATAAAAGAAAAGACACAGCTTGCAAAAAAAGAAAAGAAGAAAGCCGATTTTGCCTCAAAAGTCAACAAATTAAAAAACAAAAAGCTCACAAACAAGGCGCGGCTTTTAAAAACAGCGTCATTCTTCCTTATGCTTTATGCAGGCACAATTCTTGCTTTTATTATTCCGTTGCGCCCTGTTTATTCCGAAACCGAAAAAAGAAAACTAGCTGAATTCCCTGACTTCACCGCAGAAGCGTTTGTATCGGGTGATTATTTTTCTGATATCAGCACTTGGTTTTCAGATACATTCCCCTTCCGCGAAGCACTAACAAAAGCGAACACAGAAATAAAAAACCTTTACGGGTTTGACACAATCGCAATCCACGGTGACGTTGAGCAGGGTGATGAAATCCCCGATATCCCCTTGGAGCAACCGCCTGTTGAAGAAACGAAGCCTCAACCCAAGCCTCAGGCACCGGTAACAATGCCTGACGAAGAGGATTTGAAAACCGATAACGGCGACCCGTCTGCCGCAAGGCCCGATTACAACACACAGTCTTTAGGCGCAATAATCGTGGCAAACGACAGCGCTTATGAGTATTACAGCTTCTCAGAGGACCTTGCCCCCCGTTTCATAAACTCCGTGAGCAGCATTAAAAATGCGGCTCATAACAAATCTAACGTTTATGCAATGATTGCACCCACCAGCATTGATATCAAGCTTAATGATGCTTTAAGGTCAGACATCAGCTCTGCTAACCAGAAAAAAGCACTTGATTATTTCAATGCATCCTTCAAAAACTCCATTGTTGTTGACGGTATATACGAAGCCGAAAGACTTCACAGAAATGAGTACACATATTTCCGCACAGACCATCACTGGACTGCTCTGGGTGCTTATTATGCGTATGAGCAATTTGCACAGACAAAGGGTATAAAGCCCATTCCTTTAAGCAAGTATAAAACGCGCACCTTTGACGGCTTCCTGGGAACATTCTATTCAGGCTCAGGACAAACCGCAAAGCTTGCGGAAACCCCCGATAAGGTTACAGCCTACCTCCCCTTCAATAAAACAACCTGTCATATTGTTGAGGGCAACGGAAACGAGTTTGACTGGGATGTTATAAAGGATGTTACAGATTACGACCCCGGTATGAAATACATTACCTTCATCGGCGGTGATAATGCTATCACAACTATAACAAACCACGACAACCCCAACGGAGAAACATGCATTGTTATTAAAGAAAGCTTTGGTAATGCATTCGTGCCCTTCCTTATCCCCCATTACAGCACAATTTACGTTATAGACCCCCGTCACTACGACGGCACTTTAAGTGAGTTTACACAAGACAAGGTTATTAACGATATTATTTTGCTTGTAAACATATCCACCACACGA
This sequence comes from Clostridia bacterium, assembly GCA_017621885.1. GTDB lineage: Bacteria > Bacillota > Clostridia > Oscillospirales > Acutalibacteraceae > DTU089. The sequence continues at coordinate 38,280 of JAGASD010000004.1, read as the reverse complement.
AACTATTTATATATTGATGCTATGGAAGCACTCATTCAATAACAAAATATGAAAACGTGCGAAAGGCTCATACGGAGCTTTTCGCACGTTTAATTTAGTTTTATTCTGCTATTTTATAATGTCTGACATAAACACCTACTGTTTTATCATAATCAAGAATATGGATAAGTGAACCATCCTCCATCGGGTAAACCGTAAGGCCCTCCGCCTCGTTACCTGCTAACGAGGGAAGTGAACGGGTGCAAAGCTCATCCACCTTACCTGTTGAAATATCAACCGTAAGCACTCTGTCATCGTTGCTTTCGTCATCATGCGAAAGGTAAAGAACACCTTCATAAACCTCGCCGCCCTGAATACGGGTTATTTCCTCCGAAAGCTCAATAAGATGTGAAAACTCCATTGTTTCAAGATCACATGCAACAATATAATTCACATCGCTGAAGGGTGAGCAGTAAAGGTAACCGTTTTCTGCATCAACCGCACACCAGGGAATACCGTCGGGCAGATATTCGTTAGGCATCTCAAACATATCCATAGGCTGAAGAGTTGCGGCATCATAAGTGATAACCAAAGAATAATCCTCCGGCTCGTTTTCAACTGCAGCATAGATTTTGCCGTTATAGTAGCTTATACCGCCGATATGGTCGCTCTCGTACTCTTCGCGGCAATCCTCGGGAATAGCCTTGGGGTTAACCTGAAGCTGTTCAAGGGTTTCAGCATCCCATTTTGCGAGTCCTGCAACACCGAAGGCTGTAAGTGAGCCCGATGTATAAAAATACTCACCGTCTGTTGTAATACCCTGACCGGCGTACATTGCGGCATCAAGCACCATTTTTTCTTCTTTAACAAGTTCAACTTCCTTTGTGGCTTTTGGTGTGCCAAAATCCATAATACCCGTAAAAACCATACATATAGCAATAAGAATTGACCAGATTGTTTCAAAAATTCCCATAAAAATCACTCCTTAGAGGCATAATACAATAAACGCAAGAATTTTTCAAGAAAATATAGACAATTAATTAAATAAATGTTGATTATAAAGATTTTTTAAAGTATAATCATCTTTTGTGAGGTGAGCAGATGGAATATAAATATGAAATTCACTGTCATACAAAAGAGGTTAGCAGATGCGGACAGTTACCCGTTGAAGAGCTTATAAAAAAATATAAAGAAGCGGGCTATTCAGGCATTGTGCTTACAGACCACTACTCCCCTATGACCTTTGACTTACCCGACTTTTTCAGCAAAAAGAAAGCTATTGACCATTATTTGAGAGCATGGCGCATTGCTGAACAATATAACGACGAAAGCTTCGCCGTGCTTTTAGGTATGGAGCTTCGTTTTTATGCAACCGTAAACGATTACCTTGTTTACGGTATAACGGAACAGATGCTTTATGAACTCCCATTTTTATTACCTCTTTATATAAAAAAAGCAAGCAAATTATTAAGAGAGCGCGGTTGTCTTTTCTTGCAGGCACATCCCTTCAGAAATCTCATAACCCGTGCTGACCCCAAATATCTTGACGGTGTTGAGGTATTCAACGGCAAAGCGGATGAAGAAGCAAACAAAAACTCTGAAAAATGGGCAAAAGAAATAAACACCCCCGTCAGAACAAGCGGAAGCGACTGCCACAGAGAATCCGGTGTAGGTTTAGGCGGTATAATCACCGCCGAAAGAATTAAAACCAACGAAGATTTAATAAAAATTCTCAAAAGCGGGAATTACAAACTAATTAAGAATCAAAGATAAAAAATCGGCTGTTTCACTTGAAACAGTCGTTTTTTAGTTGAAAAATTGTAAGCTGCAGCCCCTATGATAGTGTGTCGTTCTACAATGGTAATTTGATTCAATAAGCATAGAAGAACAATGAAACAATTGTTTGAAGGATACCTCTCTGCGTAAGGAGAGAGGGGGACCGTCACTCTGTAACTTTTGGTAAAAATATCGTTGTAAGCGTGTCTTATAGTTGGTGTTTATGGCATTGTTGGTCGGACGGTGGAGAGTCCCTGAAAATTATTAAAAAACAACTTGATTAGGACCTTCCACCACTCCGCTGAACTGTACTATAAAACATATTTTAAGGCTCGCTTGAAAGTGTTTTTTATCATCAAATTAAACACAAGGTGGTCCCCCTTCCTCCTTACGCAGGAAGGTAGGCTTCGCACCACTGCAACTTAATTACAATCAACGCGTCAGCGTTCCGAAATTTGCCACATGCCATTTGCAACTTGCAATTTATATAATCGGCGCTTTTGCGCCCCGAAACTCCTCACTCCTCATTCCTAACTCCTAACGAAAAAACTCCACTCACTACAAAATTGTAATGAGCGGAGTTAAATTTTTATAAAATCATTTATTTAATAATTGATTCTTCCCAGCTTGCAAAGGGCTCGAGACCGAATACTTTAGCAACCGTGGGAGCAACGTTTGCAAGACCGAAGCTGCCTTCCTTAACCTCGTAAGCATTTTTGCTGTAAATGATGAAAGGAACTTCGTTGAGAGAGTGAGCTGTTCTTACAGCAACTGCACCCTTCTTGTTCTTTTCAAGCATTTCGTCTGCGTTACCGTGGTCAGCAGTAATAAGAACAGTTACACCGCATTTGTCGGCAACCTTGAGAACTCTTGCAAGGCCAAGGTCAACTGCTTCAACAGCAGTAATTGTTGCATCAAGGTTACCTGTGTGGCCAACCATATCACCGTTGGGATAGTTGCAACGGATGAAGTCATATTTACCGCTTTCCATAGCCTCAATAACTGCATCTGTAACCTCTGCAGATTTCATCCAGGGTCTTTCGTCAAATGAAACCTTGTCTGAGGGAATTTCCATATATGTTTCAAGCTCTTCAGAAAATTTATCACTCTTATTACCGTTCCAGAAATATGTTACGTGGCCGTATTTCTGAGTTTCGGAAACAGCAAACTGATTCATGCCCTGAGCAACAAGGAGCTCTGAAAGAGTATCCTTGATTTCGGGGGGATTAACAAGATATCTTTCGGGGAGCTTGAGGTCACCGTCATACTGAAGCATACCTGCATAAACAACGTCGGGCTTTGCGCCTCTGTCAAAGAATGTAAATTCATCGTTATCAAAAGCCATACTGAGCTCGATAGCACGGTCACCACGGAAGTTGAAGAGAACAACGCTGTCACCGTCGTTGATTGTGCCAACGGGTTCACCGTTTTCTGCAATAACGAAGGGAGGAAGATCCTGGTCAATGATACCGTCATTTTCAGCACGGTATGTTTCAATTGCTTCAGTTGCTGTTGCAAACTGTCTGCCGATACCCTTTACGTGAGTATCCCAACCGATTTTAACCATATTCCAGTTAGCCTGGTAACGGTCCATTGTAACAACCATTCTGCCGCCGCCTGATGCGATTTTACCGCAGAAGGTATCGTCATTAAGCTCAGCAAAAGCATTTTCAAGCTGTTCAACGTAAACAAGACCTGACGTTGCAGGAACGTCACGACCGTCAAGAAGGATGTGAGCGCGAACGTTCTTTACGCCCTCTGCCTTTGCCTTTTTAACCATCTCAATAAGATGTGAAATGTTTGAATGAACGTTACCATCGGAAAGAAGACCGATGAAATGAAGTGTTGATGATTTTTCAACACAGTTGCCTGCAACCTCTTTCCAAGCGGTTGAAGCGTAGATTTTACCTGATTCGATTGATTCATTAACAAGCTTTGCGCCCTGTGAATAAATCTGGCCGCAGCCAAGTGCGTTGTGACCAACCTCGCTGTTACCCATATCATCATCAGAGGGAAGACCTACTGCTGAGCCGTGAGCTTTAAGGCGAACGTTGGGGCATTCTTTGAGAAGCTTGTCAAGAACAGGTGTGTTTGCAAGTGCAACTGCATCACCCAAGCCTGTTTTTGAATATCCGATACCGTCCATTACGACGAGAAGTACTTTTTCAGACATAATTTTTTCTCCTTACAGAAATTTAGGGCAGACTGTTTGTCTGCCCGTAATTATTAATAATTAAACAGAAGCTGCTTTAACGATAACAGAGAAATCCTGAGCTTTAAGAGATGCACCGCCGATAAGACCGCCGTCAACATCCTCCTGAGCAAGAAGCTCTGCTGCGTTACCTGCATTCATCGAACCGCCGTACTGAATTGTAACACGGCTTGCACATTTGGGGCAATAGATTTCGCCAAGAACCTCACGGATTGCGTGGTTAACCTCGTTTGCCTGCTCTGCAGTTGCAGTTTCGCCCGTACCGATAGCCCAAACGGGTTCGTAAGCGATGATAATTCTATCAAGCTCATCAGCAGAAACACCCTGAAGAGCAATCTTAGTCTGTGAACGAACAACTTCCATTGTTACGTTCTGTTTGCGTTCGTCAAGAAGCTCGCCAACGCAAAGAATAACTGTAAGACCGCTGTCAAGAGCTGCACGTACACGCTGATTAACAGTTACGTCAGTTTCACCGAAATACTGTCTTCTTTCAGAGTGACCGATGATTACGTATTCAACACCGATTTCTTTGAGCATGGGAGCAGAAACTTCACCTGTGAAAGCACCGCTTGCAGCCCAATGGCAGTTTTCAGCGCCGATTTTGATGTTTGAGCCTGCAGCAGCTTCCTGTGCAGCAAAGATGTCGATATAAGGAACGCAGAGAACTACGTCACAATCAGCATCAGCAACGAGGGGCTTCATTTCTTCAATAATAGCCTTTGCTTCTGCGGGAGTTTTATTCATTTTCCAGTTACCTGCGATAACTGCTTTACGAAGTGATTTATCCATAAAAGAATCAACCTTTCTTTAATTAGGAATTAGGAATGAGGAATTAGGAATTTTGGGGCGAAGCCGATTATAATTGGCTAACGCAGTTCCGAAATTTTGCATTTTGCATTTTGAATTTTGCATTCGTTAGCAACCCCGAAGCGTATCAAGATACGCGAGCTTGGGATTCACACTCTACACAAACCATCTGAGAAGTGATAAATAATAGAGTGCGTGCAGTTGGCATTTTCTCCGCCCCGAAGGTGTATATAGATACTCCGAACGGGCAGAAAAATGTCGAATGTGCGTGCTATATTATTTATCGTTTACTGCTTCGATGCCGGGGAGAGCTTTACCCTCAAGGAACTCAAGAGATGCACCGCCACCTGTTGAGATGTGAGTCATCTTTGCACCGAAACCGAGTGTGTTAACTGCTGCTGCAGAGTCGCCGCCGCCGATGATTGTTGTAGCATCTGTTTCAGCGAGTGATTCAGCAACTGCGATTGTACCTTTTGCAAGGATGGGGTTCTCGAAAACGCCCATAGGTCCGTTCCAAACAACAGTTTTTGCTGATTTAACAGCCTCTGCATAAAGCTCTGCTGTTTTGGGACCGATGTCAAGGCTCATCATATCTGCAGGAATTTTGTCTGCATCGCAAACCTGAACTTCGATTTCAGCATCGATGGGATCGGGGAAAGCCTTTGTGATTGTAACATCAATGGGAAGAAGAATCTTAACGCCTTTTTCCTCTGCCTTTGCGAGCATATCCTTGCAGTAGTCAATCTTTGTTTCATCAAGAAGAGATGTACCTACGCTGTAGCCCTTTGCTGCAAGGAATGTGTAAGCCATACCGCCGCCGATGATAAGTGTATCAGCCTTGTTAAGAAGGTTTTCGATAACGTTGAGTTTATCTGCAACCTTTGCACCGCCAAGGATTGTAACAAAAGGTCTCTGAGGAGCTTCAACAGCGTTACCGAGATATTTGAGCTCTTTACCCATAAGGTAACCAACAGCAGCTTCTTCAACAAATGAAGCAACACCAACTGTTGAACAGTGTGCTCTGTGAGCAGCACCGAAAGCATCGTTTACGTAAATATCGCAAAGAGAAGCAAGTTCTTTTGAGAATGCTTCGCCGTTCTTTGTTTCTTCGGGACGGAAGCGGGTATTCTGAAGAAGAACAACATCGCCGTCTTTCATTTCTGCAACAGCCTTTTTTGCATTTTCGCCAACAACAACGTCGTCAGCAGCGAAAACAACATCCTGACCGAGAACTTCTGTAAGTCTTTTTGCTACGGGAGCAAGAGATTCCTTCTCGTTCGGGCCGTTTTTAACTTTACCGAGGTGTGAGCAGAGAATAACCTGTGCACCGTCAGCAATGAGCTTTTTGATTGTGGGGAGTGCCGCTGTAATACGATTTTCGTCTGTGATAACGCCATCCTTGAGAGGAACATTGAAATCGCAACGAACGAGAACCTTTTTGCCTTTTGCGTTGATATCATCAACAGTTTTTTTGTTTAAAAGACCCATGATAATAACTCCTTTGTGTTTGTTAATTTTTTACCGAATATATTTTATAACAACCTTAAATTTTTTTCAAGTATATTTACCACTTTTAAGACTATCATTTTTAACATTCTTTTGGCAATTCCGCTGATGTTTTTTGTCGATTTACTTTAAACCGTCATTTTTTCACGTATTTCTTTAAGAATTTTCTTTTCCCTGCGTGAAACCTGAACCTGGGTCATCCCCAATTTCCTGGCAACGGCACTTTGTGTCTGTGATTGAAAATACCTGAGATTTATTATCTTTCTGTCATTCTCGCTGAGAGAAGCCAAGCATTCATCCAGGCATATTTTCTCTGCTATTTTCTCTTCCTCCCCATGAACGGGAATATCGTACTGCTTATCCGAAGCTTCTTCAAAAACCGTAAGGGATACCACCGGCTGATTCACAAGGAGCAGATGACCCGTTTCATAAACGCTGAGCCCCGTATATTCCGCTAACTCAGTAACAGTCGGCTCATAGCCTTTTTCGTCTGTGAATTTTTCTTTTTTCATATACAAATCACGGGCTTGTTCTTTTATGCTTCGGCTCACCTTAACCGCTCCCCCGTCGCGAAAAATCCTTTTTATTTCACCTAAGATTGCGGGCACGGCATAGGTAGAAAAAACGAAGCCCAGACTTTCATCATACCCGTCAACAGCCTTCACAAGACCTATGCACCCTGCCTGAAACAAATCATCGTAATCCACACCTCTGTTCATAAATTTACGGGCGCAGGAGTGCACAAGACCGATGTTACCTTCAATCATTTTGTCACGCTCAGTCATTGGTTTTTCCCTTCAGCTTTTTCTCAATGGTTACAGTCGTGCCGACACCGACCTTAGACCTTACGCGAAGGCTGTCCGAAAAGCTTTCCATAACAGAAAATCCGAGCCCCGAGCGTTCCCCCCCAAGACTTGTGTAAAGGGGTTCGCGAGCTTTTTTTATATCATCGATTCCGCACCCCTTGTCCCTTACCGATATACGCACAACGCCCTCTTCAAAAACGGTGCAGGTTATGTAAATTTTCCCGATTGTGTCACGGTAAGCGTGGACTATACAATTTGTTACAGCCTCACTTACAACTGTTTTTATATCACCCAGCTCTTCCACACTCATATCAAGCTGGGCGGCAAAAGCAGAAACCGCCATACGTGAAAAGCTCTCATTTATTGATTTACTGTCAAAAATCAGTTTAAGTTCGTTTATTTTCCTCATAATTATTCCTCGTTTCTTTTATTAATTTCTGCAAGCTTGGGGATTCCCGACATTTTCATAATTCTGAAATCTCTGTCACTGAGGTTGTCCACCCTTATTTTTTTGCCTTGTTGTGAAGCAAGGCGATACCGTCCCATCACAAGACCCACACCCGAGCTATCCATAAAAGTGACTCCGCCGAAATCGAGCACCACAAGCTTTGCGTTTTCATAAAGAAGTATTGCATCATCAATGTTCTCCCTTATTTCGGGTGCGGAATGGTGATCAATCTCACCCTTTATAAAAGCATAAATAACGGTGCTTTTGTTTTTTATTGTAACAGACATTTTCATTCCTCCTTTTTTATCTAATATAACTTTAACCGGATAAAAAAAGCGTCGAAAAAAAGAGCCGACACCAAAAGTGCCGACTCAATAAAATAAAAAACATTAAATTATTCCGTCTTTTTTCAAAAATCCGATAAGACGTTCTGTATTCTTACCGTCGTGATAATCAACAAGCTTTGAATACCTTCTTTTGTATTCATCTGTCTGAGGGTTATTGTAATTTCTCAATATTGCATCTGAAAGGCCTTCTTCATTATAGAAGAAATCGCCGTAAACGTTCTCTTCATTAAGCATAAGCTTTGTTGAAGGTCCGTACTGTGCCATACAATAATCCTTTTCTTCCCAATAGAAAATGACGTTTGAGCCTCTGTAAAAGCTGTCATAGGCTATTGAGGAATAATCGGTTATCAGAAGCTTTGCAGTTTTAAGGACATCATCGTAACGGACATTTGTAACAATCTTATCCGTAACGTCGGGTGATGCCTTTGAAAGCTCATTCACAATAAGCGGATGCGGAAGAATTATAACTTTATCTTTAAGTTCATCCGGAACATTTTTATAAAGCTTCATCAGCATCTTAAAATACGGAGTTTCCGAGAAATCGGAACGAGCTGTATTTATTTCCCAAGGGCGCCAGGTTGGCATAATAACAATCTTATCCGCATCATCGTTCAGAATATTTCTGTCAAACTTAGGAAGACCGGAGATATAAATATCCTCTTCCAAGTGTCTGCCGAGTGTTGTGAAATGGTCGCTTTCAGCCTTTGAAGAAACAATAACTCTGTACTTACCCGTAAGCTCTTTTCTTTTGAACATTTCTCTTGACTCTGAATCGAGGGAAACCATATACATTACGCCGTGCTGCAAAAACACGTAGTTCAGATTTTTGCGTGAAATCTTGAACAGCGGTAACAGGTTGCAGGTTTTCAGGTCAAATGAATGCGCAATTGCCTCTGTGCCGATAAACGTATTTGCTTTAAAGAAATAAAGATAGTGCTTAAATGTGTATTTATAAATAATATTCTTTCGGTAGTTTTCAGGGATACTGTCTAAGAATGTGTAGTTTTTATCAACAATAAAATACGCGTTATTATACCCTTCATCAATAAGCTTTTCATAAAGGACGCTTGCACTTTCTTCATATTTTGAGGAATTTTTCTCAAAAAGAAGAACAAGCTTTTTCGCTTTTTTTGTGTGCCACAAGAATGATAAGACAAATGCCGCAGTCTGCTTGAAGCGTTCAAAAATTTTATCCGTTACGTTTCTCGAGCGGGTATAAACAATCATTTGATTATTCTGAGTTTGCCTGAAAAGTGCAACGGTATTCGTTTCTTTATGAACGTTCATAGGTCCTCTCAAGCCTATAAAAAGATTGCCTATGAGTGAAAAATATTTCATCACGCAGGAAACCCTTTCACCTTGAAAGTCGTAGCACATACACACATTTTCTTTTGCGGCGTTGTTAATCATATCTTCGACCGGTACAGTCAAAGAATAAATGCCCTTGTGGTGCCTTGATTCTTTCTTTTTCGCGTAAAAACGCGGTTTGTATTCATTACCGCTTATAGTGACATACAAATCATTCAAGTCGGTTTTCACAGGGGATTTAAAATCAAAAAGAGAAATTATTCTCATTTTGTTACCCCAATTAAAATACAAGGGTAATTTGTTTTTCATAGCAGAATAACTGCTCAAAACCTCGATTTTTTCTGCAGCATTCTCTAAATTGAAAACTGCATTTTCTTCTGCAGTTTTATTATCCGCACAATCAAAACCGAATTTCTTTTCAAGAGTAATTGCCTTTTTGCTTTTTTTACCGCCGCAGAACACGCTGTGCTTCACATACTCTTTTTCACATTCGAAGGCAGAAAGAATACCTGCCATAAATCCGCTGTTGCGAGAAAAATCAACAACCTTACAGGGCTTAATATACGGAAAATGACGCTTTCTTTCCCGTTTGAAGAACGTCTTTAATTCTTTGTTTTTGAACCTACCTGTAAGACAAGCGATGCCATAGCGTAAAATCTCTTTCAGAGTATACTGATACGCTGTCAACAAGCCGTAGATATTTGCATCTCCCACTAAGCTGTCAAATTTTGCTTTGTTTACCGGAGATATTGCGCGTCGGTACGTTATTATATAATTATATTCAGGGTTGTCGTCCGTATACGCTTTTAACGCTCGGTAAGAGGACGGCACAAGATTGCCTGCATACAAAATACAGAGCTTTTCACTTTGAGTGTGCTTTTTCAATTCAAAAGCATCACTTTCACCCGTAACCATAAGTGAAAAGATTTTTTCGCAGCTGTTAACCGAACCGTTTGAGCAATATTCGGATATAAATTCAGAGGGCACGGAAATATCACTGCCCATAAGCTCTATAACGCTGTCAACATCTTCAACGATGGGGAAAGGAAGACTCTCAAAATTTATATATATACCGCGTGTTGACAGATAATCCGCTTTATCGTAAGCAAAAAGAATTATCTTTTTACCCGAAACCGCAAAATCAAAAAACACACTGGAATAATCAGTTACAAGTCCGTCACAAGCATTTAAGATTTCATAAGTATCATAATCAGATGAGAAATAACTGATATGCTTAAACTCATCACAATTAATTTCCGACGCTAAAAGAAAATGAAGATTCACTAAAAGCACGGTATCATCAGAAAGCTTTTCATCAAAAGCCTTTAATATTTCATAGGTTTTATCAATCTGCTTCTGCTTTTGAGCTTTTGTATCAGCATCGCGCCAGGTGGGCATATATGCAAAAACTGTTTTGTCTTCACAGCCCATTTTTGCTTTCAACCTGTCCCCTGCTGCCGAATCGTAAAAAATGTAGTTTCGGGGATAATTGCCGATAAAGCTTACGTTATTGAACAAAGGTGCTAAATCATAATCCTCCATAAACACCCGACGGGTAAACTCATTCGGAAAGAGCGCATAATCACTCATCAGATAATTTTTCTGCACGTTGGCGAGAGATGCAAGACTTGATTTGTTTGCTTTACCCAAGGTTTTCAAGGGTGTGCCGTGCCACGTGTTCAAATAAATCTGACCCTCCCGCTTATTAAAATAAGGCGGAAAGGTGTTATCGGTAATAAGATACCTTGCGGTGGCAAGATATCTGCAATAGTTTTTTGAATCACGCACAACCAATGTGACATTCTTAAAGCCGTAAAAAGAGAGCCTGTTTTTTGCCTTTTCAAGGGTTTTATCAGTTACCACAAAAACAGGGCTGTAATCGGACCAACGGGGATTATTACAAAGCTCTTTGAGCATTGCAAAAGCATTACCGTTTATGTTGGAGCCTTGCCCGCCCTCTAAAAGAACAGTTTTCTCCTCAATAGGCAAATCGCAGTAAGCGATATAATCGAACTTACTGCCATTTACTGCCTTTTTTATTTTGTTCAAATATCTGTTGAACATTTTAAATCCTCTTTCTTAACAAAACTGAATCGGTTTTGCACCGACGAAAAATTAAGTACGAGGAACCTGGTCAACACCGTCAACTGTCTCCTGAAGCTGAAGGTCGTTTTTAATCTGGGTTGTTGAAACACCGGGTGTTCTTTCGAGGAAAACAACGTCACAGTATTCTTTAAGATAGTCGAATTTATCGCTGCCTGCCCAGTCTGAACCCATTACGCAAACATCAATTTTATAGTCTTTAATGTCCTGAACCTTCTGTTCCCAGTTGTTTTCAGGAATAACAAGGTCAACGTATCTGATTGCTTCAAGCATTTTTTTACGGGTTTCATAGCTGTGATAAGCTTTTTTGCCCTTTGTTGCATTAAATTCATCAGTTGAAAGAGCAACCACAAGATAATCGCCCATTTCTTTTGCGCGCTGAAGAATACGGATGTGACCGTAATGGAGCAAATCAAATGTACCGTAAGTTAAAATTCTTTTCATAGCTTTTACCTCATTTCAGAGCATATAAACTCTGCCATACGCTCGGTGTTGTTTGTTTTTTTATTTTCAACATACTTTTCGCTGAAGCGATAAAGCGTGTTAAAATCATAATTATCACTTTCAATTGCTGAAATAAGCTCATTTTCATACTCGAAGGCTAAACCGGGCATTTCCTCTTTCAATTCAATGTTCAGCCCCTTTTCATCCTTATATATATCATAATCCGGGACGTAGAAAAACAAGGGCTTCCCGAGGAGCGAACCCTCAATTGCACAAGCAGAGTAATCGGTAACAATCACATCTGCAAGCTTCATTAAATCAATGCTTGAAAAATCGCCATTGAATTTATATGCGCCGATTTCAGTAGTCTTACTCAAGGGATGCGCCGAAACAATAAGCTTAAAGCCAACGTTGTTTTCAAAGGCTTTATAAAGCTTTTCTGCATAAACCTCATCATTATCTCTGAACGTAGGTATATATGCCACTATCCTTTTGCCTTTGCTGTCGGGATTTTCTCTTTCAAAATCATTGCGCCTTGAAGCACCGTCAAGAAGCAGATCAACACGGGGTAACGATAAAATCCTTACGTTTTCGCGTTTGCACCCGAAAGCCTTACAGTAAATTTCACCCGTAGCAACAGAAGGGGCAATAACGAAATCGTAATTCTCGTGCATATGCATTGCCTTTGAAACACCAAGGTCTCTGCCCTGTGCCTTGCCTGCAGACTGAAGCCCGAATTTTTTAACGGCACCCAATGCGTGCCACAGCTGAACAACCTTCAGGCACTCCTTGTGATTAAGGCAAGAAACGGGAATTGAGTAAGTGTCAATCAAAACAATTTTTGCTGAAGCCAGCTCCCACATATCCCCAAATATTGAAAATATGTAAGAAACAGACAAGGCACTTTCATCTTTAAGCCTTTTAAGACGAAAAACCTGCTTTGTTTCAGGCGATAAATCAGAAATCGCCCTTTCAAGCATTATCATATCAGAAGATTTATTGTCTGACTGACGGGAAAGCCACAAAATTTTGTTTTGTGTTTTTCTTAATTTCATAGGTGCGTAAAGTATTCTTATAAACAGAACAAACACCTTAATTATAAATAGTTTCATAACTTCACCTTTAAGATGAATAAAGTCTTTTGACACAGATATTTTATTATACCTATAAATATTTGTCAAGTTATGCAAAAAAACGCGTTTTTCTTGTTATTTCACATCAAGAACCCGTTGTGCACCGAGAAGCACGCCGATTTTTCCGCTATGGAAATTAAGACCGCCCTGAAGCCATACTGCATACGGCTCTCTTAAAGGTGCATCTGCAGAAAGCTCTATTGAAGAGCCGTTTGTAAAAGCACCTGCCGCCATAATAACGTCCGAATCATAGCCGGGCATAGCCCAGGGCTCGGGCACAACAAAGCTGTCAATAACAGAACCGCTCTGGAGACCCTGACAAAATGCGATTAAATTTTCTCTGTTGCTTAATTTAATGCTCTGTATAATATCCGCGCGTTTTTCGGAAAGCTTCGGTGATACCTCATAACCCATTTCTTCAAAAAGCGCTGCAGTAAACACAGCGACCTTCAATGCCTCACCCGTAACGTGGGGAGCATTAAAAAGTCCCATAAAAATATCGCGATTGTTACCGAGAGTTGCACCAACCTCTCTGCCCACACCGGGAGTTGTCATTCTGTAAGAGCACAATTCCACAAGCTCCTTTTTACCAGCAATGTAACCACCGCATTTGGCAAGACCGCCACCCGGATTTTTGATAAGCGAACCTGCAAAAAGATCCACACCGAGAGCAGAGGGAGTTTCGTACTCGGTAAATTCACCATAGCAGTTATCAAGCATAACAATTGCGTTACTTTTAGCTTTAACCGTCTGCACTATTTTTCTTATATCCGAAGATAAAAGTGTGGGTCTCAAGCTGTAGCCTCTTGAACGCTGAACGTAAACAGCTTTATATTCTTTTTTGCCGATTTCGGCATCAATGCTTTCGTAATCAACAGTTCCGTCCGGAAGCAAATCCACAATATCAAACGTTACACCGAAATCCTTCAATGAGCCCATGCCTTCGCCGCTAAGACCGATAACGGAATGAATTGTATCGTATGGTGTACCCGTTACGCAGAGCACGTTGTCACCGGGACGTAACACGCCGAAAAGCATAACGCAAAGGGTATGCGTACCGCTTGCAAAGCTGTGGCGGATTATGGCATCCTCTGCATCAAAAATTTCTGCAGTAAGCTCATCAAGCACCTCACGGCCTCGGTCGCCGTAGCCGTAGCCCGTTGAAGATGTGAAATGAGCTTCACCGACACCCTGATTTATAAATGATTTAAGTACTTTTTGCTGATTATATTCAGTCAAAGCATCAATCTCATCAAATTTTTCTTTACATTTCAAAAGTGCTTTTTCAGACATCGCGCTGAGTTCATCACTTAATTTAAAAAATGACATATACTAAAAAACCTCTCTCACAAACACTTTACCAAATTCCTCAAATCCGAGTTTTCTGTAAAACGGTAATTTGTTTTCTTCGCACCAAAGGTGCACCGACCTAACGCCCATATTATCCAAATCATTTAAAAGTGCCTTGACACATTGGGAAGCATAGCCCTTTTTTCTGTGTGTTTCAAGAGTAAAAACCCCTGAAATTACCGCAATGTTATTATAAACAGCAGCGGCAACCGCCGTGCTGACCGGAATACCATCCGCACATTTATAAACCGCAACGGATTTTTTGCTGTTAATTTTCTTTGAGGTCACAGAAAACCATTGGGGAAAATTATCACCGTTTTCAGTCAGTAAGCCGTAAACAGCTTTGTAATCAGAAAGACGCGAATACTCGTCCAGCTTTAACACATCGCTTTCCGCCCACCGCTTAGCAGCGCACGTTAAAAGCGGCAAAGCTTTAAAGCCGTCACAAAAATCACCTGCATCACTCAAACAGACCTCAACAGACAAAAATGAAAAAAACTCCTTCAGCTCCTCATAATCGGCACTGCCGTCTGATACTGTTAAAGTTGCACAACCGTTTTTCAAAGAAAACAAAGCCGTGATTATATTTTGATCATCTTTCTGAATAAATACCCCGTCTGTCTCGGTACTGTTAAATTCAAAATCAACGTATATTAACGGTAAAAGCGGCGATGAAACGCCGCTTAAAACATCCGGATGGATTACCTTTTCAATCATATCTCACAGCCGCCGTGGCTTCTCACTTTGAGTATGTAGCAAGAATTTTCACCGAATACCTTCTTCATTGCACC
The DNA here is from genome assembly GCA_017621885.1 of Clostridia bacterium. Classification (GTDB taxonomy): domain Bacteria; phylum Bacillota; class Clostridia; order Oscillospirales; family Acutalibacteraceae; genus DTU089. The sequence goes on along the minus strand of JAGASD010000004.1, from coordinate 23,270 downwards.
AACAAAAGCATCGGTTTCTTCAACGGGTACAAATGCCTGAATCGTACCCGCAAAGCCACCGCCGTGAACACGGTATGCTCCCTTACCCTTGAGAAGCTCTTCAGCAATGCAAAGAGCAAGAGCAACGGGCTGTGATTCGGGTGCACTGAGGGTAAAGCAGTTCTGGTTGTACATAAACGATGAGTTACCGCTTTCAATTATTGCAGCCTTGAATTCATCAAAACAACCGGTCGCCAAAGCCGCAGCAAGTCTTTCAACACGTTTGTTTTCGTTATAGAAATGAATTGCTCTTTCAATAGCTCTGTCACCTGTTTTTGTGCGGATTTCACCGATATTTTCAAAAACGTCCTTTTCGTCCACCTGACGAAGCACCTTTTTACCGAAAAATTCCGCAACAGAATTCATTTCAACGCGAATAGCGGCATAGTCATCGGTAAGATCTGCATGGTTTCCGCCCGTGTCAACAATACAGAGATTGTAGCCATGCTTTGCAATATCAAAATCCACCTTTTCAATAACGGGTGCATTTGTGTTTTCAAAATCAATTTTAACAAAGCCGCCGACGGAACAAGCGGTCTGGTCCATAAGTCCGCAGGGCTTTTTGAAATAAACGTTCTCAGCATACTGTGAAACCTGAGCAATTTCAACTGCACCGATTTTACCGTCATTATATAAATGATTGATTACGGCACAAATAAGAACCTCGTATGCGGCTGAAGAAGAAAGCCCTGAGCCCGAAAGAACAGATGACGTAACACTTGCGTTAAAGCCGCCTATTACCCAACCGTTTTCTTTAAGCTTTGCACAGATACCTCTGATAAGGGCCAAGGAGGTTCCTTCCTCCTCATCAACAATTGAAAAATTTGACGTATCAACCTTGTGTTCATCATATCCCTCAGATTTAACGCAGATTATTCCGTCATTTCTTGCTTCTACCGCTGCAACGGCGTCAAGGTTAACAGCCGCCGCCAGAACCTTGCCGTTGTTATGGTCGGTATGATTACCGCCAACCTCTGTTCTGCCGGGAGCTGAGAAGAATCTTAAATCTGCATCAGCTTTGAAATCCTTCTCATAAGCTTCTGCAAGTTTTAAAAATCTTTCCTGCTGTAAAGCAGCTTCTTCACCGTAAACCACCGTAAGTCTTCGGAGAAATTCAGGTGTTTTGATTTCATTAATTTTCATAAAAAACATCCTTTCGGAAGATTTAATCTAAAACAGCATCCCATATCTTTAGAGATATTCCGCTGATAATAAGCAACACAATAATCGGAGCCATAAACGTAGGTGTGAACGGATCAAAAATATTGGTACCGACAAAGCTCCACAAAACAACTCTGGGCAAAAAGCCCAGCACAGACAAGCCCACAAACGGCAAATACTTCATTTCCGTGGCGCCGTAGGCTCTGCTTACAGTGCCGACAGGTACAAAGGGCACAAACCTCAGAACAACAAGCATCCATTTGTTACCCTTACCTTTAAAATCCATAAACCTGGTTACGGATTTACTCTTGACTGCAAGCTTATGAGCATTACCTCCGCCGAATTTTTTACCCCAGAAAAATTTCACCGAGATAATAAGCACAAAGCCAAGCACACTGACGCCCATTGCAACAGGTGCAGAAAAAACCATACCGCTGCTGATAAACAATACCGAAAACGGTATGAATGCCAAAACACTTTTCACAGAAAAAAGCGCCATAATAATTCCGAAAGCGGCAAGCTTGTCATACCCCGCAATGTAATTTTCGATTCTTTCGAACCAGGTGTACACATCCTGCAGACTTTTTCTTATTTCGGGTAAATTCATTATATAGGTAATGACAACCAACGCGATTGCGGCACAAAAGCAAATGCTTGCAGACCGTTTGACGTTAGCTTTACGTTTTGCTGCTTTATTAACCTTAACAGTTTTCAAGCGCTCACTCCTTTGCATATACCTTTTCCATTTTATACTATTAAATCATCAAGGTCAAGAAAAACATTGAAAGATTTTATTATATAGTATATAATGAAGCAGGTGATTTAAATGAACAATAAATTAAAAGCGGTTATCCTTGACGGATACACCGAAAACCCCGGCGACCTTTCCTGGGAATGTATTGAAAAGCTTGTGGATTTGACAGTTTATCCCCGTACTGCTCCCGACAAAATAATTGAGCGCGGTAAGGATGCTGATATTCTTATCGTGAACAAGGTTGCAATTACACGGGAATTATTAAAGGATTTACCAAACCTTAAATTTGTGGCAACCCTTGCAACCGGCTATAATCAGCTTGATTGCGAAGCTTTAAAAGAGCGCGGTATCCCCGTTTCAAACATCCCTGCTTATTCCACAAATGCCGTGGCGCAAATGGTTTTTTCCTATATACTCGGCTTTATAAATAAGGTTAAGGAATATACCGATGACGTTAAAAGCGGTACTTGGGCTGACTGCCTTGATTTCTGCTATTGGAATTCACCTCTTTATGAGCTCGACGGCAAAACACTGGGCGTAATCGGTTTCGGCAAAATAGGCAAAAGAGTCTGCGACATAGCAACTGCTTTCGGTATGACACCAATTGCTTACACACCCTCGGGCAAAAAAGACGGAGCAGACAACGTAACCTTTACGGATTTGGAAACGGTTATAAAAACCTCTGATTTTATTTCCGTGCATTGCCCCCTCACTCCCGACACCGCGGGTCTTATCAACAAAGAATTTATTTCCAAAATGAAAAGTAACGCATACATTATAAATACCGCAAGAGGACCTGTTGCCAACGAAGCAGATGTTGCTGAAGCTTTAAACAACGGCACACTTGCAGGCTATGGCACAGACGTGCTTTCAACGGAGCCCCCCTCACCCCACAATCCTCTTTTAAGCGCTCCGAACGTGCTTATCACCCCTCATATTGCATGGGCGGCTTACGAAACCCGTTTAAGACTTCTTCAAATTCTTGAAGAAAACATCAAAGCTTATCTCAACGGTAACCCGATTAACGTGGTCAACAAGTAAAATCCTATTGAAAATTAAACCATTTTTTCAATAATTTTTGAATATTTTTTCTACAATATGCCAAAACTTACAAATATAAGTTAAAATTATGTCAAAGTCCTTGCATTTATTCCTTTTTGTGGTAAAATGTTAGAGGTTAATATTAAAAACTAATTAAATATTTGGAGGTAATTCAAATGTCAGTTAAAGTTGCAATTAACGGTTTCGGCAGAATTGGCCGTCTCGCATTCCGTCAGATGTTCGGTGCTGAAGGCTACGAGGTAGTAGCTATCAACGACCTTACAAAGCCCTCAATGCTTGCTAACCTTCTCAAGTATGACACAGCTCAGGGCGGTTACTGCGGCAGAATCGGTGAAGGTCTTCACACAGTTTCAGCTGATGACGAAGCAGGCACAATCACTGTTGACGGCAAAACTCTTAAAATCTACGCTAAAGCTAACGCTGCTGAACTCCCCTGGGGCGAAATCGGTGTTGACGTAGTTCTTGAATGCACAGGCTTCTACTGCTCAAAAGACAAGAGCCAGGCTCACATCGATGCAGGTGCTAAGAAAGTTGTTATCTCTGCTCCCGCAGGTAACGATCTTAAAACAATCGTATTCTCAGTTAACGAAGATACTCTTACAGCTGATGACACAATCATCTCTGCTGCATCTTGCACAACAAACTGCCTTGCTCCCATGGCAAAAGCTCTTAATGATTATGCTCCCATCCAGAGCGGTATCATGGCTACAATCCACGCTTACACAGGCGACCAGATGATCCTTGACGGTCCCCACAGAAAAGGCGATATGAGAAGAGCTCGTGCAGGCGCTGCTAACATCGTTCCCAACTCAACAGGTGCTGCTAAAGCTATCGGTCTTGTTATCCCCGAGCTCAACGGCAAGCTTATCGGTTCTGCTCAGAGAGTTCCCGTTCCCACAGGTTCAACAACAATCCTTACAGCAGTTGTTAAAGGTGCTGACGTTACAAAAGAAGGCATCAACGCTGCTATGAAGGCTGCTGCTTCTGAAAGCTATGGCTACAACGAAGATCCCATCGTTTCATCTGACGTTATCGGTATGAAATACGGCTCACTCTTCGATGCAACACAGACAATGGTTGCTAAGATTGCTGACGATCTTTACGAGGTTCAGGTTGTTTCTTGGTATGACAACGAAAACAGCTACACAAGCCAGATGGTTAGAACAATCAAGTACTTCGCAGAACTTGCTTAATTAACCTTAACTTGTTAATGCTACTCCCCGACCAAAGTCGGGGAGTTTTTATATATAAAAATCCGTTGCAACAAATGAATGTTACAACGAATTTTATTTTTATCAGAAATTATTTTTGTTCCAGCCCCAGTCGGCATAGCCTTTGTATTTAACATAAACTCTTGAGGGTGAAATACCCAGCTCTTTTTCAAGGATGTTGCATACCTCAGCAGTCATTACTTCGCTTCCATCCTTTGAAACAGAGCCCAAAAGGTCAACATCTACGATTGCGGTATCCTGTGAATTATCACCCTTGAACCACATTTTAACCTCGTCTTCGATACCTACCATAAGCCATGCTTCTGTTTTACCGGGAAAGCACTCAATAGCCTTGCCGAAAGCGGTTTTTAAATTATCTGCATTTTCTGCAGAAACCTTTTTTGTTGTTTTTAAGTTGATATAAGGCATATTATAACCTCCTTTAAATTATGGGATTATAATAGCACACTTTGGTGTAAAATCAAAGATTATTTTTCAGTTTAGTGTTATTTTCAAGCCATTTTGTTGCACAATAAGCCATAACAGCACTGCATTTCTCCATTACGCTCTCATCAAATGTTACCTTCGGATGGTGCTGATTATACTTAAAACCTTTTTCGGGCTCACCTGCCGCAATGCCGAGCATAACGGAGGGAACTTTTTTACTTACGTAAGCAAAGTCCTCAGAACCGCCCCGATGAGTCTGCTCTTTACCAAAGGTCGATGCATTGACAACAAGACCTTCACCCATTATTTCTTTTGCGTATTTTTCAATTTCAAGTGCAAGCTGACCATCATTTTCAAGAGTGGGACAACCGCTGTCAAAGGTTACGGTTACCTTTGCTCTGTAAGAGGCACCGATATTTTCTGCAATTTCTACAAGGCGCTTTTTCATCATCTCACGGGTATCATCATCAAATGCGCGCATTGTCCCCTGCATAACGGCAGTATCCGCAATAACGTTCCCTGCTGTACCACCGTGAAAAAGACCGATTGTAAGAAGCGCATCATCAGAAACACCTAATTCACGGGCGGAAATCTCCTGAAGGCCTAAAAGGATATGGGCAGCAACGGTAATTGAATCCACACCTAAATGCGGCGTTGACCCGTGACATCCCTTACCCTGAACATTTATGGTGAAATAATCTGCCGCGGGAGCTCCCACTCCGTCTGCCGGAACAATTACCGTACCCGTTTTTAAAGGGAAGCCTGCAAGAACGTGAAGCATCATTGCGCAATCAACAGCAGGGTTTTCAAGAACACCGTTTTCAATCATATTTTTCGCACCCGAGAGGTTTTCCTCAGCAGGCTGAAACATAAACTTAACAGTACCCTTTATATCCTTTTCGTGTTTTTTCAAAATTGCGGCAGCACCTAACAAAATGGCTGTGTGCATATCGTGACCGCAAGCATGCATATTCCCGTTTTCGCAAGGAAAATCAACGTCTGCCATTTCTTTTATGGGCAAAGCATCCATATCTGCGCGAAGCAAAAAAACCGGTGCGCCACTACCCAATGCGGCAACGACACCGCTTTTGCCGCAATCGTGACATTCTATTTTCAACTCACTCAGCTTATCTTTTACAAAACCAACGGTTTCGGCTAAATCAAAGCCCGTTTCTGCGTGGGAATGAAGCCACCGCCTTGTTTTTATGATATTCTCGCCTATTTCACGGGAATTGTTTAATATAGTTTTTGCATCCATATTTACAAATATTTACGGATATCTTTTGCAAGGTCTTCCTCCAAGCGGATAAGCTTTTTGGTTACTTCTTTTGATTTTTCATCTGCTGCTTCGTATTCGTTAAGATATTTATTAAGAGATTTTACGCCCATATTACAGCCGTCTGTCATAAGGTCGGCAATCATACTGTCGGAAGGCTCCATACTGAGCTTGAAGTTAGTTTTCATCCAAGACATTCCCTTAGCAATGGGGTTAGGGTCTTTACCTGCATCCTTATACTTTGCAAGGAGCATCTGGATTTCTGTATCAAGCTTGTAATGCTCATCTTTATTTTTAATAAGGAACTTTTTTAAAGATTCACTTTTAACATAATCAAGCACATCTTCAATTGAAGACGTACCCATTTTTACACCTGCATCACATTCGCGAAGAAGTCTTATTGTATCTTGTTCAACCATAATTTTTCATCCTTTCTGTGTTTCTACAAAAATTGTTCCCGAAATTTACAAAAATATGATATTTTTAATTGATTTATATAAAAAATATGAGCCAGGAGCAATCCTGACCCATTTGCGTTTATTAGATTTGTTTAGCAATTGAACGCGAAGCCTATCCTCCTTGCGAGCTCTGCTCGGAGGGAGGGGGACCGCCCTTACAACTACTTTTTACTTAAACCACTAAAAAACGTGAGATATGTTTTATTTTGAGATGAAAATTCAACGGGGCGGTGGAAGGTGTAACAGACATAAAGTTCGAGCACCTACCACCATTCCGCCCGAGCTGTATTTTACAAATTAGTATATTACTCGTGGTTAATATATAAAAACAACAGCTACACCCAAGAATGGTCCCCCTCCCTCCCGCTACGCGGCAAGGAGGATAGGCTTCGCAACGATATTACTTTTTACAAAAATCCAACAGTTTGAACACCTGATACGCGGTATTAAATAAATTCTTTTCGGCATTATTTTTATTTAACGCATCGTCTAATGTTGAAACGCCTTGCATAATTGAAAAATATGCATCTATGCCCTTTTCGTTGCAAACGGTTGCATCATCCGTAACACTCCCGGCAAAGGCAATTACTTTTTTATTGTGCTTTTTAGAAAGCTCTGCTACACCTATGGGAGCTTTTCCCATAGCGGTCTGATAATCAAGTCTGCCCTCGCCCGTTACAACCAAATCTGCATTTTTTATATATTCTTCAAGCTTTGTTTCTTCGAGTATGATTTTCACTCCCGAATCAAGCTGTGCATTAAGAAATGTTTTGAACGCAAAGCCTAATCCTCCTGCGGCACCTGCACCGGGGAAATTACTGTCCGCATCAGGAAATGTTTTTTCAACAAGTAATGAATAATTTTTCAACCATAAATCCATTTGCTCAACTGTTTCGGCATCTGCACCCTTTTGCGGTGCAAAGACCTTACTGCAACCAAGCTCACCGCATAAAGGATTTTTCACATCACAAGCAACTCTGAAAGCACACTCTTTCAAAACGGAATTTACATTATCAGCACAAATTGTTTTGATATCCTTGAGTCCTTCTCCGTTAAGTGCAATTTTTTCACCCTTGCTGTCGAGGAATTCATAACCCAAAGCACCGAGCATACCGATACCGCCATCGTTTGTAGCGCTTCCGCCAATGCCTACAATAAATCTTCTGCAACCGCGTGATATAGCATCAAGAATAATTTCTCCCACGCCAAAGGTAGTGGTTTTTAATGGGTTGCGTTCATTTTCTTTTAAAAGAGTCAGCCCTGCCGCAGAAGCCATTTCAATAACTGCAGTATTATTTTCATCCATTATAAAATAATTAGCGGTTACTTTATTAAACAAAGGTCCCGTAACATCAAGCTCAACAATCCGACCCTTAACACCCGAGGACAAAGCTTCAACCGTGCCCTCTCCGCCATCTGCCAAGGGACGAACAGTTACATTATGAAACGAGTCAACCTTTAAAGCGGCATTCTTCACAATATTCCCTGCTTCTGTTGAAGAAAGGCTGCCTTTAAAAGAATCAATTGCAACAACAATGTTCATAACGATACCACCCAATTTTAAAGCAAAAATTTATTATATTGTACCATAACCAATATATAACCGCAATATTCAATAATACACAATGAATTCAATTCCTCTTTAAAATGATAAAAAACAGCAACACCACAAAAGTGGTATTGCTTTTTCCGGAAGGCTCGCACAAATTCGATGCCTTTTAAAATTTTGACCTATATGTTTGAACCCCAACATATTTTATAATTCGTGCCGTAGGCACACCGAAACTTCTTCACTATTACTTATTACCTAATCGACAAGCTTCGATATATAAGAGTGAAAAGTCAAGAGGTAAAAAATCGACAAATTTCTGTCGAAACTTGTCGATTTTGGCCCGCCCAAAGGGATTCGAACCCCCGTTCTTCAGAATCGGAATCTGCTGCGTTATCCAACTGCGCCATGGACGGATATATTTTTCATAGATAATTATAAACAGATACCGCTATTTTTTCAATAGCAAATTTCATATAACAACCGAAATTATTTCGACACATCATTTAATAACAATTTTGTTTTGTGTTGCAAGTCAGGAATTTATATGATATATTATTCTTAACATGTACTCGGAGGTGAACAAAATGAAATCTCACAAAAAGAAAATGATTGCTCCGATTATTGCTTCAATTGTTATGATTATATATTTTGTTGTATACTTTGGCTTCCTGATGCACATTATTGACGGTATATGGAAATATCTTTTAGGTATTATCCCCGTTGTTTTTTCTGCGTTAATGGTCAAGGTTTGCATAGAAAGAATTCAAGAGATAAAGAAAGGTGAAGAAGATGATATTAGTAAATACTGATTATATCAGCGGTAAAGAGTTAGAAATGCTCTCACTTGTTAAGGGTAGCACAATCCAGTCAAAGCACATCGGTAAAGACCTTGCACAAAGCTTTAAAACAATTGTGGGTGGTGAATTAAAAGCCTATAACGAAATGATGAATGAAGCCCGTGCAATTGCAACTAAAAGAATGGTTGAAGAAGCAGAAGCACTCGGTGCGGATGCCATAGTAAACGTAAGATACGCTTCATCTGCTATTATGCAAGGCGCCGCAGAGGTTATTGCATACGGTACAGCAGTTAAGTTTGTTACAAAATAACACAAAAAAACATAAAAACCACATTCATTGCCCAAAATCATTGAATGTGGTTTTACATTTGACCTTGATTTAACAAAATGTTAATGCTGTTAGTGTTAAATTAAAATATTGTTAAATCGACTATTATTTACGGAGGTTTAGTATGGTTTGTATTCTTCTTGTAGAGGATGATATCCAGTTCAATAAAATCGTGTGCTCCTATCTTACCGACAACGGATACAGCATTATCGGTTGTCACAGTGCTTCAGAAGCTCTTGAGCAAATGGAAAAAATGTCCTTTGATATGATCATTTCCGATATTATGATGAAGGACGTTGACGGATTTGAATTTGCTGAAATGGTACGAAATATAAACAAAGATATTCCTTTTTTGTTCCTTACCGCAAGAGATGATTTAAATTCAAAAGAGCAGGGCTACAGAATAGGTATTGACGACTACATTGTAAAGCCCGTTGAAATGAAGGAAATGGTTTTCAGAATTGAGGCAATTTTACGAAGAGCCAATATTACAAACAAGAAAAAGATTGTTATCGGTGATTTGGAGCTTGACTCCGTTGAAACCTCGGCATATTTCAAGGGTGAAAACCTGGGGCTTTCGGTTAAAGAATTTAATATTCTTTTTAAATTCTTATCCTACCCTAAAAGAACCTTCACAAGAACTCAGCTTATGGATGAATTCTGGGGATACGAAAGCGAAAGCACACCCAGAACAGTTGACGTTTGCATAACCAAGCTTCGCGGTAAAATTGCAGAGTGTAAGGATATTGAAATCGTAACAGTGCACGGTCTTGGTTATAAGGCGGTGATTCTTGTATGAAATTAAACCCGAAAGAAAAAGCCTTTGCAAGTAAGCTGCGCAATTTTATTACCGAGTTTATTTCCGTGTTTTTTATTGTTGCTTTAAACGGCACTTTTCTTGTTTTGATTTTGGTGCATCTCATAGATAAAGGTTTCGGAAAAAGCGCCCTTGCTTTATTTGGTGTACTATATCTTTTATTGAGCTGCACTATTTCAGCTTGTCTGATTTATGTCGTAAAAGGCAGAGTCTACTTTAACAAAATAAAAGTATTTTGTGATGTTGCCAACGAGGTTGCAAAGGGAGATTTTGCCGTCAGAGCACCTATCTATTTTGACAAACCGAAAAGCGAAATGGATTTTCTAACTGTTAACTTCAACAAAATGCTTACTGAAATCTCTTCACTTGAAAATATGAGAAACAATTTCATTGCCGACGTTTCTCACGAGATAAAAACGCCTTTAAGCGTTATTCAGGGTTACGCGGATTTGTTACAAGAAAAAAATTTATCCCCTGAAAAAAGAGCAGAATACACTCATAGACTTTCACTGGCAATAGAAGCTTTGACTAACCTTGTCACAAATATTCTAAAGCTTAATAAAATTGAAAATCAAGGCATTGTTCAAAAAGAAGCGTTTTCTTTAGACGAGCAGATACGCTGTTGTATTCTTGCTTTTGAAGAAAAGATTGAAGAAAAGAAACTGCAACTGAACGTTGAGTTAGAAGAAATCACAATAACAAGTGATAAATCTCTTCTTGAAATCGTGTGGAATAATATTATTTCAAATGCAATAAAATACACCGATTTCAACGGTAAAATAGACGTAGAATTAAAAAGCGAAAACGGTAAAACAATTGTAAAAATCCGAGATAACGGTTGCGGTATGTCGAAAGAAACCCTTTCCCGTTGCTTTGAAAAGTTTTATCAGGGCGATACATCCCACTCGCAAGAGGGTAACGGATTGGGGCTTGCTTTGGTAAAGCAGGTTATAAACCTGCTGGACAGCGAAATAAAAATAGACAGTTCTCTGCAAAAAGGAACACAAATTTCAGTAATAATATAAATTTTAACATTATCTTAACAACGTAAATTTATAATACCGTTGTTAAGATTTTTTATTTGGTGGTGAGGCAACATAAAATCACAGAAAAAAGAAAAACACGCTATCCTCATTACACTTGAAGTTGCAGCCTTACTTACTGTAGTCGTTCTCACATTTTTTGTACTCAACAAGGATATAACCTTAAGAAAACCTGATGAGACAAAACCGTACATTCTTCAATCTACCGTTGAAGCAAGTGAGCTGACTACATCATCCGCATTTCTTCTCCCCGGTGGAAGCAACGGATATGCCGGTGCTGACAATGGTGCTGATGTAACAGGCTTTGCCACATCCCCAAACGCTTCCGTTAACACAGGGAATAACGCGGGAAGCAACCAGACAAACACAGGTAGTTCAAACAGTCAGAGCAATTCTTCTGCAGGTTTACCCGACCCGTCAGGCTATTCAACTGCACAGATCATCAGTAAAGCCACGGAAGCGGTTAATAAAACCAAAGCATACGGCGGTAATCTGAAGGTAAACCACACAGAAGACTTTTCTGCAAGGGTTACGGAATTCAGCGGCGGTGATTTTGTAAAAGGTATTATAGATTCCATGATAGGTCTTGTTGTTAAGCCTGTTAATGAAACACTTGTTTACAACAACGGAAAAGCCGTAAATTCCGAAAATGAAACCGTTCCCATTATACTTCCGAAAAAAGGTTCGTTTTCATTAAGAGAAAGCGGTGTGACTTCCGCCACAATGCAACGTGTCGGAAATGAATACGTAATAAAAATAAAGCTTGTTGAAGAACGCGTAGGAATGTATGACATACCGACGCACAACGCAAGCGCCATTGGTTATCTTGACGTTGCAAGTCTTGATTTAAGCTTTATGGAAATTGATTCCGCTAACATTGTTTATAAGGGTTCAAGTCTTGAACTCCGAATAAATTCAGACGGTTACGTAACCTATGCAAATTATAAAATCCCCCTCCGCATTGACGGTGCCGCCCACAAAGGGTCTATCAGCGGCTCGGCAACATTTGAGGGAGAGCAAACAGAAGAATGGAAATTAAATTGGTAAGAGGGGCAATGAAAAATGTCATTTAAACAAAAAGCCGTAGCCTTAATCATTAAAGAAGCTATTAAGTATGTAAGAAAAGATTATGATACTAATCTTTTTAAGCTCATTGATTTTGGCGATAAATTAGTTAAAGAGGAAATCCATCACAAATTATTACGCGGTCTTAAAGAAAGACTTTCAAGACCGGGTAACGAATGGGCAACACTCATAAAAAGAATTGTTATGGATACAGACCCTGATGTTATCCAAAAGCTTATCCCACCATTTATGAACAGCGTTATCAAAAGCTATGACAGAAGACGCGCTGCTATGATTGAGCACAACTGCAATATTCCGTGGGCTATTCTTATTGACGTTACAACAGCTTGTAATCTTAAATGCACAGGCTGTTGGGCATCACAATACGGCGACCACCTTCAGATGACTTATGAAGATATCAACAAGGTTATTCAGGAAGGCAAGGAGCTTGGCACCTACGTTTATCTTTACACCGGCGGCGAACCCCTTGTTCGCAAAAAAGACCTTATCCGCATTTGTAAAGAAAACCCCGATTGCCTTTTCATCACCTTTACAAACGGCACTCTTTGTGACGATGCTTTTGCAGATGAGCTTAAAAAAGTCGGCAATATGTTCCTTACAATTTCAATTGAAGGCAACGAAGAAACAACCGACGGCCGTCGCGGAAAAGGTACATACAAGGCTGTTATTTCAGCAATGGAGCGTCTTAAAAAGCGTGGCATCCCCTTCGGTTCATCTCTTTGCTACACAAAAGCGAATGCAGATGTTATTGCATCTGATGAGTATGCAGATTTCCTTATTTCACAAGGTGTTCTTTTTGCATGGTATTTCACCTTTGTTCCTGTTGGTTGCGGTTCAACACCCGAGCTTATGGCAACTGCAGAGCAGAGAGAAAATATGTATAACCAGATACGCAAATGGAGATTCAAAGAAGTTAAACCCATTTTCACAATAGACTTCTTTAACGACGGTGAATACGTCGGCGGCTGTGTTGCAGGCGGCAAGCAGTATTTCCACATCAGCGCAAACGGTGACTGTGAGCCTTGCGTATTTGCTCACTACTCAAACGTAAACATCAAGGATAAAGACAAGCACGTTTTAGATGCGCTCAAGAGTCCTATTTTCATGGCATACAAAGCCCGTCAGCCCTTCTCAAGCAATATGCTTCGTTCCTGCCCTGTTATGGATAACCCGGGTGCTATCAAGAAAATGGTTCAGGAAAGCGGTGCTAAATCAACAGACTTACAGAGTCCCGAAAAGGTTGAAGAGCTGTTCGGTAAAACAGTTGACGTTGCAAGAAAATGGAAAGCAACTGCTGACAGAATGGAAAAGGAATACGGCTTTGTGGAATGGCACATCCGTAGTGTTGATATTTACAAGGGCTTTGAAGCAGAACACATTAAAGACTATGAAGACTTTGAATAAATCACTCCCAAGAGCAAAAAGTGCAGAAGCAATAGGTATAGACTCCTCGGTCATCGCAAAGATGACCGAGGAAATGTCATATAGAGGCATAAACGTTCACAGCCTGATGATTTTAAGAAACAACAAGGTAGCTTGCGAAGCGTGGAGCAATCCCCTCACCCCCGAAACACCTCATATGGTTTATTCCATAAGCAAAAGCTTTCTTGCAACCGCTTACGGCTTTGCTCTTGACGAAAAGAAAATCACAAAAGAAACAAGGCTTGTGGATGTATTCCCCGAAATACGGCCTAAGGAAAAAGACGATTATCTGGAAAAGCTGACAATACATCACCTTTTATGTATGACAGCAGGTAAGCAAACGTCAATCCGAGGCAGTAAAAGTGACAACTGGTTAAAATCATTCATTAATGCGAAATGGATTTTCGAGCCCGGCACAAGCTGGCGTTATGTTAATGACAACTACTACATTGCATCCAAAATGCTGTGCAAGCTTCTTGGTGAATCCATAACAGAATACCTTACACCACGCTTATTTGAACCTTTGGGGATTGATATTCCTTTCTGGGAGCACTCCCCTGACGGTGTGGAAGCCGGTGGCTGGGGCTTAATGCTTAAAACAGAGGATATTGCAAAGCTTATTCTTTGTTATCAGAACAAAGGCAAATTCAACGATATCCGGGTAATTCCCCAATGGTGGACGGAAGAAGCAACAGCCTTTATTTCAGATAATTCCGTAAGCGAAAAGGAACCTGATGCAAGTGCCGGTTACGGTTGCGGATTCTGGCGGTGCGCAGGCATGCCGAACACATACCGATGCGAGGGTATGTTTTGTCAATACGCAATTTCCTTTGAGGATTACAACGCTTGTCTTATTATGACCTCAGACCACAGCGACCTGCAGGAAACACTTGACGTTATATGGAAATATATGCCTGATGCTTTTATAGAGCCGAATGCTGAAATCAAGGGAACAAATATTTCACTCCCCGACAAATCGCAGGCTACTGCAAAGCCTCGTTCAAATACAGAAAGCGTTGTAAACAACCGGACGTATTCTATCAGAAAGTGCCGCTTTGTAAATGCCATAGGCTTTCCTATAAGCTCTTTACCAATGCCCATTGTATTTTTTGCAAAGGACAGAGGCGGCAATATGAATAACCTTAAATTCAATTTTAATGATACCGGGTGCCGATTCTATTGGGAAGAAGACGGCGGTTTTAAAAACAGTATTTTAATTTCTATGAACGGTGAAGCAAGCTTCGACGAAATTATAATCGGGGAATTAAAAATGGCGGTTCGTTCATATGCTTATTGGGAGAATGAAAACACTCTTGTGATGCATATAAGACCGTTAGCCTCAGTAGCAGAAAGAGTTTTAAAATTCGAATTTAAAAAGAATAAAATCAAAATGTTACCTCGCTACATCCCCGGCACGGACGAAAAAGCAAAAAAAGTCGGTGAAAAGCTGAAATGCATTCTTATCGGCAAATGGTTCCACTGGTGGATCGACTTTCTTGTTCCCCGTGTAGGCAAAATACTGAACCCCACACATTACGGAAAAGTCAGAATCAAATCAAAATAAACAAACTAAAACAAAACCGACACTCTCAAAAAGTGTCGGTTTCAGTATATTTATTTAAGTTCAGATTCCCTTTTCATCATAAAGGAAAACGGTTTCAAGAGCAACCTTAACACCTGCATCAATAGCCTGAGGACAAAGTGCACTGACATCATCAAGTCTTGTATGATAATATCTTGCAGGTGTGGGGTCCATTGCTGTGAACGCACTTGCAGGAACGCCTGCCTGTGACATCGCGGCGGCATCGGTTGAGCCTAACTCAATTGTACCGATAGGAACCTCAAGACCGACATTTTTTGCTGCCGTTTGTAAAAGCTCAGCAACTCTGCGGTCATTTTTAACCATACCCGTCATATCTTTTTCATAAATCTTTGCAAAATCGAGCTCACAAATTGTGTCAAAGCTTACAAACACGGTTTCAACACCGTCATTAAGCATATCAGCGTTAGCTTTTGCGAAAGCCTTTGAACCGCGAAGTCCGGCTTCCTCACCGCCTGCACAAAGAACTGCAACCTCGGTGTTTTCAAAACGGATATCGTTATCGCTTAAAAACTTCATTGCGGCGCAAGAAACAAACACACCCGAAAGGTCATCATTAGCACCCATAACAGGAAGGTTATAGTTTGAGAACTTAAAAGCCACAACAAGCACGGGAACGGTTATGTACATAATAACTGCAAGGATTTTTGCAGCAACGCCTGCTTCTGCAGTCCATACAATTGAACCGAACGCACCGTCAGAATTCACCATGCCGAAAATGTTTGCACCAATACCGAGAAGGATTGCAACAACCGCTGTTACAATAATCAGCACAACAACGGGTCTGCCGCCCTTATATGTATAGGTCCACTCAAAGGCTGAGTCAGTATGACCTGAAAGGATAATGCGTTTTTTTGTTTCGCCGGCTGCTTTTCTCACACCATAAACGTTTCCGCTTGTTTTCTTAGGGAAGAAAACATCAAGAACGGGTTTATAGAAAATAAACTCTGCAAGAACCAAAAACAATGTAATTACCGACAATGCAAGCGCAATTGCGTGTACACCCAAAGTAAACAAAACAACGTTGAGAATCAAAAGTGTTGCACCTATAGGCACCCATGACATAAAAGCTTTGTCGCTGCACTTATATTCCTGACGGGTAGCCTCATCACAGAATTTCTGAAGGTCACCGAGCATATACTCCTGAGCTTTTTTCTCTGCCTCACCGCCAACGGGACGGGGGCCAAAGCTTTTACACACATTTTTAATACTTTTTAAAGCATAATTGGTATATTCCCTGACTTTAATGTCAAAATTAGGTATACTTTCGTTTGCTCTCATTTCAATCCCTCTGTTTCATTTAGTTTTTTATAATTATATATCAACCATTTTGATATATCAAGAACTATATTATTAAATTTAAATTAACGGTTTAAGGTACTTGCCCGTATATGATTTTTTGCATTTTACAACCTCTTCCGGTGTACCTTCGGCAACAACCTCACCGCCTCCGTTACCGCCCTCGGGTCCCAAATCTATAATGTGGTCGGCTGTTTTAATAACATCAAGGTTGTGCTCAATAACAACCACGGAGTTATTTGCATCAACGAGCTTATTTATAACGTCAATAAGCTTTTTAACATCCGCTGTGTGAAGTCCCGTTGTGGGCTCATCAAGAATATAAATAGTTTTACCCGTTGATTTTTTTGAAAGCTCTGTTGCAAGCTTAACCCTTTGCGCCTCACCGCCCGAAAGGGTTGTGGCAGACTGACCCAAGGTGATATATCCGAGACCTACATCAAATATGGTTTCAAGCTTTTTACGGATTTTAGGGATATTGGAGAAAAACTCCATCGCTTCTTCGACAGTCATATTAAGAACGTCGCTGATGCTTTTACCCTTATACTTAACCTCGAGGGTTTCACGGTTATATCTTGCTCCGCGGCAAACCTCACAAGGTACGTATACATCCGAAAGGAAATTCATTTCAATCTTTATTATACCGTCACCCTCGCAGGACTCACACCTGCCCCCTTTTACGTTAAAAGAGAATCTGCCTGCATCATAGCCCTTGGCTTTTGCGTCCTGAGTTGATGCAAAAAGACTTCTGATATCGTTGAACACACCCGTATACGTAGCTGTATTTGAACGTGGTGTTCTGCCGATTGGTGACTGGTCAATATTTATAACCTTATCAAGATGCTCAATACCCTTTATTTCATCGTGCTTACCCGCAAACTTACGCGCATTATTCAGCTCTGCCGCAAGCTTTTTGTAGAGAATTTCATTTATAAGCGAGGATTTACCCGACCCTGAAACACCCGTTACAACCACAAGCTTTCCGAGGGGAATTTTAACATCAATATTTTTAAGGTTATTCTGCCTTGCGCCTTTTATTTCAAGGAATTTGCCGTTACCCTTTCTTCTTTTTTCGGGAACGTCAATTTTCTTTTTACCCGAAAGATACTGACCTGTAAGAGAGTTTTCACATTGTTTTATTTCCTCAACAGTACCTGCACACACAATTTCACCGCCGTGGACACCCGCACCGGGACCAACGTCAACAATGAAATCCGCAACGTTCATTGTGTCCTCATCATGTTCAACAACAATAAGCGTATTACCTAAATCGCGAAGATTGCAAAGGGATTTAAGAAGCTTTTCATTATCACGCTGATGAAGACCGATGCTTGGCTCGTCGAGGATATAAAGCACACCCATAAGTGACGATCCGATTTGTGTTGCAAGTCTTATACGCTGACTTTCACCGCCCGACAAAGTACCCGAACTGCGTGAAAGCGTAAGGTAATCAAGACCAACGTTACAAAGGAAAGAAAGTCTTGACGATATCTCTTTTATAATCTGCTTACCGATAATCTGTTCTTTCTCCGTAAGCTTAAGATTTTTTATAAACTCAAGCTCATCAGCAATGGACATATCGGTAAATTCTTTGATATTTATTCCGCCAACCGTAACAGCAAGGGGTGCGGGTTTAAGACGGGCACCTCCGCAATCGGGACAAGGGCAGGACGTCATATACTGTTCAATTTCTCTGCGCGACCAATCACTGGTTGTTTCACGGTAACGGCGTTCAAGGTTATTGACAATACCCTCAAACTCCGTCATATAAGTACCGCTACCGTACTCATTCTGACGCACCATTTTAATTCTTTCACCGTCTGTGCCGTAAAAAATAGCCCTCTGCCCTTGAGGTGAAATTTTATTAAAGGGTGTATCAAGAGTGAAACCGTATTTATCTGCAAGGGCGTTATAATACATACCCGCAATGGTGCTGCCCTCGGTTTTACTCCATCCGCATCCCTTTATTGCACCGTCGTTTATCGAAAGCTTTCTGTTAGGCACAAGCAAATCCTCGGAAACCCGCATAAACATACTGAGTCCCGAGCAAGTGGGACACGCACCGAAGGGATTATTGAAGGAAAACATTCTGGGCTCAAGCTCATCCATACAAGAGCCGTGGTCGGGACAGGCAAAATTCTGTGAAAAAAGAAGCTCTTCACCGCCCACGACGTCAATAAGAACATTGCCCTCCGTAAGAGAAAAAGCCGTTTCAAGTGAATCTGTAAGACGGGAAATAATTCCGTCTTTCATAATAAGTCGGTCAACTACTATTTCAATGTTATGCTTTATGTTTTTCTTGAGTTTTATTTTTTCCGAAAGGTCAACAATCTCTCCATCCACACGGGCTCTTGAAAAGCCTGATTTAGATGCGCTTTCAAGCTCTTTCTGAAACTCACCTTTTTTTCCCTTTGCTATAGGAGCCAACACCTGAAACCTTGTACCCTCGGGAAGCTTCATAATGCTGTCAACAATCTGGTCAACAGACTGCTGTTTTATCTCTTTTCCGCAAACGGGACAATGCGGCACGCCTATACGGGCAAATAAAAGACGCAGATAGTCATAAATCTCCGTAACGGTACCAACGGTTGAACGTGGGTTTTTTGACGTTGTTTTCTGGTCGATTGAAATTGCAGGCGAAAGCCCGTCAATGCTGTCAACATCGGGTTTTTCCATAATACCCAAAAACTGACGCGCATAGGAAGAAAGACTTTCCATATACCTGCGCTGACCCTCAGCGTAAATTGTATCAAAAGCAAGTGAGGATTTACCCGAGCCCGAAAGTCCCGTGAAAACCACAAGCTTGTCCCTTGGTATTTCAACACTCACATTTTTTAAATTGTGCTCTCTTGCACCTTTAACTACTAAATTTTTTTCCATTTATTGCTTTCCTTTTAATTTTTGTATCTGGTCACGTAAATATGCAGCGTGTTCAAATTCAAGAAGCCTTGCCGCTGCTTGCATTTCTTTTGTAAGTCTGTCAATAAGCTCATTCTTTTCGCGCTCTGAAAGTCGTTTTTTGGCAACTCTTTCCTGAACGTTATCCTTTGAGCTTATTTCAAGAATATCACGTACATCCTTCTTTATGGTTTTGGGAACAATGCCGTTTTCTTCGTTGAATTTCATTTGTTTTTCACGTCTGCGGTACGTTTCGTTTATAGCTCTTTCCATTGAGCCCGTAACCTCATCCGCATACATAATAACCTGACCCTCTGAATTTCGGGCGGCTCTGCCTATGGTCTGAATAAGTGAGGTTTCACTTCTTAAAAAGCCCTCTTTATCTGCATCAAGAATTGCAACAAGCGAAACCTCGGGAATATCAAGACCCTCTCTTAAAAGATTGATACCAACAAGCACATCAAACTTTTTAAGGCGCAAATCTCTTATAAGCTCCATCCTCTCAATGGTGTCAACATCAAAATGCATATAACGGACTTTTATGCCGTAATTCGTAAGATAATCTGTTAAATCCTCCGCCATTTTACGGGTAAGGGTTGTAACAAGCACTCGTTCTTCTCGTTCAACACGGGTATTGATTTCCGAAATAAGGTCATCAATCTGCCCTTCGGTGGGTCTTACGCTTATTTCAGGGTCGAGAAGTCCCGTTGGTCTTATAACCTGCTCGGCAATCTGTACACTCTTTTGTTTTTCAAGGTCACCGGGAGTTGCGCTGACGAAAATTTTCTGGTGAGTTTTACCGTAAAATTCATCGAATTTAAGGGGTCTGTTGTCGAACGCCGAAGGGAGTCTGAAGCCGAAATTAACAAGACTTTCTTTTCTGGAACGGTCACCGCCGTACATACCGCGCACCTGAGGAAGCGTTACGTGTGATTCATCCACAAAAAGAACAAAATCATCGGGGAAATAGTCAAGGAGTGTAAAAGGCGCACTACCCGGCTCACGACCCGACATAACACGGGAATAGTTTTCAATACCTTTACAAAAGCCTGTTTCACGGAGCATTTCCATATCATAAAGGGTTCTTTGCTGAATGCGTTGCGCTTCAAGAAGCTTGCCTTCCTTTGTGAACTCCTCTACCCTTTGCTCCATTTCGTGATATATGCTTTCAAGGGCTTTTTCCATTTTGTCGGGTTCAACAACATAATGGGATGCAGGGTAAATTGCAACGTGAGAAAGAACGCATTTAACCTCACCCGTAAGCGGTTGAATTTCGCTTATTCTGTCAATCTCGTCACCGAAAAACTCGATTCTGTATGCACTTTCGGAGGAATATGCAGGAAAAACTTCAACAGTATCACCCTTAACTCTGAATTTGTTTCGGGTGAAGCTCACATCGTTTCTCTCATACTGTATTTCAACAAGCTTTTTGATAAGCTCATCCCTGTCCTTCTGCATACCCGTACGAAGAGAAATTACCATACTTCGGTAATCAATGGGGTCGCCTAAGGTGTAAATGCAAGAAACGCTGGCAACGATTATAACGTCCCGCCTTTCGGAAAGCGCAGAGGTTGCAGAGTGGCGCAGCTTATCTATTTCATCGTTAACGGCGCTGTCTTTTTCAATATAAGTATCGGTAGACGGAATATATGCTTCAGGCTGATAATAATCATAATAGGACACGAAATACTCAACCGCATTTTCAGGAAAAAACTCCTTGAACTCACTGCAAAGTTGTGCCGCAAGAGTTTTATTATGAGCAAGAACGAGGGTCGGACGGTTAAGCTGTGCAATAACGTTTGCCATTGTGAAGGTCTTGCCCGAGCCCGTAACACCGAGAAGTGTCTGCTCCGTATAACCCTTATTAACACCGTCAACAAGAGTCTTTATCGCCTCAGGCTGGTCGCCTGTTGGTTCATACGGTGAAACAAGTCTGAATCGGTCCATTATTCCGCCTCCTTATTAGTATTGATTTTACATTTTATTATAGCACACATAAACATAAAAAATAAAGAAAATCCGTTAAAAATAATCATATTTTTGTTTTTTTGTAAACACATCTTGATAAATATATTTTAGATATGATATAGTTATGTTAACTTATTATGAGAGGTACTTATTATGGCTCACAATATTACAAACCCCTATGCACCCGGTACGGGTAACAGTAAATTATTCCGAATCCCCTCAATGCTCACTCTTAAAAACGGAAGAGTGCTTGCAGGCGGTGACATCCGCTACGGCAACGGCACGGATGACCCTGCAAACATCGAAACAGTAATCCGCTATTCTGATGACGACTGCAAAACCTGGTCAGATATTGTGTGGGTAAACCATTTCAATGATATGGAAGACCAAGACCACTGCAAGGCAATTCCCACCTCTGCATCATTTTGTGATTCAGCAATGTGTCAGGACAAAACCGGTGTTGTTTACCATGTAAGCGATGCTTGTCCTGCATATATGGGGCTTTGGACTGCAGGTACATACGGTAAAGAAAGCGGTTTTATTGACGGCAAGCTTGCCCTTTGTGACAAAACAAGCCACAAAAAGGCAGAAAGCACAACCCTTGATAAATCTCACTATCCGTATTATGTTGATGATTTTAATGAAGAAGGCTTCGCTCCCGTTATTAAATTCAGCGATAATTCAAGTTATAACAACTACTATGTAGACAGAGATTATAACATTTATCAGAAAGCTGATGATAGCTACAACCCTGTTCTTATAAAACAAATGAACAAGGACGGCACATTGAATGACAACGATGTTATCGCAAACATTTTCTATGCCTACGCACCCGTTAAAATTTATCCAACATATTATTTGTGGGCAAGAAAAAGCTTTGACAACGGTGAAACCTGGTCACACGGCAAAATATTGAACACAGAGGTTAATTCAAAAGGCTTTACAGGCTTTTCCCCGGGTGTCGGTATATGCATTGAAAAAGACGGCAAGCAAAGAGTTATTTTCTCGGTTTACGACAATAACGGCGGCAAAGAGTACACAAGCGTTATTTACACTGAGGATGGCGAAAACTGGCACCGTTCCGAAAAAGCTGATAAAGTCGGCACAGCAGGTAAAAGCTCCGAAAGCCAGATGGTGCTGCTTAATAACGGTGTTCTCAGAATGTATTCAAGAAACATTGCGGGCTACATAGGCTACACCGACTCCGCCGACGGCGGTGAAACCTGGAGTAAATACACAATAGACAAAGGCCTCCCCTATTGCTCAAACTGTATGTTTTCCGTTATAAAATACAGCAAAAAAATTGACGGAAAAGACGCTATTGTTGTTTCTTGTCCGTCAAAGAAAACAAGAAAGCTGGGTATTATAAAAATCGGTCTTTATGACGAAAATAATGTTGTTGACTGGAAATACACAAAAAAAGTCACCGACAGCTTGAATCCCTTCACCTTTGTTTACTCCTGCATCACAGAGCTTTCGAACGGCAATATAGCCGACCTTTACGAAAGCGACAAGGCAGAATTCACCTTGAAATGCTATTCTCTTGACGAATTAAAAGTAAAAGAAAGCATCAGACTTTCGCTCGTTGATAGCATTAAGTCGAAGATTTATAATAAGACGAGGAAATAAGAAACCTCATTTTATGATATTTTTAAATCATTAAAACCAAACGAGCTTAGCGGTGTTTTCTTAGGAAAATGCCGCTAATTTTGATTTGTGTAAGGAAACAATGTACTGTACGCGAAGCCTATCCTCCTTGCCGCTTGCGGGAGGGAGGGCAAGGAACACGACCGCGCCCTGTGGGCGATACAGGGAGTGTGAGTTGGCGCAGTGGTCAAAATTGAGCGAAATGAATAACGAGCAAACAATTTTGGGTACCACAAGAGGTTGACCGCCCTTGAAATGATTTTTTAATTCATATTATTAAAAAGCGTGAAATATATTGAACTTTTTGATAAAGTCTGTCGGGGTGGTGGAAGGTACAAGTGAATCAAGACCACAACAACGCTTACGCGTTGAACACCTACCACCATTCCGCCCTGACTTTGATTA
>JAGASD010000003.1 GCA_017621885.1 Clostridia bacterium | reverse complement strand
TAAATAAAGCTTGACGGACGGTGGAGGGTCCCTTCGACTTATTGTAAGAAACAGCTTGGTAAGGACTCTCCACCACTCCGCTGAATTTTCTTTTAAAACACAGTTTATGACTCGCTTGAAAGTTAGTTTTGAAAGCAACTTGACAAAAGGTGGTCCCCCTCTCTCCTTACGCAGAGAGGTAAAGCTTCGCACCACCGCAACTTTATTGAGCGGTACGCATAGATGCGTACCCTACGGTA
Organism: Clostridia bacterium; assembly: GCA_017621885.1. GTDB lineage: Bacteria > Bacillota > Clostridia > Oscillospirales > Acutalibacteraceae > DTU089. The sequence goes on along the minus strand of JAGASD010000003.1, from coordinate 9,035 downwards.
TTATCGTTTTCAGTTTTACGTTTTCAACCTTCAACTTAATCTATATTCAACGCGCAGCGTTCATTACTTTTTCACTTTTCACTATTACCTCTTACCTAAAAAAGCCGCCTGACTTTCGTCAGACGGCTTTTTTATTACACATTATTATTTTTCACTCTCTCCATAAAATCGGAGCAAGCAGGTACTACAAATTTAATACCCTTTTCAACAATCTCAAAAGTGCTTTCGGTTACGTATTGGCACTCGCCGTCAACATTGACAGCCGCAGGCTTTTCACTTTTTATATTGATTTTTTTACCTCTTTTAAAAGTGGTAATATCCCAATTAAGATGCTCACCGCGCTTGTATTTGCTGATAAGAGGCAAAAGCTTTAATCTTATACCTTTCTTTTCAATAATTATAAAATCAAGGAGTCCGTCATAAGTAAGGGCTTTCGGTGCCGCCATATATCCGCCGCCATACCAACGGGAGTTTGCGCCCACGCAGAAAAGCACATCCTGTGTGAAGGGCTCACCGTCATCAATGGTAATTGTAAACCTGCTTTTCATTTTACCGATAAAGCAGTAAAGCAATGCCGCAGTGTATGCCGCCTCACCCGAAAGAAGAGGGAATTTCTTAAAATGCGCCTGTTTTGCACAAACCTCTGCATCAATACCCATTGAGCATTGATTGATTGCGTACTGATCACCGCATTTGATAAGGTCAAAATCCATAACAGTGCCGTTTACGTGATCTGCCACATTGCGCAAATCCTTTTTATCACCAAAAATACGGATGAAATCGTTACCGCTTCCTAAAGGAAAAGCCGCAACCTCTGCATTTTCTTTGCAGGCACAAGCATTTACAATCTCAAAAAGAGTACCGTCACCGCCGCAGGCATACACTCTTATATGCTCACCCTTGTCAACCTCTTTTTTTGCGTATTCATAACCGTCACGGGGACCTGTTGTTACGTGAATTTCGTAATCCGTAATACCCATTTCGGTCATTGTTTCTTTGATACCCGTTGCGCATCTTTCGTAAGAAATACCCTTACCGCACATAGGATTAACAATAAAAAGGTGTTTCATCAATTTCCTCCGTAATTTATATAAAATCATTTAAAATACATATAAAGCCTGCATTTTATCATACCGTTGTATAGCTTTCTGCTTTTATCCGCTTTTCTGCCAAAGCAATTTTCAAATTCCTCATCGGGAGTAATTACATAGTAGCTCCAACCGTGCTGTTTGTCAAATACTCTGCCCATCTGTTTATAAAGAGCTTCTGCTTCCTGCAAATCAAGAAGTCTTTCACCGTAAGGGGGATTACAGATAACCGTACCCCTTTCGCTCAATTTCCTGAAATCCTTAATATCGCGTTTTTCAAAGTGAAGCTTTTTGCCTATGGGAAGTCTTGAAGCATTTTCCACGGCAATTTTTATTGCCTGAGCATCAATATCTGAGCCGTAGCCCACAAAATCAGTGTCAACCTTTTCAAGACTTATTGCTCTTTCACGCTCTTCCTTCCATATATTTTTAGGAAGAACGTCAAATCTTTCAGCCGAAAAATGTCGGTTGAGACCGGGAGCAATATTGTGAGCGTACAGCGCACCTTCAATAAGCAACGTACCGCTGCCGCACATAGGATCATAAAGTGTGTGATAATGGCGAAGCTTTGCCAAAGCGCAGATAGATGCCGCAAGGGTTTCTTTAATTGGTGCGCCGTTTTGTGAAAGGCGGTATCCTCTTTTGTGAAGACCTGCGCCCGTTGTGTCAATAAGAAGCGTTGCTTTATCATTCATAATTGAAAACTGAATCTGATGAACGGGACCCGTTTCATCAAACCAGGAAATGCCGTATTTGGATTTAAGCCTTTCAACTACAGCCTTCTTTATAATTGCCTGACAGTCGCTTACACTGAAAAGGGCTGATTTTAAGGAATAACCTTTAACGGGGAATGCATCTTCCTTACCAATCCATTCCTCCCACGGGAGATTTTTAACACCCTGAAAAAGCTCCTCAAAGGTTGTTGCGGTAAAAGAGCCCATAAGAATCTGCACGCGCTCTGCAAAATGTGAACAGATATTGACCCTTGCAAGCATATTTTCATCACCTGAAAAAAGCACTCTGCCGTTTTCTGCATTTACATTTTCAGCACCGAGAAAGCGGAGCTCATCGGCAATTATTCCTTCAACACCCAAAAGGCAGGGTATTACAAAATTTATTTTCATTTTATTATCCTTCCGTTTTCGAATTTTCAGACGCACATTTCATTGTAAACCAAAATTCTACGCCGTTTTCTTTATTTTCAAATCCGCACTCACAGCCGTGGTTATCAACAATGGATTTAACAATGGAAAGCCCCAGACCGAAGCGCCCCTCTTTACGGGAATGAGATTTATCGGCGCGATAGAAGGAATTAAAAATGTTTTCGGCATCCTTTTCTGAAATTCCGCTTCCTGTATTAAATACATTTATCTTAACGCGATTGTGATTTTTTTCTGCAGAAATTTTTATAATTTTTTCATTCTTAGCGTGACTGCAGGCATTCATAACGATATTTGAAAGCACCGTTGTCATCTGTTTTTTATCGGCAAAGACTTCAAAATCCGTCACATTGCACTCAACCGTAATTCCCTTTTCATCAAAAATAGGAGCCACACTTTTAATAAACTCATCCACATATTCGGCTACGCTGAAATACTCCTCCGCAGGCATTTTTTCTCCCGACGAGTAAAGTGACTGCTCCAGCATATTAAGCACAAGCTCGTTCATTTTATCGGACTCGCGCATTATTATATCACAATATTGGGAAATTTCGGGTTTTTCACCATCCATATTCATTTTTAAGCCCTCTGCATAGCCTCTTATAATAGCTATGGGAGTTTTAAGCTCATGCGAAGCAGAGGAAACGAAGTCCTGACGCATTTTTTCAATTCGGCGTTCTCTGTCAATATCCTCCTGAAGCTTTGCGTTTCTTTCCCTGAGCTCCGTAAGCGCAGCGTCAAGAGAGTCGGAAACCGTGTTAATATTATTTGCAAGGGTGCCTATTTCGTCTTTTCTTACAATATCGGTTTTTCTCGAAAAATCAAGATTTGCAATATTTTCCATAACCTCATTCATCTGAATAAGCGGCTTTGTAAACCTTCGGGAATAGTCAAAAATAAATATAAGTGCAATTACAAGAGCAAGCACGGTTATGGTAGTCGTTACCTTTGTTGCAATTTCGGCATTCTCCTGTATGGGGTCCTTTTGAGCAGTTATTTCAATATGATAGCCGCTTTCAAAGGTTTTTCCGTAAAGAATATACTGGGTTGTGCTCCCCTCGGCGCTGACCACGTTGAAATAGCTGCCGTCTTTATTCTCTTTACGGCTTATAATATTGAGCTTGTTACCCGAAACAAAATAACCGCTGCCCTCATAAAGATAATTATCCTCTGCATCATATAAATCTATACTTACGCCCTGCTCCCTTTCAAACTCTGAAACAAGAAACAGATAATTATCCCCGGACTCCTCTGTCTGCTGAGCCATTGAGCGCAGTGTCCTTTCAACGTTCCATATATAGACCTTTTCAAGAAGCTGGGAGTTTACAACAGAAATACCTATAAGACAAACTGCCAGTATTGCTCCGAGCTGAAGGAAAAATTTCGCTCTGATGCCGATTTTTTGCATTTTCATTTATCTCCCGCCCTTCTTAAAAGTAAATAATATATCATTTATTCACCTTATATCCCGTACCGTATATGGTAACAAGATTTTTATTACCCCATTCGCCAAGCTTTGTACGTATTCTTGCAACGTGGGAGTCAACTGTTCTGATATCCCCTACATAATCCATTCCCCATACTTCATCAAGGAGCCTGTTGCGGGAATAGACCATCCCTGCATTTTCGCAGAGCTTTAAAACGATATTAAACTCTTTAACGGTGAAATCAACCTCTTTGTTATCAAGCCATACCTCGTGAGCAACAGGCTTCACAGTAAGACCGTCTATTTCAATAACGCTTTTTGTTTTTTTCTTTTCTTTTACAGGAGTCTGTACTTCACCGCGCTGAAGCAAGGACTCAACCCTTCTCATAAGCACCGCAAGAGAAAAGGGCTTTGTTACATAGTCGTCCGCTCCGCTTTCAAATCCCATTATCTGGTCAAAATCCTCTGAACGGGCAGAAACAAGTATAACGGGAATATCGCTGGTTTCACGGATTTTTCGGCAAACCTTCCAACCGTCAAGCTCGGGCATCATAACATCAAGCATAGCAAGGCTTATGTCGGGATTCTTTTTAAAAAGCTCTATTGCTTTTTCTCCGTCCTCTGCCTCAAAAACGGTATGGCCGTTTTTTACAAGACAATCACCGATAAGCTTTCTTATGAGCTCTTCATCATCCGCAATAAGTATTTTTGCCATAATTCTTACTCCTTTTATCCTCTCCGTGCATCAAACATAAAACAGCTTTTTATGCAAAAAGGCTTTAATTTAAGTCGTGCAGGGGTTATCTGTTATTTAAAGGACAAACCTTCATACATATTCCGCAGACAGCACCGCGGCCTATATGATGATACGCCTTTTTCATATATTCACTGCAAACTGCAGGGCTGAAAATATCTTCTCTTTTTACGCCGATTTCAAAGGGTTTACCTGATATTGCACCCGATGGACAAGCCTTAACGCAAGCATCACAGCCAATGCATATATCCTCTGTGTATTCGCCCTCGCCTTCTAACGGACAATCGGTGAAAAGCGTTCCCAGGCGCACCCTTGCACCGTATTTTTTATGTATGAACAGTGAATTTTTTCCTATTCCGCCGAGACCTGCCTTACGGGCAGCTTCCTTATGGGAATACCTGCCGTTAAATGGTGTACCGGGCATACTCTGTGAAGCGGCAACGGTTATATAATTATAACCCTTGCTTTGCAAAAACAGACCCGCTTCAAGAAGCATTCTGTCAATAAAAGCATTGACTGTTCTGTAATGGTTAAAATAGGTGGGTGTTGGAGCATCACCGATTTCATCAATTATTGCATCTGAAAGGCGCACAACAATGCTCACACCATATTTAAGGTCACCCGTATCAGCATTATCTATCAAAGAAAACCCTACGTCGCTGACACCTTTTGACAGCAAAAGCTCTTTAAGTTCCTTTTCAAGCATTGTCTACCCTCATTTTTTCCATACATCTTAAAGTTTTTTTGTTTATTTCTCTACATTCTTTATAAAAATGTTCAAAACTCTTCATATCAGTTATGAAATTATAAGCACTCTGCGCCTCGTTACCCATATGGTACTTTTTATCTATATCAGGCACAAGCTCGGTTCTTTCACCGTTGTTTTTATAAATATAAATATTATCCGTCTGTGAAATACTGCCGATAATAACCGTGCCTTCATCACCCATAATCTGTGAAGAAGAGCGACTCTGACCCACCTTTGAATACGTTATTGTAACAAGCTTATCCGAATATTGAAAAACAGCGGAGCCGCAACCGTCTGCACCCGTTGAAAGAAAGTGCTGTACAGGTATAATTTCAAGAGGCTCACCGAACAAATCCACCACAGGATAAACGCAATAAATACCAAGGTCATTGAGAGCACCCGTCTGCATAAGGGGATTAAAAATATTGGGAAGCTCGCCGCGTTTAAGGGCGGCGTATTTTGATGAAAGCTGACTGAAATCTATTGAAGCGGTACGTATATTACCTATTTCAGCAACTGCTTTTTTCAGCACATCTCTTGCAGGAGAATGCATATACATTATAGCTTCAAAATACACAAGGCTGTTTTTATCTGCAATTTCACACAATTCTTCAAATTGTGCGAGAGTTATCGTTATGGGCTTTTCGCAGATAACGTGCTTTTTGTTTTCAAGCAAAGCCTTACATTGTTCATAATGGCAGGAATTAGGACTTGCAACGTAAACCAAGTCTGTGTCTGAATTAAGCAGAGCATCAAAGGAGTCAAAAACACGCTTTGCGCCCGTTGACCTTGCAAATTCCTTGCCCTTTTGTACGCTACGGGAATAAACACCGTCAAGAATTAAATTTTCTACAATCTCCGCACCCTGAATAAATGAATTTGTTATCCATGAAGTGCCTATAACAGAATATTTAACCAAATTTATCAATCCTTAGAGTGAATGGATTCGAACCAGATATGCCTTAAATGGCCGAATTCACGCACCTTTGCAATTTTTTTGTCTCGTAATACGTCAGTATTGCTTCGCCAAAGAAAATCCCAAATGCACGCAAATTCGGGCATTTAAGGTTCTGCGAAGTTTAATACTTGGCAATTTCTTCTGTAACGAGGCAAAACTCGCAGGAAGGCTTTCTCCTTTCAAGAGTTTTAACGATGTTACAGGGGGAAGTGACTGTATTAAACCATATGTGGTTCGAATCCATTCACTCTACAGAATTTGTTTAACAAAATCTTTTGAAAGCACATTACCGAAAAATGATGCCATTTGCGAAAGCTTGTTGTGCGGAAGAATATTCCACTCGCTTTCGTCAGCACAGGTAATTCCGTATTCCTTTAAAATATCACAATAAAATGCAACGTTTTTAAGAAATCTTGGGTAATTTTTATTATCATTACCGTTCCAGCCCGTGTCCGCAACAGCAAGCCACCTGGGGAAGCACATCTGTGAAAGCTTTTTGAAATCTCTTATGTATTCCGTCCAGACCGGACTTTCAACACCAACTATCGAAGCAGCACCCAAAGATGTAAGACCTTTAATCTTTCGGGGATTATAAAGATACACGCTTTTAAGGGAATGCATACCGTAGGGGTAATCTGCATAATACGGGGTAAAGCTTTCAACAATGGTGGGATTACCGCCGTTTGCCCAGTTGAGTGTTGCGTTTGTTCTGTCCAGCCACCAGGCGACGGTTACACTGTCGTGCTCAACATTGCCACCCTTGATAGCCTCATTCCAGCATATTGTTTTTTTACACCTTTTTTTAAGGTGCAAGGAAACCTCATTAACAAGCCAACCTTGAAGCTCCTCGGAATTTTTAAGACTCAACTCTTCGATTTTAGCTTTACAAACGGGACATACGTTCCAGTTCTTCTTTGGCGCCTCGTCGCCGCCAATGTGGAAATACTTACCCGTAAAGATTTCGCACATTTCATCCGTAACGGCTTTAATCATTTTTAATGTTTCGGAGTTACCGCCGCAAAGAATATCGCTGAAAACGCCTGCGGTTGTCTTAGGCTCGATTTTCTCACCCTTGCAGGAAAGCTCAGGATAAGCGGCAATTACTGCAGAGGTGTGCCCCGGAATATCAAACTCGGGAATAACCTCAATAAATCTTTCGCCGCAGTAGTCAACAATTTCCTTTAACTCTGCTTTTGTATAATAACCGCCATAAGGGTTTTTGTCGTTTTCTCCCCTGCCGAAGTCGGAGGAAGGACGAACTGAGCCCACTGTGGTAAGAAGAGGATAAGACTCAATCTCAACGCGGAAGCCCTGATCATCCGAAAGATGAAAATGGAATTTATTGAATTTGAAAAGAGAGGCACCGTCAATGATTTTTTTGATTTCGTCAACTGTGAAAAAATGACGGCAGGAATCAATCATAAAGCCGCGGTAAGAAAACTCAGGCTCGTCGTAAATGTAAAGATAAGGCAGGCAGCCTCTGTAATTCATACGAATCTGTTTAAGTGTAAGCCTTGCATAGTACAGCCCTGTGTTGCTTGCACCCTCAATATGCACACCCTTTGCATCAATTATTATACGGTAGCTCTCTTTATGAGAGAGCATGGGTGTTACTTTTTCATAAATTTCAGGTTCTTCGCCAACGCTGAAATAATAATAACCGCCTTTAAGCTCCAATTTTTTTGGTTCGGGACAAAGGTACATACAAAAGCCTCCTTTTCACATACTTATACACTATAATAATACTATTTATAAAAGAAAAATGCAATAACATTTTAATGGGCTCGGTTATTGCAATACGATGGGTTTTGTGTTATATTTTTATGGAAAGGGAGTTGGTTGTGTGAAAAAGAATATTATTAAAGCGTTTACGGTTCTTTTTGTTATTATGATGCTTTGCGGATGCGGTAAAAAAGAAGAGTCCGCTGAAACAACACAGAATTATATAACAACAGAGCCTGCAACTGCTGTTGTAAATAATTTTCACACAGAGGAAATGATTATTTCTGCCCCCGAAACGAATATGACTGTTTCACAAGCTCCTCAAACGGTTACGGCAAGCGAAACACCCTCTAAGGCACAGCCCACGCAACAGCAACAAACGGTAACTCCCTCTTCTACACAAGCTCCCACAGAGCAAACACCCACCGAAACAACTGAAAAGGTTTATAAAAAAACGGGCGAAATGGCATTTTCTGAAAGCTCAGATAATAAATTTATAAAGTCCGTTGCAGACAAATACGGTGTTGACTCCAAAAACCTTGTTGTTTTTTACACAGTACCCGAAAATGACGGAAATATGGTTTTAGAATTTAACGGCTCAACAGACAGCAACGGAAAGCCTATAAGAAACAAAAACACCCTCGTTGCAATTTATACAATAGATAAAAATCTAAACTCCAAAAGAGCAAGCAAGGACAGCAGCCTTAACGAATATTCCTACGGTGAAATGATGGTTATGTATATGACCACCACAACCTACATAATGCCCGAATTTGAAGCACAGCTGAATGGGTGAAAACGATTTTCCTCATTAGTTTTGTTGACAACAAACAGTTTATGTGGTAAAATGCAATTCTAATCAGGAGTGAGGAATTAGGAATTAGGAATTTCGAGGAAACTTCGTTTCCGATTATAAAATAAAGTTGCGGTTTCGAAATTTTGAATTTTGAATTTTGAATTTTTCATTCACAAAATCAACGCGTCAGCGTTCCTAAATTATTCTTTATTCTTTATTATTTCTTCTTTATTCTTTTTCTATAGCTTTACGGCAATAGTACCTTCCACCATTCCGCCCGAACTTTACAACTATATAAAAATTATCATCCGTGATAAGCATACGGAGAACGACAGTTTTACGGGAGAATGGTCCCCCTCCCTCCGAGCTACGCTCGCAAGGAG
>JAGASD010000029.1 GCA_017621885.1 Clostridia bacterium | reverse complement strand
TTATCATCCTCAACACTCATAAATCAAATCCATGAAGATCAAAATCGGACTACTGCCACGCATTATCATAGCCATACTCCTTGGTATAGTCCCCCTCTCTTAAACCAGAGAGGTAGACCTTCAATAAATAATTTTTTCGCTTGAAAGTTTACTGTTAAGGAGAATTGTGTTAAGTCCTCTTGCGGTGCCCAAAATTGTTTGCTCGTTATTCACTTCGCACAATTTTGACCGCTGCGCCAACTCACACTCCCTGTATCGCCCACAGGGCGCGGTCGTGCTCCTTGCCCCCTCTCTTAAACCAGAGAGGTAGAACAAACCGCAACTTTATCTTAAATTCAACGCGTCAGCGTTCCAATCACATTTTGCTTCAGCAAAATATATCGAATAAATCTTTTGATTTATATATCGAATTGCGAAGTAATATATCGAGTTTATCGTAAGATAAACATATCGACAGTCGATATATGCTGACGCATTCGATATGTGTTTTGCACTCGATATATTTTCGTTTCACAAAAATTCGATATATTCCGCTTTGCGGAATGAGTAGAAAAGCCAATTATCGTAGGGGCTTGGCTTGCCTAGCCCGCGAATTTGTGGGTAACTTTGCGGGTCAGGCGAGCCTGACCCCTACGGTAGGATGTTGTTCTATTCAACAAAAGACTAACCGAAATTGAACTACCCACCACCGCTGCGCGATCTCCCTTTCTACAGGTAGGCAGGATAGGCTTCGCGTAACCGTAACTTAATTGTGCGGTACGCATGGATGCGTACCCTACTGTGCAATCGTTTTCAGAAACTTTATTTATAATCGCAACGCAGTTCCTGTTCAAACACATTTTGCACTTCGCATTCCGCACTTTGCATTCCGCATTCCGCATTTCGCACTAATCAAACGTGTTCTGAAATTATTCATTTTTCACTTCTTCACTCTTCATTTTTACTTCTTACTTAAAAAAATCCGCCTGACTTTTGTCAGACGGATTTTTCAATTATTTCTTAACTTTTTCTTTTTCTTCTTTTTTAGCCTTTTTTGCAGCTTTTTTAGCCTGCTTTGCCGCAGCCTTTTCTGCTTTTATTCTTTCGTTTTCAGCTTTTTCTGCAGCCATTTTTCTTTCTTTTTCAATGCGTGCTTTTTCGATAGCTTTGTCATTTCTGTACTTAGCATCTGTGTAAAGTGCATTGATTTCTTCAAAGTGGCTGTAGTTTTCCTGCTGAGTCAAAAGCTTTTCTGCATCAAGGTAAGGCTTTGCAGCTCTTGTAAAGTATGCGCTGTTGTCAGCAAAAGCCTTTGTGTCCATACGAGCGGCTTTGAGCTGTTCGGTCTGAGCTTTGATTTTATTTTTGGTTTCTTCAACCTTTTTGTAATCATGGGCTTTCTTTGCTTTTCTGAGAATTTCGTGAAGCTGTTTAAGACGGGCTTCAAGTCTGTCTTCTTCTGCATACTTCTTTTCAATATCACCGAAGTTGGGACGAACAAAATCTTCCTTGTTGCTGAAATATTTCTGAATAGCCTGACAAGCAGAAACTCTGTTTCTCGCAATTTCAATTGCTGCTTTGCGGACTTCTTTTTCATCTTTCGTAGCGTGGGGCATAGCTTTTGCAGCCTTCAAATTTTCTTTTTCCTGAGAAATATCCATCTCAAGAAGGCTTTCAAGACCGGCATCAACAATGCGGTGGCTTTCTGCAACTTGATAATTGAATGCATCTGTTGAGAATTTATCAAGCTCTTCACAAACGAATTTTGCAATTTCGATTTCGTCATTGTATTCCACGTCTGCTTTGTAAAGCTTTTTAAGACGCTTTCTTTCTGCCTTATCAGCCTCGTTTTTGTATGATGATTTATCAAGTGTTTTGGGTACTGCTGTTGCCATTTCGCGGGATTTCTGAATGATTTCAACGGCTTCAACAAGTGTTGCATCTTCAAGAACACCGTTACCGTAGTCTTCGAACATAGCTCTTATTCTGAGAACACGAACAACGGATTTCTGTTTTTTCTCGTTGAAATCGTACCAGATGTAGGGGATAACGTTAAGTAAAGCACCGAAAGCGGAAAGGAGAATAAGAACCTTAATAAGACTGCCCAGTACAGACGGGTCATAAAGAGCAGAATAAGCGTTGTTGTAGTTATCCTGACCTGCAGCAAGCTGTTCTGAAAGAAGCTCACCGACTGTTTTGCCGTCACCTAACATACGGTTAAGGATTTCGGGATTTGACGTAACAGCAGCGGCATTTTCTTTAGTGATACCGCCTTTTTCATAAACAACGGGAAGAACGAATGAGAAAATAAGATTTAAAACTGTACCGATTGTAGCAACGGCGGAGAACATACCGTCGATACGTTCTCCTGTTTTATATTGCTGATAGTCACGGATGTCAGCCTGAATTGAGGGGTTAAGAATGCGAGCAAAGGAGCCCATAAGAGCATTGAGCCACAAGCAACCCATAATGAGCCAGATTGTAGTATTAGCAGTAACATCTTCTACGAAGAGCATCATCATAAGGATGAATATTATGTTAAAGATGTTAGTGATAATGAGAACGGATTTTTTACCCCATTTACGGATACAGAAGGGTGCTGCAAGCATACCCCAGAGAGAAGCGTTACCATAAACTGTCTGGATAATACTGAAGGTTCCACCTGAACAACCGCCGCCGTAGTTGTAAATCCAGTACATAATGTTACCGTAGGAAGCTTCAAGGAAACCGATCCAGCCGGCAAGGGAAATTATCCAGAAGTATTTATTCTTTGCAACGGCTCTGAGAGCGTCAATAAATTTAATCTGAACAACGTGAGTTTTCGCCTGAACGATTTTTTCTTCAGTGTACTTGTAAACAACAATACAAAGAAGAAGACCCAAAACAGTGAGAATGGGGTAAACGAATCTGTAAACACGTATGTCTGTTGTGTTTGTGTGGAAAAGATACTGAGCAATAAGGGGTGTTATAAGGTTTACAATTGAGGGTGCCAAAGAGTAAACAACACTCTTGATTGAGGCAACGTCAGCACGTTCCTGTGAGTTTGGTGAAAGCACATGAATAAGGTTCTCATATGCATCGTAGAAGAAATAATAGAAGAAATGCAGTCCCAGGTTCAAAAGCATAATTATAGCACATTTTGCTATGTATGCAAGAGATTCACCAAATAAAACGTTGTCACCGAAGATGTTGTTTAAAACATTGTAGGGGAACCAGACCATTGTTGTACATATAATGGCGGCAGGAAGTGCCATTGAGAATATGTAAGGTCTGTATTTACCTGCTTTGTTTCGGGTGTTGTCAATAATGTTTGCACGAACACCTGTAAGAGGGATGTTTGCAAGAACTGCGATAACGTACATTATGTACATATCTGTGGGGTCAATACCCAATGCACTTGAAAGCAATACGTTGTTTGCAGAAAGCAAACAAGCAGAGCCCATAGTGATAATCATGTAGGCACCGATACCACCGCCGGAATATGCGGCAATTTCACGGAAGTTCATGTAACGTCCCGCCATTGGCGTTTTCCAGTAGGTTTTAACCTTGGAAATGCCTTCAGCGGCTTTTTGTTTTAAATTCATACCATTACTCCTTGTTTTGGATTTGTTTACACATAACATCATTATACCATAATATAATACTTTGTTCAAGAGGGAAATAAGCAGGATTTTGGTGTGTTCCACGTGGAACACAATAAAATTAGGAATGAGGAATTAGGAATGAGGAATTAGGAATGAGGAATTTCGGAACGCTGGCGCGTTGATATAAATTTAGTTGCAGAGGTGCGAAGCTTATCCTCCTTGCGAGCCAACGGCTCGGAGGGAGGGGGACCGTTCTTTGATATAATTGTTGTTTTTTGTAAATTTACCACGGGAGATAAATTGATTTTGAAAATAAAATTTCGGGCGGAATGGTGGAAGGTACCATCGTTTCGCGTAGCGGAACATATCGCATACGTAAGTATATATCGTATCGCAGGTATATCGCACCTGACGGGGATATATAGTGATATATTTTGCGTTGCAAAATGTGTCAGAACTGCGTTGCGATTATAAATAAGTTGAGGTGGTGCGAAGTTATACCTCCCTGCGCAAGGAGGGAGGGGGACCGTCATACCTCAACTTTATTCAGACGGAATGTCACAAGCGTGACAAAAAATTGTTGTTATAAATAAAGCTTGACGGACGGTGGAGGATCCCTTCAACTTATTGTAAGAAACAGCTTGGTAAGGACTCTCCACCACTCCGCTGAGCTTTGTTTTTAAATACAGGCTATGACGCGCTTAAAAATTTGTTTTTAAAGCAACTTGACAAAAAGGTGGTCCCCCTCTCTCCCGCAAGCGGCAGAGAGGTATAGCTTCGCACCACCGCAACTTTATCGTGCGGTACGCATGGATGCGTACCCTACTTTCAACTTAATCTACAATCAACGCGAATGCTTCATTTCGCACTTCGCATTTCACACTTCGCACTTCGCATTATAATCGGCGCTCTGCGCCCCTTAATTCCTAATTCCTAACTAAAAAACCGCCCTTGCTTTCGCAAGAGCGGTTTTTATCACTTATTCATCATCATCTTCAAGCTTTGCGTCTGCAATAACCTTTTCAGCAATGTGGTTGGGAGCATCTTCGTAACGGGCAAATTCTAAAGTGAAGCTGCCTCTGCCGGCTGTTACCGAACGAAGAGCAATTGCAAAGTCGCTCATTTCAGCCATGGGAACCTCTGCAACAAGCTCCTGAGTTTTTGTCTCTTCAGCAGGTCCCATACCTAAAACTCTGCCGCGGCGTTTGTTAACGTCACCGAGAATATCACCAAGGTTATCATCGGGTATGTAAGCTCTGAGCGTACCGATAGGCTCGAGTATTGTGGGAGAAGCCTCGGGAATGGCAGCCTTGAAAGCAACTCTTGCAGCCATCTTGAATGCCATTTCGGAAGAGTCAACGGGATGGTAAGAACCGTCGTGAAGACAAGCTTTAATACCAACCATCGGGTAGCCCGCGATAAGACCGCCTGCTACACATTCACGCAAGCCTTTTTCAACAGCGGGGAAGAAGTTCTTGGGAACTGCACCGCCAACAACCTCGTCAGCTGTGAATACGAAATCCTCTTCGCCTGAATAGGGCTCAAAACGGATGATAACATCACCAAACTGACCGTGGCCGCCTGACTGCTTTTTATGACGGCCCTGCTTGTCAACAACTCTGCGGATTGTTTCTCTGTAAGCAACGCGCGGAGCAGTAAGCTCAACCTCAACGCCGTATTTGTTTTTAAGCTTGGAAACAATAGCCTCAAGGTGCTGGTCACCGAGACCTGAAACAACCTGTTCTTTAGTTTCTTTATTTGTGAAGAATTTCATTGCGCCGTCTTCTTCGGCAAGCTTATTAAGACCTGAAGCAACCTTATCCTCTTCGCCCTTTTTAACAACGTTAACCGCCATTGAATAGCAAGCGCCCGGATATTCAACACCGTCAAGCTCAACGGGATTTTTGGGGTCGCACATTGTATCACCTGTTTTAAAGCCGGAAAGCTTTGTAACAACACCGATGTCACCTGCGGTGATTTCAGCGGCATCTTCCTGCTTTGCACCCTTAACCATAACGATTTTACCCATTTTTTCTTCTTCATCGGTACGGGCATTATAAGCTTTTGTTGCAGGAGTAATTTTACCTGAAACAACCTTGAAGAATGACATTCTGCCAACGAAGGGGTCAGAAACAGTCTTGAAGCAGATGGCAGCAAGAGGACCGTTTTCGTCGCATTCTAACTCAGCCTCACCCTTGGGTGCGGGAGCAAGCTTTGTAATACCGTTAAGAAGAAGGTCAACAGCATCTGTTGTAAGACCTGAACAGCCGTAAACGGGAACAACAGTACCGTCTGCAACACCCTGAGAAAGACCGAAAACGATTTCATCGTGAGTGAACTCTTCGCCTTCAAAGAATTTCATCATTAATTCGTCGTCAGCGGTAGCAACAGCCTCAGTAAATACTGCGTGCATTTCCTCAATGGCTGCATCCTGAGGAATCGGAACCTCGGTTGCCTTGCCGTTGTCATATTTAAATGCTTTATTCTGAAGGAAGTTTACGTAGCAGTCAACCTTTCCGCCAACCATAAAGGGGATAACAACGGGGCAGATAGATGTGCCGTATTTTTCTTTTAAAGCATTAAGAGTTTTGTAGAAGTCGCGGTCTTCACCGTCGCACTTTGAAATGGCAATGAATTTGGAAAGCTGTTTTTTACCTGCGATACGCAAGGTTTTTTCTGCGCCTACGTCAACGCCGTGGTTGGCTGAAAGAACAACTATAACAGTTTCTGCAGCGCGGATACCTTCACTTCTGCCGCCTTCAAAGTCAAAAAGACCGGGAGTGTCAATAATATTAATTTTTCTGTTGCGCCATTCAAGGTTTGCAACCGCAGAAGAAACGGAAACCTTTCTCTTTTTTTCTTCTGCATCAAAGTCAAGAACT
Source organism: Clostridia bacterium (assembly GCA_017621885.1). Classification (GTDB taxonomy): domain Bacteria; phylum Bacillota; class Clostridia; order Oscillospirales; family Acutalibacteraceae; genus DTU089. Next base: position 5,264 of record JAGASD010000029.1, on the reverse strand, counting down.
GTGTTACCGTCTGTAACTTTACCGAGTCTGTCTGATGCACCTGCAATGTAAAGCATAGCCTCAGCAAGAGTTGTTTTACCTCTGCCGCCGTGACCTGCAATGGCAACATTGCGGATGTTTTCTTTAGCAAATGCTTTCAAAAAAATTCCTCCCTGATGGCAATTTGTGCCATGGATATTTATAATTTAGTACGCCTGAAACATAAAAATAAGGTACAAGTGTGACTATACTTTGGTATTTTAGCACATATTTTTAGTCGTTTCAATGTTTTTTTTGAGTAAAATGCAAAATTATTGATATTACATAATAGCAAGGTGCTTTTTTTATGTAATATGAATATGTTTGCGATTATTATGTTTTTATAATTGCAAAATCCGAAAGCCTGTGGTAATATATATGAGAATATGAGGTTTTTTGCCCTTGTATTAAGAGAAACGGACTGAATAAGCCTGTAATTGTTAGATTTAAAGCTTTTCGGTGTCTTCTCTTAAAAGGTTCAGAGGAAATGGAATGAAACATCTCACTACGGAGGTTTTTATATGAGTGAAAACAATACGCCTAACAAAAATAACGGTGCGGGAAGCAACAAGCCCACACCGCCGCCCGTTGTGCCTAAAGCACCTGCAGTAAAGAATACTGCTGACAAGGCTGTTGATAAGAGCAAGAACGGGGCAAACAAAAAGCTTTTGTTTGTTCTTATTCCTGTTATAGTTGCGCTGGTAATCGGTGCCGTTGTTCTTGCAGTTGTGCTTAAAAATAATAAGAGCGGCAACAACGGCGACACAACTCTTGCAGAGAGCAAGGTTGTTGTGGTAACAGATGAAAACGGTGTCGCTGTAACAGATGAAAACGGTGTGCCGGTTACATACGTTGCGGTTACAGAGGTCGTTAAGGTAACTGACCGTAACGGTGAGCCCGTTACCGACGAAAAGGGAAAAGAGGTAACAACGGTTGTTTATAAGAATGAGAACATAACCGTTAACGTGCCCGTCACAAACAATAAGGGCGAGGCGGTAACAAACAGCAAGGGTGAAGTGGTTACACAACAGGTTACACTTCCTCAGAATCCTAATGACTCAGGCAACGGAAGCGTTGTTCTCGGCACAACAGTTGTTCCCGTTACGGACGGTCAGGGTAATACAGCGGTTGATGAATCGGGTAACCTTTTCACAACAATTGTTGAATTGACAAGCAATCCCGTTACGGTTGAGCCTGCTGCTATTGACTTCAAGGCATCAATGGGCGGTACTGCAGAGGATTATTTTTCCGGTATTGATACAGACAAAGACGGCAACTACATTGCCGCTAACGTTACAAACTCAAAAGACGGTGATTTCAAGGAATATGCCGAATTGAATTATCAGGCACCATACACCGTGCTTGTTAAATATGACAAATCGGGTAATCTCAAATGGAGAAAACCCATAGGCAGTGCCAGAGGTACGTTGCAGATTATGGATATTCTCTGCAATGAGGACGGCACATTTTACGCTGTAGGCTACGGTAAAAACGTAGGCGGTGTAAACGGCAGAGGCTACTATGACGGCGTCGTTTATAAATTTGACAAAGACGGTAACGAGCTGTGGCACAAAATCTTCGGTACGTCAACCGTTGATATGTTCAACGGTGCAACGCTTACTGACGACGGCGGTATTGTTGCGGTAGGTACTGTGGGTAACAATGACTTTGATGCGGAGGAATTCGGTAAAAACGAGCTTGAATCAGCCGCTTGCATTGTTAAGTATGATAAGAGCGGTAACCTTATGTGGAAAAACGTTATCGGCGGAAACAAGGACTACTTCAATGATGTTGCCGAATCTAAGGACGGAAATATATTTGCAGTAGGTAATTTCTATTCCGGAACACTTTTTGCAAACGTAGGCTCTGCAGACTCAGGTATCGTTAAATTCAATGCTCAGGGTAAATATGTTGGTGTTGCTCCCATTGCAGGTAAGGGTATTGAATCCTTTATGGGTATAACCGCATGTAAATCGGGCGGTGTTGCCGTTGTAGGTAAATCAAACTCCTCCGATTCGGGCAACACAACAAGCACATTCGTATCTGATCTTGCTTCACGCGGGGGATATGATGCTTATATTATGAAATATGAAGAGGATCTTAAACGTTCCTTTGCAAAGCCCTTCAGAGGTCAGTATGACGACGACCTTGTTGACGTAATTGAAAAATCAGACGGCACCTTTATTGCAACCGGTAAATCAAATTCATCCTCACGCGACCTCAAGGGTATCACAACCCGTGGCGGTGACGATATGGTTATTGCTTCCTTTGACAAATACGGAAATCTTTCCTGGGCACGTTCATTCGGCGGTACACAGAACGAAAGCGCATCAGCAATCTGTCTTGCTAAGGATGACGGATATGTAATTGCCGGAAGAACTCTTTCAAAGGATATTGATATGAAAGGTATTTCGCAGTACGTAAACGGTCGCTCTGTTGGTGTTATTGCAAAATTCCCCGAATAATTATGATTAAAATTAAATGTGATTACTTGTGCGGCGCGGTTGCCGTACCCACAGATATTATAGACAAATACTTAAAGCTTGCGCCTGCCGCAAGCTTTAAGGTTTTGCTTTTTATTTTGAGAAATCCCGATGGTTCTGCAAACGCGGAGCAAATTGCCATGTGTACGGGTCTTGCCCCCGTTGACGTGGAGGATTGCCTTACCTTCTGGGAAAGCAACGGTGTTATTGCCGTTGATAATAAATTCAATGAAGAAGCCGTGAAAGCGGCTGTAGGAAACGCAAAGGTTCTGTGTCAGCCTGAAAAAAATGAATGTGTGCAGACCAAAGAAGAGAAAGCTCCCGTAAGGAGTCTTCCCGTAAAAAAGCCGACACAGAGGGAAATTGCCCTGCGCCTTGAGGAGGAAGAGGAGCTTCAGCTCATCTGCAACGAGGCACAGAGTATTCTGGGCACCTTCGGATATGATACACAGTCACTACTTGTGATGATTTATGATTATTACGGTTTCCCGCCCGAGGTTATAATTACACTTCTTCAGCATCAGAAGTGTGAAAAGAAAACATCCTCAGCCGCCATAAAAAGCAGGGCAGAGGACTGGGCAAAAAGGGGAATCGATAATCTTGAAGCCGTTGAAAAGGAGCTTCTTGAGCTTGAAAGGATAAATAATACATACGAGCTTCTGAAAACTGCAGTGGGTCTCGAAAATAAGGCGGCTCCGCCCCGGATTACAAAATACCTGCGCTTGTGGACAGTTGATTGGGGTTGCTCGGACGAGCTTATAATTTACGCTCTTGATGAATCGGGAAAGGTTTTTTCCGATGCCAACAAGCTTCTTAAAAAATGGGCCAATTCAGGTATTATAACGCCTGAGCAGGCTAAGGAAAAACAGAAAAAAGCATTACCTAAAGAGGTAAAAAAATCTTATGATACAGAAAAGGTCGGCAGAAGCAGTGTCCTTGATTGGGCAAAGAAATTTGCCGACGGGGAGGAGAATGTATGAAGTTTTCCGAAATAATTTATCAGCGCGCCGAAAACGAGCTTAAAAACAGACGCGAAAGGGCTGAGCGTCTTGCTTCAATGCGCCGCAAGGAATTTCTTGCAATTCATCCCGAGCTTCTGGATATTGAAAGAGAAATGAAAAATGCTGCCCTTGAGGTTATAAAAAACGTTGGGGGTAACGGTCAAAAAATCGATATTGCAACAATTGCAAAGCGTAATATAGAGGCGCAGGAAGCAAAAAAATCCCTTATAAAGGGCGCGGGCTATCCGGAGGATTACCTTGATATTCCTTATTCCTGCAAAAAATGTCAGGATACGGGTATCTGTAACGGTAAGCTTTGCGAATGTCATCTTGCTCTTCTTCAGCAGCTTTCCGTCGGTGAGCTTGCCTGCAGCCCCTTGCTTGCCCGTTCAACCTTTGACACCTTCGACGTTAAATATTACAGCGATATTAAAGACCCGGATTTAGGCTTTTCGCCCTATGAATATATGCGCGGATGCTTTGAAATGCTCAAGGCGTATGCAGAAAGCTTTTCAATTCACAGCAACAGCTTTTTCTTCAGCGGCGGCACGGGTCTCGGAAAAACCCACCTTGCTCTTGCTGTGCTTAACCGGCTTACACAAAGAGGCTTCAGCGTTTACTATAACTCTGCATCTGCAATCATAAAGCAGTTTGAAAAGGAGCGCTTCGGCAGAAGTGCAGACAGTATGGAGGAAGAGCTTAACAAATGCGACCTTCTTATTGTTGATGACCTTGGTGCGGAATTTTCAACACCCTTCGGTGAAGCAACGGTAAACGAGCTTGTTAATAATGCAATACTTTCCGGTAAACCTATGATTATAATATCCAACCTCTCGGTTGATGAGCTTGAGGCTCGTTACGGACAGAGAATGGTTTCGCGCCTTAATTCGTTTGAGGTTGTTGAGTTTATCGGTGAGGATATAAGACAAATTAAAAAATAAGGAGAATAAATTATGTTAAAAGGCATTCCGAATATTATTTCACCCGAGCTTCTTAAAATTCTTGATGAAATGGGTCACGGTGATGAAATCGTTATCGGTGACGGTAATTTTCCTGCTGCATCAAACGCACAAAGACTTATAAGATGCGACGGCCACAACGTACCTGAGCTTCTTGATGCAATTCTTAAACTGATGCCCCTCGATTCGTATGTTGACAGCCCCGTAATGCTTATGCAGACAACAAAGGGCGACCCAACACCCACAATCTGGGCAGAGTATCAGACAATTGTTGACAAGCATAACGGCGAAACAAAAATGAGCGAAATTGAACGCTTTGCATTCTACGACAGAGCAAAAACAGCTTACGCAATCATTGCTACAAGCGAAATGGCTCTTTATGCAAACGTTATCCTTAAAAAAGGCGTAGTTACAGAATGAGAAAATCCGCTCTTGCGAAAGCAAGGGCGGTTTTTTAGTTAGGAATTAGGAATTAGGAATTAAGGGGCGCTGAGCGCCGATTATAATAAAGCTGTGGTGATGCGAAGCTTATCCTCCTTGCGAGCTTCAGCTCGGAGGGAGGGGGACCGCCGCAGGTGGTGGAAGGTGCTTTTAAAAGGCAAGTGGCAAATTTCGGAACGCTGACGCGTTGATTGTAGATTAAGTTGAAAGTAGGGTACGCATCCATGCGTACCGCCTTATCCTCCTTGCGAGCTTCAGCTCGGAGGGAGGGGGACCGCCGCAGGTGGTGGAAGGTACCATTGTTTCGCGCAGCGGAACATATCGCATACGCAAGTATATATCGCATCGCAGATATATCGCAC
>JAGASD010000002.1 GCA_017621885.1 Clostridia bacterium | reverse complement strand
CGGGGTGGTGGAAGGTACAAGTGAATCAAGACCACAACAACGCTTACGCGTTGAACACCTACCACCATTCCGCCCTGACTTTGATTATTGAAATAAATTCATCACCCGTGGTAAATGTAAGAAAACAACAGTTGCATCCGATAATGGTCCCCCTCCCTCCGAGCTGAAGCTCGCAAGGAGGATAGGCTTCGCATCACTTCAACTTAATTGTGCGGTACGCATAGATGCGTACCCTACTGTGTTATCGTTTTCGGGCGGTACTACTGTGTTATCGTTTTCAGGCGGTACGCATAGATGCGTACCCTACTGTGTTATCGTTTTCGGGCGGTACGCATAGATGCGTACCCTACTTAATCTACAATCAACGCGAATGCTTCACTTCGCACTTCGCACTCTGCATTTCGCATTATACAAAATCAACGCGTCAGCGTTCCGAAATTTGCCGCTTGCCACTTGCAATTTGCAATTTCACAGCTTCGCTCCGCCCTTTTTCACAAGAATCATATCGTCGCCTATTACGATTATATCCTTCCAGCAGATTATTATTTCCTCGCCTCTGCCGAGGAAACCGCATATACCCTTGCCGCAGAACACGGTTATACTCACAAGACAGCCTGTGCAGGTGTCAATTTCCACATCCGTAACGCAACCTAATCTGCAACCGTTATCAATGTTAACAACCTCCTTGGAGCGCATTGCAGTTACAGTACACCGCATAATAAATCCCCCTAAAAGCCAAATTCGTTATGAATAAAAGAACATCTTGTTAAAGTTCCGAGCCCGTATTTATGCCGTATATCATCCTTTGCGTGCTCAAGCCTTTGCTCCTTTTCCCTTTTTTCGTGATATTCAAGGTCAAAAAATGATATCTGCTCGCATACAGTATCTCCATCAAGCAATTTCGTACCCGTAACGGTCAATGACCTTACGGGATTTTCTTTTAAGTCCGTGTTTTCTTGAATAAGATTAAGTGCTGTACGTCGCAAATCAAAAGATAAATCCGTCGGTGACCGGAGCTGGGCACAACGGCTTATACTATGAAGCTTTGAATCCTTGATTGCCACCTGAACCGCTGAGCATTCAACGTTATGCTTACGGAGTCTTGCCGCAACCTTATCGCACAAAAAGAAAACACAAGTGCGTATATCCTTCTGGCTCACGAGGTCACGCTTGAAGGTAGCACCGTTGCCTATGGATTTATACGCTTCGCGGTAATTAAACGGGTGCACTTGTGAATAATCAAAGCCGTTTACACTCTGCCACAAGGCTCTGCCGTTTTCACCCAAAATACGCTTCAAAGTATTTTGATCAACCTTTGCGATATCACCTATTGTAAAGACACCTATATTTTTGAGCTTTTGCGCCGTCTGTCTGCCTACCATAAACATATCCCCTGCAGGCAAGGGATAAAGAAGCTCTTTAAAATTCTCTTCATTTATTACTGTTGTGGCATCCGGCTTTTTATAGTCACTACCCATTTTGGCAAAAATTTTGTTATATGACACTCCGACGGAAATAGTAAGCCCCGTTTCCTCTTTCACAACCCGACGAAGCTCATCCGCTATTTCTTTACCGCTTCCGAAAAGATGTGTTGTTCCCGTAACGTCAAGCCAACACTCATCTATACCAAACGGCTCAACCAAATCAGTATACCGGCAATAAATGCTGAAAACCCTTTCAGAAAATTCTTTGTACACCTTATAATGGGGCGGTACGGTCAACAAATCAGGGCATTTGGACTTTGCCTGCCATATTGCCTCCCCGGTTTTCACTCCGTATTTTTTGGCTGTCTCATTTTTGGCGAGAACAATCCCGTGACGGAATTCAGGGTCACCGCAAACCGCATAAGCATATTTTTTCAATTCCGGATTAAGCACACCTTCAACAGATGCAAAAAAGCAGTTACAATCACAATGCAATATAACTCTTTCCAAATTAACACACGCCTTTATCGAACATTTGTTTGTTTATTATAGCAGAACATTTGTTCTTTGTAAAGAGTTTTTTTATTTTTTGTTTGCATTAAGGACAATTTCTTACCCTACGATTGTTTTTGTTCTGTTTCAATAAAAGCTATCAGCAACCTGACATGCTCACCATTGTTTTGCTCCATACCGACTTCATTCCGCACTTTGCGCTTCGCATTTTCAAAGTATCATCCCCATTACCATAAGTGCTTCTGCGCTTTCATAAATTTCGTGGAACTTATTTAAAGGAAGAGGGTTTTCCCCCTTACCGATTTCAATTGTAAATGCAGGTTTTTTGAACTCTTCAATAAACCAATCCTTCAGACCTCCGCTGGCGGCGTGACCTGAATTTTTAACAAGAGTATAGTTACTTACCGCTGACAAAACACGCGCCATTGTATATGATTTTTCAGGGGTGTTTTTGCCGTACTCATAATATATTTCCTCGCCCTGAGAATGAAACGCCATAAGTAAATCCACAGAAATTTGTCTGCATACTCTCGCTATCGCTTTTGTTTCAGGCTCACTTTCGGGGAAAAATCCGCCGAATCTTCGGGGTGAAGGCTGATTTATACCGCTCGCTCTTTCAAAATCACGCAGCGTATACCAATCGGCATTGAAATTGTGGTTTATATCCACACCCCTTGCGTTGGCACTCCAACCGCTGAAATCACCGCCACAAGCCTCAAAATCATCTTTTTTATATTTCCCGCAGGCAGCAGCACCCCTTATGGCTATCTCAATCCCGTCAGGATTCAGCTCGGGTATTATAATAAGCTTAACGGAATTTAAAAGCTCATTCACATCATAACCGCAAATGCTTCCTTCTGCATTTTTTTGAATCAGCAAATTTTCACAAAATTCAAGTAATATCAAAGAGGTTATCCATTCAAGTCCGTGCGTACCGCCAACGTAAACCACATTTTTCTGCCCCTGACCCAATACAAGCGAATAAATTCTTTTCCCGAGCAAGGATTTTCCGCAAGCAGTTACATTCAAATCCACATATTTTTTCTTCATTGTGTTAACATAATTCTCATAAACGCTGTATGTAAGTGTTTCGTTTTTAATTACTTTTTTCATAAAATTCCCCTTTTTATTTTTTACTTACTAACAATCTATGCGCGGGAATTTTAAGATATTAAAAAACTTGGTTTAACATTTACAAAAAGAGCTTTTTATGGTTTAATATATTAGTGTATCAACTTTGTTATAAGGGGTTTATGTATGATAATTATATGCTTGTTGATTTTACTTGCTTTTTCGGCAGTTTCTTTGTTTTTATATAAAAAAAGCAACGGTGCACAGTCATTCACAAAAACTTGTGCAATTGCCTTCAGTGCAATATTGACATTGAGCGTGGGGCTTGAGCTCAGCTTGTTCAACATAAATTTCTACACCACACAAAAAAACGAGCCTGTGAATTTAACACCGTACATTGAAAAACTCAAAACCCCCGAGGGTTATTATGCCCTCCGCAGCGGAGAGTCGATAGAAATTACAGAGCTTGATAAAGAAATCGAAAACATTCATTTTAAGCTTAATGAAAAAGCTTCTTCGCCCGTTACTGTCAGACTGCAGCTTACCGACGAAGCAAATCAATACTATTACGGAAATCCTAAAAAAACAATTTATCCCGGAATCAGAAAAAGTGAATACACAAACGTTCACACTGCAGGAAAATCCGAACAAATAAAAATCATTGTTTCGGACGATACAGAAGGTGTGCTGATGCTCGATTCATTGGAAATAAACAGCAAAAGACCGTTTGAATTTTCTTTTTTAAGACTCATTCTCCTATCTTGCGGATTGTTGTTCCTTTACGTTTTCAGACCCGGGTCGCCTTTGTATGACCGCAAGCTGAAAAGCAACGGGACACTTGTAAGCAACCTGAAGTTGATTATCATTACCTTTCAGTGTGCATTGATTGTTTTCGCAGGAACAATGAATCCCACATTTTTAGGCTTCGATATTAACGAAAACGGATTATATCTTGCCCGACTTCCGATGGATCACCACAATCAGTACGATGACCTTGCACAGGCTGTTTTAGACGGCAAAACTTATATAGACAACGACGACATTCCTCAATCGCTCATTGATATGGAAAACCCTTACGATACCGGTGCAAGGCAGATGGCACAAGAAATTACCGGTGATGTTTACAAATGGGACGTTGCTTACTTCAACGGTCACTATTACGTTTACTTCGGAATTGTACCGTTACTTCTGATGTACCTTCCCTGCAGGTTGATTTTTGATGCACCCTTCCCGTCAGCCGTGGGAATAATGGTGTTTGCCGCAATATTCACCTTAGGTGTTTTTGCTCTTCTTGAGCTTATAGCCAAAAAGAAATTTAAAAACGTTTCCGTAGGAACATATTTGCTTACGGCAATAACCTTTGTAAATTGCTGCGGTGCAATGTTCCTTGTTAAACGCCCCGACTTTTATTCCGTGCCAATAATCACTGCTATGGCTTTTGTTGTGTGGGGTATATTCTGTTGGTTAAAGGGACACGAAACGGAAAAAAAGCAAAAGCTTTACTATTTACTCGGTTCTTTATTCTTTGCCCTTTCAGTAGGCTGCAGACCTCAGATGGTGCTTGTTTGTGCCGTTGCGTTACCGATTTTTGCAAAGGATTTCTTTATAAAAAAACAGATTTTCACTAAAAAAGGTATAACCGATTTAATTACTCTCGCAATACCGTTTGTTATTGTTGCAGCAGGAATTATGTATTATAACTACATCCGCTTCGGTTCCGTAACAGACTTCGGTTCATCTTATAACTTGACTACAAACGACGTAACAAGACGAGGTTTTGAAATCGGAAGAACGGGGCTGGGTCTTTTCACCTATCTTTTCCAACCTCCGCAATTCACAGCTACCTTCCCCTATATTGAAGCAGTAGCAATTAACACAAATTATATAGGTAAAACCATTTACGAGCTTTGCTTCGGCGGATTGATTACCTCACTTCCCGTTTTATGGTTCATATTCGCCTTGCCGAAAGTAAAAGAAAAGCTCAAAGAAAACAACCTTTTCGCTTTTGTGCTGACCTTGTTAGGTATAGGTATTTCACTTGTAATTGCAGATACACAGGCAGGCGGTTTGCTCCAGAGATATTACAGCGATTTCGGTTTCGTTTTCTTCCTTGCGGCAACAATAATTATTTTTGCTGTATTTGATAAAAAAGATTTGAAAAAATGTAACATAAATCTCCACTCAATTTTATTCATTTCAACAATTTTAAGTATTGTTTACACAATAACACTTGTTTTTTCCGTGGCAGATGTTACAATAAATACAGAAAATCCGACACTGTACGGCACTTTTTTACACCTTGTTGAATTTTGGAATTAAACAGATTTATATTTTATGACGAAAAAACATATTCACAAGCTTTTTTTGTAATGAACGCTTACAGTGTTGACACTAAAAAGGAATGACACTATGACAAAATTCAAAAATTCAGTTTTCGTAAAATTTTTATCTGTCTCACTTGCACTTATTTTTATTTTAGGTGCATTTACAGGCTGTGGCAAAAAGGAAGAGCCGGCAACAACCGCGCCGCCCACAACCCTCCCCCCGACAACTGCTCCCACAACATCACCTTATTTAAGCGGTAATGTTAATCCGTTAACGGGCGAAGCTAATTACAGCGAAGAAATTTTAAACAACAGACCCGTTATGGTATCCGTTGAAAACCATAAAGATGCAAGACCGCAATGGGGTATTGCAAGCGCCGACATCGTATGGGAAATGGTTGTTGAAGGCGGCATCACAAGAATGCTTCTTATGTTCTCCGATGCTTCAAGGCTCCCCGATAAAATAGGTCCCACAAGAAGCGCAAGACATTACTTTGTTGAATTAGCAGAGGGCTTTGATGCAATATTCGTTCACTTCGGCGGAAGCCCCCAGGCATACTCTGCAATCAAACAGCAGGGCACCGATAACATAGACGGTATGTATGCAGGCAGCACTTTTTCCCGTGACAGTTCAAGAAGCGTTTCATCAGAGCACCGTGCATACACAACTAAAGATAAGGTTGCAGCCGCCATTGAAAGCAAGAAATTCAGAACGGAAATTCAAGAGGATTATAAAAGTCCGTTTAAATTCAATGCCTCACCGAAGGCGCTTGCAGGCGGAGCATGTACCGAATGCGTTATCCCCTTCTCAAACTATGCAACTTATACTTATCAATACAATGCAGAAGAAAAGCTTTATTACAGCTCACTTAACGGCGCACCTTTTAAAGACGATAACGGAACACAGCAGAATTTCACAAATATCATTATCTGCTACGTTACCGTAACAAGCCTTGGTGATTCTAAAGGCCGTGTAACTTTTGACCTTTCAGATGGCAGCGGTAAATACATTTCTAACGGTACTTATCAGGATATAACTTGGAAAAAGGGCGAATATACCGATATGCTCAAATTATATGATGCTGACGGTAACGAGCTCTCACTTAATGCCGGCAGAAGCTACTTTGCCCTCGTACCCGATTCAAAGGAAGCATCAACAGTAATTTCATAAATCCATATAAGCAAAAGCAGTCTGTTCGTTTGAAACAGACTGCTTTTTATAATTTAAATCAACGCGTAAGCGTTCCGAGATTTTGCATTTTGATTTTTTAATTTTGCATTTAATTTTTACCATTCAAATTCAGGTCTTGGGTTGTCAACATAATTTGCCGCTTTCAAAAGAAATTTCCGCATAGGCTCCATACGTTTAACATAATTCATAAGATATACCGTAAAGTTATCAAATGACGTAACGTCCGTGTCGGGAATATCAAGTATCATAACCCAGCTTTTGTGCTTTATATACTCTGCGGCAGGGTCATCTGCGGAAAAGCCGCGCGGCATAGTTTTAAGCTTTTCACCGCCTACGGATATATTCCCCTCCTTCAGAGCATCGCAAAACTCATCGTAATGTAAAGAAATATATTTTCTTATATTATTCATTTTTGCGGTTGTGTCACACCACAACCCCGTACCGAAACAGCAAGACCCGGGACAAACACGCAAAAAATACCCGATTGGCAACCAGGATTTTCTGTCGGCGGCAATATACGCTCTGAATGCAGGATTGTACGGTGGACCGTTTTTATGAAAACGCATATCCTTTGCAACCCTGTACATCCACTCACGCGACTCCATATACATAATGGATTTGCCTATATCGGGAGCTTCCTTGCTTAACACAAATCTGAAATTATCAAGAAAAGCAAGAAATTCCCTCCTTGCATTTTCGTATTCCTCGTGATTATTATGAAACCATGTGCGGTCATTGTTTGCTTGCAATTTACCGCAATAGGTCATTATGTTTTTAAAATCCATTGTTTACTCACTTTCAACTCTGATAAGCTATTGTGTATATATATTATTTACACCTTTTATTTGTGTATAATTTACCATATTTTTTCGATAAAAGCAATAATATATTGACAAAGCATATAAAAATAAAGTAAAATTTATAAGTACTTATTTTTTATTATTATCTATGGAGGATAACCAAAATGGCAATTTTCAAACCGTTCAAAGCCCTGAGACCCACCCCCGAATACGCTTCAAGAGTTGCAGCTCTTCCTTACGATGTTATGAACAGCAATGAAGCAAGAGAAATGGTCGAGGGAAATCCTTATTCTTTTTTACACATTGATAAGGCAGAAATTGATTTGCCGGCTGACACCTACCTTTACAGCGACGAGGTTTATGCCAAAGCTTGTGAAAATTTAAATAGCTTTGAAAAAAACGGCATACTCGCAGAGGACTCAATCCCCTGTTTTTACGTTTACCGCCAGATTATGAACGGCAGAGAGCAAACAGGTCTTGTCGGCTGTGCAAGTGTTGATGATTATATAAACAATCACATAAAAAAGCACGAGCTTACACGCGCCGATAAGGAAGCTGACAGAATCCGTCACGTTGACACCTGCGATGCTAACACAGGCCCTATTTTCCTCTGTTACAAAGGTCAGGAAAAAATCATAAGCATTATTGAAAAAGCTAAAAGCAACGCGCCCGTATATGATTTTGTTACAGATGACGGCATAAGCAACACCGTATGGGTTATTGATAATACAGACACAATTGCTCAGCTTTCCGCCCTTCTTGAAAACGCAGGTGATTTTTATATCGCAGACGGACATCACAGATGTGCTTCTGCAGTAAATGTTGCAAAAATGCGCCGTGAACAAAACCCGGGTTACAACGGTACAGAAGAATTCAATTTCTTCCTTGCGGTTCTTTTCCCTGCCGAGAACCTTGAAATTATGGATTATAACAGAGTTGTAAACGACCTTAACGGCAAAACCGAAAATGAATTCATCAAAGAAATTTCAGAAAATTTCAACGTTGAAAAAGCAAACTGTGACGGTGCATACCATCCCGAAGAAAAGCACACGTTCGGTATGTATCTTAATAAAGAATGGTATAAGCTTTCTGCAAAAGACGGTACGTTCGACAAAGGCGACCCCGTTGACCGCCTTGATGTTTCAATACTGCAGAAAAATCTTCTTACTCCGACACTCAACATAGGCGACCCCCGTACAGATAAGAGAATTGATTTCATAGGCGGCATAAGAGGACTCAAGGAATTGGAAAAACTTGTTGACGGCGGTATGGCTGTTGCTTTTTCAATGTATCCGACCACTCTTGATGACCTTATGGATATTGCAGACGCCAATATGATTATGCCCCCAAAATCAACCTGGTTTGAGCCTAAGCTTTTAAGCGGTCTGTTCATACACAAATTAAAATAAAGCGGTGATTTAATGTTAATTATAGGTTGCCATTTATCAAGCTCTGCCGGTTTCCTTGCAATGGGTAAAGAGGCAACACGCATTGATGCCGACACTTTTCAATTCTTCACCAGAAATCCCCGCGGAGGGTCAGCGAAGCCTCTGAATATTAAAGATATTGAGGCTTTTGAAGAATACAGAAAAGAAAACGGTATAGTTTATCCGCTTGCCCACGCCCCATATACCTTAAACGCTTGTTCAAAGGATGAGGGTTTAAGAGAATTTGCTAAAAATACAATGGCAGACGACATAAGCCGTCTTGAATATATAGACGGCGCTATGTACAATTTCCACCCGGGAAGCCATGTTGGCCAAGGTGAAGAAGCAGGTATACAATACATTGCAGATATGCTTAACTGCGTTCTGAAGCCCGAACAAAAAACGTTGGTTTTGCTCGAAACCATGGCAGGTAAAGGTACCGAAATCGGAAAAAGCTTTACTCAACTGCGTTCAATTATCGACAAGGTGAAGCTTAATGATAAATTGGGTGTTTGCCTTGATACCTGTCACGTCTTTGACGGCGGCTATGATATAGTGAATAATCTTGACGGTGTGCTTCAAGAGTTTGATGAGATTATAGGGCTTGACAGATTAAAGGCTATCCACCTTAACGACAGTATGAACTTTCTCGGTTGCCGTAAGGATCGCCACGCCAAAATCGGTGAAGGCGGTATCGGCATTGACGCAATGGCAAAAATCATCAATCACCCTGAATTAAAGCATCTCCCCTTCTACCTTGAAACGCCTAACGATTCAGACGGATACAAAAAAGAAATAAAGCTTTTAAAAAGACTATATAAAATATAATGCCGATATAAAACTAAAGAACGACATTTTCGGAAAACAATTCACGAAAATGTTGTTTCTTTTTTATTTTTAAGAAAAAAATATATGTCAATGTTCCGCTTTTTATTGCAAAAAAGAAATATATATGGTAGAATGTGTCATAGTATCTATGTAATTTAAGGATGTGGTATTTTGGCACAACAGAAAAAACAACGTCTGAACCACACAGACAGACGCGTTAAAAGAACAAAAAAAGCTTTACGTGATGCTCTTTTTGAACTTTTGGAAAGCAAAACGCTGAATCAAATAACGGTTACCGAGTTAACAACACTTGCAGACGTTAACAGAGCAACCTTTTATTTTTACTATACTGATTTAAACGATATGGTTGACCAGATTCAAACCGAAACATATCAGACCTTTGTGAGTGTTTTAAATGAGACTGTACCGGATATAGGAACAATTGAGGGTTTTGCCGAATATGCAAACAGACTTTTAATTTTCTGCAAAGAACACGAAACTCTTTGTGAATTCATTATCAAAAATGATGCAAACAATATGCTTTATAAAAAGATGCAAACTCTCATACTGAAAAGCATTCCGAATTCAAAAGATATTTACGCTGACAATATTCCCGCAAAGTATTCAACATCCTTTTTCCTTTCGGGGGTTACGGGTATTCTTACCGATTGGATGAACGACGGTATGTCCATCCCCACCGAAGAGCTGGCAATATATATTGCAGGTGTATATTTTAACGGTTCAAGCAAAACCAATCAGAATTACTCGACCTTCAAATCAATTAATAAAAAATAAAAATCAGAGCCCCAAGGCAAAAATGCCTTGGGGCTCTTAATGTTTTTATTCAACTGATTTAAGCGATTCAACCATACTGATTTTCTTCAACTTAAAGTGCATAAGAAGGTTAACCAGAATTGCAAATCCAATAGTTATCGATGCCGCAAGAATAAAGCTCAGCGGTTCAAGCTGCGTTTTAAACGTAAGGGTATCAATATCAACAATACCTACAACGGCAATATTAAGCGGTATACCGAGGAATAAGCCCGCAACTATACCGATAAGTGTAAGAATCACGTTTTCACGGTAAATATATGCCGATACCTCACCGTCATAGAAACCAAGAACTTTAAGTGTGGCAAGCTCTCTTATTCGTTCGTTGACGTTGATATTATTAAGGTTATAAAGAACAACCACAGCAAGTGCCATTGCCGCAACAATAAAGAGTATAATAACCATATTCAACGTATTTATTATGTTGTTGAAATTATCAATAACAACAGTTGTAAATACCGAACCGTTAACGCCCTTAATATCGTTTATGGTGTTCTCCATATGCACCTTGGCTTCTTTTGTAAGAGCCTGGTCAATCTTACAGAAGAGATAGTTGTATTCAAGACTTGTACCGGTTACGCTCTGATAGTACGCAGGCGTCATATATACGTAATGGAACGCGTAGTTATCAACAATACCGGTAACCTTAACATCATATTTTACGGTTATGGAGCCCTCTGTCCAAGAAACGGTAACAACGTCACCGATTTTGGTATTTGTTTTATTTGCGAACTTTTTGGTAATAACCGCACCCTCATCAGTAAGAGGAATCTGTTCACCATTCAATTTCAGATTAACAAAATTCACAAATGATTGAGGATTCTCAGGAACAAGAATATCAACTTCCATTTTCTTGTCGCTTCTGTCAGAATATCCGTGACCAACCTTGAGATAACCCAGCATAGAGCTATCAATACCCTTGATTGAGTTTATCTGTGGCACTATATCGCTTTCGGCATACGATGTCTGACCATCTTTAAGAACAACCTGCAGGTCATACTGCGCCACACCGTTTTCTTTTCCGTATTGATTATCAATAACACCGCTTATAGAGTCTCTGAGACCGCAAGCCGCAAGAATAAGGGCTGTACAACCTGCAATACCGATAGCCGTTACAAGGAAACGTTTTTTGTTTCTGAAAAGGTTTCTCACAGTAACCTTTGAGGTAAAGCTGAGCTTTTTCCATATAAAATCAACGTTTTCAAGGAATACTCTCTTACCTGCCTTCGGGGGCTTGGGTCGCATAAGGACGGCAGGAACCTCTTTAAGCTCTTTACGGCAAGCAAGGTACGCTGCAAGAACTGTTGAGCCCATTGCAATAACAACACCGAGAATAAGGTAAAGAGGCATAAAGCTGATAATCGTTTCGGGCATTTCATACATAATACCCCACGCGGCGCACAGAACAATCGGTATAACGGTAAAGCCTAAAACAACACCTAAAATAACACCGATAAGACTTGCCATAACCGCATAAAGCAAATATTTGCCGGAAATCATTTTGTTCGAATAACCCAGAGCTTTAAGTGTACCTAACTGAGTTCTTTCCTCTTCAACCATTCTTGTCATCGTTGTAAGACAAACCATTGTTGAAACAATGAAAAAGAAGGTGGGGAAAATATAAGCAAGACGCACCATATTAGATGCCGCCTGACCATAACCGGTATAGCCCGGGCTGTCATCGCGGGTGTAAACGAACCAGCCAACACCGTCCTTGATATTCTGAAGCAGGCTTTCGCCCTTCTGATATTCTGTTTTTGCAGAGCCTAATTTACTCTCAGCCTCCGCTTTGGCTGTCTCAAATTCTTTTTCTGCATCAGCAATTATCTGTTTAATATTCTGATATTGTGAGCTTTTAATGGCAAGAGTTGCCTGAGCAGTCATATACTCGGTCTGTGCCTGAATTGCACCGAACTGAAGCTCATCACCGCCCGCCTGAATCTTTTCCTTGTAGGTTTCAAGCTGTCCCTCTGCATCTTCAAGCTGTTGCTTTGCTGCGGTAAGCTGTGCATTTGCCGCTGCAAGCTGTGCATCTGCCTGTTGCCATTGCGAAAGACTACTCTCATATTCCGCCTTGCCGGCAGCATACTCCTGTTTTGCTACAGCAAGCTCCGACTGATACTGGTCAAGAAGCCGGTCAACCTCAACGATTGCATCGGCTGCCATACCCTGCGCAGTAAGGTCAGATGCTGCAAAAAGAAGCTTTGCAAGCTCGGGGTTAGTTTCTTCAAGTCTGCCCGCCATTGCATCAAGGTCAAGGTCGCTCTGTGCCACATCCTGATTTTCTTTAAGTGTATTTAAAGTTGATTCCGTTGTATTTACAAGAGTTTCAATATACTTAATCTCTTTTTCTGCAACAGTCAACTGAACGTTAGCTGAATCGAGCTGCTCCTTTGCGCTGTCTGCCTGAGCTTTTTTATTGTTATATTCATTTTCTTTATTGGCAAGCTCAACCTTACCGTTTGATACAGCGATAACCTTTGAGTTGTATTCATTAACAGCCGCCATATAATTGTCGCTGCCGCTCTGAATCTGGTTTTGTGCCTTCGCATACTCCTCATCCATAAGCTTCTGAGCATCTGCAAGCTGTTGTGCACCGTTTTTCTCTTTTTCATACAACTCGTCAAGCTGTTTCTGACCATCTGCAAGCTTCTGATTTATTGTTGCTTCAGCCTGGTCTATTTCAAGCTTGGCGCTTGTAACCTTCTGCTCAAGACCTACGGCCAGCTGTGCCCTTCTGTCTGCAGCAAAGGTTTCTGCCAAAGCCGCAATTTCTTCACGCTTTGCTTCAACAAAATCATCATATTCTTCTGAATATGCTTCAAACTCATCAGCACCCTCAAGAGTTATATACGCTTCGCTGTAATATGTGATTTTGTCTGTAAAAGCATCATTGTTTACGTAAATAAAGTCACCAAGCTTACCGCTGCCTGCTGTGGTAACACCGCGCTCGTAAGATACCCAATAAGGTGTCTGCACAACACCGACAATTGTAAACTCATCATATTTAAGGTAATAGGAAATATCTTCATCATCACCGACAACCTTAATTTTACTGCCTATAACAAATTGCTCGGGAGTTGTAAGATCACTGCAGGTAACAACACATTCATTAGGTGATTCAGGGTATCTTCCCTTGAGCTCACCGTCTCTGAAAAGCTTTAGTCTGTTTATGTAGTTAGGGTCATCTGCGCCGCCTTCAAAATTCACGGCACTCATTAAATCAAGACCCGTTACTCTTATGGTAAGCTCGGAGCCGTCAATATCAACGATACCTTCGTACTCACCCTCTGCATTAGGGGTCTGAACGTATCCGTCAACAAATTTAACGCCCTGAACGCCTTCTACGCCTTCAATAGCGCGTACCTTATCAAGGTCTTCTTCATAAAGTCCAAGATACGACTGCAATCTTAAATCCATAAGATTATAGTCTTCGTAATATGTATTTGCAGTATTCATCATATCGGGGCCAACCGCATTAAGTCCGCAGAACAATCCGCTTCCCAATGCAACAATCGCCACAATTGACACAAATCTGCTGAAAGTCCGTTTTATTGAACGGAAACTATCTGTAAAATATGAACCGGTCATTTTAAAATTATCCTTTCAAAAAATCAGATCAGATGGTTTACCATTCAATATCAGCAACCGAAACGGGATTCTCATTAGTTTCTATACTGACAACGCGTCCGCTCTTCATAGAGATAACTCTGTCAGCCATAGGTGTAATTGCCGAGTTATGAGTAATAACAATAACCGTCATACCTGTCTCACGGCT
The DNA here is from genome assembly GCA_017621885.1 of Clostridia bacterium. Lineage (GTDB taxonomy): Bacteria > Bacillota > Clostridia > Oscillospirales > Acutalibacteraceae > DTU089. Next base: position 35,968 of record JAGASD010000002.1, on the reverse strand, counting down.
TGTATCCTGCAAAAGCTTTAATATCTGCTTACCCGTGTTATAGTCAAGAGCACCTGTAGGCTCGTCGCACAAAAGAAGCTTGGGATTTTTAGCAAGCGCACGTGCAATTGAAACACGCTGTTGCTCACCGCCCGAGAGCTGTGCAGGGAAGTTATTAAGACGTTCACCGAGACCGACTCTTTCAAGCACCTTTGCGGGATTAAGCGCCTTTGTACCTATCTGTGTTGCAAGCTCAACATTTTCAAGAGCGGTAAGGTTGGGAACAAGGTTATAAAACTGGAAAACAAAACCCACATCATAACGTCTGTATTCAATGAGACGTTTGCTGTCATATTCGTTTACAAGGTCACCTGCAACACGGACTTTACCGTCGTCACAGTCATCCATACCGCCGAGAATATTAAGGACAGTTGTCTTACCGGCACCGCTGGCACCTACAATTACACAGAATTCACCCTGCTCAACGTTAAAGGTAACACCGTCAGCAGCATTGATAACGATTTCACCCATTTTATATCTTTTATACACGGAGTCAAATTCAATAAAGCTCATTTATTTCAGCCTTTCAGTTTATTTTTACAATTAACATTTATTTTACAATATTTGTCGGAACAAGTCAACAAAAATAGTATACAAGAAACACTTTCCAATTATGAAAGTGTTTTATAAACAGCTTCCATAACCTCTGATGCTATCGGAAGAGCCGTTGATGCTCCCCAACCTCCGTTTTCAACCACAACTACTATTGCAATGGGACATTGAGGATTTTGTGAAAAGCCTGCAAACCATGAGTGGGGCTTTGAACCGTCTGCAACCTCGGCAGTACCTGTTTTGCCGCACATTGAAAGTCCCTCAAAATTATAATCGCCGTAATTGGTTTCTACATTATTACGCATCATAGCCTCAACTTTATTTGCAACCTCAGGTGTTATATACACCTCGCTTCGCGGTTTTGTTTCCTGAACGACTCTGCCCGCCGGTGAAGTTATGGTGGATACTGCATACGGGAACACTGCCTCGCCGTTGTTGGCAACAGCACCCAGCATCGTCAGCATATGATACGGATTAACAAGCGTTGTATACTGCCCTACGCTTGCCCACGCAAGGTCTGCGTCATTTGCCGCTGACACATCAAAAATACTGGCATCTGTTTCGGAATTGCCGAAAGCAAAGCTTTCACCGAAACGAAATTCTTTTGCAGTAAGCGAAAGCTTTTCTTTGCCCAATTCCTTTGACATTACGGCAAAAGCACCGTTACAGGAGTTTGCAAAGGCTTCCTCAAAATCCATTTCCCCGTGAACACTCGGGCAAGTAACCTTTACACCGTCAACAATTTCTTCACCGGTGCAGGTGTATGTCCACGAATCAAGATTCGGAACATTCTCAACCGCGCTTGCAGTTGTTATTATTTTAAAAACAGAGCCCGGTGTATACAATCCGTCAACAAGTCTGTTAAGATATATTCCGTCATATTTACCGTCTTCATTTTTATCAATCTCTTCGGAAGACGGCTTGTTTTCAATATCGTAATTAGGACTCGAAACAGAGCATAAAATCTCACCCGTTTCGTAGTTATAGGCAGCAACGACACCATTTTTACCGTTAAGGCAATCGTACGCCAGAGCGCAAACCTGACTGTCAATTGTAAGAGAAACATCGTTACCCTTACCGTATTTTTTCAAGGAATGAAGACCGGTTACGGGGCTGTAGCCCGCAAGCCTTGTTTTGTACGCAGTTTGAACACCGGATGAAATATACCCTTCGGTATCACCCAGAATATGAAGCGTTGAGCGTCTTATTCTTTCAGAGTCGTTGTAACGCCTTTCCTCCCCTTCGGTATACGCAAGAATTTCACCGTTTCTGTCGGTAACGTTACCTGCAGCAATAAAGCTGCCGCCCTCGTTAAGATGCTCATTTGCGCGGAGCGTTGCCCATTCCTCACCGTTCACGGCAAATCTCACGCCCAATACCGTAAGACCCGCAACAACCGCAACAATAAGAACAATTATTATACAACTTCTTTTAGCCGTAGTTTTCATTCTTCCTCCCCCGCTTCCTCCTCGGCCTCAAGACGAGGCTTAAAGCTTGCGAACGTGCGAATATCAAGAGTTTTGATGTATGCCATCAGGCAGAAGCAACTGATTATACTTGTACCGCCTTTGCTTACAAAGGGAAGCGTAACACCCGTAAGGGGCAGTAAATCAGTAATACCGAATATGCTGAGCATTGACTGGAAGAGCAGCATTGCAACAGCACCCACACCTGCGATGGTATAGAAGGTAGATTTGGTTTTTCCTGCATTTATAATTGCCCATACGGCAATCGCCACATAAGTAAGCGGCACAAGGAAGCCCATTATCATTCCGAATTCTTCACAAACAACACCGAAAACCAAATCCTCAGACGCGGCAAAAATGTTTCTCAACTCACCGTTTCCGAGTCCGAGACCGAAAAGTCCGCCGCTTGCAGAATAAATAAGTGTACGGGTCTGCTGATAACCGCCCTCATCCATATATTCCCACACGTGAGTATAGGTAGAAAAACGACTGGCTACAGAGGGCTTCAGAATAAGAATAAGCACAGCACCGACAGCCGCAACGATACATACAAGCGACAGCGTTTTCACATCACCCGAGCGCATAAATGCAATAACAATAAACGTAAAGAAGAAAATAAGTGCCGTACCGAAATCATACATAAGGAAAAGCTCGCCCACGCAAACAGCGGAAAAGACGATGTACATGGAAAGATTTTTTATGGATTGCAATTTTTCAAGAGTTACCGCTCCCACAAAAATAAACGCAACCTTAACAAGCTCAGAGGGCTGTATTGATATTCCGCCAAGTGAAATCCAGTTTTTGGCACCGTTGGTTGTTTCCGCAATTAAAAGAGTTACCGCAAGGATTAATATCGAAGCACTTGCAAGCACCCATCTTATGGACTTCATTGTGTCAATATGCCTAAGGACCACAACCATAACGCAGAAGCCCACGACACCTACTGCAATTGCAAGAAACTGCTTAATCACCGCATCGGGATAGATGCTTCCCACAATGGCAAGACCTATTGAAGTAAATGCAAAGGCAATCATTTCACATTCAAAGTTGTGGATACGCATAACATACGTTGCAAAGGCAAAATAAATCCACTGCAGCACTATAAAGCCAATATAAATGCCGATTATATGCGTTGCCAATTTGCCCTCAGGATACATATTAAGAAGCATTGCGCAAATGTTGAAAAGAGCAAGCAGAAACAGAATTATCCCGTAAGACGGACTGCCCAACGCACGGCTTTTGTCTTTTATAAACTTATACCTTGCCTCGTAAAGCACGTACTCAAGACCGCCCAGCGTAATCGTATCACCGTGATGCACATAGGCTTTAGAATTTATTTTTTCTCCGTTAACCTCAATCCCCGATTTTGAAAAGGTGTCAAAAATCATAAAACCTTTACTGCGGTAAGTTATAACCGCATGAAGACGTGAAATTGTATCAAACGGCAAAACAATATCACATTTTTTATTTCTGCCAATTGAAGTTTCGCGGTCATATAAGGATATTTCTTCGCCCGTTATATTATCAACCAGCTTACCCCTTAAAGGATCACTTGTTTTCTTAAAAAACATTGCCAGAAGCATACGTGCAACCACATATAAAATCACAAAAAGCATTACATACCGCATATACGGTGCCGCAAGCGTAATTATGCTTTCCAAAAACCGCCACCTCGCTAATCATATTTATTTATAGTAATATAATACCATACTCAGCGTCAATAATCAACGAACTAATACCATACAATTGTTAAACTTTTTATAACAAACTGTAAACTTCTGTGAAATACTTCTCAATAATAGCTTATTTCCTTGACTTAAATTACGATTTAAGGTATATTTATAATAGAGTAATTTGGAGGTAATGTTATGTCTGTTACGCAATTTATATACGGTTATTTAAATGAAAAGCCCGTTAACGCTTTTGTTATAGAGAATACAAAAGGCACTAAAATTCAGCTTCTTGAAAAAGGAGCCACACTTGATAAAATCATTATAAAAGACACCAACGGAGATTTTGTTGATATTCTCGTTGGTCACGAGGACCTTGACGGTCATGTTAACCGTTCTGATTATCAGGGCGTTGTTGTAGGTCAGTATGCAAACCGCATAAAAGACGGCAAATTCAGCATTGACGGCAAAGAATACAACGTTACACTTAACGAAAAGGGTATAACAAGTCTCCACGGAGGCGGAGAATACAGCTCTGCTGTATGGAGCAGTGAAGTTCTTTCAGACAATTCTGTTGCTTTTACATACCACAGCCCCGACGGTAAGGAAGGCTTCCCCGGTAACGTTGATGTTAAGGTTACATACACGCTTACCCAAAACAACGACGTAGAGCTTGAATACCGTGCAGTTTCTGATAAAAAGACCGTTATCAACCTTACGAACCACGCATATTTCAACCTCAACGGATATGACAGCGGTGATATTCTCAGCCACACACTTAAAATCAATGCAGACCGCTACACACCAATTGATGAAGTGAGCATACCCACGGGTGATTTACCCTCAGTTGAAGGCACACCCTTTGATTTCCGCGAAGAGAAGACTATAGGCAGAGATATTGAAGAAGATTTCACACAGCTTAAAAACGGTCTTGGTTATGACCACAATTTCTGCATTGCAGACTACGACGGCACGTTAAAGACTGCCGCAATTGCAAAGGCTGACAAAAGCGGTATTTCGATGGAGGTTAAAACAGACCTTCCCGGCATCCAGCTTTACACAGGCAATTTCTTTGACGGCACAATAAAGGGCAAGGGCGGTGTACCCATGACAAAGCGTTGCGCATTCTGCCTTGAAACACAGGTATACCCCGATACTCCCAATCATCCGCAATGGCCCGGTTGCACATATGATGCAGGTGAGGAATATGTTTCCAAAACCGTATTCAGTTTCGATGTTGACTGATTTTCATTTTTTTGATATACTGTTTAAGTTATTTATTTTTTGACGAAAGGAGACGAAATCAATGAAAAAAACACACAGAATACTTGCGTTTGTTATAACATTTATTGTTCTTGCCTCCTCTTTGACCGCTTCTGTAAGCGCAAGAGAATTTGCTCCCGATATTGATATTTCAAACCCGGGATTCCAGACACAATACGCTTACAGCGAAAATGATATTTCATGGCTAAGAAAGCTTGTTATTAAAGAGGATATGCTCACAGCGGGCGGCATTGTCACAGAAAACACTCTCTATCCCGTAACTGATTACCCCTACATAACCGATGCCCCCCACTTTATGGCTGAGGTAAACGAGTGTATAAAAACCTATACTCTTGACGAAAACTCACAAAGAGCCGCTTATCTTTATCTTCTTGAACAGGTTGGTGCTCTCACAATTATTTCCGAGCCCAATGTTTCCGACCGGACAAAGGCAGACTGGCTCAGGGAGCAAGGTATCATAATTACAGCAGAGGAGCAGAATGACCCTGAAAAGATATTGATGATAAGCGCCTTGTACGCTATGATGAAAAATGACCTTTATTATGTTTACAAGGGTGAACATCTTACAATTCCCGCAGGGACACCGTTAGAAGAAGCTCTTGTTATTTATCTTTCTTCACTTTCGGGTCAGAATTCTGCACTCACAGCGTTCATAAAGCGTTTTTTCGGTAACGATAACGGCTTAACCTTTAACGACTATGTTTATTACACATCACTTATGGCGCTTTTCACCAGCGGTTATGTGTCAGCAACCGAGGTTACGACAATCACACGCAACGAGGTTTACAAAAGAGTTGCGGTTATGACCATACGTAATTACGGTTTGGCAATCGACTCACAAAAAGCTTCGTATGAAGAAATCCAGCAAAAGTACCTTACCGCTATGCTCGGTACTCATTACAAGCTTTCTCTTGACCCTGAAGCAATCATACGCGCCCAGATTAACCGTTCCATTCCCTATTACATATTGCAGAGCATGGCGTATCAGGATGCAAAGATAACAATATCCCAGTCAAAATACAGTTACAACGAATGCTTTGATATCGTTCTTAAAAAGACAGACCGTTTTAAGCTTGACAATGAATTCTATTCCGACGTTCACGAATATAACGTATATCTTGACCACAGCCGCACAGAGATTTCAATTAACCCGACACCTGTAAGCGCTTCATCAATCATAACGCTTAACGGTCAGCCGATTTTCGGTTCGCAATACAACAAAATCTCAATCAAAAACGTTGAACACCAGGTGCTGAACATTGTCTGCCGTTACACAGCAAACGGAAATACTGCCACCTCAACGTATAAGCTCAACATCTATCAGGGCGTAACCCCCGGTCCGGACAGCAATCTTACAGGCATTATACAGACAATTGTCAACAACAGCAACGGCGGCAACGGCGGTTCCGGCGGTTCCGGCGGTTCCGGCGGCGCCGGAGGCAATGTTACCTTCACTCTTCCTCAGGGGTCAGTCAATCTTCCCGGCTTGAACTTAACAGGACCTCATCTTTTCGGAAACATTCTTTCCCTTAACGAAAAGGGGCAGCTTGTTGACCAGAACGGAAATATTGTCAGCCAGGCAACTTATGAAACACTCCCGGAGGGCTACAAATACGTTCTTGCTGAAAACGGAATCATTCAGGTTGTTCCTATCAGCAACTTAACAACAACCTCCGAGGCTGACAGCTTCTTTGACGACTCGCCCGAAGGTCAGAAGCGTAAAGTTACATTAGGCGTTTCTACTGCTTTATGTGTGCTTCTTCTGGTTGCTTTAGCCGTAACACTTATTCTCATTAAAAAGAAAAAGAAGGTTAACGGCAAAACTCCCGACAGTGTTACAAAAGCACGCAAAGCCAAAGAAAAAGCGAAAAAAGCGAAGCTTGAAGCCAAGGCGCAAAAGCGAAAATAAAATCATTTAAAATTGCAATGGCAACAAGTCGGCTCTTTACAGACGTTTTGTTGCCATTGTTTTAATTTATTACATTATTATTTAAAAAATTGTTCATATATTTTTCTGAATTATGGTTTATTATAATAATAACAAATGTAGTTTGTTAAGCAAAAGGAGGCCTACTTATGGCAAACACAAAAATACTTATCGTTGACGATGACGTTAACATTTGCGAATTACTACGTATATATCTTGAAAAGGAGGGCTTTGAAGCAGCGGTTGAAACCGATGGTTTAAAAGCGGTGTCTGTTTTCAACAGCTTTAACCCCGACCTTGTGCTGCTTGATATAATGCTCCCCCATCTTGACGGTTGGCAAATATGCAGAGAGATACGAAAAGACTCTCAGACACCCATTATTATGATTACTGCTAAAGGCGAAACCTTTGACAAGGTTTTAGGCCTTGAGCTTGGTGCAGACGACTATATTACAAAGCCCTTTGAAACAAAAGAGGTTATTGCAAGAGTAAAGGCGGTTTTAAGGCGCTCAGCAACAACTACGGTTGCTACAGAGACCGTTAAAGAGGTCAGCTATGATAAGCTCACCATCAACCTTACAAATTACGAGCTCACTGTTGACGGCAAAAGCATTGACACCCCGCCAAAAGAGCTTGAGCTTATATTTCACCTTGCAAGCAACCCTAACAGAGTATACACACGCGACCAGCTCCTTGATGAGGTATGGGGATTTGAATACTACGGTGATTCCCGTACAGTTGACGTACACGTTAAGCGTCTTCGCGAAAAACTTGAGGGAGTTTCTGACAAATGGGAGCTCAAAACAGTATGGGGCGTAGGTTATAAGTTTGAAACTAAATAAAAATTATGAAAAAGAGAACGTTTGCTTTAGGTAAAAGAGGTACATTCTTTTTCAAGTATTTCACAATATTTTCATCAATTGTTCTTGTAAGCTTTCTTATTATAGGCAGTTCACTGATGCTGTTTATAACAAAAACTCTGACCTCGCAGGTTCTTGATAAAACAAAAAGTAACGTTATAAATCTTGCTCAGATGACTGCGGAAATTCTTAATTCCGATGCAATCAAAAACAATCCTCAGGGTGTTGCCATCACTCTGTGCAAAAACGTTGAAATACTTTCGGAATGTACCGGATACGACGTCTATATATGTGACACAAAGGGTAGTGTTATTATCTGCCCCGAAACCCTTTCAGGTATGCAGGTAAGTAATATACACGTTTGTGATAAACACAGCAAAATACAAGTACCGTTAACATACCTTAACAGAGTCAAAACCGGTGAAGTTTCTGAAATATCCACCTTAAACGGAGTTTATGACGGCTATCAGTCCGTGTCAATGGCGCCGTTTTACGTAAACAACAGTTATCGCGGTTTTTGTATTGTATCTGCACCCGTTACGGGAACGATTTACGATTACATTCAAAAAACCTTTGTTATGTTTATAATATCTGCCGCAATTGCTCTTGTGCTTGTTACAATTGCCGTAGGACTTATGACAGAACGCATTGCAAAACCCATCCGAAACCTTGAAAACGCAACAAAATGCTATTCAGTTGGTGATTTTTCATACAGAGTCCCTGAGCTAAACACCAATGACGAATTAGCGGCACTTATTACGAAATTCAACGCTATGGCAAACGCCTTAGCTCAGCTTGAAAACTCCCGAAGGAGCTTTGTTGCCAATGTCTCCCACGAATTCAAAACACCTATGACTACCATAGGCGGCTTTATAAACGGTATTCTTGACGGCACAATCCCCCACGAGAAGCAGAATTACTACCTGAACATTGTTTCTTCCGAAATCAATCGTCTTTCAAAAATGGTTACGACAATGCTGAACATTTCAAAAATTGAAACGGGCAACGTTGATATGACGGTAGAAAAGCTTGATATTTCACAAAAGCTTGTTACAACCTTTCTTGGCTTCGAACAGCTTATTTCAGAAAAGAAGATTGAAATATGCGGTCTTGAGGATTTGGAGCAATCGGTTATTCACGGTGACAGTGCTATGATTGATCAGGTTATTTATAACTTGGTCGACAATGCGGTTAAGTTCACCAACGAAGGCGGAAAAATCACCGTAAACACGGCATCCGATAAAAACAACATATATTTTGCCATTACAAATACAGGTAAAGGTATACCCGAAAAAGAGCTTCCCAAGGTATTTGAAAGGTTTTATAAGGTTGACCAATCACGGAGTACTGACGTAAAAAGCACCGGTCTTGGTCTTTACCTTATAAAAAGCATTGTTGAGCTTCACAACGGTACCGTTACGGTTGAAAGCAAGCCGGATAATTTCACCCGATTTACGGTTAAGCTTCCAAAATAGCTTACAGTTTATTCTTTATTTACCGGATAGTTATAATTTATTCATAAAATTTTGGTATAACATAATCAATATATAATTACAAATGAAACTCAAATTAATTTCCCAAAACGGAGGATCCATAATGGACGAAAACTATACCCCAAACACAACACCGGAAACCAACTACAATCCGGAAAGCACTCCAACAGAATATAGCAACACTTATCAGAACAAGGCACCACACCCCGACAATACCAACGCACAGAATGTTCAATCCGAGCGACCCGGCTATTATAACCAAAACCAATATTATCAGGCACCTCAGGGAAATCGCTCACCCTATGGAAATCAGCAACAGCCACCCTATCAGCAATACTATAATCAGCAATACACCAATCCCGTTAACACTTCAATAAACGGTGCGCAGTTTGAAGAAAAAAAGAAAAAGAAAAAAGATCCGGGAAAAATAATTTTCATTATACTTGTGTGTCTTTCAATTGTTTGTGCATCTGTTGCAGTCGGAATGAATTCTAAAAACGGCGGCAACGCTCTTACGGACAACTCGAACGAAAAGGTTGAATCAACAGAGGCCGCAAGTGAGGGTGTAAACGGACCCGTAGGCGATGGAGCAAAACCCAATGTTGAGGACTCTCCCGTTTCTTATTCCAAGTATTCGGGCAAGGGCGCAATGACACCCGAGCAGATTTATCAAGAGGTAAAGGATATAAACGTCGGTGTTATTGTTTATTCTCAGAAAGACAAAGCCGGCGAAGGCTCAGGCATTGTTGTCGGTCCCGACAAAACGAAAAAATACACCTATATTTTAACCGCAGCGCATGTTATTGCCGATAAGGGCGTAACAATCCAGGTTCAGTTTGCAAACGGCTCTGAGGTAGATGCACAAATTGTGGGAATAGATTCCAAAACCGACGTCGGTGTTATACGCGTTGACGGTGCTGATTACAAATCCGCAACCTTCGGTAATTCAGATAAGCTTGCAGTAGGCCAGACTGTTTATGCAATAGGCAACCCCGGCGGTACTGAATTTTTCGGTTCATTTACAAGCGGTATGATTAGTGCTATTGACCGCCCCGTACCCACAACAAACAGCTCTTATGACCTTCCGTGCATTCAGCACAATGCAGCAATCAACCCCGGTAACTCAGGCGGTGCACTCGTTAATGAATACGGTCAGGTTATCGGTCTTAATTCCTCAAAAATTTCAAGCACCGAATACGAGGGAATGGGCTTTTCAGTCCCCACAAAAACTGTTCTTGATGTTTACAACCAAATCATTGAGCACGGCTATGTAACCAACAGACCAATGCTTGGTATAACATATTTCCCTGTTTCTACTGACTACACCTACTCTTCACTTGCTTGGAAAAACGACCTTCCCTACGGTTCAATTGTTATTGCTACAATTGACGAAAACAGTGATATGGCTAACCAGAATGTTGAGGTTGGCGACGTTATTACAGCAGTTAACGGAAAGAAACTGGAAACCACCGATATTCTTCTTGAAACCATTGAAGAATCGAAGGTTGGTGACAAGCTCACCCTTGAAATTTGCAGATTCAATAACAAGGGGGCTATTCAGGATACCTATAAAATCACTGTTGCCCTTGTTGAAGATAAAGGTACAAACATTGTAACCGAGCAAGAAATTGAAACAAATCCCTTCAGCAGTTATTTTAAAGAATTCGGTTATTAATAAAAATCGAACAGAGCATTTCGGTACAAAACCGAAATGCTCTGTTTTTATTTATCCCATCTGTCAATTCCGCACCGTTGCATTGCACCGACTATTTTTTCGGGAACATCACCAAACTGTGCGGATAATTCATTTATAAGCTTTTTAACATCTTCTCTCTTAGTGCGTTCATTTGCAGGGCACCCACTTTCAACAACAGGTAAATTAAGGCGTTCAGCAGCCGCCTGAGCCTCTCTTTCTCTTACGTATATAAGAGGTCTTATCATAGTAATATCTTTCCTTGAAAGATACGTTACGGGGGCAAAACATCCGATCCTGCTTTCAATAAACAAATTCATAAGGAATGTTTCCGCCGCATCATCAAGGTGATGCCCTAAAGCTATTTTATTACATCCCAATTCTTTGGCAGTATCGTGAAGCATTCCCCTTCTCATTCTTGCACAAAGACTGCATGGATTACTTTCTTTTCTTATATTAAAAATTATTTCATATAAATCCGTTGGTTTCACAACGTATTCAATTCCGTATTCCTCACAAAGCCGTGCTATTTTTGAAAAATCACTGTCTTGATTATTAAAGCGCATATCAAGTGTCAGCGCAACAACATCGAACTCTTCCGAATAAAATCTTTTCAGCTCGCACAATGCCTTCAGTAACAAAAGTGAATCCTTACCACCCGAAACGCCAACAGCAATTTTATCACCCTTTTGTATCATTTTATAATCATCAACAGCCGCCCGTGTACGGCTTAAAATTCTTCTCATATTATTATTTAAAATCCTTTAAGCATTTATAAAAAGTATTGATGAAGCAAGTAATGTCTGCCCCGCAAAATAAGTAACAATATTAAACACTTTAAGAGGCTTATTTTTCTTTTTACCTGCAAACATCAAAAGACCTATGGTAGCATCCGAAAGAGTAAAGCACAAGGAACCCAACACAAGAACAATCAACGCAATCCAGCCGTTTTCTGCACCTGTTTTGTAATAAGTTATGCCTAACGCAGAAGCTTTTATAAACATAGTTATAAGAATTGCGGTATAAGCAATAACACCGAATTTCAAAAGCTTCATTGAAAACTCAACCTTGAATTTAACTGCTCCTATATAACTGAGAACAAGAAGCGCCGCAATGATTACAATCTCAACAAGGTTAAACATATTGTATTCGGGAGAAACCACGGGAAGAGTCCGCATATAACAAGCGATATAGGCAATATGCCCCAGCATAAAGCTTATCATACCGATTGCAAAATATGTATTTGTGGTCTTTGCATGAAGGAAATAATCGCCTATCCATCCGAGGCCGAGTCCCACAAGCATCATTATTGCATAAACAGAGTCATTCCCCGAAATAAGCACAGACAAAACACCTATGCCTACAAATGCAGTTGAACAAATCATTTTATATATTAACGATTTAAAACACGCCTGAGGCCATTGCGCCTTGAGAAACAACGGTGTAAAAATAATTTCAATGACAATCAGTGCTATAAAAAGACCCCATAAAAACATTTTATTCCTCCCCTAAGAAATTTCAATTACATTTTACCATAACATCAGTATAAATACAACACACAATTAGAAGCAACTGAAACTTATTAAAAAAGCCGAAACGAAAAAATCCGTTTCGGCTTCAGTTCTTAATATTTTAAATCTTTGATTATAACAGTACCTATAAGCTCCTGACGCTCAACGCCGATTACACCCACACCGACAACGTCGCCCTGACCTTTAATGCTTACTCTTGCAACCTGTTCAAGATTTACTATTTGCATTGTATTGGGATTGAATTCAACCACTACGGAGCAATCATGATATCTGAGCGAATACTGAATATCCTTTGCAAAAATAGTTACAATGGGATGGTAAACAGTTCCGTCAATCTGCTCTTTGGACATTGGTGAAAACACAGCACCCGTGTAGCTGGGCGCAACGTTTGTATTTTCGCCGATGGGCTCCGGATTATTCTCCGGAACAAGCACGAATGTCATTTTTATGTTTCCGTTAGAAAGCTTTGTGTAAGTATATTTATCAATAGCCTTTGGATCAGTAAGGTAAGAACCCTTTTCCCTTGAAAAAACAGGGAATTTTGACATATCGTCGTCGCCTTTTTCATGAATATACGGCTCAGCCTCCGCCTTCTCTTTAGGAACGAAAACGCCAAGATCTTCAATAAATCCGAAAAGCTTTTCTATATATTCTGCTGTAACGTGCTCCTCGCCCTGGGAAACAACTCGGTTTGCAGGGTCACCGGGAAGCTCCTGATACTCAACCTTTGTAAAGCCGGGCTTGTCCGCCTTTGCTTTATTCATAAGAGTAGCGTAGATATTAACAATATCTGCCTTTGTGGGATTCGTGGGAAGGTTATTTTTATTAACAACCGCGGTCTGAGTGTTTGTATTTGTACTGCCGCTATTACCGCCTGCATTGTTATTTGAAGGCTGGTGAGATTGGGAACCGACTGTTGAGTTGTTGGTGTTACCGTTGCTGACAGCATTACCATTATTAGTATCACCTGAATAATCTGCAGATGAATTATTATCATCATAAACGACGGTGCCGTTATCATCATAATAAGCAGCATCATTATTTACGGTATTATTATTCACATTTGCATTCTGTGTATTATTGTTGCCTATATTGTATTTAAGTGTGCCGTCAATATTACCCTGAGCAACAACACCTGTAATAACCATACCGATAAAACCGCTGAAGCAAATCATAACGCTCAATATAACACTACAAACAATATGCCATTTTTTTAATTTATATCTCTTCATAAAAAGCGATACCTCTCTCATAATATGATAAATACCATATATAAGATTATATTAAAAAGAAAAAAAAGTCAAGCAATATAACAAAAAACCAACCCGCCTAAGCGAGTTGGTTAATATGTTCAAAATTAATATTTGAAATCTGTGTACTTAGCGTTGAATTCAAGTTCACCTGTAGCATTGATTGAACCGTTAAGGAGAGCTTTAATATAACCAACACCCCTGTGAGTAATGCTTACGAACTTGCCGTCTTTTGTCATTACAGCTGTAATGGTATAATCTTTGTATACGATCTGACCTTCAAGGCTCCTAACAATAGGAATATTCTTAGCTTCCTTTTCAACGTCCTTATAGTCAAGGAATTCTCTTGACATTAACTGAAGACCGTCAGTATCAGCATAAGAGGGGTTAGTGAAATCTACCATAACGATTGTTACAACGTAGTTGTTGCCATCTGCCTTAGCAGTTGCACTCTTGATGTACTTCTTTGAGCAGTTACTTGCAGGCATTCTGTTCTTAGCATCGTCAGAGCCCTTTGCATTCTGCTTAACTTCTGCTTCATCTTCAGTTGTCATAAATTTCTCTAAGATAGGAACAATAGCACTATCAAGAATTCCGAGACCCTCAATTTTAAGGGGCTTCTGCCAACCGATTTTATTGTAGCCTGCAATACCCTTTGTGTGGATATCGTTAGCAGCTTTTGAATATGCTGCAAAAGGATCCTTCATAATGGGGTTGTTGTCAGCAGCTGCTGTGCCGCCATTGTTTGATGAACCGCTGTTTGATGAACCGCTGTTTGATGAACCGCTGTTTGATGAACCGCTGTTTGATGAACCGCTGTTTGTTGAACCGCTGTTTGATGAACCGCTGTTTGTTGCAGTGTCAGTTGAACCGCTGTTTGTTGCAGTATCGGTTGAACCGCTGTTTGTTGCAGTATCGGTTGAGCCGCTGTTTGTTGCAGTATCGGTTGAGCCGCTGTTGTCATTAGTAGCTGCGTCGCCACCGTTGTTGCCGGCCTGATCACCGTTGTTTACTGCTTCGCCTGCTGCTGCGCCGTTGTCTTTAACGAGCATAATAACAGATGCGATTGATACAGCGTTGCTTGTTACGATTGTGAAGAAAAGTGCTATACTGAGAATTATAGCAATAACCTTCATATCAGAATTTTTCATTGGTATAATACCCCTTTCACTATGCGTCATTAATGACAACATAACATTCTTTTTCAGTATCTCTAGATTAACCTAAACCGCAACAAAAGTCAAGTTAATTTTGCATTAAAACACAAATAATATTTTAAATTCGTCAAAAAGCCGAAAAAACATTACATTTTTTGTGTATTCCATATATCCTTTGCATATTCGTTAATTGCTCTGTCAGCAGCAAATCTGCCTGAGCCTGCAATATTTAAAAGTGACATACGGTTCCAAGCCTTTTTATCGAGAAAGGTTTCACGTACTTTTTTCTGCGCTCTCTGATAATCCGCAAAATCAGCAAGAACCATAAAGGGATCGTGATGAATAATTGTACCTGAAATATCAGAGAAATCCTTACCGTCAATTCCGCCGCGTGAAATGAAATCAAGGACCTTTCTGAGTTCAGCATTATTATTGTAATAGTTCTGAGGATTGTAGCCGTTCTTTTTAAGGTCTGCAACCTCGTGAGCCTTCATACCGAAGAGGAACATATTATCATCCCCCACAGCCTCGTGAATCTCAACGTTCGCACCGTCAAGAGTACCGATTGTAAGAGCACCGTTCATCATAAGCTTCATATTACCCGTACCGCTCGCCTCTTTACCTGCAAGTGAAATCTGCTCTGAAACATCTGCCGCAGGCATAAGTCTTTCAGCATTGGTAACATTGTAATCCTCAACATAGAGAACTTTAAGTCTTCCTCTTACATCCGGGTCTTTGTCAATCATCTCACCAAGTGCGAGAATCATACTGATAATTCTTTGGGCAACGTAGTAACCGGGAGCCGCCTTTGCACCGAATATATATGTTTTGGGAACAAAATCTCCGTCGGGATTTTCTTTAATTGCAAGGTATTCGGAAACGATATTCAAAGCGTTAAGGTGCTGACGCTTATATTCGTGAAGACGTTTCACCTGAACATCAAAAATTGAATTCGTATCAAGCTTTACACCTGTTGTCTTATAAATATGTTTAGCAAAAGCTTCTTTGTTTGCTTTTTTGATTTCACCGATTTTTTCAAGAACCTCTTCGTTATCCTTGAAATATGCAAGCTTTGAAAGATGCTCTGCATCATAAACGAACTTATCATTACCGAGAAGCTCTTTAATGTATTTTGTAAGACCGGGGTTTGCCTGGCAAAGCCAACGTCTGTGAGCGATACCGTTTGTTACGTTCGTAAATTTATCGGGAGTGAGCTTGTAGAAATCATTAAAAAGGCTGTCTTTGAGAATCTGACTGTGCAATGCAGAAACACCGTTAACGCTGTGACAAGCCGCAACGCAGAGATTAGCCATACGAACTGCACCGCCTGAAATGATAGCTGTGCGCTCAACGTAGTCTGCATCGTGTGTGCATTCCCACACGTAAGCACGGAAGCGGTTGTCAATTTCCTTTATAATATCGTATACACGGGGAATAAGGCGTTTAACAAGCTCTTCGCTCCAGCACTCAAGCGCCTCACTCATAACAGTATGGTTTGTATATGCAACCGTATTTGTAACAAGGCGCCATGCATCATCCCAACCGTAACCGCATTCATCAAGAAGAATACGCATAAGCTCGGGAATTGCCATTGTGGGATGTGTATCGTTAATATGAATAGCAAGCTTTTCGGGAAGATTGTCAACTGTGCCGTATTCACGAAGGTGATGACGGACAATATCCTGAACTGATGCAGAAACAAGGAAATACTGCTGACGAAGTCTTAAAGACTTGCCTTCGGGATGATTATCCATAGGATAAAGAACCTTGCTGATAACCTCTGCCATTGCCTGACGCTCCATTGAGCGCATAAAGTCACCCTGGTTAAATGACTTCATATCAAACTCGGGGGCTCTTGCACTCCAAAGGCGAAGAACACTGATGCCCTTGCCATCCTTACCTGCAACAAACATATCGTAAGGAACAGCCTGAATAACGTTGCCGTCTTCAATTTCAACGTGGTGATACTGGTTATCCCATATTTCCTTTACTCTTCCCTCAAAGCATACGTTCACCGCACTGCTTTCGCGGGGAGCAAGCCAAACCTCACCACCGGGAAGCCAGTTATCGGGAAGCTCAGTCTGTCTGCCGTCGATAAGCTTCTGACGGAAAATACCGTATTCGTAAAGAATTGAATAACCTCTTGCAGGGTAACCCTGGGTTGCAAGACCGTCAAGATAACATGCGGCAAGTCTGCCGAGACCGCCGTTACCGAGGCCTGCATCAGGCTCGCATTCGTAAAGAGATTCGATTTTTATGCCGTAATCCTTCAGCACGCCCGAAAAAGTATTTGTGAGGTTAAGATTATAGAGGGTATTCTTGAGAGAGCGTCCCATAAGAAATTCCATAGAAAGGTAGCAAACGCGCTTTTTGCCATCTTCATCAACCTTTTTTGAGAACTCGGCTCTGCCCTGCGCCATCATATCGCGCACAATCATAACAATAGCTTTGTAATACTGTTCGTTAGTTGCATTTTCGGTTGAAATACCGAAATAATGAAGGAGTTTATTTTCAAGCATCTCTTTTGCTTGTTTCTTAGTAAGCTTATAATTCATACAAATCCTCCAAAAAGTTTTATTAAAATGTAGTTTTTTCACTTTACATTTATACATATTACACTAAAATTATATCAAAATCAACTATAATAGAAAGAAAAAATAGATAATATATCATTACCATTTTTAGAAACTTTTTACATAGAAGAGCGCTTTGCGGGTATATCCCTATAATTTCAATTAAGCAAAATAAAAAAATTTGATTTTTGATAAAAAACCGATTGACAAAGTAGTTTTTATATGATAATATATCAAGGCTGATATATGCAGAGATACCGAAGTGGTTATAACGGAACGGTCTTGAAAACCGTCGTACGGCAACGTACCGTGGGTTCGAATCCCACTCTCTGCGCCACCTCTTTTGAGGACAATTGAATAACCGTATTCAGTTACCAATGCAGAAGTACTCAAGTTGGTGACGAGGCGCCCCTGCTAAGGGCGTAGGTCGGGAAACCGGCGCGAGAGTTCGAGTCTCTCCTTCTGCGCCAATTAAAAAGGATATCCTTTCGGGTATCCTTTTTATTTTTGTACTAAACAAAGTATGCGGAGAGACTCGAACTCCCTCGGCGAAGCCGAACATAATCGGTTTTTCGCGTAGCGAATGCAAGGCGGAGCCTTGTGAGTCTCTCCTTCTGCGCCATGAAAAAAGCACTTAACGTTTAACGTTAAGTGCTTTTTTCAATGATATCCGTTCTTTTTTTGAACGGATGATATACCCACGGTATGATATCCGCTGTGGCGGATGATATACGCTGCGCGTATAAATGGAACGGATATTATATCATATTTGTTTTGCAAATATATCATATGGTTCAACCGTATATCATATCGCCTTAGCGATATATCATTGAAAATCATACCAAAATATGTTATCATAACTACAAAGGACGGTGTTTATATGTCAGATAATAAATTACTTGATTTATCCTTTGAATTTGCGGTTGCTATTGTTAATCTCGTAGATGGTGTAACTGCTCCTAAAAGCTCTTATATGACCGATCAGCTCGCAAGAGCCGGCACTTCAGTTGGTGCAAATATCCGCGAAGCACAATACGCACAAAGCAAACGGGATTTTATCGCCAAATTAGAAATAGCTTTAAAAGAATCTAACGAAACAAGTTATTGGTTAAAATTAATGCACGAAACTAAAAGAATTGATACACAAGCATATCAACGCACTGAAAAATTGTGTGGTAATATCCGCAGACTTTTGATAGCCTCTTGTAAAACCGCTAAGGAGAACACCAAATGAAAAAGAAAGTAATATTGATAATTGCTATAGTTGCTATTATGATACCGGCTGTATTTTGGGCTGTATCCTTGTTCAGATGCGAGATACTCACGAAAAAATATTATGATGATTTTCAACAAGCGTATACACAAAATACAATGCTTGGAGAAATGGAATATTTTAAAGTTTTAAGTTGTGATGGAAATACATCTGAGGTCTACTATGTCAGTAAGGGTATGACAGACGCCAATGTCTTAACATTCCGTAACAACAATGGTGTATGGCAAGAAACATCTTGGGAAACAATTTGGTCTGCATCAGGAAGCGCATCCGAAGTTGTTTATCCATATTGGTGGCACTTTATTTATGGTGGTTTATAATTGTTACATCACTTTTAGTCGCCATTTTTAATTTTGTGTCAATTCAAGTGTGCAAGAGACTCGAACTCCCTCAATTTATTATTTTTTCTCTATTCTTTTCCGCACTTTGCAGTAATGGTACCTTCCACCATTCCGCCCGAACTTTATTTTATAAATCACTTTATCACTCGAAGCAAGCATATCAGAAACAACAATTTTACCCGAGAATGGTCCCCCTCCCTACAAGCAGGGAGGATAGGCTTCGCAACACCACACGTTATTTTATAATCCCGAAACTTGCTACTTGCATTTGCAATTTACAATTCATATCCAATCAAAGGGTACGTTCCTTTAATTACAAATTTTGCATTTAAACCCCCGCCTGAAATCAGACGGGGGTTTTAGACATCAAAACCAAACTTTGTAAGATTACGTAAAGAACGCAGTTTTAAAAACAACGCCGTATAAAGATACTGCGAGTGAGTTAAAACAAGTTGTTTGCGTGATATTACAAAGTTTTCAAATAGTTGATGCTCATCTCTGCACATTCAATTGGTGTTTTGCCCATTGAGGGGTCATCCTGTTCAACAACAACCCACTGTGCTCCGGCTTTTTCTGAAGCGGCGATAATCTTGGGGAAGTCCTGAACACCGCTGCCTACGGGACGGAATTCAAATGTGCTCTTTGACTCTGTTTCCTCTTCCTCAATACCGATAAGCTTGTAAAGAGGGCCGTTACCCTTTGAACCGCTGAAATCTTTAAGATGAACAATAGGTGCTCTGCCCGAATATTTTTCAACGTAAGCAGCAGGGTCCTCACCACCTACATTTACCCAGCAGGTATCAATCTCGGTTGCAAGGAGTTCTGCAGGAATTGTGTTATAAAGAATATCAAGTGCATATTCACCGTCAATTTTAAGGAATTCAAAATCGTGGTTGTGATAAAGAAGAAGCATACCCATTTCTTTTGCAGCTTCACCGATTTTGCCGATACCCTTTACAGTTGCATCCCAACCGTCTGTACCGGGACGGCATTCCTCAGTAAGATAAGGAACAACAACATATTCACAGCCTAAATCCTGATAATCTTTAAGAACTGCCTGAGGATTTTCGAGCATATCATAATAAGGAACGTGGGCAGAAACGGGAATAAGACCGATTTCATCACAAAGAGCCTTAACCTCTGCACCGCTTTTACCGAACAGACCTGCAAACTCAACGCCCACATAGCCTAATTCTTTAACCTTTTTTAATGTACCCTCAAAATCCTTTTCCATATCATCACGAACGGAATAAAGCTGTATGGCAATAGGTAATTTCATAATTATTTCTCCTTTGGTAAACATTTTGATATGTTCATATTACTCTAATTCATCTGATATTTCAAGTTTTATGACATATTTTATTTTTTAATTTTGAATTTATTGACAAGTACCGAAAAATAGTTGTATATTATCTAATATAATCAGTTATTGAAAGAGGTAAAGCTATGAAATATGTAGTTGTTTTATATGACGGAATGGCTGACTACCCCGTTCCTGTATTAGGCGGCAAAACTCCTATGGAGCTGGCAAACAAGCCTTGTCTTGACAAATTGGCAAGCAAGGGTGAGGTCGGTCTTGTTAAAACTGTTGCAGAGGGTCTCAAGCCCGGCAGCGACATCGCAAATATGAGCGTACTCGGTTACAACCCCAAGGAGTGTTACACAGGCCGCTCCCCTCTTGAGGCAGTAAGCATCGGTGTTGATATGCTTGACAGCGATATTATTTTCCGTTGCAACCTCGTAACACTTTCCGATGAGGAAAAATACGAAGACAAAACAATGGTTGACTATAGTGCAGGTGACATTTCAACCGCTGAAGCTGCTGAAATCATCAAAAGTGTTGAAGAGCATTTCGGTAATGATATTTTCAGATTTTACAGCGGTGTTGCTTACCGTCATTGCCTTGTATGGCACGGCGGCACTCTTGATTTAGGTAAGCTTACCCCTCCCCACGATATTTCGGGCAAGGTAATCGGTGAACACCTTTCACAGAGTGAAAATGCAAAAGAACTTATCGGTATGATGAAAGCAAGCTATGATTTCCTTATGGATCATCCCGTAAACAAAAAGAGAATCGCAGAGGGTAAGCGCCCCGCAAACTCAATATGGCTCTGGGGTGAAGGAACAAAACCCTCGCTTCCCGATTTCAAAGAAAAATACGGTGTTGACGGCTCAATTATCTCTGCAGTTGACCTTCTCAAGGGTATTGCAAAATGCGCAGGCATGAACGACCCCGAGGTTGAAGGTGCAACGGGCTATATTGACACAAACTTTGACGGCAAGTCGGAATGTGCAATCAAGGAGCTTGAAACAAAAGACTTTGTTTATATCCACATTGAAGCTCCCGACGAATGCGGTCACAGAAACGAGCCCGAAAACAAGGTGAAATCAATTGAAATCATTGATGAAAAGGTTCTTTCAAAGCTTGTTGACGCATTACAGAAATATGACGATTTCAAAATAATGGTTCTCCCCGACCATCCCACACCCATTGTTACAATGACACACGCAGGTGATGCGGTGCCCTATATGATTTACCAAAAATCAAAAGAGTCCGACAACGGCGTTACATCATTTACCGAAGCAACCGCAAAGGCTACGGGCAATTACATAGAAATCGGACATACACTTATGGATAAATTTATAAAAGAATAAAACTCTCCCGTTACAGTTAATAAAGCTGTAACGGGATTTTTAATTACTTCTCACATAATACGATTGGGGTACCTCCCCCACAATTATTGTTTCAACTAGAATTATTGTTTCGTCAACGCTCTCGTTAAGAAGGCAAAAGCCCATATACGCATGAGCTGATGCCTGAACATCAAGATAAATTGTATGCCGTGTCTGGTTTATACCTGCACTTTCAAATTTTGAAACGACATCCGTTACTGCAAAGCCGTATATTGTTGCAGTAACATTTATGTCGAACATTTCATTATCCAGAAAAGCAAAACCCACGATAGCGCTTAACGGTATAGGAATTTCTGTTTTATCAAATTTTGCAAGTCTGTCGGAGCAACCGTCAGATAAATCCGCCTTATATCCGTTTATGTAGGAACTGTTAAGAGTTATTGCGGCAATCGTACCGTCGGGATTTCTTTCAACATTAACCATATCACCGTATCGCACACCCAACTCATCAACAATTTCGTTAACTGTTCTGTCAAGAACGTTGGATAGTGAGTTTTTGAGAGCCGTTCCCCCTACCGTCTGAATAACGGGTCGCATTTTAATATCACAGATAACCGTCAGAATACTGATTACGAGGAACACCGAAACCGCCCTGAAAATAATGGTATTTGCTTTTCTTTTAGGAACATATCTTTTCGCCCGTATTGGCGGTGGGCGTTTTAATCTCGGCTTAAAATACATTTTTACCATAAGCTTCACCAATACAGTATATGTAAAAAACAAGAAGATGCACCTTATTTAGCGCATCTTCTTTCCATTTTATTGATTGTAACCTAATTCAAAAGCCTTAAGGTTCATTTCAAGGAATTTTTCGGGAACACAGGCTTTTACTGCATCTATCCAGATTTCCTTGTCAATATCCGTATTTTTTGCCATTGCTCCAATGAGAACAACGTTCGTGGCTTTGGGTGAACCTGCTTCAACTGCAAGAGGAAGTGCATCAAGCTCCACAACTGCTGCACCTGTTGCTTTAACAGCATCAAGAACGCCCTCAGGATATTCACAATCACCGATAACAACTGACATAGGATCAATTTTTTGTGTGTTTACGATAACCTTTCCCTCGGGTTTAAGACAAGAGAGCCATCTTGCGGCTTCAAGCTGTTCAAAGGCAAGAATCAAATCCGCTTCGCCCTCACCGACAACGGGTGAATACACCTTTTCGCCATATTTAACGTAGGTTACAACGGAACCTCCGCGCTGACTCATACCGTGAACCTCAGAAACCTTTACATCGTAGCCCTTTGAAAGAAGAGCACTGCCTAAAATACGGCTTGCAAGAAGAGTACCCTGACCGCCGACACCAACAATCATAATTGATTTATTCATAATATACGCGCCCCTTTCTTATTCAATTGCGCCGAATTTGCAAAGCTGTGAACAAACATTGCAACCGAGGCACTGTGTAAAGTCGATTTCTGCCTTGCCATCCTTCATACTGATAGCCGGACAACCTATTTTCATACACATTTTACAAGACTTACATTTATCCTTGTTAACCTTGAGGGGCGGATTGTGTTTAACAGTTTTAAGAAGAGCGCAAGGTCTTCTTGAAATAACAACAGCAGGAGTGTTAAGCGAAAGTGCCTTGCTGATGTTAGTATAGCAATCGTCAAGGTCGTAGGGGTCAACAACAAAAACATTGCTGATACCAACAGCCTCGCAAAGCTTTTCAAGACTTACTGCCGCTGCAGGCTCGCCCTTGATATTGTAGCCTGTTGTGGGATTTTGCTGATGACCCGTCATACCCGTAATGCTGTTATCAAGAATAATTGTAACAGAATTACTGTTGTTGTAGGCAATATCAATAAGACCTGTAACGCCTGAATGGATAAAGGTTGAATCACCGATAACCGCAACACTCTTGCTTGCCATTTCCGGATTCGCAAGATTTCTGCCGTGAAGACCCGAAACACTGCCGCCCATGCAAAGAACCGTATCCATCATACCCAAGGGCTTTGCAACACCGAGAGTATAGCAGCCGATATCACCGCTTACTGTAACGTTAAGTCTTTTAAGTGTGTAGAAAAGACCTCTGTGGGGACAACCTGCACAAAGAACGGGAGGTCTGGGGGGAATCTGCACATCTGCTTTAAGAGCTGATGTTTCTTCACCGAGAATAACTTTTCTGATAAGGCCCTGTGAATACTCACCGAGAAGAGTAAATTCGGATTTACCCTTAACCTCAACACCTATTTTACGGCAATGAGTTTCAATGTAATCATCAAGCTCTTCAAGAACGTAAACGGTCTCGCATTCATTGTAAAAGTCTTTAATAAGCTTTTCGGGAAGCGGGTACACGCAACCGAGTTTAAGGTAAGATGCGTTTTCTCCCAATGCCTCTTTTGCATATTCGTAGCAGATACCCGATGTAATAACACCGATTTTTTTGCTGTTGTATTCAACTGTATTAAGACCTGCTTCAACTGCTTCTGCTTCGCAATATGCAACCTGGTCAAGAATACGTTTTTCAACCTCAACGTGTTTAACCTTTGCGTTTGCAGGAACCATTACGTATTTCTGAGGATTCTTTTCATAAGCTTTAAGTCCGTTATCCACTCTTTCGCTAACCTCTGCAAGGCTTCTTGAGTGAGAAACGCGTGTTGTAAGACGAAGAAGAATAGGTGTATCAAAGCGCTCTGAAAGTTCAAATGCAAGCTTTGAATATTTAAGACACTCATCCGAGTCGGAAGGCTCAAGCATCATAATTTTTGAAGCCTTAGCATAGTGACGGCTATCCTGCTCATTCTGTGAAGAATGCATACCGGGGTCATCGGCAACAACAATAACCATACCTGCATTAACACCTGTGTATGATGATGTAAAAAGAGGGTCGGCGGCAACGTTAAGACCAACGTGCTTCATTGCGCAGAATGAACGCGCACCTGCGACTGCCGCACCGAAAGCGACCTCGCAAGCCACCTTTTCATTGGGTGCCCATTCACTTGTAATTTCAGTGTATTTTGCAATACACTCAGTAACCTCTGTACTGGGAGTACCGGGGTAGCTTGAAGCCACACGGCAGCCTGCCTCATAGAGACCGCGTGCAACGGCTTCGTTACCTAATAAAAGCTTTTTCATTATCTATTACCTCTTATTTCTTGATTTCATTCTGCGAAGCAACAAGGCTTTCGCCACAGTATATTTCGCGAAGCTTCGGCTTTTCGATTTTACCCGTAGGGTTACGGGGAACGTTTGCAAATATGACTTTTCTGGGACGCTTATAACGGGGCAAATCATAGCAGAAATCGTTAACGTCCTCTTCTGTAAGGGTTATCCCCTCTTTAACCTCAATAATGGCGGCGGCGATTTCACCGAGACGCGCATCAGGAAGACCGATAACCGCAACATCCTTAATATCCTCATGCTTACGAAGGAAATCTTCAATCTGAACGGGATAAAGATTTTCACCGCCTGAAATAATAACATCCTTTTTGCGGTCGACAAGGTATATAAATCCGTCTTCATCCTCCTGAGCCATATCGCCCGTAAAGAGCCACCCGTCACCGAGAACATCGTTGGTTGCTTTTTCATCCTTATAGTAGCAAAGCATTACACCGGGACCTTTGACTGCAAGTTCACCGACCTCACCGCGCGGAACCGTATTTCTGTGCTCGTCAACAATCTTAACCTCCCAACCGTAGCCTGCCTTACCGATAGCACCGACCTTGTGAACGTTTTCAACACCGAGATGCACACAACCGGGACCGATAGATTCACTGAGACCGTAGTTTGTATCGTACTGATGATGGGGGAAAATCTTGAGCCATCTTTTAATAAGACTGGGCGGAACGGGCTGTGCACCGATGTGCATAAGTCTCCATTGAGAAAGCTCGTACTCATTCAAATCAATCTCACCGCTGTCAATAGCGTCAAGAATATCCTGCGCCCACGGAACAAGAAGCCACACGATTGTGCAACGCTCCTGACTTGCTGTTTCGATTATAAGCTGCGGCTTTGTGCCTTTAAGCAAAACTGCCTTGCTGCCTGCGACGAGCGAGCCGAACCAATGCATTTTAGCACCCGTGTGATAAAGAGGCGGAATGCAGAGAAAAACGTCATCTCTGCCCTGAGAATGGTGATTCTGCTCGGTTAATGCTGCGTGAACAAGGCTCTTGTGAGCGTGAAGAATTGCTTTAGGGAAGCCCGTTGTACCTGATGAGAAATAAACAGCCGCTTCATCTTCATCGGTAATTTTCACATCCGGTGCTTTTGATGAACAATATGTAACAAGTCTGTCGTAGCTTTCTGCAAACGTGGGACAATCCTCACCAACGTAGAATGTATATTTTACGTCGGGGATTCTGTGACTTATCTGCTCAACACGACCCGTAAATTCGGGACCGAAAACGAGCACGTCACTATCAGAAAGTTTAAGACAATATTTGATTTCGTCTGCAGTATAACGGTAGTTAAGGGGCACAGCAAGAGCACCTGCTTTAAGAATACCGAAATATATGGGAAGCCATTCAATACCGTTCATAAGAAGAATTGCAACTCTGTCCCCTTTTTTTATTCCTCTTGAAAGAAGAAGGTTTGCAAAGCGGTTGGCTTTTTTATCAAAATCGCCCCAGGTCATTTCATTTCTGCCTGCATTGAAGGGATTGGGCTCAATAAGAGAATACTCTCTCCAGGTCTGGCGACTTTTCTCCTGAATTTCAGGGTTGATTTCAACGAGTGCAACCTCGTCCTTGTAGTTTTTTGCGTTATTAACAAGAAAATCTGTAATAGGCAAAGCTTTCATTCCTTTTCTATAAAAAAATAAACCCGTCCTTGAAAACCAAAGGACGAGCATAACCCGTGTTACCACCTTTATTCGCGATTTTTTCACAAAAACCGCCTTACAGGGTATCAAAACCCACACGCTTTAACGGGCGCACCCGCCGCAGCCTACTGTTATTTCGGTGCGATGCTCCGGGATGTATTCACATTAACTGCTCACGCGCCTCTCACCAAACGGCAGCTCTCTTTTTTACGCAAATTAACGCTACTTGTTCCCTTCACGGCATTTAACAAAATTATGCGACAAATTATAACATAAAACATTTATAAATGTCAATACAAATTAGTGAGGAATTAGGAGCGAGGAGTTTCGGACCCTGCAGTAGGCAATGATAATAATAATCGGAACAACGGTATAATTATTTGACAGGTATTATTCATTATGATAAAATTCTTTTATATTAACTCCCGAAAGGCTGACATTATGAAAAAACTTTTATCCGCATCAATAATGTGTGCTGACCTTTTAAATCTTGAAAACGCAATAAACAATTTAAAAACAGCAGGCATTGATTATTTACATATTGACATTATGGACGGTGCTTTTGTACCCAATATTACGTTGGGCTTTGATTTAATCAATGCAATCAAAAAGGTAACGGATATGCCTTTGGATATCCATCTGATGGTAAATGAGCCCGGTCGTTTTGTTGAACAGATGAAGCTTGATGAGAACGACATCGTTTGCGTTCATTACGAGTCCGAAGTTCACATTCACAGAACACTTGAGCTTATAAAGAACAAGGGGTACAAGGCAGGTCTTGCAATTAACCCCCAGACTCCCGTCGAAAGCGTAAAAAATCTTACGGACTACTTTGATATGCTCCTTGTTATGACCGTAAGCCCCGGCTTTGCAGGCCAGAAGATTTTCAAGGGTGCCGAAAGAAAGGTTACCGAAGCCCGCGAGCTTTTGAAAAAATGGGGCTATGGTGACACACTCATTGAGGTTGACGGCAACATCAGCCTCGAAAACGGCAGAAAAATGAGCCGTTGCGGTGCAGATATTTACGTTCTCGGCACAAGCTCATTGTTCTTAAAAGACAAATCCCTTGAAGAAGCTGCAAAGGCCTTCAAGGAATATCTGGAGTGATTATTTTATGTACGAAAATATTCGTGCCGCTGTTGTGGGCAGTATAAATAAAGACCTTATTTTAAATATGGAACAGGTGCCCGACGTTGGCGAAAATCTTTTGGGTACTACATACAGCTACGCTAACGGCGGTAAAGGTGCAAATCAGGCTACCGCCCTTGCCCGCCTCGGTGCAAAAGTAAAAATGATTGGCAAGGTTGCAGAAGACGAGAACGGAAAAACACTTTTAGAAAACCTGCAGAATGAAGGTATTGACACAAGCTGTATTGCAACGAACGGCACAAGCACGGGCCTTGCGGTAATCATTCTTGACGGTGAAGGAAAAAACAGAATTGTTGTTTACGAAGGCGCAAATGCAGAAATCAAATCAGAGGATGCCGTAAAATCAATTGAAAACAACTCTTTTGATTTACTTCTTGTGCAGTTTGAAACAAATGAAGAGGTCGTTATAAGCAGCGTTAATTCCGCTATAAAAAAAGGCATCACAACGGTAATAGACTGCGGTCCTGCAAAAGCCTTCAGCCTTGAAAAAATGCAGGGCGCAACAATAGTTACCCCTAACGAGAGCGAAACAAAAGCGCTCACCGGTATTTATCCCGACAGCGAAGATAATATTCTGAAGGCTTCAAAAACCCTTATGGATCGAAGCAAAGCAAGGTTTATTATAATTAAATTGGGGGAAAAAGGTTGCTCTGTGTGGGATGGCGAAAGCCTTACACTCCTCCCCGCTTACGAAAGCAACGTTGTTGACACAACTGCCGCAGGTGATTGCTTTACAGCCGCAATGGCTCTTGAATATTTAAAAAACGGCGATATTCTGAAAGCCTGCGATATGGGTAACAAGGCAGGGTCAATTGCAGTAAGCCGTATGGGTGCGCAAAACTCAATGCCCACCTATAAGGAATTATTTAAATAAAAAAGAAAAAGTTGTTGTGATACAATAATCGCAACAACTTTTTTTATTTTATAACTCAAATATCAATTTCAACCATTTCTTTACGTTTTTCAACCAAGCACTGTTGTATTCGAAAATCCCCGTCATATCGTCAATGGTAGCTTTATCGCAGGTGGACAAGCCGTGGTCTCCGAAGGGATACACGTGAAGCTCAACAGGCACTTTATTTTTCCACAAAGCCTCCGCATAAAGAAGGCTGTTTTTAAGGGGAACGCAATTATCCCCTGCAGTATGCCATAAAAATGCAGGCGGTGTTGTGGGTTTAACGTGCTTGTCGCAGGAGAAATAATCCGTTTCTTCCTGTGTTTCGGGCTTATGACCCAAAAGATTTTCAAAGCTGCCCATATGCGCCGTAACAGCTTGTGCGCTTATTACGGGGTAGCAAAGAACGGATGCATTAACAGATTTACTTTCAGGAAAAACCGCACGAACCTCCTTACAATCAAACATTGTTGAGTAATGCGCCGCAAGATGTCCTCCTGCAGAAAAGCCCATAATTGCAATCTTTTCGGTATCGCAATTCCATTCATCGGCGTTTTTATAAATAAGCTCCATAAGCGCAGCAACCTCACAAAGCTGTGTGGGAAAGCGGTGGGGTGCAACTGAATACGTAATCACAAAAACATTAAAGCCTTCGGGCAAAAAATGCAATGCAATGGGCTCAGACTCCCGCTCGGAACAAAAGCCGTAACCGCCGCCGGGACAAACGACCATACACGGTCTTTTCTGATTTTGTCTGTTCATTTCAACCATATTGTACGGAAGATAAACATCAACAACGGGATTTGCCCCGTTATTTCCCAAAAAGCTGAAATAATCCTTTAATTCAATTCTTTTGTGTACCATTTTTATACCTCGCAAGCACCAAATATTTCCAAAAAATTATAATACATCGAACGGCAATATTCAATATTTTATAACGCCACCCGAGTCTGTTTCGGCACATTCACCAACTCACAGCCAACGCAATTGTACAAAACGCCTTTAAGTACATCACTCTATTGCTAAAAAAAGCGCATTATGATATATTTGTAAGTAAATAATCTAATAAGGGGATATAAATTATGAAAAGAATTAAAGTTTTAATTGCGGCAGTACTTCTTTTCTCATTAACATTTTCACTAACCTCTTGTGCTAAATCGCCAACGGGTAACACGGACGAGGTTTCAGCCATTCTCAATGATACCACAGTCCAACAAAATCAGAATGTTACTGTTCAAAGCAACACCCTTGAAACTGTTATACTCAGTCAACCCGTATCAACAGTTCCCGCTTCGGTCTCTGCTACGGCGCAAAACACTGCGCCTTCAACTCAGAACACCGACACCTCCGGCAACACAAATACCACAACTGCAACCCGGAAGCCCACCCAAGCACAGCAAAGCCAGAACAATAATCCCACCTCTGCACCGCAGCAGGACAACGGTGTTATTTCTGCCGTAAACAAATATTCTGCAGATTACAACGGCATTACACACACTGTATTTTACCCTCAGAATGCTGAAAAAGGCAACGTAAAGTACCCTGTAATAGTCTTTGCAAACGGCACGGGCTTCAGTTATACAATTTATGAAAGTTTGCTCAAGGAATTAGCAATGGGCGGTTACATTGTTGTTGCAAACAACGTAACAATGGCGGGTGACGGCACAGCACAGATATCATCCCTCGACTTCATAATTTCCGAAAACAAAAACTCATCAAGTGTGCTTTACGGAAATATCATAACCGATAAAATCGCTGCTGCAGGTCATTCTCAGGGTGGCAGAAGCGCGGTTAATGCTGCCGCCGCAGACAGCCGTTTTGACTGCGTTATTTCTTTAGCAGGCAGCAACTACACAGAGGAAGCAGAAAAGCTTAATACCCCTGCCCTTTTCCTTGCAGGCACAAAAGATATGATTGTTGATGCAGACAGATGGGTTAAACCCGCTTATGACGTATGCAAGGGTCCTGCCGTGTACGCATCACTCATAGACGGCATTCACACAAGCTGTTGTACAAGCCCCGGCACATATACAAGCTATATTTTTAAATGGTGCGGCTACTGGCTTAAAAATGAAAGCTCTGCAAAAAGCACATTCACAAACGGCGGCGCACTTTCAAAGGATTCCGCTTGGACAGAATTCAGCTGCAAGGGTTTATAATCACTCTAAAAAATCAACAAAATTTTTTTTCAAAAAGTGTGATTTATAACAAATTTTTAGAACATTTTGACAAGAAGAAAAAAATATTGTATCACCCTTGACATTCTGCTTAAACAGTTTTAAAATTCATTATGTAAAAAATTTGATGCCATTGCTGGTAAAAGGAGCGTTAATTTATGAAAAAAGTTTACGAAGGTAAAACCAAAGACGTTTACGAGCTTGAAAACGGCAACGTAATGCTTAAATTCAAAGACGATTGCACAGGTAAAGACGGCGTTTTCGATCCCGGTGAAAACAGCGTAGGTCTTACTATTGAAGGTATCGGTAAAGAAAACCTCAAAACTTCAATTTATTATTTTGATATGCTTAAAGAAGCAGGCATCAAAACTCACTACGTAAGTGCTGATGTTGAAAACGCAACCATGGAGGTTCTTCCCGGTAAGGTTTTCGGCCACGGTCTTGAGGTTATCTGCAGACTCGTTGCAACAGGCAGCTTTATTCGCAGATACGGTGAGTATATTGAAGACGGCACAGTTCTCGAAGGCGGCTATGTTGAATGCACATTCAAGAACGACGAAAAGGGCGACCCCCTTGTTACAGGCGAAGGTCTTGCAGCACTCGGTGTTATGAGCCCCGCAATGTTTGAGAGCATGAAAGAGCAGACTCTTAAAATCACAAAAATCATTGCCGATGACCTTAAAACAATCGGTCTTGACCTTTGGGATATTAAATTTGAATTCGGTTACAACAATGACGAAGTTATTCTCATTGACGAAATCGCTTCAGGTAATATGAGAGTTTACAAGGGCGACACAATCGTTGAACCCGTTGAACTCACAAAGCTCATTCTTAACAGATAAAGCTCACACAGTAAAGAAACCGTTCCGCGTTATGCGAAACGGTTCTTTTTTATTTTTTTAGTTTTATAACATTCCAGCTGAAGGGTTCAAGCCTTGCCGTGAGAATTGAATTATCGATTGTCGGCAACGGATTCTGATGGGGTTTAACGGAAATCTCTTCAAAGGAATTTTCCTGTTTTTTATTATATCCGTCCATAGAAATAAATTCATAAGGTCTGAAGCCCTCAAAATCCATAAGATTAATTTCCGTTACTGCACTTTCATCAAGGCTTTTATTCACACAGAAAATTGCCATTTCAGCATTTTCTTCATCATAAGTTGCGATTGTTTCAATAAACGGCACGTCTGTAAATCCCTTGCAATCGTATTTTGGACAATCAACAATAGGATTAAGTGCAACTCCCCTTCCGTAATTTGAAAGATGCATAAAGGGATAAAAAATTGTCTGTTCAAAAACACCGCCGCCCGTTTTCGTGAAAATGGGCGCAATAACGTTTACAAGCTGAGCAAGGCAAGCAATTTTTATTCTGTCACAATGGCGAAGCAGAGTTATAAGCATCGAGCCTACCACAAGAGCATCCTCAAAATTATAAATATCCTCAAGCCGAGGCGGTGCAACGCTCCATTGCTCAAAAGGAACACCATTGGAGTGATACCAGACGTTCCATTCATCGAAGGAGAGATTTATGGTTTTCTTTGAACGTTTTTTGGATTTAACGTAATCGCAAGCGCATATTACGGAATATATAAATTCGTCAAGCTCAAGGCTTTTTGCCAGGAACGTGGGTGTATCATCCGCTCTGTTTTCGTAATACTGATGAAGTGAAACGTAGTCTACGCTGTCGTAGGCAATATCAAGGCTTTCAACCTCCCAAGTACCGAATGTAGGAGAATTTCTGCTTGATGACCCGCAAAGAACCGTTTCTATTGTGGGGTCTGTCCATTTCATTACTTTTGAGGCTTCAAGGGCAAGTCTGCCGTATTCGGTTGCTGTTTTTGCCCCCATCTGCCAGCCTCCGTCCATTTCGTTACCGAGGCACCAGGTCTTTATGCTGTGAGGTTCTTTATATCCGTGACTTATTCTTAAATCTGACCAATATGAACCTGATTTGTGGTTGCAGTATTCAACAAGGTTACGTGCTTCTTCAACTCCCCTTGTACCTAAATTAACCGCCATAAGGCAATCGGAATTTGCTTTTTTGCACCATTTCACAAATTCATTTGTACCGAACAGGTTTGGTTCAGTTGTTCCCCATGCAAGATCCAGTCTTTTGGGTCTGTTTTCAACAGGGCCGACACCATCCTCCCATTTATAACCCGAAACAAAATTACCTCCCGGATAACGGACAATAGGCACATTGAGTTTTTTCACCAAATCAATTACGTCCGTTCTGAAGCCGTCTTCGTCGGCTGTAGGATGACCCGGCTCATATATACCTCCGTAAACGGCGCGTCCGAGATGCTCAACAAACGAGCCGTACATTCTTTTATCTATTTCGCCTATTTTAAATTCTTTAGCTAACGTAATTTTTGCTTTCATAAAATCACAGTCCTCTCATGCTCAGCAGGTTTCATCTTTTGTTGTTTCTTCTTTTCCTTCGCACTCTGTTTATATGCCGCTCAAAATCCCCGTTTTCAATAAGTTCTGTTAAAACATACTGTTCAAGAATAGGCACCGTGCAAGAATAGAAGCCAACCTTTTTTTCATACTCTTCAAGCAGCCTCAAGGGTAACACCATATAACCTATTCTGACAGAAGGAGCAATGGTTTTTGAAAAAGTATTCATATAAACCGTACATTCCGGTGCAAGGGAAAAGAGTGTATCCGCAGTTTTCATTGAAACCGTAAACTCGGAATCAAAATCATCTTCTATAATAAAGCCGTTGCGATTTCTTGCCCAACGAACATATTCACTGCGTTTTGATGCGGTTGCAGTAACACCGCTGGGGAAGCTGTTAAAGGGTGTCACGTGCAAAACGCGGGATTTTGCTTTTTCAAGCTCATTGGTTTTAATTCCGTCAGACCCCATTTTCAGCATTTCGCACTCAATACCGTTGGCAATATACACCTTTTTAATTTTCTCATAAGAAGGGTCTTCAATGGCAACTCCCTTATCTCTGCCTACCGTCTGCACAAGAATACTGTATAGATACTCAGCCCCCGAGCCTATGACAATCTGCTTAGGCTCAACCTTTATTCCGCGGCTTCTTGCAAGATATGAAGCAATTGCAGAACGCAATTCTCTGCAACCGTTATTGGGAGATTTCACAAGTAATTCTTCCCCGTATTCACTCAGGACCTTTCTGACCGTTTTACTGTACACTGAAAAAGGGAACTCTGTTTTTACATTATGGAAGCTGTGGTTTTTAACAGCTTCACTTTTATCGGAAACAGGCAAACATGCATCCGCACTGTATATTACAAAATATCCGCTTCTTTGCCTTGACTCAGCATAACCCTCATCACAAAGCAATTCATAGGCGTGCTCGGTTGTAATTACGCTGACCCCCGTTTCAGCCGCAACCAATCTTTTGGAGGGAAGTCTTGAGCCGTATTTATAAACCCCGCTGACAATATCCTCTCGCAGCTGCTTATACAACTGCATATATGCCGATTCTTTTTTTGTTTTGTCAATATTATAAATCATCTGGTTATATCACACTCTCCCCTTCCGAAAATTATCTATTACCAAAATTATATTATATATTTTTTTAAAAGTAAAGAAAATCTTCCCGAATCAACAAAGACTCGGGAAGATAAATTATTCATCCGCAGGTAAATGCCTAAAGAATGAAACCGTAAAGGGTACGGCAACTATGAACGTCAGCACATCTGCCACAGGTTGAGCAATCTGCACACCCGTAAGACCTAAAAGCTTTGAAAGGATTATAATTACGGGAATAAAAGCCACACCGCTTCTCACGGCAGATAAAAACGTTGCCGCTTTGTTTTTACCCACACTTTGCAAGGTCATATTTATACAAATAGATAACGGCTGGAACACCAACGCACACAATTGAACTTTTAGTGCAAATGAGCCTATTGCTATAACCTCGGGGTCGTCACGAAAAACACCTACAAGGTAATCACTGACAAAAAGGCCTGCAATTGCAAGACTTGTAAGCAAAGCGCTCCCCACAATCAAGGTAAAGAAAAAGCCTTTTTTAACGCGGCTGTTTTTTTTTGCACCATAGTTAAACGAACAAACGGGCTGATAACCCTGACCTATACCAAGACCAACAGCAAAAATAAAGAAACATATTCTGCCCACAATTGTCATACCTGCAACTGCAGCATCCCCGTAAAAACCGGCAGAATTGTTGAGAAGCATTGTTGCAATACTTGAAAGGCCCTGACGGGTAAGGCTCGGAAAACCTGTAAATATTATATTCTTCAGATGAGGTAAGCCTTTTTTGAAAAAACGCAGGGAAATCTTACTTTGGGTTTTACCGCGCAAAAACATACTCAAAAGTATTGTAAAGCTTATTGCCTGGGAAACTGCGGTTGAAATACCGGCACCCTCTATACCGAACGAAAACACATCAATAAGCAACCAGTCACCCACTATATTCAGACCGCCGCCAACGGTTAGACCAACCATAGCAAGAGCCGCTTTACCCTCATACCGTAAAATATTGTTAAGAACAAAGCTTGCGGTCATAAGGGGAGCCGCAAGTAATATCCACAATGCGTAGTCTTTAGCATAGGGCAAAATAGTTTCGGTGCTTCCCAAAAGGCGCAAAAAAGAGTCTGAAAAAACAATACCTAAAGCACCGATAAGCGCACCGAAAACAATTGCACTGAAGAAAGACGCTGATGCAACAAGATTGGCAGTTTCCGTATCTTTAGCACCTAACTTACGGGAGATTATACTGCCTGCCCCATGCCCGAACATAAAGCCCACAGCCTGAATTATTGCCATAAGACCGAAAACAATACCCACGGCACCGCTTGCGCTTGTACCCAATGTACCTACAAAATATGTATCAGCCATATTATATATATTGGTTACAAGCATACTTATTGTTGTGGGAATGCCTAATTTTATGATGAGCCTACCAACGGGTGTTTCCGTCATAAATTTATAATGGTCGTTTAAATTTTTACTCGTAAGAGGTCACTTCCTTAAAAATTAAAAGTTACTTAAAAACGGGGTTATTTTTATTTCGCTCATAATAAATATCAAACACACTGTCTAATACTGTTTTATCACGTACTCCGAGGTAATCCTTATCACCATCCGCATATACTGTTTTTTAAATTCTGTTTCATATTAGGTATAATACCATAAGCACCAACAATTTTCTATAAAAACATTTAAAATATTGATTTTTT
>JAGASD010000028.1 GCA_017621885.1 Clostridia bacterium | reverse complement strand
CTGCGTCCCCTCCTTCAGTAACCCATCGCGGTGCCTACTGTTCGTCGTCGCGGACGCGATTAATCGCGTCCCCCGGACGTCATTGCGTCGATAAGATCCTGATAGCAGGTTACCTTGTGATAGCGCACTTTGGCGGTCGACATCTCGTCAAACAGCTTTTTGCAACACTCTATTTTCGCGTTTTCGATTGCGTTGAGCTGCATCGATTCCATCGACCCTTTGGTTTCGGCGATAAAGAAAATGTGCTTGACATTGCCTTTCTGCATTGCTATCGCCCAGTCGGGAGCATAACTTCCGACGGGTGTAGGAATTTGGAACGAGCGCGGCAACTTGGCATAACCCACGACTTCACTTGATTCGTCAAGGTCGGTGTCTTCGAACTCGTCAGGAAGTGTCCCAGTGTTGATATGGAAGTCGTAGTCAACTTCCATATCATGCACGGAGTCACCGTCATAGGCGTCTAAATCTTCGTATTCGTCCATCGAATGACCAATAATGCTAATCTTTATTTACAATATTGTACAGGTCTTGATAACTGTGGACAACATCGTATTTCACACTTGTTGTAGAGAGAGAAGCAAAATGCCTTCGAGCACATTCAATCTTAGACTTTTCAGTATCACGTAAGTCAACTTCGTGCATAGAACCTTTAGTCTCAGCAATGAAATAGACGTGCTTCACACTTCCCTCCCGGAAAACTACCGCCCAGTCAGGGTTGTAATGTCCTAAAGGAGTATTGATATAGAAGCCACGAGGTAACTTTGTGTAAACTTCAACATCCACGTTACTTTCAAGCTGTTTTGCAAAGTCCATTTCGGTGCCCTTGCTATCAACGACTACAAGGTCGTAGAGTGATTTCTCACTTTCCATTGCATCATCGCCGACTACACCTCTGACTTCATCGACAGTGAAAAGATCTGTATCAAATGTTTGGTCGGTAGGTGAATAAGTTATCTTCTTAATAACTGCGATAGCCTTGCAATCATTTATTATCGAAGCAGCCTTGATAATAAATTCTTCCGGATTTACACGGAAAAGCATAAACTTCGACGACTTTATGCCCTGCAATATCTTAATGATAGTGCGGCGTGTAAGTCCTGTTTCACGAACTAAATCACCTATAAGGTCATATTTCACCGACTTACCTACAGCTTCGTGAACTGTCTTGCGAACGGTTTTACCTTGCGTCATAGCGGAACCGGTTTCCAACGCTTCACGGTCACGTATTGTTTCCATTCCACCCTCCGTTATCTGAATATGTATTTCAGTAACATTAAGGTGAAGGTCAATTTGTTCAATACATTTGGCTATCAATTCTTCGGAGCTGAAATCTACCGTATATACAGACCGAATATTAATCTGATCCCAAAGTTCTTTGAAACGAGAGTGAGCAAATTTATCAGCATCAAAATTTGCGGTGCGACGTTTACGCCCATTGGTAGGAGCAGCAGCTTTCGGATCAAATACTCCGTCGAGCACTTTAGCGATAGCCGAAGAAACGGAGGCTAAATCCTCTCCGAAGTCAAGTGTGCCATTACGCTTGTCATCGTGGTATTTTGGAGTAAGCACACCGTCATCATCGATGTAGTCTTTCTTGACAAGGCGGTTGTTAATTTTGCGAGCCATTTCTGTTGAGACTTTGATGGTATTACCCTCTGCGTCAGCAAAGGTTTTACCCTCAAATAGAGCAACAGTCACGACAGTTGGGCGGTATGCCACAGCTTCCGCAATCTCTTTCTGAAGTTGCTTTGCAAAATTATCGTAGCTTTCGGAAGCAATAACGGTGAGAATGTTAGTGTCAAAAACGTGTTCGCCGAGAACATCTTGGTCTTGACGCTCGCCGTTTTTATTGACACACAAGCGCATACCACGACCGACCTCTTGCCGTTTCTTTGTAACATTGTCGCTGTCTTTCAGAGTGCATATTTGAAAGACATTTGGATTGTCCCAACCCTCTTTCAGAGCCGAGTGCGAGAAAATGAAACGCACAGGCTCGTCGAATGACAAAAGCCTTTCCTTATTTTTCATAATAAGGTCGTAAGCTCTCAATGCTTCTTCACGTCCTTTTTCGGTTGACTCTTTTGTGTCGGTCATTTTACCCTTTTTGTCTTGGGAAAAATAGCCGGCGTGAACTGTCGAAACCGAGTGGTTTTGCAGATATTGCATGTATTCGGGCGAGAACATATCTATGTTTTCATTAAGCACGTTAATATACTCTTGCTCGAACATTTCAGCAAATTTGCCTGGAGAGAAAGAATTTCCTGAACCATAGACACGGTAGTTATCTACCTTGTCGATAAAGAAGAGCGACAAAACTTTTATGCCTTTGGGGAAAAGCATACGTTCACGCTCAAAATGGCTTCGGATAGTTTCTCGTATCTGTTCACGACGTATTGCATCTTCGTGAACATTGCCTACCATTGTACCCTCCGAAAGAATTGTGCCGTTTAGTAGTTCGACCGTTCCGGCACGGCCATCAATTCTTTTCACTATACAACGGTCACGATACTCTGCAAGTCCACCGCTTTGCTCGTACAAATCAAAGTTTTCGCCGACAAGGCGAGTGACTTGCTTAGTGCCGTTTGAAGTCTTTGTGTCGAATGATAATCGGGCTTTCGGATTACCTTTGCCGATTACTATTTCCTCGAGGCAGAGGAAGCCGTTTGTAGCGGTAGAGCCAATCTGTGAAATACCTTTCACTTCAATCTTCTTTACGAGCTTCCGATTATAAGCATCGATAGCATCAAGACGGAACACCATATTGTAGATGTCACCCTCGCGGTGAGTCGCAGAATACAGCAACATCATAAGAGGATTAAACAAACGCAAGCCTTGGCGTGTACGGTTGTTCTTGTTTGCGCCAAGCACACTTTGTGGCTCGTCGATTATCATAATCGGATTGGTTTTGGCGATTACATCAATCGGACGACGTGAGCCGAACTCATCTCGACGGTCAAAAATAATACGAGATGTAGCATTGTTTGCTGTATCATCGAAAGAACTATTGAACGCTTGCGTATTGATAATCATGCAGTGCATTGCACTATCGGTAGCAAATGCATCAATCTTTGAAAGTTGCTTTGAGTTGTAAACGAAATATTGCATACGTTTACCATATTCATCGCCAAAGTGGTCTTCCATAGTTTGGAATGATTTAAGCACACCCTCGCGAATAGCAACCGACGGCACAACGATTATGAACTTAGTCCAACCATAGAGTTTGTTAAGTTCATACATCGTTTTTATATATGTATAGGTCTTACCTGTGCCTGTCTCCATTTCAACGGTGAGGGTAATATCTTCACCCTCGCCCTCAAAATAATCAATCGGCTTTAATCCTTGTGCAAGTTGCACCGTTCTCACGTTTTCAGTCAACTGAGTTCGGTCTATCATCAGCGGAGCATTTGCGAAGCCATGTTCTCCCAAGTTGAGCCGACCTTGACCTGTGTCGTGCAAGAACTCTGCCGGGTCAATGAAAGATTGTCCCTTAAAAGAGTCCGTAACAGCACGAGCCGCCTCAGTTTGAAAACGTTGATGTTTATATCTCAGTTTCATATTACACGGATATTTTTCATTGCTTCTTCATCGCTCCAGTTTAATCGCTGCTTGAATTGCTCAAAGATGTTGATTTTATCAGCATCGGTATTGAAGCAGCTATCGCGGAACAAAACGCGAAGCGGTGATTGGTCTGCAATATGAGCTATTACGTTTTCTGTGATATTTTCAGCGAAGCAAGCCACGAGGTCTCCCTCATTGACGGTATAGATATCTCGACCGTCAATAGTAGCTTTCGACATTGGCAAAGAAAGTTTCACACCCCAGTCAAGCATGGCACCAAACAGCAAGTCAAGGTCTGTGCGGTCAGGCTTGACATTGTCAAAAAGAGAGTTCAGGTCTTGCTGACGTAAAGCAGCAGGTTGGAAATATACATCTTCCATATTGCTGTCATCAACACGGAACACACGAAAGCCGATGTCAAGGTCTTGACCATGCAGACCGGCTTCCTCTTTAACCTTGCGTCCGGCACGACGAATACGTTCCTTGCCGATTTGGCAAATGTTTTCGTATCCAGCTTTTCGAGCTTCAGAATCTTCCTCTGTTTCTTCTTGAAGTTGAACCATTATGAAATGACGGTTACCACCATCTTCTGCATTTTGCTTCATAACAGCGTGAGCCGTTGTAGCTGAGCCGCTGAAGAAGTCGAGGATAATTGAGTCTGAGTTTGCTCCAATACTGACAAGATACATTAGTAATTTTATTCCTTTCGGGTAATCAAACGGAATCTGTTCTCCAAAAAGAACCTTTAATTCACTTGCACCACCAGTGAAATTATGATAATTTTTTGGTGGATTATACCCCGCTTGAAGAAATTTAGGAATATAACTGTCTTTTGTATTAAACATACGAATTTCACCTATTCGTTCTTTGAACGTATCTATGCCCCAGTGCCACCTATGGAGCATTCCGTTCCTTTTTCCAGGACGAATTGGAATGTATCCCTTTGAAACAAGAGACAAGTTATCTTCATATACAACATGTTCGTCATTAGAAGAAAGGTTAGACTTATCATAATCGTGTAGTGGAATTATATCAGATGTGTTTGGATTATAATATAGAGTATAGCCCATATCGGGTCTTGTTACCAAAGGCGTTGGAGCGTCATTTAGATTTCTCCAAGTTTCCTCTGTTTTATCAACTCTGTTTATTGTACATGTTGAAATATTTTTTGCGTAAGCGAATACATATTCAACATTTTTTTGGATTAATACTCCATCTCCTGCTTGGTTTGCTCCTGTAATAATAACTATTCTTGCGATGAAATTAGGAGCGCCAAATGTTTCATCACAAATCTTTCGTAAATTATTTTCTTCGGCATCTCCAATAGATATAAATATAACCCCATCTTCAGCAAGAAGGGTGCGTGCAAGTTGAATACGCGGATATATCATAGAACACCAATCGGAATGAAAACGTCCATTAGAGTCAGTATTCTTACGATACCTGTTGCCATATTCATCTGTATTGCCTTCTGCAAGGTTATTTTCCGAAGAAGAGGAAGCAAAATTGTCTTTATAGACAAAATCGTTCCCCGTGTTATATGGAGGGTCAATATAAATCATTTTGACCTTTCCCATATAAGACTTTTGAAGGAGTTTAAGGACTTCAAGGTTATCACCCTCGATATAGATATTTTGGGTAGTGTCCCAATCTACGCTGTCTTCAGGAACAGGGCGGAGAGTTTTACGAATAGAGCGAGCTGCTTCGCGACGTGCTTCGGCTTTGCCGGGCCACGTGAATTGATAAAATTCTTCGCCTGTGTCTGCCGTTGCATCGCCAAGCAACTGACGCAACACGTCGAAGTTTACAACCCGACGCACTTTGCCGTCGGCTCCACGAGCCTCGGTGAAGCAAGATGGTGCAATTTGATATAGCATATCAAGATTTATCTGTGCTCCATCTGCACTTTGTAGTTGCAATTTTTCAGGATTCATATATTGGAGTTTATTATTTTGTTAAGTTAGAAAGTTTGGATTCAAGCTCTGCAATTTTGCGTTTAAGAGAGCGTGCTTGCGAGTTAAGTTCAATTTGAATGTTGAACTGCTTCTCTGCTCGCACTCGCTTTTGTAGGGCTTCCGCCTCACGCTTCATCTTTGTAATTTGTGATTCAAGTTCTTTAATCTCCGAAATGGCTGCTGAATTATCAATTTTATAACCGGACATTTGACTAAAGAAGTTGAAATAAATGCGGTCGAGATTTTGACCCTCTACTTTCAACGGTCTTGAATCAAGATTAACGTCAGAAAGTAATTTACTTACTTCACGAGACCACTTTACCACACCGGCAACAACTGAACGGTGCTTATGCTGCATAAGCAAGTCAGTTTTGCCGCCGTGTTCTATGATGTATATAGTATGACGTGGAATAAGGTCGTCTAATCCACAGAAAGGATTGATTGAATAATATTCGGTCTTGCACCGAAAATAAAAAACATCAATCTCTTTCACCTCGTTGCCGTCTGCGACATTGACAGTGTCAGGGCGCAGTACATATAATAACCTTATCTGCTCAAATTCATCAGCGAGGAGAGTCCGAATCGCGGTAGGGGTTGAACTCGCCTTGACAAACTGAGCTTTAGGTATCAGTTTATCAACGATTGTCGAAGCTGGGAATTGTAGCAGATTATTCATAATAATTTATTCTTTGAAAGAATTGTACAAAAATATTCCTATAACAATAGCAAAGATTATTGCAAATGCTACACCTACCACGTAGTTAAAACTAAAAGATGATGTAATCGAGGTGACAATTATTCCAGTTATTACCACGCAAGCTAAACCTTTAAAGATACATCCCCAAGGAGAATTATTTGAGTTTCCGTTGCTGTTTGTCTGTGATGTCGGGGTAAAAGATGTTGGTTTTTGTGAATAAGTTTTCGGACTATCACTGTCAGGTGATTTATTGCTAAACAAAAATTTACAAACATAATAAGCAATAGCAAGTCCGGCAATGACAAGAAAAAAGTATCCAGTTTCAGCGATTGATTCAGAACTTTCGGTTGCAAAGAAAAATACAAGATTTCCAATTACAAGCAAAGCAATGCCAACAATGCAACCTGAATTATTAGATTCTTTATTTTCTGACATACTATTTTACGATTAAAAAGGTTATCAACTGAAAATCATCAAGTCCGGCAATTTCATTTCTGAGAAATGAAGATTCGCCGTCGGTAAACAGAGATGCAATATCGCTTTCTTCTTTCACGTTGACGATACTTTCAATGGCGAGATGCAATAGGTCGGTATAAGCCGACATATCGCGTCCATTGTCAGTTTCTTTATTCAACTGTCGGCAAAGTTCGGCAAGCGGTTTGGTCTTGCCTTTGCAAGCCAATCTTAGAGTATCGAGTAACCGTTTAGGTGCGAGGTGGTCAACGATAACTTCACCATCAGTAGATATGTAAACCATATAGAAAGGGTGAAGTTGATTAGTCTTGCCGATATTTACTTCTTGGCGGCGGTTTTTAAGAATAAAGATAACGCCCGAAGGAAGTTCCTCGGAAGCAGGAACGACAGCACTCATTCCATTTGGTGCGTGTTCGATTTCGGGGTTGTCTTTTATATAAGCCAAGAGGTCGAGTCGGAACTCGTTCAAGCCCAAATCCATAATGTTGATGCCGGTGTCCATATCCTCGATGTCAACAACTTCAGTCTGTAATTTTTTAAGTTGTTGCCTACGATATTCAAGGTCGCCTTTTTCTTCAGGTGAAAGCAGGTTGCCGTCGCCGGTAGAAGTAAGGACCGTTGCTTTCATACGACTTTCAACGCGCCCTTTGAGCTTGATGTATTCGTCAAGGTCAACATTGGGCCAGTAGTTGACAAGTTGTATTTCTGAGTTTTGCGAGCCGATACGGTCGATACGTCCAAAACGCTGAATGATGCGCACAGGATTCCAATGAATATCGTAGTTGACAAGGTAGTCGCAATCTTGAAGGTTCTGACCTTCTGAAATACAGTCGGTTGCTATAAGCACATCGATATTGTCAGTGCAACCCGGACAAAGCACTTCGCGGTCTTTTGACTTCGGAGAAAAGAACGTGAGCACATTGTTGAAATTTACATCTCGTCGAGCGAGCGTCCATTTACCATCTGTATTGCCGGTAATGAGAGCCACATTAAGCCCGAAATCGTTCTTGATACGAGAAGCGAGTTCTTTATAAAGATACTCGGCTGTATCAGCAAAAGCCGTAAAAATCAAGGCTTTCTTATTTCCCGGATTAATTGGATTGGCGAACTTATCGGCAAGGTCTGCAAATAGTTGCTGAAGTTTGCTGTCGTGAGCCGGAGTTATAGGTTCAAGCATAGCGAGAAGCAACGAAAGTTTTTCGTGGTCTTCTTTGAGACAGCTTCGCCACGAGATATAATCCATATCGGCAATGTCGATACGCGACTTACGTCCAACGAAT
>JAGASD010000027.1 GCA_017621885.1 Clostridia bacterium | reverse complement strand
TGACTTGATTTAGCTCACCTGACGTACCTTTGTACGCCTGCGTTCCCTAAATCTTCGTCAT
Source organism: Clostridia bacterium (assembly GCA_017621885.1). GTDB lineage: Bacteria > Bacillota > Clostridia > Oscillospirales > Acutalibacteraceae > DTU089. The sequence continues at coordinate 23,343 of JAGASD010000027.1, read as the reverse complement.
TCATCTCAATCTTTGAATTTTCGATAAAAGGTAAATTCAGAGCGACTGACTTGATTTAGCTCACCTGACGTACCTTTGTACGCCTGCGTTCCCTAAATCTTCGTCATTCATCTCAATCTTTGAATTTTCGATAAAAGGTAAATTCAGAGCGACTGACTTGATTTAGCTCACCTGACGTACCTTTGTGCGCCTGCGTTCCCTAAATCTTTGTCATTCATCTCAATGCTTTGAATTTTATGTTAGAGAGGAAAAATTGAGAGAGGTTTAGTATGTATCAAGCGAAGCGATATAATGATGACCGCAGGTCCCGAAACTCCTCACTCCTAATTCCCAATTAACAATCACACAGTTTTTAATTAATCAGTTTATATTATAACACATTGAAAGGAATGGTAAGAAAAATGGCACGAGTGTCCAAAAAAACCATTGATCAGGGCAGAGAATTTTTTGAAGCAATCAAATTGCTTGAACAGGAAAGAGGTATCCCGGCGGATTATCTTCTTGAAAAGGTTTGTGCAGCAATTGTTACATCAGTAAGAAAAGAGTACGGCGGTGAAGATGTAGTTTTTGTTGATTGCAACACTGAAGAAAACCTTTTAAGAGTATATCTCAAAAAATTGGTTGTTGAAGAGGTAGAAAATAATTATACACAGATTCTTCAGGAAGAAGCAAAAAGATATAAAAGATCTGTTCGTGTAGGTGATTATGTTGAAATCCCTCTTGACACAAAGCAGTTCGGCAGAATTGCGGCAACAACCGCAAAGAACGTTATCCGCGGTGATATTCACGATGCTGAAAGAAACCTTATGCTCAGGGAGTTTGAATCAAAACAGAAGGAGCTTGTAACAGGTAAGGTTCAGAGCATTGATCCCCAGACCGGTAACGCAACTCTTGAAATCGGCAAATCTGTTGTTGTTCTTCCCAAATCAAGGCAGATTCCCGATGAGGTATTAAAGGAAGGTCAGCTTATTAAGGTGTTCATTGAGGGCGTTAAGGATACACCCAAGGGCCCCAAAGCAATGATTTCAAGAACCCACTCGGGTCTTGTAAAAAGACTTTTTGAAACAGAGGTTCCCGAAATTTATGACGGCATTGTTGAAATTAAAAATGTTTCCCGGGAAGCAGGCTCAAGAACAAAAATTGCAGTTTTCTCTAAGGATGAAAACGTTGATCCTGTCGGCGCTTGTATCGGTCCCAAGGGTACTCGTGTAGGTAACATTGTTGAAGCCTTAGGCGGTGAAAAAATCGACATCGTTGTTTATGATGAGGATCCCTGCAAATACATTGCGGCGGCTCTTGCTCCCGCTGACGTGCTTCAGGTTGAGATTGACGAAGAAAAAGAAAACGCCTGTCACGTAACAGTTCCCGATACACAGCTTTCGCTTGCTATCGGTAACAAAGGTCAGAATGTACGTCTTGCTGCAAGGCTTACAGGATGGAAAATAGATATTAAGCCGGAAAGCGGCTTCTATATTCCTCAGAATTCGTGAGGTAAATATGGCAGAGAGAAAAATACCAATGAGAAAATGTCTCGGCTGTAACGAGATGAAACCTAAAAAGGAGCTTATCCGCGCAGTCAAAAGTCCCGAGGGTGAAATATCCCTTGACCTGACAGGCAAAAAATCGGGAAGGGGCGCATATATTTGCCCTGATAAAGATTGTTTTGATAAAGCACGAAAAGGCAAAAGGCTTGAACGTGCCCTTGAAACAAAAATTCCCGAAAGCGTGTATGACGCTATGCTTGACGAGCTTAAAAATAATTAAAGGACTGTGAAAATGTTGAACATGAAAGAAATAATGGGTTTTTTAGGCATCTGCCGCAAAGCAGGAAGGCTTTTGTGCGGTCACGATGTTGTTAAAGAATCAATAATTTCATCCAAAGCGCAGCTTGTGATTCTTTCTTCGGATGCTTCCGAAAGACTTGAACGTGAAATGCGCCATGCGTGTACTTACAACGGAAAAAACATCCCTGTTTTGCGTACAGCTTTTAAAATGGAAGATTTTTATGCAAACATCGGGAAAAAATCAGCTGTTTTTTCAATAACAGATACCGGATTCGCCACAAAATTACTTCAGAAGTTCGGGGAGGAATAAGATGATTACAAAATATAAGGTAAATGAAGTCGCAAAAGACTTCGGCTTGCAGAATAAAGATATTATAGAAGCTCTTGCAAAGCATTTTGATGATCCCAAAAAGTCGCAGACAGCGCTTGATTCAAAAGAGCTTGACGTACTTTTTGACGTTCTTACACAAGAGAACGCAGTAGCAAATTTTGATGCATACTTTGCAATGCAGAAAAAGGAAGAAAAGAAGCCTCAGATGCCTGAGAAGAAAGAAGCCCCCAAAAAGTCAAATGACGGCAAGGCTGCAGATAAAAAGGAAGAAAAGAAATCTGCACCTGAAAACAAACAGAACAAATCTCAGGATGCTTCCAAAAAGAATGCAGACAATAAAAAAGCAGACAACAAAAAGCCGGATAATAAGAAGCCCGATAACAAGAAACACGAAGAGAAAAAGACTGGGAACGCACCTAAAAAGCACGGTGAAAGCTCACTCAATCCCTTCAAAAAGCATGAGAAGAAAAATGACGGTCCCATGCAGTCGAGAACAAAGGGTGAAAAGCGTACAATCGACACAAGAGCAGACAACGTACAGCTTGATAAGTATAACGAGAGATATGAAAACATTGCTCCCGTTCATTCAATCAATGACAATGTTCAGACTAAGCAGAAATTAAAGCAGAAGAGCCAGCAGTACAGAAAACAGCAGGGCATGCGCTCCAAGCGTAAGGAAAGCGAAGCAGAAAGATTAAAGAGAATTGAAGCAGAAAGAGCTAAAAAGACTCTTGTTATCACAGTGCCTGAGGAAATCACGGTCGGTGACCTTGCCGCAATGCTGAAGAGAACCGCCGCAGAGGTTATCAAAAAGCTCTTCTCATTGGGTGTTATGGCCGCAGTTAATCAGGTGATTGATTATGATACTGCAGAAATTGTAGCAACTGAGCTCGGAGCAAAGGTTAAAAAAGAAGTTGTTGTTACTATTGAAGACAGAATTATCGACGACCACGAGGACAATGAGGAGGATCTTATTCCCAGAAGTCCCGTTGTTTGCGTTATGGGTCACGTTGACCACGGTAAAACTTCACTTCTTGACGCTATTAAAAATACTTCTGTTACCGAAACAGAGGCAGGCGGTATTACTCAGCACCTTGGTGCTTACAGAGTAAACCTTAACGGTCAGGACATTACCTTCCTTGATACACCCGGTCACGCCGCATTTACTGCAATGCGTGCACGTGGTGCCATGGCTACCGATATTGCAATCCTTGTTGTTGCCGCAGACGACGGTATTATGCCCCAGACAGTTGAGGCTATCAACCACGCAAAGGCTGCAGGTGTTTCCATTGTTGTTGCAATCAATAAAATGGATAAACCCGATGCAACACCCGATAAAATTATGCAGCAGCTTACAGAGTATGAGCTTGTTCCCGAGGAATGGGGCGGTGACATAATCTGTGTTCCCGTTTCTGCAAAAACAAGAATGAATATTGATACTCTTCTTGAATCAGTTCTTCTTGTTGCTGAAATGAAAGAGTTAAAGGCAAACCCCAACCGTGCTGGTAAAGGTATTGTTATTGAAGCAAGACTTGATAAGGGCCGCGGTCCTGTTGCAACTCTTCTCGTTCAGAACGGTACTGTTAAATCAGGTGACATTATCGTTGCAGGTACAGCTGTGGGCAGAGTACGTGTTATGACAGACGATAAAGGCAGAAAGGTTACCGAGGCAGGTCCCTCTGTACCCGTTGAAATCACAGGTCTTGCAGAGGTTCCCATCGGCGGTGATGCGTTCGACTGTGTATCTGATGAAAAGCTTGCACGTGAGCTTGTTGAACAGAGAAAGACCCGTCAGAAGGAAGAGGAATTCCGTTCAATGCAGAAGGTTACTCTTGATAATCTCTTCGATTCTATTAACGAGGGCTCCCTTAAAGACCTTAACATTATTGTTAAGGCTGACGTTCAGGGATCGGTTGAAGCAGTTCGCCAGAGCCTTGAAAAGCTTTCAAATGAAGAGGTGCGCGTTAAGGTTATCCACGGCGGTGTAGGTGCTGTTAACGAATCAGACGTTATGCTTGCCAATGCATCAAACGCACTTATTGTCGGCTTTAACGTACGTCCCGACCCTGTTGCTGAAACTCATGCAGAGCGCGACAAGGTTGAAATGAGAATGTACAGAGTTATTTACGATTGTATTGAAGAGGTTGAAGCAGCTATCAAGGGTATGCTTGCTCCCAAATTCCGCGATGTTGAAATGGGTAAGGCTGAGGTGCGTAACGTATTCAAGCTTTCAAGTGCAGGTACAATTGCAGGTAGCTACGTTATTGACGGTAAAATTACAAGAAATTCAAAAATCCGTGTTGTTCGTGACGGTATTGTTATATTTGAAGATGAAATTGCTTCGCTTAAACGTTTCAAGGATGACCAGCGTGAGGTAGCAACAGGCTACGAGTGCGGTATCGGTCTTGAAAAGTTCAACGATATTAAAGAGGGCGATATTCTTGAAGCATACATTACCGAGGAATACAAAGATTAATTAAATGTGAAATAGATTTACGCTCTGCTTTCAGAGCGTAAATCTGTAACGCCTTAAAAGGAGAATTTATGGGCACATACAGACAAAACAGAACGGCTGAGGACATCAGACGTGAAATTGCAACCATTGTAAGAGAGTTAAAGGACCCGCGTATATCTGACCATCTTATAAGCGTTGCCCGTGCAGAGGTTGCTTCCGATTCATCTTACGTTAAGGTGTATGTGAGCGCTGTAGAGGGCATTGAGGTGGCAAAGGGGGCTGCAAAAGCTCTTACGGGTGCTACGGGACTTATAAGACGCGAGGTAGGTAAAAGATTGGGACTTCGCAAAACCCCCGAAATGAAATTCGTTGCCGATAACTCTATTGAGTACGGTATGAATATAGTTAAAAAATTAGAGGAGATTTCCTCAGAAAACAACGAAGATTAATTTTTCGTTTCAAGGTGCGATATGGTAATTGACAGAGATAATTGTTTGAGAATTTTGCAGGAGAATGAAGAATTTCTCATTCTTTCACACGAGCATCCCGACGGCGACACCTTGGGGTGTGCGTTTGCACTTGGCGAAATTTTAAAACAGCTTGGTAAAAAAAGAGCGTTCCTTTGCAGTGATGAGGTTACGGCAGATTTCAGTTATATGACCGACGGCATTCAGTGGGATGAAGTTGAAAATCCCGTGGTTGTTGCTGTTGACGTTGCCGACGCAAAGCTTTTGGGCGGTCTTTATGAGGTTTATGGAGACAAGGTGGATTTGTGTATTGACCACCACTTGTCAAACACCTTTTATGCAAAAAATACTTTTATGGAAGACAGAGCTGCCGCTTGTGAAATTATTTACGAGCTTGCAGTTTCTTTGAACGTTGAAATGAATTTGTATTTGTGCAACTGCATTTATACAGGTCTTTCAACAGATACGGGCTGTTTCAGGTATCAGAATATGACTGCATCTGTTTTCCGCATAGCCGCAGAGCTTATGGAAAAGGGCGTTGATTTCAAAAAAATAAACAAGCTTATGTTTGAAACAAAATCAAAAAGCTTTTTAGAGCTTGAAATGCTCGCGAGAGAAACTCTTGAATATCATTTTGACGGCAAAGCAGCTTTAATAACCATCACTCAGGATATGTATAAAAAAAGCGGCTCTGATGAGCACGAGTGTCATCCTATTACCGCACTTCCCCGACAAATTGAGGGTGTGCTTATAGGTGCTGTTATTAAAGAAAAAAATGACGGCACATTCGGTATATCCGTAAGGACGGAGGATGGCATTGATGCAGCCGCTATTTGTGCAAAACTGGGCGGCGGCGGTCACAAGGGTGCGGCAGGTGCCCGTTTTGACTGCGACTATGAAGAAGGCAAGAAAAAGCTTCTTAAAGTTATAAAAAACTCTTTGGAAGGTATTTGAAATGACAGGAATAATACCATTAAACAAAGAAGAAAACATAACGTCTTTCTTTGCGGTTAATAAGGTAAGACGTATTGTCTGCGAAAAAAAGGCGGGTCATACAGGCACTCTTGACCCTAATGCTACGGGTGTGTTGCCCATTGCGTTGGGGGGTGCAACCCGCTTTATTGAGCTTTTACCCACACACAAAAAAGCATATAAGGCAACCTTTAAAACAGGTGTCACAACAGATACGCTCGACATTTGGGGTGAAGTTACAGGTACTTGTGAAAAACAAGTAACCTTTGAAGAGGTTGAAAAGGCAATTCTGAGCTTTAAGGGCGAAATTATGCAGCTTCCGCCTATGTATTCCGCTTTGAAAAAAGACGGTGTAAGGCTTTATGAGCTTGCACGTCAGGGTAAAGAGGTTGAAAGAGAGCCCAGGAAATGTGAGATTTATGAGCTGCTTGTGGGTGAATGCGAAAACGGTGAGTTTTCCCTTTACTGCGAATGCTCTGCGGGTACGTATATCCGCACTCTTATCAGTGATATTGGTGACGTACTCGGAACGGGTGCTGTTATGACGTCTCTCAAAAGGGTGTATGCTTGCGGAGTAACCCTTACAGAATGCTTTACTCTTGCAGAGCTTTCAAAGCTTCAGGAAAAGGGTGAAATCGAAAAGGCAATTATACCTGTTGAAAAGCTTCTTGAAGATTACCCTGCGTTAACGGTTACGGATAATCAGGCGGTGCGCTTTAAAAACGGCGGTGATCTGATGAGTGATAGGGTAAAAGGATTGAAGACTTTCGGTTTGTACCGTGTTTACGGTAAAGGAAAATTCCTTGGTATCGGAGAATATGCCGAAGGCTCCGAAAGCCTTAAAGTTAAAAGAGTATATAACGAAATGTGAAAATTATAAAAAAGTAACGGAAGATGATTATGGAAGAAAGGTTAACGGGCGCATTTGTTGCGTTAGGTACGTTTGACGGTCTGCACTTGGGCCACCAAGCGGTTATTACTGCAGAAAAAACTGAATACCAACGAAAGCTTGCGCTTATGTTTACCGAACATCCGCAGCTCTCTCTCAGGGGTGAAGCACCGGGTGCTCTTATTACACCCGAAAAAGAGAAGAAAATTCTTGCAGGATGGGGCGTAACAGCGGAATATATTGATTTTTCCTATGTTTGCAACCTTACCCCCGAAGCTTTCGTTGATGATATTTTAATAAAAAAATTCAATGCTTCGTCCGTTGCCTGCGGATTCAATTATCGGTTCGGAAAAGGTGCTTCGGGTAATGCAAAAACTCTTCTCAGACTCTGCGCCGAAAGAGAGATTAAAGTTACTGTTGCTCAGCCTGTTGAGTATGACGGGGAAGCAGTAAGCTCCACAAGAATAAGACAAGCTCTCTGCGAAGGCAGAATGAAAGATGTAAAAAATATGCTCGGCAGATATTTTTCTTATGATTTCGAGGTCGTTCACGGTGATGAAAGAGGCAGAGTGTTGGGTTCACCCACAATAAATCAATTTTTTACAGAGAATTTTGCCGTGCCTCAGTTTGGTGTTTACGCTTCTTTTACGGTTATTGACGGGAAAACATATCCATCTGTTACCAATATCGGAATAAGACCCACCTTTCGTAACAGCGAAAAACGCAGCGAAACAAATATCATAGGTTTTAACGGTGATCTTTACGGTAAAAAGCCTGAGGTTTTTATTGTAGAAAAATTAAGAGAAGAAATGAAATTTTCCTCCCTTGATGAATTAAAATCACAAATTGATAAAGATAAAGAGTCGGCTTTGACGATTTTGAAAGGAGAAAAGATTTATGGATTTTAAAAACAAAATAAAAATATCTCCCTCAATTCTTTCTGCGGATTATGCATCCCTTAAAAGCGAAATCGAAAAAGTGAAAAACGGCGGAGCAGATATGCTCCACGTGGACGTTATGGATGGACATTTTGTTCCCAATATTTCCATAGGTCCCCCTGTTGTAAAATCCATAAGAAAAGCAACGGATATGTTTCTTGATTGCCATCTTATGATAAGTAATCCTTATGATTATGTTGAATCATTTGTAAAAAGCGGAGCTGACCTTATTGCTTTCCACGTTGAAAGCAACAGTGACATTTCCGAAACTATTGAAAAAATAACAAGTGCAGGGGTATTGCCTGCACTTGTAGTAAAGCCGGGCACCCCTGCAGAAAGTGTTTTTCCGTATCTTTCAAAAATTGCAATGGTGCTTGTTATGACTGTTGAGCCGGGATTTGGCGGTCAGTCGTTTATGGACGATATGCTTCCTAAAATTACGGCCATAAGAGAAAAAGCCGACGGGGTTAACCCGGGGCTTATGATTCAGGTTGACGGCGGTATTGTTCCCGAGACTGCGAAAAAATGTATTGCTGCAGGTGCAGACGTGCTTGTGTCGGGAAGCTACATATTCGGTGCTTCCGATACAGCAGGCGCAATATCATCTCTCAGATAAAGCTCTTTACCATATTCGTAAAGACGGGCAATACCTTTTTTGTTGCCTGTTTCGGTTTCTCCGTATTCGCATAAAGAAAACTCAATGTTTTCTGAAAATGCAATTTTCGGGTGGATTATCATAAAATAATTTTTGCAAAAATCGAAAAGCTCAATGTCTTTGATTATGTTTTTTAAATCCTTTAATTTTTTTATGCTTTCTAAAAGGCAATTTTCATCAAAGGGTTGAAAAAGTATCGGTTCGCAATCTTTTTTCATAATCAATCGCTTTTTTGATTTGCTTTCAAGCGGAGGCATTTGTGTAAAAAGCATAAGGCAACCGCCATCATCGGCAGGTGAAACCTGAACGAGCAATCTGCCGTCTGTGTTTATGGGCTTTCCGAGAACCCGTTTTGCTTCATCAAGTACGGTCCAGATAACCCGTCTGGTTTCAATGTTGGAGTAATCCATTTCGTCGTAGGTTATATCAAGTCGGTGCATATCCTCGTGGCTTAAAGTGACGGTGATTCTTTCTTCTCCGTTTGCTTCAATTTTCAAATCCGACGCCCCCTTCTGAGTTGTGGTGTTTGTTACTATCATAATACTCACAAGGCTTAACCGCAATGATAAAATAATGGAAAGGATTTTTTAAAAATGAAATTTGCAGTAAGCAGTTACAGTTTAAGCTCATTGGTAGGTAAAGGTGAAAAAACAGAAAAAGAGCTTATCGCCCTTGCAAAGGAACTGGGCTTTGACGGCATTGAATTTGCCGAGATACATACACCTGAGGGAAAAGGAAAAAGTGAGTATGCAAAAGAGCTTAAAGAAGAATGTGACAGAGTAGGTGTTGAGCCTGTTCAATATTCCGTAGGTGCAGATTTTATTTACGGAAGTGACGGTAACTTAGAAAAAGAAATTGACCGATTAAAAAAAGAGGTTGATATTGCCGTTCTTTTGGGTGTTGAGGGTATGCGTCACGATGCAACGGGCGGATACAGAGATGAAGAAAGAAAATATCACGGCTTTGAGCAGGCTTTACCCCGAATCATTGAGGGCTATAGGGCTGTTACGGAATATGCCGAAGAGAAGGGTGTTCGCACAATGATTGAAAATCACGGATATTTCTGTCAGGACAGCGACCGTGTTGAAAAAATTATTACAGGTGTTGCACATAAAAATTTCGGTGCACTTATAGATATGGGCAATTTCCTTTGTGCAGACGAAAACCCCGTAACCGCAGTAAGCAGACTTGCTCCCTTCGTTTCGTACCTTCACGCCAAGGATTTTCACGTGAAAAGCGGCAGTGAATTTGCTCCTTGCGACGGTTTCTTTAAGACAAGAGGCGGTAATTACCTTCGCGGTGCGGTGCTCGGTCACGGCAATGTGCCCGTTTATCAGGTGCTTAACATTATTAAGGATGCAGGATATAATGGTTACATAACTCTTGAATTTGAAGGTCACGAAGATGCAGTTACAGCTTGCAAATGGGGTCTTAACACCCTTAAAGCAATGTGCGAAGCATTAAATTGGTGAATGTATGATAAATGAAAAAATTATTCTTGCTTCTGCTTCACCACGCAGAAGAGAGCTTATTGCCGCAATATGCGGAAACGTGGAAATAAGACCTGCTGAGTGCGATGAAACCTTGCCTGACCGAATAGGTGCAAGGGATGCGGTGGAGTATCTTTCAAAAATAAAAAACGATGCGGTGCGTAAAGACAGGTCTTATGAAGACATAGTTATATCAGCCGATACGGTGGTTTCCGTAAATGATATTATTCTCGGCAAACCCACTGATAAAGAGGATGCACGACGTATGATTAACCTTCTGAGCGGTAAAACTCATCAGGTTTATACCGGCGTTACAATTTCAAAGGGTGAAAAGAGCGTTACCTTCAGTGAGAAAACAGACGTTGTTTTTTATAAGCTTACAGAAAGTGAAATTGAAGAATATATATCATCGAATGAACCCTATGATAAGGCAGGAAGCTATGCAATCCAAGGGAAAGCAGGGCTTCTGATTAAGGGTATCAGCGGAGATTACTACAATGTGGTGGGCTTACCCATTGCAAGGCTTAACAGAGAATTGAAAAAATTTGTAAATTCTTCAAAATATTGAAACAATTTTTATATTGTGTTAAAATAATTCATTATTGGTGAAAGGCGGTGCTCCTGTGGCAGAAAAAACTAAAGATGTTTATATTGAACCCGAAGTTACCGAAGAAGATATAGAAAGACAAAGGCGACAGCAGGATAAAGAGTATCTCGGTCCCCGTGAAATGGCAGCGTATATCATTTCAGGTATCGGTGATAAAAACTGGGAGACCTTTAACGGTAATAATGAGTTTTTCTATACAACAACCTTCCAGCACGTAAGCCCCATTACTCTTAGCGTTGCTCAATCCTTCTGCAGTATTATAGATACCTTTGATAATGCTATTTCAGGACCTATTCTTGACAGAACACGTACGCGTTGGGGTAGGGTGCGTCCGTATCTTGTGCTGACGCTTCCTTTGTGGATTTTTTCAGCAGTGGCACCTTATTTGCTCCCCGACGGGCTCTCTCAGGCAACCCTTCTTATATGGTTCCTTATAATAAGATACATAGGCTCAATCGCCAACTCCTTTTATACCCCTGCTTATCAGGCAGTGCTTTATAATCTTACGCCAAACGTTAATGAACGAAACAAGCTTATTGCGGCTGATACGTACGTTGATTTGTTCGGTGTATGGTTGCCGTCACTTTTCCCGTTCTTTGTAGACTATCTGCCACGAACAATACCTACCCGAAGCATTTATCTTGGCGGTGCAATAGTTTTCATTTTGCTTGTTATCTTTTTCCGTGTGTTCGGCTTTTTCAGTCTTCGCGAGCGAGTGCCCCTTGCTTCAAGAGAAGAAATGAAGAGCACAAGCGTCTGGAAATCCGTTAAACAGGTTGCATCCTGCAGACCTATGTGGGTGCTTATGATTAAAGGCTTTTTCGGTATGGGTAAAGGTACGGGTCAGAGCGTTGCAAACTATTTCTGGCTTAACTGCACGGGTAAGCTTTCAAACGCCGCTATTTCAGGTATTTTCACAGGACTTCCCAGTTATTTTGTGCTTCCCTTTGCCACAAAGCTTACTAAGAAAATCGGTCTTAAAAATCTTTCCGTATTAAGCTACGGCTACTGCGGACTAGTTTACCTTATAATGTTCTTTGTAGGCTATAAGCCCACAGATAACAATATAATCAACCTTATAATAATTGTATTTTTCCTTACTCTTGCAGGTGCAATGAACAGCGTTCAGCGTTATTGCGGTACTGCTCTTCAGGGTGATATGTACGATTACGTTGAGTGGAAAACAGGTATCAGAAATGAGGGTATGATGAGTGCCGCAATGGGCTACATTACCCTTATTACAAACAATATTTCAACAATATTAAGCGGTGTTATTATTGCCGCAATTAAATACGAACCCCTTATTAACTCTTACGGTGTTGTTATTCCCCAGACAGACCCCTCAATGCTTCAGGCTATCTGGACTGTATTTACTTTGGCACCGGCTGTCGGCAGAATCTGTAAGGCGATCACTCTGTCATTCTTCAATGTTGACGGTAAAACACGCGAATTGATGATGGAAGACCTTGCCGTTTCAAGAGCCGCAAAGCTTAAAAGCCGTACGGATGACCCCACCGAAACAGAGGAGTAATTTTTTCGGAGATATAAAATGAGAATTGTAGTTAAAGTCGGCACGTCAACCCTTGCTCACAGCACAGGTTGTATAAATATCCGTCACGTTGAAGAGCTTTGCAAGGTTCTTTCGGATTTAAAAAACGCAGGTAATGAAATAATCCTTGTTTCTTCAGGTGCTATCGGAATGGGTATCGGGAAGCTTTCTCTCAAAGAAAAGCCTGCCGATATGCCCACAAAGCAGGCGGCAGCGGCGGTGGGTCAATGTGAATTGATGTATACATACGACAAGCTTTTTTCGGAATATAATCATAACGTAGCTCAGATTCTTGTTACGGGTCTTGATTTGGAGGACCCGGTGCGCCACAAAAATATAGATAACACAATGACAAGGCTACTTGAGCTCGGGGTTTTGCCCATTATCAATGAGAATGACACGGTTAATACAGATGAAATTTCTGTAGGTGATAACGATACCTTAGGTGCAATTGTTGCTGTGAGCATGCAGGCGGATTTATTGGTGCTTCTTTCCGATATTGACGGACTTTATACGAAAGACCCCCATAAATATCCGGATGCTGAGTTGATTAGCGAAATTACAGAAATCACACCCGAAATTGAGGCTCTCGGCGGTAAAAGCCGCAGCGGACTCGGCACGGGCGGAATGACAACCAAGCTTTCAGCGGCAAAAAAATGTATCGAAAACGGTACGGATGTTATTATTGCAAATGGTTCAGCGCCTTCTGTTTTATATGATATTCTTGAAGGTAAAAAAGTTGGAACAAAATTCATAGCTAAGGACTGATTTTTATGAAATCCACGTCTTTAATTCTTGAAGAAGCAAAGAGCGCAAAAGCCGTTCTTTGCTCTCTTGATACTAAGACAAAAAATGATGCACTTTTAAAAATGGCTGACGCACTTATTGAAAATTGCGCAGAAATTCTTGCAGAAAACGCCAAGGACCTTGAAAGAGCAAAGGGTGTTATTTCTGATGTAATGCTTGACAGATTGGCTCTTTCTGAAGAAAGAATCAAAGGTATGGCAGAGGGTATCCGTCAGGTTGCGGATCTTCCCGACCCTGTTGGTGAGGTGCTCGATACTGTAGTGCGTCCCAGCGGAATTGTTGTTGAAAAAACCGCTGTTCCTATGGGTGTTGTTGCAATTATTTATGAAAGCAGACCCAACGTTACCTCCGATGCGGCGGCTCTCGCTCTAAAAAGCGGTAACGTATGTGTGCTTCGCGGTGGCAAAGAGGCTTTTCTTTCTGCAAATGCAATTGTAGAAGCAATGCGCAAGGGTCTTTCTTCAGTGGGACTGCCCGAGAATTTAATAAATCTTGTTCAGGATACCACAAGGCAAAGTGCCGCAGAGCTTATGAATGCGGTGGGTTACGTTGATCTTCTTATCCCACGCGGCGGCGCAGGGCTTATTAAAGCCTGCACAGAAAACGCAAAGGTTCCTTGTATTCAGACGGGTACGGGTATCTGTCATATTTACATTGACGAAAGCGCAGATATGGAAAAGGCACTTAACATTGTTGAAAATGCAAAAACAAGCAGACCTTCTGTTTGCAATGCCTGTGAGGTAATTGTTGTAAACGAAAAAATCGCAGATGAATTTTTACCTCTTCTTAAAACAAGACTTGTTGAAAACCGCATAGAAAAAGGTCTTGTTCCCGTTGAGCTTCGTCTTGACGAGAAGGCACAAAAGATAATTGACGGTACACCTGCAGGGGAAAATGATTTTGATACAGAATTCCTCGACTATATTTTAGGTGTTAAAATTGTTCCTGATGTAAATGAGGCGATTGCACATATTTCTGCACACTCCACAGGTCACAGCGAAGCAATAGTAACAGAAAATGATCAGAATGCAAAAGCATTCACGATGTCTGTTGACAGCGCCGCAGTTTACGTGAACGCTTCAACACGCTTTACAGACGGCGGTGAATTCGGTCTGGGCTGTGAAATGGGAATTTCAACCCAGAAGCTTCACGCAAGAGGTCCTATGGGACTTAAAGAGTTAACAACGTATAAGTTTATAATAAAAGGTAACGGTCAAATTCGCTGAAAAGGGTGAAATTATGAAAAAAATAGGCTTTTTAGGTTGCGGTAATATGGGCGGTGCTCTTGCAAAAGCCGCAATAAAATCTGTCGGAGCGGAAAACGTTTATGTGTACGATGTGGATTTTTTGAAGGCAGACGCTTTCGCTAAGGAAACCGATGTAAACGTTGAAGATACAGAGTATATAGTGCTTAATTGTGACTATATTTTCCTTGGTGTGAAACCTCAGATGCTTAAATCACTTTTTGAAACGGTGGCACCTATTATTGAAGACCGAACAACTGATTTTACTCTTGTTTCTATGGCGGCAGGTGTTTCAATTCACTCAATTGAAGCAATGGCTCAGGTGGATTGCCCCGTTATAAGAATTATGCCCAATATGCCCGTAAGCGTTGGTGAAGGTATGATTCTTTATACCGCTAATGAGTTTACGTCAGAAGACGTTGTTGAGGATTTTCTTGACGTGATGAAATATGCAGGTGCCCTTGATGAAGTTTCTGAGGATAAAATTGATGCGGCAAGCTGTGTTTCAGGCTGCGGTCCCGCATTTGTGTTTATGTTCTGTGAAGCTCTTGCGGACGGTGCTGTTGAGTGCGGTCTGCCCCGAGACAAAGCAATGCTTTATGCGGCAGAAACCCTCAAGGGTGCGGCAAAAATGCTCATTGAAACGGGCGAACATCCCGGTAAGCTCAAGGATGCCGTGTGCAGTCCTGCCGGCAGTACAATTGAAGGCGTAAAAGCCCTCGAAGAAGGTGCATTCAGAGCTGCTGCAATGAATGCAGTAAAAAAAGCATACCAAAGAACCCTCGAGCTTGGGAAGAAATAAAGAGTTAATACTTGGTGGTTAAAATGGATTTGTGTTTGAACAACGGTAATCTCATATATCGTTCCGGAACACAACAGGCAAGAGTTTTGACAGAGTCGTGGGTATCACAAAATTTGTATTGTCCACGTTGCGGCAATCTAAATATTAATAAGTTTCCCAATAATAAGCCTGTTGCAGACTTTTATTGTCCTGTTTGTAGCAATCAATTTGAATTAAAAAGTAAAAATGGTTCATTAGGAAAAAAAGTGAATGATGGAGCTTATGAAAAAATGATCGAGAGGATTACAAGTAATGAAAATCCTGATTTTTTATTTATGAGTTATTCTAAATCAGAGCTTGTAGTTAAGGATTTGATACTTGTACCCAAGCATTTTTTTGTACCTGAATTAATAGAAAAAAGAAAGCCATTAGCAGATACTGCTCGCCGTGCCGGTTGGGTTGGCTGCAATATTTTATTAGAAAAGATTCCCCAACAAGGGCGCGTTGAAATTATTACTAATGGTATAATTATTAATAGAAATGATGTAATAAGCAAAGTAAATATCGGTCAAAAGCTTGAAGTAAAAGAATTAAATACTCGTGGTTGGATGATGGATATATTAAATTGTGTCAATAAAATAGATGATAATATTTTTTCGTTGAATCAGGTTTATGGGTTTGAAAAGGAATTGCGAATAAAACATCCTAAAAATAACAATATAAAGCCTAAAATAAGACAGCAATTGCAGTTTTTAAGAGATAAAGGTCTTATTGAGTTTTTAGGAGAAGGGATGTATAGAAAAAAACAGTTATGAAATTTATTGTTACAATAGAAGAAACTGTTAGCCAAGATTTTGAAATCGAGGCAGAAAACAGAGAAGAAGTATTTGAAATAATGCGGAAAAAATACAGAAATTGTGAATGCGTGCTTGAACCAGGAAACCTTATAGGGACAAAGATGTTAATAAGTAAGGTTTTTGAAGATAATTCAGAATGGATAGAATTTAAATGAAAGTCGTTTTGGAATTTTGCTTGGTAAGGACTCTCCACCACGCCGCTGAACTCAACTGTTAAATATAATTTTATTACTCGCTTAAAACTAAATAATATAAACGACTTTAACAACAAGGCGGTCCTCCTCTCTCCTTACGCAGAGAGGTAGGCTTCGCATCACTGCAACTTAATCTATAATCTGCCAACACAGTTCCGGATTTTTGCATTAAAAAAAGCACCCCCGAGGGGTGCTTTTTGTTATTCCGTCACAGGTGCTTTCAAAATACCGATTTTTCTTAAAACATACTCATAGCTCCAGTTTTCGTATGTGCTGCGCCATGCGTCCGGACCGTGCCAGCTTTCCTTTTCGTTAACAAGGTGGATGGGTCCGAATGTGTTGTAACGGTGAGTGAAAAGGGTCAGCTCAAGAAGATGAGAGCCGTTTTCAACAGCGTTTTCATATACGCAGTAAGGAGGATATACAATTTTGCCTATTTCCTTGCCGTCAAGCCTTGCACTGATAAGTGCACCGCGATAATCGGAAGCACATATTTTAAGTGAGCTTTCAGTAACCTCAACGGGGATTTTATAGGTGATGTTGCCGCCGTAGAAGGGGAAGCCCTTATATGTAATATCACCGAATGCGATTTTTTCGGGAAGGCTTATTATTTTGGCGCTTGTGCCTTCTAAAGTAACACCAAAATTACCGAGAATAAACACATTTTCAAGATTTGCGCTGTCACCGAAGGGAAGAGTAATAATCAATGTGTTTTCACCCTTGATGATTTTAGGAAGCTTAACCTTGAATATGGATATATCAACAAAATTGCCTGTAATGGTGTTATCAACTGAAGCACCGTTAAAGGTGATTTCTGCTTTTTCAGCGTCCTCCAATGCAAGTGAAGCACCCTCGTACTCAATTTCACTTGTGAAGGTATATTTGAGTGTAACCTTTGATATCGGTGCTTGTTCACCGTAAACCCACGGCTGTACAACACTGCCACCGCGTTTTCGAAGTCCGAGCCTTTCACGGCACACATTGTCAAGTCGCAAGATTTCTTCTGCGGGTGAAAAATCTTCTTCGTTTTCTATTTTAAACTCAGCCATATCAAGAAGAAGCACGTTTTCTTCAGAAAGGGCATATTCAACAAGTGTCGGAGCAGTTTTTCCTTCACTTTTGAACTCGGGAGCGGGAGAAGAAACGATATCAGCTTTACCCTCAGTCAATTTATAGAGCTTTGAATCATAACCGTAGAAAACTTCATTTATAACGGTGTTTCCGCTTGCGTATGTAACATCAGCAGGATATGCTTCACCGGTTTGTGTGTCATAAAGCTTTACAGCATATTCACCGGGGATGGTTATGCGGATGTCATCGCTGTGGCAAAGGTCTTTGTTGTGGGGCTCTTTATCCTTGCATACAAAAAGCCAACTGCAATCCCCGTCTTTTCTTAATTGGTAAATAAGGTTGTCTGAAAGGTCGCCGTTATCATAACGGATAGTGAGTGTGCGCTCCTCTTCAAGGGCTGTAAGGATTGCGGAACGA
The DNA here is from genome assembly GCA_017621885.1 of Clostridia bacterium. Classification (GTDB taxonomy): domain Bacteria; phylum Bacillota; class Clostridia; order Oscillospirales; family Acutalibacteraceae; genus DTU089. The sequence continues at coordinate 5,835 of JAGASD010000027.1, read as the reverse complement.
GAAAAATCAATCATTTCGCACTTTTCAGCCAAATTAATACCTCTTTGTGATTCAACAGCATCACAGAGAGAGGGGGCAGAGCCCATAAATATAATTCTACCGCCTGCTTCTTTGAATTTTTCAAGTCTTTCAAGAGTTGAAGAACGCAAGGTTTCACAGTTGGGAACAATTATTGCGGAATATTCCATTTTACCGACTTTAAGGGGAACAGAAGTCTCTTTGCAAAGTTCGGGTAAAAGTGATTCGCAAATGAAATCAAAGTCAATGCTACCCTCAAGGAGCCATCTTGTAAGACTCCGGAAGTTTTCATCACAGCTGTGTCTGAATATTGCAGATTTATCATTGGGACCCCAGTGGAGCCAAAAGCTTTCAATGGGATGAATAACCGCAACCTTAACAACGGGCTTACCTCTTGTAAGTGCCGTGTTAACTCTTGCGAAGTGGTCTTCAATAACATTGTATTCCTTGTACCAAGGGGACTGATATGAAATAGATGCAGGGTAGTCACGCTTTGCTTCCCCTGCCATTGCATACCATGAAAGGTGGGGTACACGGATTGTGATACCTAAAGCCGCCTGCCAGTCGCCCTGATGCTTATATGTTCTGAAATCGCAGTCCCAGCCCGTAACACCGTAAAGCTCTGAAAGTACACCCTCGTAGCCGAACTGATGCGCCGCAGAGGATGCCTGCTTTGCAGTTGTAAATTCATGGCTGTTGCAAAGCAAATCTATACCGGGGAGCTGAAAGCTTCTGTATGAACGCATAGCTTCGCCTAATGCAGCCGTCTGGCTGTGAAGAGTGGGTTCTTCCATCATATGACCTGTAAGGGCAATGTTGTTTTCACCGCACCAACCGCCAACTGTGTCAGCAAATGCATTTGCAAAAAGCTCTGCAATAAAATCGTGGTAGCGGTAACGGTGCAAGGATGGTGCGCTGTCCTTCAAATCCCAGAAAACCTCGGGGAGTGTGTCAAAAATATCTGCTCCGTAGGTCTCTTTATAAAGCTCGGGGACCTTGTCCGTCCAGGGCATCATAATATCTTTTTCAGTATCGAAGGAGTTACCAAGAACCGTTTTTCTTGTGAACTGAGGCTCGTCGGTAAAAATTGCAGGAACAGTCACGTCAAAATCTTCTCCGACCTCTTCCTTGTATTTCTCGTGGGTAACTTCAACGAATTTTTTTACTGCATCCTTGTTGAGTGTGTCAAGGTATGTCTGGTCGTTATACCAGCTGCTGCTCTGATGGACTTCAAGGAAAGCATACCATTTTGTGCCTTCGGCATTGTCATTTTCGTCAATGCGTTTGTAGGATTCAAGATAACCGTTTTTATCAAGAACTACGTCATAGCAGGAAAGAAGTTGACCCTCGCCACTTCTGCCGCCCTCTGCACGGGAGTCGATTACAGCTTTAACCTCCGCTTCTTTTCTTGCGGTGAACATAAGGTTTCTTGCGCGGTACTGGTTATCCTTTGTAACAAGACCGCCTGCAGCACCGGAGGGCCATCTGTCCTCGTCGTATAACCAGGCAAGCATGTTTTCACCTTTTGCTTTTTCAACGCAAGCCTTCATAAGACCCATATATTCCTTGCTGAGGTATTCATTTTTAAGACCCGTTCTTACATGAAGATGAAATCCGCCGAGACCCATTTCTTTAAAAATATCAATCTGACGGCACAATTCTTCTTTTGTGAGCAAGTTATTTAACGCCCAGAAGGGTGTGCCTCTGTACTCACTTGTGGGATTTTTAAATAAATCATCGCTTAATTGCGGTGCGACATTTTTCTTGTAAAGCATATTTACACTCTCCAAAGCCATTTTTCTTGATTTTAACATAGGCATGGTCTAAAAGCAACCGAAAACGCTTATTGAAAAAGTACAATTTCATTGTTGTTATATGTGCAATTTGTATGAGGTAATAAAGAGAAGCCTAAAAGAATGAAAAAATATATTACTTGTTTTCAAAAAATGATATATTATATGATTTTCCTTGTTGTCAAATAGAATTTGTATTAATGATATATTGTATGTTTCAAAATTTTCTATTGAAAAATGTATATTTGGGTTGTTTGATACTATAATATTATTGACTATATCACGATACCGTGATATAATGCAAGTGAAAGGAGAGATTAACCGATGCCTGTATTATCAAGATTTTACGGAATTGTTATCCGTATGTATTTTCAGCAGTCAGAACATAATCCACCGCATTTCCACGCAATTTACGGTGACCATATGGCTGCAATTTGTATTAACGATGGGACTATCTTAGAGGGAGAACTACCAAGGAAAGCCCTTGAAATGGTTCTCGAATGGAGTGCTATGCACAAGGATGAACTTTTGAAGATTTGGGAAACACAGGAGTTTATCACTCTTTCTCCGCTTGAGTAAGGAGGTTTTTGTATGTTTCATAAGGTTAAAAATGTAAATGCTCTGCCTGATTACAAGCTCAGCGTACAGTTCTGCGAGGGCGTAACAAAAATTTATGATGTTGTACCTCTTTTTGAAAAGTACAGTTTTTTTATGCCTCTTAAAAACTCACCCGAGCTTTTCAGTTCTGTAATTGTTGACCAAGGTGGCTACGGCATCATATGGAACGATGATATTGACATATCCTGCGATGAGCTTTGGGCAAACGGTGAAGAAATTGAAACACCCTTTGACGGACTTATGGCTTTCAGCGATGCTGCGTTCCTTTGGAATCTGAACGAAAGCACACTTCGTAAGGCTATTGCATACGGCAAGCTCGTAAACGGTGTTGACGTCTGTAAGTTTGGCAAACAGTGGATAGTTTCAATGGAAGCCATGAAACGAGAATACGGTGAACCGGTAAGAGTATAAATTTAATAGCCAAAGCTATGAGGGTGAGTTGATTTGTCGGATAGGCAAAGTTGAAAATCTAAAGTTTTCTGATGTTTCCGATTTACCTGATAATATTTTCAAGCCAAATTTGCCTGTGGTTGAAGAATATATTTAAATAAATACTGCTATAACACTAAAACCGACAGAGAGTACTATGTTTGAATAATTATGAATGCCCATTACGCAGATCGTGATGGATATATATGTTCAGTAATATACGACGTAATAATTTTTCTTGAAATGATACAACTTGTATGATATTATTAATGTATATATATGTGTGGAGTTGTTTTCTTTTTTTGCAGAAAACACTCTGAGCGGAGGTATGAAATGAAACACGCTGATCTTATTAAACAAATGACACTTGAAGAAAAGGCATCGTTCTGTTCAGGTCTTGACTACTGGCACACACCGGGTATCGAAAAATTAGGTATTCCCGTTGTTATGTGGACCGACGGCCCTCACGGCATCAGAAAACGTGCTGAAAAAATGGATAAGGACCAGGCAACAAGCCTTAAAGGTGTACCTGCAATCTGTTATCCCACGGCGGCAACAACCGCTTGCTCTTGGGATCCGGACCTTATTTATGAAATGGGTGTTCTTCTTGGTGAAGAATGTCTTAAAGAGCAGGTAAGCGTTCTTTTAGGCCCCGGTACAAATATCAAGCGTTCACCCCTTTGCGGAAGAAACTTTGAATATTTCTCTGAAGACCCTTATCTTGCAGGTGAAATTTCAGCAGCTTTTGTAAACGGTGTTCAGTCAAAGGGTGTGGGCACGTCGCTTAAACACTTTGCGGGTAACAACCAGGAAACACGCCGTATGACTTGCGATACAGTAGTTGATGAACGCGCTTTGAGAGAGATTTATCTCACATCATTTGAAAAAACTGTTAAACAGGCTCAGCCCTGGACAATTATGAATGCATACAACCGTCTTAACGGTACATATTGTGCAGAAAATAAATGGCTCCTTTCAGATGTTCTTCGTGATGAATGGGGCTTCAAGGGAATGATTGTTACCGACTGGGGTGCAGAAAATGACCGTGTTGCAGGTCTTCTTGCAGGTCAGGAGCTTGAAATGCCCACTTCAAACGGTCTTGGTAACAGTCAGATTGTTGCTGCTGTTAAGGACGGCAGAATTCCTGAAGAATTCCTTGACAAAATGGTTGATAACGTGCTTGACGTTATTATGAAGAGCAAGAATGTTCTCGGTGATTATAAATACGATGCTGCTGCACATCATCAGAAGGCAAGAAAAATTGCGGGCAAATGTATGGTTCTTCTTAAAAACGAAGAAAACATTCTTCCTCTTAAAAAAGGTGCAAACGTTGCAGTTATCGGTGAAATGGCAAAAAATCCCCGTTATCAGGGTGCAGGCTCTTCAATTGTTAATGCAATTAAGGTTGACTGTGCTTACGATTCAATTGTTGAAAAGGGCGCAAAGGTTACTTATGCTCCCGGTTACTCAACCGCGAAGAAAAACAAAACTCCCGACGAAAAGTTTATTGCAGAGGCTGTTGAAGCTGCAAAGGGTAAGGATGCAGTGCTTCTCTTTATCGGTCTTACAGAGGAGTTCGAATCAGAGGGCTTTGACCGTCGTCACATCCGTATTCCCGCTCTTCACACAAAGCTTGTTGACGCGGTAAGTGCAGTTAATGAAAACGTAATTGTTGTGCTTGCAGGCGGCGCAGTTATTGAAATGCCTTGGGCTGACAAGGTTAAGGGTATTCTTAACAGTATTCTCGGCGGTGAAGCAACAGGCAGTGCTACGGCAGATATTCTCTTCGGTGACGTTAATCCCTCGGGTAAGCTTGCCGAAACGTATCCTCTTGCTCTTGAAGACACACCTTGCTACAACTTCTTCCCCGGAAATACTGCAACCGTTGAATACAGAGAGAGCGTTTTTGTAGGTTACAGATATTATGACTCTGCAAATAAAAACGTTCTTTTCCCCTTCGGCTACGGTCTTTCTTACACAAGCTTTGAATACAGCGATATTAAGCTTTCTGCTGACAGCATTAAAGATACGGATGAAGTAACGGTTTCATTCAAAATTAAAAATACAGGTAGCGTAGACGGTGCTGAGGTTGCACAGGTTTACGTAAGAGATAACGAAAGCACGATTTACAGACCTATGCAGGAGCTCAAGGGCTTTAAGAAGGTATTCCTTAAAGCAGGCGAGGAAAAAGAGGTTTCTATCACACTCGGCAAAAGAGCATTTGCATATTATAACGTTAATATTCACGATTGGCACGTTGAAAGCGGTGCATTTACAATCTGCGTTGGTGCTTCAAGCCGTGATATTAAATTGAGTGCAGAGCTTAACGTTGAATCGACAGTTGATGCAATTGTTCCTGATTACAGAGAAACAGCACCTGCTTATTATTCAGCAGACGTTAAGAATGTTCCTGCTGAACAGTTTGTAAGCGTTCTCGGCAGAGAGCTTCCTCCCGGTGAAATTAAGGCATATCCTAACCTCACTCTTGTTAATACAATTGAGGATGCTGCTGCAGGTAAGAATGGCGGCAAAATCGTTGGTCTTATTAAGAAGCTTGTTGGTGAAGAAAGTATGGCAGCAGGCATTGCTTTGCAGTTGCCCATCAAGAACCTTATTTCAATGAGCTTTGGTATTTTCAATCCCAAGATGGCAGAACAGCTTCTTGAAATTCTTAACGATAAGAAGCCCCTTGTAAGAGGTATTGTTGTTATGGTAGTTAAAGCTATTCCCGCTGTTATCAAGGGTATTCCCAATCTTAAAAAGATCTGATTTTAAATATATAATGAAGCGGTGACGCAGAGTGAATCTGCGTTGCCGCTTTGTTCTTGTTTCGTTTGCGAAACATATCGAATTTTTGTGAAACAAAAATATATCGAGTGCGACGCACATATCGAATGCGTTAGCATATATCGACTGTCGATATGTTTATCTTACGATAAACTCGATATATTACTTCGTAATTCGATATATAAATCTA
>JAGASD010000026.1 GCA_017621885.1 Clostridia bacterium | reverse complement strand
TGATGAGTTTTATCATCAGGATAAAGACGGGTGGCTTGATTGGTGCTATAAAAATGAGAATCAAATAAAAAGGGAATATCTCCGCCGTCTTGATAACAAAGAAAGTGTGCAAGACTTTTTCGGTGATTGGTGTTCATATAAGGGACATTCGGATGTGGGGTATTTTCTTGGTTGCAGATTTGTTCGCTATCTTATGAAAACACGCTCATTAAAAGAAATTGCAAATTTGAAATACAACGTATTAAATAAAGCATTCACAGAGTTTGCCAACACAGTTATTGAACCACTCAAACCCGAAGAATACCACAAGTGCGCAAACATCTGGAATATGAAGGCTCAACCCCTTGCTGAAAAATGGAGAGATGAAATCGAGATTGGTAACAGACTTGTTTTTGTCTATAAAATAAACAGAGAGTTTATCGGTGAGGGTGCTTTGGTTTTAGATACGGGCGATCCCGATTACACAATACCGGGCAGAAGGGTATACGTTTCAAGAATGATTGTTAAGAAGGAGTACAGAAATCGCGGTATCGGTAGCGAGATTCTTGAATTCCTTATCAGAAAAGCTGAAGAGATGGATTTTACCGAAATGACAATCGGTGTTGATAAAGACAACGTTAACGCTTTGCACTTATATAGAAAATACGGCTTTACAGAAGTGCTTTTTGACGGTGCTGATAAGGATGGAGAGTTTTTTAAATTGATGAAAAGGATATAAAAACAAAAACCACAAGATGTAATCGGCATCTTGTGGTTTTCTTCATTACTTGTTAAGGATTGGCATTTCTGTCATTCTCAGTCTTGTACAGCCGTAAGGGCAAAGCTCAATTTTTTGAACGTCAGAAACGGGTGTTGTGGATTTCGGTGTTTTTCTGCAAATCGATTTATAAGGGAATTTAAGACCCCAGTCAATCTGTTGCATATTGGCTTTTATGGTTAAGGGGGGATTCTCCTGCGAGAAGGGTGTATCACTCACAGAATTGAATTTGATTTCAAAATCTGTGTCCGCGTAACCGTAATTCCAAGGCGATTTCGGAACAAACTGATAATCGCAGTAGGGGAATTTGCGCTCAACACCTCTTCTTACATATTCACGCATTTCTTTTTCATAGCTAACGGGAACGGAGAAAAGCAACGAACCCATTTGCAAAGCGTAAAGGTTGTTGGGACGTGTCTTTAAATAGGGGGTGGCGGTAAATTCAATTTCTATTTCAGTTTTACCTTTCTTGATTTCAAATTCAAGGTCCTTAACGTCAGCATTTTCACCGTTTACTTTAAGGCTTTTTGCAAATGAGGGTATACGGATTACAAAGCTGAAATCCTTATCCGCCTCTATATAATAGTGCATTTTGTTCTTGAAGGGGTACTCGGTTTCAAGCCTTATTACAATACCGTTATCATTAAGAACTGAAGGCAGCATAATTGAATTGATTATTGTGTTGCCCTTATGCATAAATGGTGAAAGAGCAAGCTTGGGCCAGCCTTGATTGAAGTTCGCGGTGCAGCAGCCAAAGTTCGGCTCAAGCCCGAAGGTGTGTGCATAAGGTCCGTTTGTGCTCCAGGGAGCTATAAGCATAGTCTTCCGGCAGGCAATCTGATTTACCTGCTGAACATACTGATGAGCCCACATATCTTCGGTGAGTGTGGCGGGGAGGGCATTGAATGCAAGCATTTCAAGGCGCTCTGCCCATTTGTTTTCGCCCGTATGGGCAAAAAGCTCTTCGTAAGAAAACATCTGTTCAACAACAGCGCAAAGCTCTGTGCCCTTTGAGGGGTCAAGTCCCGAAAGTACCTCGTCACCCGTAAAGCCTTCAAAGGCTGTTCCGTTGTATTTGTCAAGAAATGTGCGAAGCTTTTCGGCCTTGTCCGAATAATTCTCACCTAACAAATCGTGAGAAACAGCTTCTGCTTTAAGCATCATAGCTATATTTACAATATGTGTATTGAATTTCCAGATATGGCTGGGCTTTTTCCAGCTTTCTGTTGTGGTGGTGTAGTCGAAGCCTTGTTCCTTTAAGATTTTTGCAAGGTCTTTTATCCAGTCCTCGGGATATTTTTCGTATAATAAATTGAGTGCAATGAAGGTTTCAAACCATCTGTATTGTCCCCATCTGAAAAGATGGATTTTGCCGCTTTTGAGCAGGTTGTAATAGTTTTTCAGAATTTTCTGAATTACCTCAAGAATTTTTTCGTCACCCGAGCAATCGTAATATACCGTAAGTGTTTTACAGATAAGCTGTACTGCCCAGGTATCGTACGTCGAGCGTCTTTCTTTTTTGCAGGGGCAAATCCAACCGTCATCCTCCTGCGCAGAAACAATAGCATCTATGTATTTTTTAACCGTCGCAATCATTTCTTCATCTTCTAAAAGATATGCGAGGGGGATAAATCCGTCGAGCCAGTAGGGGACTCTTTCCCAGCCCTCACGGTTTCCGCCAATCCACTTGCTGTCGCGGATATCGGGCCATATTTTGTGGAGATTTCCGCTCAGACCCTCCGCCTGGATTTGAAGCTGGCGACGGAGCCAACCCTCGGGTTTAAGTTCTTTTGAAGTATAAAAATTCCATTTTTTCATATTGTGTCACCTCAAACAGCTTTTTCAGTTTCTTTTGTATCCAAGCCCTTTTTAATAAGGAAGTAAAGGGGTATGAGCGCAAAAACGCACACAATACCTGCCCAAAGGAACATATCCTTTGCCGGTACAATGACTTCTGCGTTTGCCTCGTTTATTATGGTTCGCGCTGCATATTTGCAGGCTGTTTCACCGATAAACGGCCCAATAATCATAGGAATAAGCACAACAAATATCATTCTGATACCTTGGAAAAGACCGGCTTTTCCCTCAGGAATAAAGTCTTTAACGGCGGCACCAAAAAGAATATTAACAAGCGCATTGCCAAGAACAACAGGAACTATGCTTATGAGAATAATATAAATGCTTGTGCTTGTTGAAAGAAGTAAAAAGCCTAAAGTTAACACAACAACACCGGCTGTGAGGCAAAAGCCTTTTTTCTTTGTTGAGAGCTTGAGCATAGTTACAATCAGCGCGAGCACAACAACAGCAACAACTACTGCGGTTATAATAACGGGTGCTTTAAGAAGATTTTCAACACCGCCGTTATCGGGGATAACTACGTATTGAACATATGTAAGAAGGTAGGGGTAGAAAACCTGGAAAGCAACAATTGCAAAGCAGAATGCAGCTAAAGTAAGGTAAAGCTTTGAGTTTTCTTTTATAACAGAGGGTCTGAAGCCGTAGAAAAGATCTGCCCAATAGTTTGAGGAGGCTTCTTGTTGCAAGGTACGAGGGGGATCTTTTATGAGGAAAAGACCTAACACACCGCACAGGGTAACTACAAGACCCAATACTCCGAAGAAAAGCTTGTAGGAGATAGTACCTGCCTGGACGAAGCTGCCTACACCCGTTACGGCAAAGGATGATATTGTCCCCACAACGGATAACACTGTTTCAACAGCAGGTCGTTGCCTTGGAACCGTAACATCTGTTACCCAAGCCTGGAAAGCGGCATCGTTACTTGTTGAGCCCATAAAGGTCATGACAATATCCATGAGGATAACAAACCACACGGTACAACCGAGTATTTTGGCTTCGTCGGTAAGGTTAAAGAGGTTTGCAACGTTCTCTTTTGAAATTAAACCGAACATTGCCGTAACAATACCCCAAAGAATGTAACCGACAGAGATGAACATCTTTCGGTTTTTCAATCTGTCGCTGAGTGCACCCATTACAAATGTGGTAAGTACTGCCGCAATAGCCGAGAGGGCTACCATTCGGGATACGGCTGTTACAGCTTCCATGGAGCCCATAATTGCCGATTGGGATACATCGGCATAAATTTCGTTGGTGATAAAGGTGTTGAAATACATATTCTCCGTATTCCACGCAATACCACCCATAAAGCAGAAAAGGGTAATTATAAACCAATTCTTTTTGCTTAATTTTTCTTTAATCATATCTTCTTATTTCCTTGTACGGTTTTTATGTATAAATATCTGTTATTCAGTCGTTTGATAAGTAACGTCCTCAAGCTGCATTGTAACCTCTTCACGGGTAAAGCCTTCAAGGTTGTATCTGTCGGAATAATAGTTGTACTTATCAATTGTGAAGGCTGTATCAGGCTTGCAGGTAATCATTGTACAGCCTCTTTGTGAGCCAAGCTTATCAATACCCGAGTATGCAAAATAGTCAATACTGTAGCCATAGCTGAATTGAATGCCCTTATATTCAAAGGTGGTGCTGTTAAGGTGGTCGTGACCGTTGAACATCGCTTTTGTTGAGCCCAGCTCGAGCATTTTTTCAAAAAGGTCATCTTCACCCAAACCGCAGTAAACGCGTTTGCCGCCTTCACCGATTATACCGTCAATATACTTGAAATCCTTTGTATCTTTGAAATCGTTTTTTTGGAACTCTGTCCAGCCGTCATTCATTTCGACGAGAGGTATGTGGAAAAATGCAAGAGATTTGACTGTACCGTATTGCTTGAATAAACCGCCGTTTACATCATCACCTTGAATTGCTTTTATGGCTTTGCTGTTTTCGGCATTCATTCTTTTGATTTCAGCTTCGTACCATTCAACCTGGTTAGGATGTATGTTATCATAATTGCCTTTTATACTGTCAATGAGAGTGTTTTCGACATATGCTTGTGAGTCAATTAAAATTATAGCTTGAGTAATAATACCCTTTGAGTTTTTTATCTCAATTACGTGGTTTCCGTAGCCGTCAACATCTTCGGGACCCGGTTGGAACAAGCAATGCTCAAATTCTTCACCGGAATAAATTTTTGCAACAGCTTCTCTGTCAAAATATGAATAACACTCAGCATCGTGATTGCCGAAGGTAACATCCCAGTAAACACCGAGGCTTTCCATAAGATTTCCGAAAGCCTTTGCACCGCTGTAGTTGTTGAACGTACCTGCTGTGTATGGTACAGGGAAAGCAATGTCGCCCGTTGCAATAACAAGATCGGGCTTTTCTTTAGTTACCATAGCGGCAACCGCATTGAGAGCTTTTTCGTCAACTGTTTTTGACATAAAACCACCGCCGATGTGAATATCGGTAAGGTGCATTATTTTAAACTCTCTGTCGGTTGTAAAGTACCGGTTTCCGTTTTCGTCCTTTTGGGGAGTAACACGGTTTTCAATTTCAAGGGTGTTATATGAAGCTCCTTTTTTCAAAAGATTCTGAACAGCCAAGAGGTTTAGCCCTGTGATTACAGTTGCGAGAATTATAACAACAGAAATAAAAATGAGTAATCCTTTTTTGGCTTTTCTGCTTTTCTCTTTTGCCATAACGATATACTCCTTTCGGGTTTAATTAAGATATGCGGAATGTTCTGATTTCAAAGGGCTTATAGAGAATTTCACCCGAGTATTCACCAATATATTCTTCAAGGGGTGAAACCTCTGTGATTTTAAGTCCGTCTGCAACCCTGAGAGTAGTCTTGCCCGGTACACCGTAGGGCTCATACATGCGAACGATGTATCCGTTTCCGTCTTCGGCGGGCTTTATGCAATCAATAATAAGACCTTCGTTTGAAAGTGAAGCAATAGGCTCGTGACTGCCTTCGCCTTCGAATACAATGAAGGGTGAGTTGAAAAGATAGCCCTCCTGAGCAACTCTGCCTGCAGATAATCCGCCGAGGTGCGGGAATATTGAATAACTGAAATCGTGCTCACCTGTATCACGGAAACGTGAGGGGTTATCTGTATTGCGTAAGAGTGTCATAACCATATCGTTGTCAATAACGTTGTGTCCGTATTTACAATCGTTAAGGATTGCAACACCGTAAACGTCATCGGATAAATCTGTGAAGCGGTGCCCTGCAAATTCGTGTTTCCATTTTTCAGCAGGTGTGTTTGAGTGAGTGTTGCGTTTTACAATACCGTAAGCAATCTCGTAGCTTGCCTGAGTAGCGGTAACGTTAACGGGGAAGGAAACCTGAAGTATTTTGTATTTCTCCTGCCAGTCTATGTGGCAAACAATGTCTACCCTTGCAATATCGCGATATGCAATAATATCCTGAGTGAGGATTGTGTTTGCGTGTTTTTTGGTAACTCTTACCGTGATGCGTTCATCATTTGTATCAACAAGACTTACAGCGTTTTCCCAATTCATATCAACGGGACGCATTTTGTATTGCTTATCAATGTTCCAGGCATCTTCAAATTCGGGTCCGTCCTTGAAGGTAATAATGTTATTGAGGTTGTCACCAACAAATCTGTCTGCGCGTTTATCAAAGAAACCGTTGAGCGTACCGTCATCATAAATGTCGAATGTGAAGAAGGGGGTATCAACATTGATTTTACCGTTTGCTTGAGATACTCTTATTGCCTCGTTGCTTTTGAAGGCGGCGGCTTTTTCGTAGGTTCTTGTGCTGAAGCCGTTAAGCTCTTTAACGTAGAAAACACAATTTCCGTCAGCATCGGTGATAACGTTTGATGTGTTTTCACCGTCGGAAAGGGCATAGCCCTCGTATTTTTTATCAACATTTACGTATGCACTGCCCACAAATGAGTTGGGGTTATATACCGTGATTTTATCATCTGCGTTATTTTTAAGCGTGTCTGCAATAAGCTGTTTTTCTTTTTGGTCTGCAAACGCCAAAAGCTTTTTATAGATTTTTTCTGCGTCGTCATAAACTGTGTCTATTGAGCTTCCCGGGAGGACGTCGTGGAACTGACAAAGAAGAAGGTCCTTCCAGTATTTAACAGTTTCATCATAGCCTGCATCCTTGCCCTTGAGCTTTGCAATAACCGAAAGTAAGTCAAGTCTGCGGAAAGCCATTTCCATATAGCGGTTGTTTCTCTTTACGTCTGCAATGGTGGTATAAGTACCTTGATGAGTTTCAACGCAAAGCTCGCCCTTCCATACGGGGAGATTTTCGCGGTTTTTATGAAGGTCGGTGAAATAATCCTCGGCTTTTCTGATTTTGACCCCGGGCATACCGGGTGCATTCTGAAGAAGGTAGTAATTTTTAAGCATTTCATCGGTAACACCGCCACCGCCGTCACCATAGCCGTAAGACATAAGAACGTGGTCCCATACCTCTTTCTGCTGGAGCTTGTCGGAGGCAAGGCTTACGTTTTCAATATCAATCGCATTGTTGTAGCAGTCCTTGGTAATGGGAACGGTTGCGTAAAGGCTTGAACCGTCAATTCCCTCCCACACAAAAGCATTATACGGGAATTCGTTTGCATTCTGCCAACGCACCTTTGTTGTGTAAAAGCTCTTCATACCGCATTTTGTGAAAATCTGCGGAAGAGATGCAGGGAAGCCGAATGAATCGGGAATCCAGCACACGTCACTTGTTTTGCCGAATTCTTTTTTAAAGAATTGGTGTCCGTAAAGGAATTCTCTTATGAGTGATTCTGCGCCCGAAATATTAAGGTCCGATTCGACCCACATAGGACCTACAAGTCGCCATTTGTCTTCTTTAACCTTTTGACGAATCTGTTCAAATATATCAGGATAAACCTCCTTGATATAGTTGTAAACAGACGGCTGTGAAAGTGAAAATTCAAATTCATCATATCTGTCCATAAGTCGGAGCTGATTGAGGGCTGAACGACCCGATTTTCGGATTGTGTCTTTAAATCGCCAAAGCCACGCAACGTCAATATGGGTGGAAGCAACGCAGTCGATAAAGCAGTTGTCATCGGCAAGTTTAAGTGCCTTTAATCCATCTGTTAATTCTTTATGTATTTTTATAACATTCTCTCGGTATTCGGTGTAATCCAACGAAACGTCGCTTTTGCGTATTGTATTTTCAAAAAGGTTGATAACCTTGGCTTTGGTGTAATCATTCTTTATGTATTTTATAAGCTCGCGTACAAAATCCATAGTGTATGAAAAATCTGACAATGCTTTGTCCTCGATAACGTATGTTGACGATTCAAGCGGTCTTAATATTCTTGGGTCGTTACAGAATACACAAGCATATATTTCCAGCTCAATGATGATTTCTCTGTTGTACATTGAGTCTTCAAGAAAAACCTTGCAACGCTGATTGCCGTTGTCAATGCCTGCATAACGCACACCGTCAATTGAAACAAAGGCTTCACAGTCATGGGGCACCTTCAATTCAAGAAAAGCCACCTGGTTTTCGAGAGGCTTTTTGGGTGTGAAAGATGTTTTCATCATACAGGTGTTGCGGTCGCAGAACGTAGCAGTATCAACATAGTCTGCCCAATCTGTAAGGGGGATATATGTTTCTCTGTCTGTATATTCAAGTGTTTTGTATTGCCAGCTATCAAGGGCTTCGGTTTGCATAACCGCCTTGTTTCGATACAGCAGTAAGTTTTTATCTATCATTGCGTCTACCATGGTAAAATCACCCTTTATAATAAATATATATAAGTATATCATAACACTCTTACTAATACAATTTGATAAAAGTCACTAAAAATAAGGACTGTATATGGTGATTTTGCGAGAATGCAAAGACGGGCAGGAAACAAATCCTACCCGTCTTTTATATGTATGTTTCTTACTTGTAATTAATAAATATTCCGTTCAGCTTATATTTTTGCAAGGCTTAAAAGCCTTTAATCTTTGTTAACTTAATTCGAATATAAACGTGCTGTGCTTGGGGGCGTTTATGTTTATTCTATCTGCTATGAATTCATTCCCACGGGTATCAGACAACGGTTTGATTTTATATTTTCGGGGCAGTGTTAAGCTTGTGCAGCCGTCCTTTGCTGTGTGAATTGCAAGGATTCCGTTTCCGCAATAAACAACACAACCGTCAGCATTGTAGCAATGCACTCCCGAAGCAACAAGAAAATCACGCAGGTCATTTGTTGAGTGGTAAATGTTTTCGTCTTCAATCGAAACGTAAGGTATTTTTAATTCTTTGCACAGCTCTACAGCGGATTTTCCTTCTTCTGAAGGTCGCGGTGCAGTGAAAATTGCGGCTTTGTATTTGCGCAGCACTTCTGGTGCATCCTCAACCATAAACATATCAAACGGGATTCCCGAATTGCCCATTGCTACACGTAAATTGTTTACAGAGTTTAAAAGGGGATTGCCTCTTTCAATGTTTCGGTAAGCCTTTTCGTCAATAAAAAGAACAACCTCTGCAGCCGGTAAGTCGCTTGTGATTTTGGCTTTTAAGCTGTTGTAAACAAGACGCAGACGTTGAAGCTCGTCCATTAAATCACTGTGATGATACCAACCGCCCCACATATCAAACCACCATATTCCCGAGGATTTGGTAAGCTGATGTGCAAAAGCCTTGCGTATTGCAGATATTGAAAGCTCAGGTGTATCAGGACCGCACCATACTGTTTTTTTGCCGTTTGAGTTCAGTAGATAAAATTGGTTTTCGTGGTATTCACCGGGGCGGGAATCTTGCATCCTTTTGGTAAGGTGTGTGCGTATGTCACATTCAATAAAACAGAGCTTGTTGTGAAGCTTTATTGAATCAACGGGAAGCATATCGCCCCAGTCAACACCCAATTCTCTGTTGCAGTCATAGCAGCAGGGTGATGAAAAGAAATCAATATACGGTGAGTCAATAATATTCCGCAATCCGTGCAATCCCCATATAGGGTCACTTACAAAAGCGTTGTAGCCGTAAAACACACCAACAATCTGCTCGTTGTTTATAAGCTTCTTCGTTATCCTTGCAAAGTGTTCAATGGTTTTGGCGTTTTCCTCACTGCAAAATTCGTAATAAAGCCTTGTTTCTTCTGAAAAACGGTCATTTTCAAAATCGTTTTTCACAGGAACTTTGATGTTTTGTGTGTTGTGTTTTATTTGTGCCCATTTACGGAATTTCTCCGTTCCCATTTCAGAAAACGAACCGAAAAGGTCGTGGTGAATCCATTCCTGTGTTGTACCGCCGCAAAGCTGATATCCTGCAATTCTGTCGGCATAATCAGCGGAACGGATATGTGAGAGCAATGTTTTCAAGAGTTCAGCACCGTCGCTTTTGAAGGCTTCGGAAAACAAGGATTCTCTTGCACCTGTAGGAGTGCTTACGGTTTCATAAAGGTTTTCTTCTACCCATTTTCGGGGCATTGATATATTTATACGTGGGAATATGAGCGCATCGGGGCAAGCTTCAATAATGCTGTGTACAATTTCATCAAATCCGGAGTAATCGGGTGTAGCTGTCTCAAAAACCCCCGTTCTGAAAGGTGTGAAGCCCGTTACGTTATTTATGGGCAAATCTGTAAATGAAACGTTTACAAAAAACATTTTGTAGCCGTGTTTTATAAAGTCCTTCCATTCACCGCACTCGTCAAAATACGTGGTGTAGGCAAGGGGAGAGTGAACGTTCTCGTTAACTTTTATAAAAGGCTTGTTGTTAATGAATTCAATTTTAGTTTTTAACATAATACCACCTGTTTTATAAATCTAACTGCATATATATCGAGTTATCCATGGGGCTGTTGTTATAGCAAGGGATTTCGTAAAAACCGTTTCGTATGTACAGTCTTTCTGCTCCCTTTAAAAAGGGGAGTGTATCCAGGCGCATTTTTGAATATCCTATTTTTTTTGCGTCTTCAATAATTCTCTTTACAAGATAATCTCCGATACCGTTTTTGCGGAAGGCAGGGCGAACATACAGTCTTTTCATTTCGCATACATCGTTAGTGATTTTTCTTAAACCGATGCAGCCTGCAAGGGCTTCATCCCAATAAACAAGATAAAGTCTGCCGTATGGCAGGCCGTATTTATATTGAAGGTCTTCCAATTCCTTGTCGTAATTCTGTATTTCAAGATATTCTTTGAATTTCGGGTCACCTTCAATAAGCATCGCTGTGTATTCGCCGAATAATTCTCTGATTTCTTCTTTATGAGAATATGCATTTACAAGTCTAATCATAATTGTCACCACACAAAGGGGATTAAACGGTATTTTACTTTTTCTTTGTACTCCGTGTATCCTTTAAGTTCTTTTTCAAGTAATTCTTCTTCGTTTTTTATCCTTTTTGTAATTATAAACGGATAAACAAGAAAGATTACAAAAGAAAATACAGAGCCTAAAATAAGGGGGATTGATAAAAATAAAAGTATTGTTGCACTGTACATCGGGTGGCGCACAATTCCGTAAAGCCCCGTGTCAACAACCGTTTGGTTTTCCTGCACTTCAATAGTACGTGAAAGAAAAGTGTTTTCTCTGAGCACCTCGGCATAAAGGATATAGGCAATCAAAAACAGAACAGTACCCACAATTACAGCACCTTTATCTAAAGTGTACCAACCGAATCGGTGCGTAAGTCCTGCTACAACAAAGCCTGCGATAAACATAAGACCGCTAAGCTTGACAACAAGGTCCTGTTCGTGTTCCTTTTCTTTTGCGTTTAGTCGTTTTTTCAAAAGGTCAGGATTTTTGAACATCATTACAATTCCTGCAACGAACATTGGTACAAAAAGAACCGCCATAAAAAGCCAGCCGTTAAAGAAGTTTATTGTGCCTGCGGGCAAAAATACCAACAATCCCACAAGTACAGCACCAAGAAGGAATTTTACAGTTGCCTGAAAGAAAAGTTTAAGGTTCATTTTCCTCCCCCTCGTTTAAAGAGTGTATTGTATATAGGTTGATTATAGCATCTCTGCTGATTTAAAACAAGAAGATTATTGTGTAAGATTTGAGGTTTCTAAGGTGAATCGGGTTATTTGTTGACAGCGGGTTTAAAATAAAATATAATATTATACAGATACTTTCAATTTTTTCGGAAATGGGGTTGGGTATGAATACGGGTGAGAAAAAAAGTCCGGTTTCAAAAGCAAAGGAACTTATTTCAACAGTAAAAGAATATTGGCACGAGCCTGCCAAGGGGAATTACATTCCCTATAAAGAGGTTGCAAGCCTCAGCGGTGCGGGCTTCGGTGTTTATTGGACGATATTGCTTGCTTCTGCAATCGGTCTTGACGCATCAAATTTCCTTGTGGGTGCAAGCATAGGCTTGAAGCCGATGGATTTGCAGGTTATGCTTATCGTTGCTAATCTTGTAGGTATTCCCATCGGTATATTCAGAAGCTGGTATTACGATAACCATAAATTAGAGGGCGGTAAGTTTCTTCCGTTTATTAAAAAGACCGGCCTTCCGATTGTTATTATAACAACCGTGTTTGTGTGGTTGCCGTATGAACATATGGAATACATAACCAAGGCTGTTGTGGTCTGGTTTATGTATATGCTGCTTAATATTTTCCTGTGCTTTTATAATGAGAGTTATACGTATTTCCAACAGATAATAACCCCCAATGCTCAGGAAAGAGCAAACGTAATGAGTATTTCTCAGGTTATTTATTCTCTTGCACCTACAATTACAGGGCTTTTTATACCGCTGATTGCAGGTCTTACCTGGGGTCTGAACAATATCTGGACATATAGGGTTATTTATCCGGTTTTCACAATAGTGGGCTTGATAATCGGTACGGTATTCTTCGGTAAGGTAAAAGAAAGACTTATTTTACCCAAGAAAAAGCCTGAACCGGTGAGAATGATTGACGCTCTTCGCGAGGTTGCCAAAAATAAGTATTACTGGATTATTCAAGCGGCTAACTGGGTTATGTTCCTTGAGTCGGGCTACGTTGTCGTACTCGGTTGGTCTTTTGTTTACGGAAACGGCGGCGCACATCAGGAAATGCTCGGTGTTGCAAATACCGTTATAGGTAATGCGGCGCTGTGGTCAATGCTTCTTTGTCCTCTTGCCATAAAGAAAATGGGTAAAAGAAATTTGCTGATTACAGCAAACTCCATTAATATTTGTATTTTGTTGGTGCTTTATTTCGTTTATAAAAACCTCGTAATGATATGTGTTCTTTGGTACTTAAACACATTTATAAACACCTTCTGGAATATTGTCCAGCATAATATTCAGGCAGATATGAAGGATTATCATCAATGGAAAACCGGCGTCAGAGTAGATGGCTTGTTTGGTCCTTTAGGAATGATAGGTACTGTTATAGGTTTCTTCACGGGTATGGTTTACCCTGCGATTTACGAGAGTATGGGCTTACTTGACGACTATGACGTTCTTTATAACGACGCAATGAGAAACAATCTGTTTGAGGTTCTTATTTTGTGTTCTGCATTGGGTGCACTTCTTAACCTTATTCCGTTCTGCTTCTATGATTTGACCGAGAATAAGCACAAGGCTTACGTGGACGTTCTGAAAATTCGTGCTATGTTTGAAAATTATTCTTTAGGTGAACTGGAGGACGAAGAGCTTGAAGACGTAATGGGGATTATAATTCAAGCAAAGGCGCTGAGCGGAGAGGCAAAGTCTAACGTTGATAAAACTGCTGATAAAGCGACCCGTAAACAGATTAAGGAAAGAAATCTTGCCATTGAAAGAACCGCAATAATAATGGAAGACCTTAATAAATTTACAACAGGAGCCGGTTTGGCAAGACTTTCTCAGGCTCAAAAGGACGTGGAAAAAGGTGCGTTGTATTTTTATGAAAACAGCGCTGAGGTTTTAGCGAAAGCCAAAGCTATGCCACGTAACACAGCAGAAGAAAAAGAAATTCGTTCGGATGCAATAAAAAATGCGAGAAATAAAATGCGTTCGGCATCCTTTATCAGAAGATACGGTATTGAAAATATTCAACAACCGGATGAAGCGGTTAAAGAAGAAATTATGAACCGAGAGGTTTCAAGCTTCTTAGACAGTATAAGGCTGAAGCGTGAACTCAGTGCATACCTTAAAGCGGCTTCGGTTTATAATACGGTTACAAAACCGTATACGGATGCCAAAAATCTCATAATTCAGGCTGGAAATTATACTCATTATGACGAGCTTGAAAGAAAATATATGGAAATGCATCCCGTTGTTTAAATAAAAAAGCTCGGCTCTTACGCGAAATCGCGTAAGAGCCGTTTTAGTGTATGTAGACAGTTATTTTGAATTGTATAAATCAGCGATGATTTCGGCGCATTTTTCGATGCCGATTGAAGATGTGCTCAGAGCAATGTCGTAATTTTTAACGTCGCCCCATTTTTTATCGGTGTAAAGCTGGTAGTATGCAGCTCGCCTTTTATCTTTATCGCGCAATCGCCTTTCGGGTGCCAGCTCGCTTTCACCGTATTGCGAAACTATTCTTTCGGCACGTGCTTTCGGGTCAGCGTGAATGAAAACCCTGATGCAATCAGCGGCGTCCTGAAGAATGTAATCTGCGCATCTTCCCACAATTACGCAAGGACCCTTTTGTGCAAGCTCAAGGATAACCTTGCGTTGGGCAAACCAGATATTGTCCTGGATTGTGTGGCTGTAATAATCTCTTCCTCCCCATGCACCCGAAAACCAATTTCCGTGTGTTGCGTATTCGCCTTTTTCTTCAACGATTTCTTTACAGAAACCGCTTTCTTCGGCAATTTTCTGAATTAAGTCCTGGTCATAGCAGGGTATACCCAGCTTTTCTGCGGCAAGCTTACCAACAGTTCTGCCTCCACTGCCAAATTCACGGCTTATTGCAATAACCTTGTTTTTCATAAGAATCCTCCTTTACTGATTTAATGCTTTATACAGATTTTTTTAATGCCACGTGCGGTACGTTTTCTTCTGAATAAGTATCGCCGTATTGCGTATAACCTAATTTGTTTTTGTAGAACTCTGCAACTCTTAACTGCCCTGAAATGAAAACTTCTTTTCCGCCAAGCTCTTTTACGAGCTTTTCTGCTTCTGTTACAATCCTTATTCCGAGTCCCTTGCCGCGATAAGGCTTCAGAACCGCAATTCTTCCCACGTGGTAGCAGTTAACCTCTTTGTCCCAATATACACGGCAGGTTGCAACTGCGGTTTTATTATCGTAAACAACAATATGTTTTGCTACGTTGTCATTTTCGTCGTATTCCTTCTCAAAGCCCTGTTCGTCAAGGAAAACGGTTTCGCGTATAAATCTTGCTTCCTCAGGGACAGTATCAAATATTTTGATTTCCATAGTACCACCTGCTTTGCAACGCCTTTTTCAACTATATTATATCAATATTTGTTGTTTTTTGCAACTAAAACAGACTACATTACTTTCAAAATACTTAAGACGAAGGCTGTTGTTATTTTATTTGCCGTTTTTTATGGTTTCAATTGCACTTTTTTCAAGGCGGGATACCTGTGCCTGCGATATTCCTATTTCTTCGGCTACCTCTGTCTGAGTCATACCTCTCATAAAGCGCATAGAAAGTATTTTCTTTTCTCTTTGGGGTAAGTTTTTTATTGATTCCTTAATTGATATTTCATCAATCCAGTCACCGTCAGATTCATCAGAGCCCAATTGGTCCATAAGATAAATTGTGTCACCGCCGTTTGAATAAACAGGCTCGTAAAAAGACACGGGTTCAACAATGGCTTCAAGAGCGATTACCACTTCGCTTTTTGGTTTCCCCAGATTTTTTGCAATTTCTTCAACAGTAGGCTCTTTTCCGTAAAGATTGCTCAATCTTTCCCGTTCCTGCATTGCGTGGTAAGCGGTGTCACGCATTGAACGGCTGACCCTTACGGGGTTGTTATCACGAAGATAACGGCGCACCTCTCCGATTATCATCGGAACGGCGTAAGTGGAAAAGCGTACGTCGTGGCTTGTATCAAAATTATCTATAGCTTTCATAAGCCCGATGCAACCGACTTGAAAAAGGTCGTCAAGATTTTCTCCGCGGTTTGCAAATCTTTGAATCACGCTTAAAACAAGTCTGAGATTTCCTGTTACTAATTTATCGCGGGCGGCAGAATCACCCGATTTGGCCTTATTTATGAGCGCAACCTTTTCTTTTTCCGTAAGCACCTTTAACGATGATGTGTCAATCCCGCAGATTTCAACTTTATTAAAATACATATCAGCACTCCTTGAATTCAGGTATGTAAAAGGTGCTGATAAAAGTATTGCCCGTAAAGTTCGTTGTAATCAATAAGGAATGTAAAAATAACAAAAAAATCCGTGCTCACAGCAGTTTGATGAGCACGGATTTTATTACAATATAATGGTGTTTTCCATAGTGATAGACGCCTTATCAACTGTTTTTCCGAAAGCCTTGAAATTGTTCATGCATATTTCAACAATGTAGCTCCAGGAGCCGCTGACGATTTCTCCGTTGCCGTCTATGGTAACCTTAACAACGGGGTTGGTATAATAAATTTTTGTATCTTTTTCTGAAATTTCAAGAGGAAGTCCTATATCAGCCAAATCACCTGTAACGGTGCTTATGTCACCCACTGTTGCGATTGCGTGGCCGACGCTTCCGCTGAGTGCATCCTCCTTTGCACCTGAGGTTTGTTCAACCATAGTCATTTCAATAACGGTGCCGTCGTTGGTTTGGTATGCTTTGGCGGTTTTTACATCCTGTGCAGTAAGGTTTTCAAAACCACCTGTAATACCGTCGATTTCAGTGGACTTGCTTTCAATGAATTTTGCGATTATCGGTTTTACCATAGAAATTGCGCTGTCATATTCACCATTATTAATGCTTATGCTTTGTAATGTTATGTTTTGTTTTGATTTTGCATTTCCGTTGGTTTTCTTTGCCGCTTTTTTATATTCGTCAATTATTCGTTCTTTTGACCATTCAGCAGGGTTGTCAGAAGATTCACTAACTTCCTTCCGGGTTTCAGCCGGTGTGTTTTTTGTTGTGCTTTCTGTTGACGTGCTTGTTTTTTCTGTTGAAGAGGTTTGCGTTGTTGTTTGTGCGGTGGATACCGATGTGGTGTTAAGCACAGCACTTTCGGTGTTTAAAATATTTTGTGTAACTGTTTCACCCACAACGTTATTTGATACTGTTGAGCTTTCCTGAACAACGGAATCACCTTCATTTTCTTTGCAGGAGGTCAGAGAACTAATCATAATTAAAGAGAGTATTGCCGCCATAACTCTTTTTGTATTCATTAAATATCACTCCGAAAAACATAATAAACAGCTTGTAGTGATTATATCCTTTGCACTTGCCGTATGTCAACCTTAAAATGCTTTTTAGATTTGCAGTATTATAAAATGTTTGTGTAAATAAATAATGTTTGCTTGACATTTGTGTGTTGTGTGTTATAATTAAATTAATAAATTGTAATAAAATCAGGGAGGATTTTAAATATGAAAAAAGTTTTAAAAGTAATCGGCATTATCGCAGCAATCGCAGCAGCTGCAGCAGCAATTTACGTAATCATTCAGAAAATCAAGGCTAAAAACGCTCCCCAGGGTTATGACGAGGATAACTACGTTTCATGCTCTTGCCTTGACGAAGATTTCGTTAGCGAAACCGTTGCTGAATAATTTTTGATTTATTAACGCTCTCGGCTTTTAGTAAGCTGAGAGCGTTTTTGTATATTATGGGATACATTTCAAATAATAACCTCAAAGCATTTAGTATATCGAAACGAAAAACGGTTTGATATGCCGCAATGCTTTAATTAAAGGCATACAGGGTTCACCTGTGCTTTCAGAGGTGTTTGTTTTGATTTTTTTAAAAGCATTTGTTGTAGGCGGACTTATTTGCGTTGTGGGACAGATACTCATTGATAAAACAAAGCTCACTCCCGGCAGAATACTTGTAATGTATGTTGTTGCCGGTGTTGTTTTGGGTGCTTTGGGATTGTTTGAGCCTTTGGAAAAGTTCGCAGGGGCAGGTGCAACCGTACCTCTTTTAGGGTTTGGTGCAACCCTTGCAAAAGGTACTGCTGAGAAAATAAGCAGTGAGGGTTGGACGGGCATTCTGACAGGACCCTTATGTGCAGGCTCGGGGGGCATAATGGCAGCGGTGCTTGCGGGACTTGTAATGTCATTATTTGCAAAGCCAAGGAGCAAATAACGTATATGCTATGCAGGTTTTAAGAAAAAATTCTAAAACACTTTTATTTTTGCTTAAAGAGTAGTAAAATATTAGCGTATACAGGGGGTGCGTTATGAAAAAAATAATGTGTTTAATTCTTACTCTTGCAATGATTGTGGGGATGTATTTTGTTTTGCCTGTAACTGCAGAAGAGGGCGGGAATGAAAACGCTTCTGCTTTTGAACAGTCAACAGAAGCTGTAACGGATACCACATCTCTTCAGACTTTAACAACAGAAGAAACAACTACTGAAGAAACGGCTGCTGAGGAGTCTTCGACAGAAGAATGTACAGAAATTACCACAGAGCCTTCCGAGCCCGAAACAACTGAATCCGAAACAACCGAGCCCGAAACAACGGTGCCGGAAACAACGGTGCCTGTGATTACAGTTCCTTCAACCGCACCCGTGATAAAGAAGCTTTATAATGTCACTTCGGGGTTAACTCTTGTATGGAATGCGGTATCCGATGCAGACAGTTACCGTATTTACAGACGCGGTGCAGGGGAGAAATACTGGACTTACCTCAGCACCGTAAGCGAATGTAGCTTTGTTGACCTAAGGGTGGTAAGCGGAAGATATTACCGCTATACGGTACGTGCGTGTAATTCAGCAGGCTTCGGTGCGTATGATACTGTTGGTGTTTACACCAAAAGGATTGTCAATCCCTTTAATATCAAGGCAGCCAACGGCAATGGCTTTATAAGTGTTTCGTGGAGCGTAATAAACGGTGCAACGGGTTACCGTGTATACAGACGCGCTGCGGGTCAGAGCTATTGGACGTATATTGGCAATACAGCAAAAGGCTGTTATGAGGATTCAAAAATAAATTCAAATACATATTACAGATATACGGTTATTGCGACCTGCGGAAGTGTGTACAGTGATTTTTATCCCTCGGGTGCACTTGTAAAAAGTGTTTTTGTACCCGTGCCGCAAAGGGTTGTTACAAGGCAAGCGGAATTAACCTTCTTCTGGAGCGGAGTCAGCGGAGCCTCGGCTTACCGCGTATACAGACGCGGTGCCGGTCAGAATTACTGGACTTATCTTGGTAATTCCGGTTCATTGCAGTTTACCGACAAAAATGTAGTTAAAGGTCAATATTACCGCTATACCGTAAGAGCAGTTTCCTCGGGATATTTCAGCGGCTTTGATTCACAGGGGGTTGTACTTAAATATATGGCTGTAAACGGTCAGACAGTTTACGGCAAGAATGCCGATTACCTTCGCGCAGGTACAATCAACAATCCTACAATAATCGGTATTGACCCTGAACTATGGAATCTTACGGTTGTAAATTCAGGCTACAGAATACCTGCGGATTATACACCCGATCTTACTTACGTGTGCGGAAGCGGTGAACGTCTTGACAAGCAGGTTGCGGTCCATTACGAAAGAATGTACAATGCTGCCGCAAGGGAAGGTGTTTATCTTACCCCTTGCTCGGGTTACCGCTCATACGAATTGCAAGAACGTAACTATAACAGAAAAATTGCATATTATGAAAGTCTGGGATATTCAAACGCTGATGCAAGAGTGCTGGCGGCAAAGGTTATTATGCCTCCGGGAAGCTCTGAGCATAATCTCGGTTATGCAATGGATATTGTGTGTGTTGAAGAGTGGTTTGAGAACACGGCAGAATTCCGTTGGCTTAAAAAAAATGCATCAGACTACGGCTTTATAATGCGCTACCCAAAAGAAAAACAGCATATTACAAACGTTATATATGAGCCCTGGCATTGGCGCTATGTCGGTGTTGAGGCTGCAAAGGCAATTGAATCAAGCGGCTTAGTGCTTGAAGAATATATGGGACTTGTGTAATTTGTCAGATATAAAGCTTATTTTGAACGTGAAAAGAGTTTCGGTTTTCAATTAATGCCTGTCAAAAACAATGAACACCTGAATTTTATGATTTATTTTTATATAACACATAGATTACACACGGATGTTTTATTGTTTTGGAAAAGGTGGTGCAAATTATGTATAAAGTTCTATTCGCAGATGATGAAAAGAAAATCAGGGAAACAATAAGTGAATATCTTTCAGCCAAGGGTATAAATGTTACCGTTGCCGAAAACGGAAAGGATGCGTTGGATTATACCCTGTGTGAAGATTTCGATTTAATAATACTTGATGTGATGATGCCGGTTCTTGACGGAATAGGGGCTTGCCGTGAAATAAGAAAACGCTTTAAAACTCCTGTTTTGTTTTTGTCTGCTCTCGGAACGGAGCAGGATTTACTGAAGGGTTACACAAGCGGTGCAGATGATTATATAACCAAGCCTTTCCCTATGTCGGTTCTTTACGAAAAATGTATTAAAATGATAAAAAGATACCGTGGGATTACTGCTGATAATAAAATTGCTCTTAACGGTATAATCCTTGATAAAAATTCTGTGAAGGTATACGTAGATGAAAAAGAGGTAGTTTTATCAAATAAGGATTTTCAGCTTCTTGAATATTTAATGACCAATAAAAACATAGTTCTCAAGCGCAATATAATTTTAAGCCGTGTATGGGGTTACGATTTTGACGGTGACGAGCGTGTGGTTGATACCCATATAAAAATCATAAGAAAGGCTCTCGGTGAAAAAGCCGGGTGTTTAAAAACTGTGGTGAATTCAGGCTATTGCTTTGAGGTGAAAGAGCAATGAAAAAGAAAAGAATATTGTCCCTGATGACCTTGGCAACTGTTATTGTATATCTTATATGTCTGGCTTTTATATACTTCACAAGCTTTAATTTGTTGACACTTTTGTATAAGATAGCGTGCTTTGATGAATGGCAGTATCTTTATGAAACGGTGACAGATTATTGTGAAGACAGCCAAAGCATTGAAGAAGCTGATTTAAATCTGTCTGAAAAAATTTTTGACATACAATTGGAGTTTATGAACCATGGTTACGATAAAATAGCTTTCTTTGACAGAGAAGGAAATTTACTTGCAAAAACCGGTGTTTATCTCAAGATTGCACTTGATGGT
This sequence comes from Clostridia bacterium, assembly GCA_017621885.1. Taxonomy (GTDB): domain Bacteria; phylum Bacillota; class Clostridia; order Oscillospirales; family Acutalibacteraceae; genus DTU089. Next base: position 37,143 of record JAGASD010000026.1, on the reverse strand, counting down.
AAAGAGGAGCCTGTTTACTGTAACATTGATGATTTTTTGACGGATGATATGCGGGATGAATTAGCCGATTTTTATAAGAACAATGTTATTACAAAAACGGAACATTATGATGAAGTGGAATATTTCAATGAAATGTTGAATCGCTTTAAAGTTTCTGAATTCAGCTATAATATAACAGATGGCAGAATAATCCCCGTTAGAATTATTATTAAATCCTCTTATACAGGTAAAAGTACAGAAATTATTTTTTCGGATGAAAAAGCGGAAAAAGAATTTGTTTTTAATGAAGGGAACGAAGCGGTTATTCTGTTAAGTGAATATTTAATCGATGGTGACAGAAGGCTTGAAGAAGCAAACGAAATTATGTCGTCGGAAAGCTTTTTGAACGATGTGCGTAATTGCACCGGTGAAGGCATCGGCTCACAGGATGCAGAAATGGGATGTTGGATTACCCCCATAAAAGCAGGCGAAAAAGAAATTGTAATGTTTTTCTACACTGTGCGAGAGCCTTTTAGTATAACTTTGTTATCTGATGACTTTTTAGAACCCGCTGCTGCCTGCACAGGCGTATTTATAATTTTAGGTGCTTTTTTGTTTTTTTATTTGAAAAAAATAACAGAAAAAAACGAGCAACTGGAAATATCACGAGTAGCCTTTACAAGCGGGGCTGCCCACGAGTTGAAAACACCGTTAACGGTCATTACTAATCAATGCGAATGCATCATTGAAAATATATCACCCGAAAAAAATGATGATTATATAAATTCTATTTACACCGAAGCTCTGCGTATGAATAAGCTTGTTGCAACGCTTTTGCAGTATAATAAGGTGAATTCGATTTCTTCCGTAAAAAAGGAAAAAACAGATATGCAGATTATTGCGGAAACAGAAATAGATAAATATAGTTGGCATTTTGAAGAGAAGAATTTGGATTTACAGGTTAATCTTGCTGAAGCTGCAATTAATTGCAACGATGAGCTGATAGCCTTGGTTGTTGATAATTTCCTTTCTAATGCAGTTAAGCATACAAAAGAGGGTGGAATTGTAAAAGTTTCATTGGAAAAAGAAAGGAAACATGTTAAGTTCTCGGTTTTTAATGAAGGTGAACATATAAGCTCGGTAGATGCAAAGCATATATGGGAGGAGTTTTACAAAAAAGATAAGGCTCGTTCGAGAAACGATAATTCTACGGGAATGGGTCTGGCCGTGTGTAAACGTATATTGTCTCTTCATGGCTTTAAATACGGCTATAAGAACGTTAAGGGCGGAGTAGAGTTTTATTTTATAGCCCCGAGCAAATGAAAAACCAAGCTAAGATGACGGAGCGGTATTGAGCATTGTGACCGAAATCTGAACATCTTAATAATTAAATCAATAATAACAGCGGTGATTTCTTTACCGGAATCACCGCTGTTATTTGTGAGGTGAATGATTCCGAGGGGCCTGAAAACCCCCTATGTAAACATAAAAATCAACTGTTTTATGCAACTTACCGCCTCTCAGATGCAACTTACTTCAAACGGTATTGTAAAACAATGATTAATTTGATAAATTGAGCTTGCAGGGAGGCGATAGCTATGAAATCTATTGAAGTTAATAATCTTACAAAAAAATACGGTGATTTTACAGCGGTGGATAATATATCTTTTTCCGCATCTGAAGGTGAGTTCGTGGGCTTTTTGGGTGTTAACGGGGCAGGAAAATCCACCACCATCAATATTATGTCAACTTTACTTGCACCTACCGAAGGGCAGGTTAAAATTTGCGGATATGATTTATCCCAAGGTAAACACATAAGAAAAAATATCGGTGTTGTGTATCAGGAAAATGTTCTTGATGATTTACTTACCGTAAACGAAAACCTTATATGCAGAGGTGTTCTTCACGGAATAACAAGAAAACAGGCTTTGCAGAAGGCGCTGGAATTAAGCAAAACCTTCGGTATTGAGGAAATACTCAAGAAAAAATATAAATATCTTTCAGGCGGACAAAAAAGACGCTGTGAAATAGTTGCGGCACTGATGCATACACCGCAAATACTTTTTCTTGATGAGCCTACTACGGGTCTTGACCCGGCGGCACGTATTGAGGTATGGAATACGGTAAGGACAATGAGAGAAAAGACCAATATGACAGTTTTTCTTACAACTCATTATATGGAGGAGGCCGCGCAGGCAGATGAAATAATCATAATTGATAAAGGTAAACTGATAGCATCTGGGACACCGTATGAGCTAAAAGAAAAATATGCATTTGACTATCTGAAAATTTATACGAAAGAGAATATTGACGACAAAATAAAAAAATACGACTGCAGAAAAGAAGGTAAAGCGGTTGTGATAAAACTAAAAAAAACCAATGATGCTATGGATATATTGAAAAATTTAGAAGGATATTTCAGTGCATTTGAAGTGATTCAAGGTACTCTTGACGATGTTTTTATTAATGCAACAGGAGGATTGTTATGACACAGTATGTACAATTAGTAAAAAGAAATTTGTTGATGTATTTAAGAGATAAGGGCGTGATTTTTTTCTCTCTGTTATCCATGCTTGTTGTTTTGGTTCTTATGATTTTCTTTTTGGGAGACATAAACATTAATGCTTTAACGGATGCACTTGCGATGCTTCCCGGCAGAAATGCGGCAGAGGATGAAGCTAATGCGTTTTTATTGGTTTTGGCATGGACAATAGGCGGTATTGTTCCGATTAATTCGGTTATGGTAACCCTTTCGTCTTATTCCTCTATGATAAAAGATAAAAACAGTAAACGAAGTGATGCTATTTATACTTCACCTGTAAAACGCGGTGTTATTGCTTTGGCTTATATTACTTCAACCTGTATGTCTGCTATGATAATATGCATTCTTACATTTACAGTTGCAGAGTTTTATTTTGTGTTTAGGGGTGCGCATTTTCTGTCAGCACTATCACATTTGAAAATATTTTCAATGATAATTGTAAGCTCCTTCTCATATTCTGCTATAATGTATTTATTCGCTACACTTGTAAAGACAGAAAGCGCCTGGAGCGGCTTCGGTACGGTAATAGGCGCTTTGGTGGGATTCTTTGGCGGCGTTTATTTGCCTATAGGTCAGCTTTCACCCATTCTTCAGAATGTGGTGAAATGCACACCGGTTATATACAGCACGGTTATGTTCAGAAATATAATATGTGAAGATATGATGAACGTGCTGTTTGAGGGCGTGCCTTCTGAAATTTCAAGTGTTTACGGTGAAACAATGGGAATAAATATAAGCTTGTTTGATACGGCAATTTCACCGCCGGTATGCTGTGGTATATTACTTTTTACGGGTGCTTTGTGTTTGGTTTTTGGAGTGCTTGTTATGAACAGCAGGAGAAAGAAAGGTGCAAAATGAAAATAACGGTTGAAAAACCAAAGCCGAATCAAGAAGAGGAAGTCATAATTCGGTGCAGGAATTTAAATGAATGTATAACAGAAATTATCTGCAGCTTAAAGGAAGAGGAGTGCAGACTGACAGCTTACAGCGATAGGGATATTGTTAAATTATCCCCGGATAAAATATATTATTTTGAAGCTGTTGATAATAAAGTGTTTGCTTGTTGTGAAAAGCAGGTCTATGAGGTTAAACTCAAGCTATATGAAATAGAAGAAAGTCTGTTTAACAGGGATTTTATAAGAATATCAAAATCCGTAATTGTGAATTTGAATATGATTAAGTCCGTTTCGCCCATGTTCAACGGCAGATTTGAAGCAAAGCTTAAGAACGAAGAAAAAATTATTATTTCAAGGCAGTATGTACCGGCTTTGAAAAAAGTGTTAGGAATATAGGAGGTTGGAGCAATGAAATTTTTTACTGAATTCCTTAAAATGTTTACATATATAACAACGGGTACGGCTGTCGCTTTTGCTGCGTATACAATGATTGTAGGATATGAGACTGTTGCCGTTTATACCGTGGCAGAGATTCCTTTGGTAGGGGTGATTATGTCGCTTATTACAACCGTAATTACTCAGCGTGAATATTCAACAAACAAGAAGATAGGCTTCGCCTTGGTTTGTCATTATATTATTGTAAGTGCTTCAATGGTGGGCTTGGGTATTCTTTTTGAATGGGTAAGACCCGTTCCTGAGGAGATTATATTAATGCTCGGTTGTGTGTTATTTGTTTATGCATTTTCTTTTACAATGTTTTTTGTATCTATGAAAAGAGAGGCAAATAAGATAAATGCCGCATTGAAAAAACGTGCTGACAGTAAAATCTGATATTTTACAAATTTTTTCAAAAAAATTCATTTTTTACCTAACAAACTGAGTTTTTTACAGACTATATGGTTGAAAGCATTACGTAATCGCTTGGAGGACTGTATGAAAAAACAAGAATTGCTGAAATTTTTTGATGATGAACTGATGGATAAGCTGTACGGTTTTTGCTACGTTCGTACCAACGACAGCTATGAGGCGCAAGAGCTGTGCTCTGATATTATTTTCGAGTTGGTAAAAGCTGCCAATACAGATGGGGATATTATTGATTTGTATTCCTTTGTGTGGCGTGTTGCAAAAAATGTGTATGCTGATTTTTCAAAAAACAAAAGACGACACACCGAAAGCTTTTATGAAGGTGATGCTGATGAAGTTCTGAAATGTGTTGCGGATGACGTGTATGAGGATAACAGCAATGCTTTATTGGAGGCTGTTTATCGAAGAATTGCGTTTCTTACAAAGGCTTACCGTGAGGTTATGATTATGTTTTATTTGGACGGATTGTCAACTGCAGAAATAGCAAGGCGTCAGAAAATCGGAGAGAGTGCCGTCCGTCAGCGATTGTTTTCAGCAAGGCAGAAAATAAAAAGCGAGGTAAATGAAATGACTGAAATGAACAACAGACCGCTTGCTCTTGATGAAATTGATTATGTTATCTGGGGTGAGGGTAATTTAAGTGGGGGAGATCCTCGGAATGTTTGTACACGTATGTTTTCAAAGCACGTTCTATGGCTTTGTAATAAAAAGTCTATGAGTCCGGGAGAAATTGCAGAAAAATTGAACGTTCCCACAGTTTATGTTGAAGAAGAACTTGAAATTCTGACCAAAGGTGCAAATGAGGAATACGGTCTGCTTCGCAGAACAGAAAACGGCAAATATGCAATCAATTTTATTTTGTTGGATAAAATTGCCGTTAACAAGGCGCAGGATTTGTATCTTGAACAGTTGCCCCAAATATGCAATATAGTTTCACTGTTTATTGAAGAACACAAAAAAGAATATCTTGGGTTGCCGTACCTCAATAAAAAGGTGGATTTCAATTTGATTTTGTGGCAGCAGATATACTTTATAACAAAGGTGTTTTCTGAAAAAGTAGAAAAGGTTTTAGCAGAAAAATATTTTGAAAAATCAGGTGGAATCGAGCGCCCGTTCAGTGTGTATGGCTTTGTTGATAATAAGAAAAATTACGGTGGCGGCTGGGATATAGTTGATGCAGAAAATGTTTGCGGATTTTCAAAGGTTCGTCTTGACAATATTTACATAACCAGAATAAAACAACATTTTGATTGCGGTCTGAATATTTCAAAAGCATCTCCTGTTCAGCTTACACTCAGGGCAATCGACGGTCTTAATATAAACGGCTTGTCGGAAAAAGAAAAAGAACATGCGGCAAAAGCTGTTGAAAGCGGATATTTATATAAAGAAGACGGTGTTCTGTATACAAAAGTTCTCGTATCTTCTATGGAAGACAACAAAAGGCTTTTCGATATAAGCAAAAGCTTGAACACGGAAAGCTTCGAAGATGAAGCGCAGATTATTGCGGAAAAACTTGCTGAGCTTATCAAGAAAAATGTACCGTTCTACTTACTGGATGAATGGCGTTTTGTAAATCGTCTTGCAAGTCTTCCTGTCCTTGATTCGGTTGTTGAATACCTTATTGATAAGGGTGCACTTGTTCCGCCCGAAGACGGAGTAGGTGCAGAAGGGTGTTGGCTAAGCGTAAAAAAATAAATTAAAAAATTTTTAAAAATCCGATTAACCTTGGCAAGGGTAATGGTACTATATGTATGAAAGCTTTCAAAAAGGTACGGTAATTTTTTATGAAAAGAGAAACAGCGGCTCAGCTGCTTAACGAAAATTTAAAAAATATTTTTGCATTCTGTGTGTCAAATTTGTTCGATAAGCAGGATGCTGAGGATTTGACTAACGATATTATTGTAGCGGTGCTGTCTTCTGTGGAACGGCTTGAATCCGACGATGCATTTTACGGATATCTTTGGCGTATTGCCGAAAATACGTTAAAAAAGCATATCAGAAAGAAAAACAGCCGTAGTGTAAGCAGTAATAATGATATTTACGGCGTGAATTGGAGTACACCCGAAAACAGAGTCATTGAAAACGAAGATATAATGACACTACGCAGGGAGCTGTCGCTCCTTTCGGGACAGTACCGCAGAGTAACCGTTCTTTATTACATAAAAAATAAAACCGTGTCTGAAATTTCAAAAGAATTGAACATCAGTGTTGAGATGGTCAAATACTATCTTTTTAAAACAAGAAAAATTTTGAAAGAGGGCATACAGATGCAAAGGAATTTGGGCGAAAAAAGTTATAACCCAGGAACATTTGGTGTTGATTTCTGGGGTGCAGGAAATAATGGTTATGTATGGAGCACATTTGAGAGAAGGTTACCCGGCAATATTGTTTTGGCGGCATATGAAAAACCGATGACTTTATGGGAGTTATCCTTGGAATTAGGCGTATCAGCGGTTTATCTTGAAGATGAACTTGATATACTTCTCGATCACAATTTTATAAAGGAAATCGGTGAAAAATATCAGACAAATTTTATAATCTTCAAAGAGGATTATGAAAATGAGTTTCGTGAAAAAGTGCTTTCAAAAATTCCCCGATCAGATGTAATTAAGAGTATTACAGACACTATTGAAAATGCTTTTGAAAAATACAGAGAGAAAAACTTTGGTGTTGAGCTCGATGATAATAAATTAAAATGGTTCATTGCAAATTATATTCTTTTTGCATTTTTGGAGAAATCCGAAGAGGGGTTGTTATGGGATATAGGTTCATATCCTAAACTCAGCGAAGACGCAGTAGGATATGTTTACGGACATGATAATAATTACATATACGGCTATTTTAACGGCATTTATGATTGGAACAGCAAAAAAAATTCCGCTCATTACAGAGTTATAAACTATAACATAATAGAAAATTGTCAGTTGTGGAGGACTAAAAATGGCCACTGTAACGATATTATATGTGAGGCAATTCTTGGTAAAGATATTTCATCTGATGAAGAAAATCTGGCTTTTTTGATAGAAAAAGGTGTAGTTTTAATTTCTGACGGAAAAATGAAAGCTGAATTTCCTGTTATTACAAAAAAAGATAAGGAAGAAATGGACTCAGATTTTGCCTGCACAATTAAATCTATAGAGAATTACGCTACTGAGCTTTGTAAGGGTGCTGAAGCAATTCTGAAAAAGCATGTACCACGTAATTTGATTGAACAGTGCGACATTTTATGTTACATACGTCATAAAACCGATGTTGCAGGAATTCTTATGGAGGAGCTTGTGAAAATAGGATATCTTACAGTGCCCGAAGAAAAATGCAATCTTTGTTTTTATGGTATAAAATAAATTTGAATAATATGCGGTTAAGAAGGCGTTTTGTTAAAAATATACATAAAAAACGTTGATTTCACCAAGTATATAGCGGATTTATATAATTATCTCGGTTTTGTGAATTGATTTTTGTAAAGTTAAAATTTATATTTAAGTTGTCAGATAAAACTATTACAAAACTTATTCAAAAAAAGGAGCGATTGAAATGTTATTCTTCAATACAATTAATGACGACGTAACCCCAAAGACTGATAGTGATAACTCGAAAAATTTAAAGCTTTATATTGAAATTGAAAAGCCCGGTCAGAATCCCGTTAAAGTGTCCTTCCCATTAGCTACGGTAAAAAGCTTTGCCAGAATAGGTAACGGAATATCAGGCATTTTAGGTAACGGCTCAATTGAGGGCGTAAAACTGGATGAAATTCTTGCACTTGCTGAAAGCGGTGCAGTAGGCGAATTAATGGATGTTGTTGCTGAGGACAATTCACATATTGTAATCAGCATAAAATAAAAGCTTTTATTAAAACTTTATCAAAAGACAAGGAGAATAGGTATGGAAAAGATAATCGTTGACGGAAAACGGTTCGTGGATGAATATGGCAGGCATAGGATTTTTAACGGCACCAATTTCAACGAAAAATGTGCTGAACGCGTTTCATGCTTGCATGATGATGATTATACGGAGTTAACTGTAAAAAAATTCGCTGAAAGCGGTTGGAATCTTGTAAGACTCGGTATTCCGTGGGCGGCAATTGAACCGTCTCCTAATGAATATAACGAAGAATACATAGATAAAATAATTACTTTTTTAGATTTTTGTGAAAAATACGGTATTTATGTATTTATTGATATGCATCAGGATTTGTTCGGCGGCGCTGCAGATGAACGCGGCGGTGACGGAGCTCCCGAATGGGCTTGTTTGAGAGGGACTAAAAAACCGAGAAAATCAAAGCTTGTGTGGGCAACAGGATATTTCTGGGACAAGGGTGTGCACAATTGCTTTGATAATTTCTGGGCAGATGCTAAGGTTAACGGTGTGGGCTTGCAAACATATTTCATAAATATGTGGTGTCACCTTGCCGAAAGAGTTAAAGATCACCCTGCATTGTTCGGATTCGATTTGTTTAACGAGCCATATCCGGGTAGTGACGGCGGTAAGGTTTTCAGAAAGCTGATTTTAAATCTTTCAAAAACCGTGTTGACCGACAAACGTTGCAATAAACCCTGGCTTATAAAACAGCTTCTTACAGGTAAAGCTCACAGAGTGCTTGAACCCTTTGAAGATCCCGATTTGTTCCGTAAGGTAACCAAAGCAGGCGACGAGCTTCAGAGAAAGTTTGATGAGGAGGTTTATTCAAAGTTTATAAACCGACTTTCAAAGGCTATAAGAAACGTTACCGACAATGGAATTATAATTGTTGAAAGCTGTTATTATACAAATCTCGGTATTCCGTTTTGCGCACCTCCCGTAAATTACGACGGCAAGAAAGAGAAAAATCTTTGCTATTCACCTCACGGATATGATCTTACGGTAGATACACCCGCATATCAATATGCAAGCAATTCCCGTGTGTGGTCGATTTTTGAAGAAAAAAAGAGAACACAGGAGAAGTGGGACGTTCCGGTTGTTGTGGGTGAATGGGGCGCTTTAGGTATCGGAGGCGACTGGCTTAAACATCTTGATTTTCTTCTTGATAAATTCGATGAAAATCAATGGAGTCAGACCCATTATGCATTTTTCTATAATTTCTTTTTAATAGAGAATGAAATTATGAATACCCTTGTCCGTCCTGCGCCTCAGGCTGTTTGCGGTAAAATCGAGCGTTACAGGCACGACAGAAAAAACAATGAATTTACCCTGGAATATACACAGGAAAGAGAGTATGACGTTCCGACGGTTATTTATGTGCATAAAGAATTTGAGAGCATTGAGACCGACGGTGAATATAAGTTTATCCCGTTGGGTAAAAACGGACAAGGGAAAATAGAGATAAGGACTAATCCCGGTTCGCATAAGATAAGGGTTAAGTTTAAATGATTTTAAAGCTGATTCAGAATGTTTCAGTAAAAATTATAGCCTTCTGAATTGAAAGATTCGGAGGGCTATAATAAAACAAATTAAATCAACCGACGATTGAATTTTAAACAACTAATTGATTATTGTTTTTCTGATACGTATAAGCTATCATAAAATTACACCGGTGATAAAATAACGGAGGTAATATTATGCAGATTAAAATAGGTAATAAAATACGTGAGCTTCGCCGCAGTCTCGGTAAACGTCAGGAAGATTTAGCAAATGCTCTTGGGGTGACCTGTCAGGCGGTATCACGTTGGGAATCCAACGGCTGCTATCCGGATATGGAGATGATTCCTTCAATAGCAAACTTTTTCAACACATCAATTGATGAGCTGTTCGGCTACGATGGTGACCGCCGGGAAAGAATTGATAATATTCTTATAAAAAGTGAAAAAATGATTTCTGCCAACGAAGATTTAACGGATTGCCTTGTTATGCTTCGTGAGGCAGTTTACAGATATCCGTCTGAACCGCGTCTGCTTTTGAATTTAGGTTATGCGCTTCATATTCACGGATGGAAAACTTATGGTCTGAAGAGTAAAACAGACAGTGGATCTGATTACGGCTCGGTAGATACGGAATATGCTTCTAAAAACATTTTCTGGAAGGAAGCTATGAGCGTGTTTGAAAAATTACTCACTATGGATGATGTCCCCGATAGGGAAGCGGTAATTCTTCTGATGGTTGCGGATTACTCAAAAATGGGAGAGTTTGAAAAAGCAAAAAGCCTCGCCAAAAGTCAGCCTCCTGTGTTTGCAAGCCGTGAATGCCTGCTTGTACTTGCTTCCGAGGATGAGGAGCGCGAGGAATATTTGGGCGAAGCAATATTTACTCTTCTTGATGAATTAAAAAAGAATATTGAAACATCCGTTATGACTAAAATATCATTTGTAAAATCGGGAGAAAGCAAAAAGATTTTACTTTCTTTGGTACGGTTTTATGAGGAAATTTTTGAGGATGGCAGATTCGGTAAATTTCATAGTAATATGAGAGATTTGTATTTGCAGATTTCAATTCTTGAAGCTTTAAACGGTAGTATTGAAAAGGCTATGGATTATTTCGATACCGCTTATAACCACCACATTAAACTGCTTGATATTGACAGCTCGGGAGAGTACAGATACTCAGCCCCCCTTGTTTCTAAGGTCGTGCATAATCACAATAGGTTTCCGAAAGCTTTACACGACGGATTAAAGGATTATCTGAAAAATGCACCCGAGATTTTACTTCAGGAAATAAAGAAAAATGAAAAATATACAGAATGTGTCTGACCGGAAGGGGTGTAACAGTAATGAAGATTATGAAAAATGCTGCGTATGATTATGCAAAAAATAACGTAGATGAAATCAACGGTTATACAAAATGGTATGATGGAGAAAGACTGAAAAGGAAAAGAAACGCTTTTATGATCCGGATGAGATTAGGAATGTTTTTAGCTCTTTTTATCTGCACAAAGCTTAAAGGCAGTGTTTTAAAAGTTGTTGATTGGAGATTCGGGGCATTTCTCGCAGGGGTTTTTGTTACGAGCTTACTGCTTATTCCTTTGCGAGACCTTATAAAATTAACTGTGATTTCGGGTGGCAAGCTTAACGAAAGCTGTCTTTTATCCTGCTATAAAGACCCGGGGAGTGTTTACAACGGATTCGTTGATAAGAAAAAAATTATAATAAGTCTTATTATGCCTCTTGTGATTATTTCAGCGCTTTTTACTTTAATGACAGTGTTTACACAAGGTGTTTTACACTTTTTCGCTTTAATTATGTTGATTTTATCTCTAACCATGATAACAGACGATTTATATATGCTCGTTTATTGTTTAAAGCATATAGATAAGAATGATATTGTCTTTGGTGAGTATAAAAAAATTATTGATTGACTTTATGAAAAACAACCGTTTTATGTAAAGTATGAATGCATATATGTAAAGTATGAAGAGATTGTTGAAACAAATTATCAGAATAATTATTATGGGCTCGAGGAGGGGTTATAAATGAAAATTAAACTTAATATAACCGACGGAGATTATGAAAAAATTGAGGGTGAGTTGCATCAGCACGGAATAAAAACTGACGATTCTGCAGATTTGGTTTTGAGTAAGGTGAACGGATTTGCCGAAAAGCTTATTGTAAAAGATAAGCAAACAAATGAACGAGTTATTGTTGATTGCAACAGCATTGTTTACATAGAGTCCTTCGGCCATCAGATAATTGTTCATACCGTTGATAATGAGTATTACGCAAACGAAAGGCTTTACAAGCTTTCAGAACAGCTTGATAAAAAGGATTTTATTCGTGTTAGCGTCAGCGTGATAGTTGCAAAGAGTAAAATTAAAAAAATTACACCTACGCTTTCAATGAAATTTGTGCTGACGTTGACAGAAAATTCTGTTGTTGATGTAACAAGAAGCTATTATCACGCGTTTAAAGAAGCATTCAATATTTAAAGGGGTTATGAAAAATGTTTAAATGGTTGTTTATTATTAGTGTGGCAGTTGTACTGTTTTTATGTTTGTTCGTTTTTGTTTATTTCCATATTTATAAGAAAAACATAAATAAAGCGCTGGGTGACGGAGCAAAGACACCCAGAAAAATGCTTGAGCCTTACAAAATTGTTTATATATTCGTGGTTTTCCTTGTGTCCTTTGCAATAAGTGTTACCGGTGTTGCGGGTCTTGTTTATTCAAAAGAATATTTTAAATATGAAAAAGATACCGTCGAAAATATGGCAAACCGCACTCTTTATATTGATTCCTGCACCGAAAACGGTACACACAGAAAAGTGACTGCTGATGACGCAGCACAAATTAAGCAGGTCCTGATACAAAAGTATCCGGGTAAAAATATCAGCGTTATACCCGTGTACGGTATCAATTCAGGTGTTTATACGGATGGAAGACCCGTTAACGTTTTTGCAATATCAGAAGAACACAGCTCCTTTTTAGGCTTGGATGATATGCAGAAGGATGTGGCGTACTTTTACAATAAAGAAATCAGCACGGCTGTGTTTGATGTGTGTGTAACAAAAATTGTAGACGGTGGCTTTGTTTCCGATAAAATTGAAAAGCTTACATTTGATGCAAAAAACGGTGTGTCTGAAAAATCTATCGTTACAACCATACAAAAGGAAACTATGACTCCGAGTGCTCTTGAAGATCCAACGTGCTTTGTTACTATGGAAACCTTCTGTAGAATTGCTTCTGTGTTGATTGAAAGTGAAATTACAACAGCGGATGATTTTCAAAAAGCAGAAGGAATTGTCGAATCGCGCGGTATTTACGTTTGTGTCGATAGCCTCAGTCATATCAGCTCTGTTGCTTCCGAGCTTGTTAAGATGAATTATAATGCTTATGCACCCGAGGATGCTTTCGAAGATTTTGAAACTGCTATTTCAGCCGCATTTATTGTTTTCATACTTCTTTCAATGGCACTTGTTTGCTTATCTGCAGTGAACATATTTATAACTGTAAGAACAATAAAACGCGCAAAAGAAAACGAAAACAGATATAATTATTGATTTGCATTTAATATCATATAAAAATTCATAAAACAACACAAAGATTACACATTGCGCGGATACAATTTAGTTAAAAAAATAAAAAAGTAGGTGGAAAAAATGGAAGCAAAATATAATAAACATACGTTTTTTACAAGAGTTTTAATTTTATTTGCATTAGTCTTACTTACATTAGGCACCGCGTTTTTGTTCGGTGATTTCAGTGACGGTAAGGGTGTTATTTTCAGCATAGCGTTTTCGGTTTTGGGCGTTTCATTTGTTTTCGGCTTGACTAACGCACATGTCGGCATCAAATTGTTCCTTCCGCTAATAATAGGCTTACTGTCTCTGGCATACACGATTGTTTCTATGAAAGAAACTGTAAACTCTGCTTTGGAATTATTCTATTTTACGTTATTTTACGGCGGAATATCAGCTGTAAGTGTTGGTGTCAGTACGGTAATCAATCTTATTGTGAGAGCAATAGCAAAAGCCGTAAAACGTAAGAAGCAAAATTAAAAAGCAGATTTATGATGAATGGAGTGTGTGTTATGAAAAATAAATTGTATCGTACGGTTGTAGTAGTGTTAACAATAATTATTGCGGCAGGTATGACCGCGTATTGCTGTATTGCTACCTACTTCACGGCAAAACAGTTTGCAGAAAATACAGAATACGTAATTAAAAATAAAGTTAATACAACAGATGCTATGAGGGATTCATACGGCAAAGGTTTTGGCGCGGTACGCTCCTATTATATGGGTTATGCTTTTGAAAATCCCAATTTTACAGAGGGTGAGTTTTACAGCGAATTGAGAAATGCAAAGGGTGAGGTTGTTGCTTCATACAGACCTTTTATCATATTGGAAAGCGGAACGGAGCAAAATGTTGAAGATGCGAGGATTATATTTTGGGATGAAAATGCTACCGTTTCATACGAAAGCAAAAGAAATGCAGGAGTAACAGTTGAGGTTAAAGATGACGGGTACAAGCACGCCTTAAATGAATTGTGGAATTGTGCTGAGGTGCACAATAACAGAGCTCCGCTCGGAGATGCGCGTTCGATTGAAATATACGGTACCTGTGATGATAACTTTGTTTATCTCGAAAAAATGATTTGGCAAACTGAAATGGGGGAGGCTGTGTATACATACACACCCACTGACAATCAGACAGCCTCCGGCAAAATGTCTGTTGAAAGCTGGAAGAATTCATTGAATTCCCCCAATTATTATATAAATGCAACAAATCTTGCAGACTCGTTTTATCAAGATGAGCCTTTACAAAATGCAGAAGCTAAAGCTCTGTGTGAAGAACTTTCCAAAGAATATATAGAAGAAACATTTAACGTTGATGAAATTGAGTCAAGCAGTGACATAAAAAATCTCGAAACGTTTTTTGTGGAAAAGGTAGCTGATATCGGTGACGGTTATTTTGTTTCGAGCGTTTATGTCTGCCATCCCTTGCAAATTGCACGCGCAAGGCTTACCGTTAAGTATGTAGGCTGTGCGCTTACATTTGCAGCCTGGCTTATTTTAGCTGTATGCATTGTTATTTATCAAAAGCGCGAATCGAGTAAAAAAGTAGTTGAAAACGCTTTCGTTGAAGTGAAAGAGGATGATTCTCAATATGAAAAATAACAAAAAGAAAAAGATAATACTTTTAATTGTAATTGTTGTTTTGCTCAGTTTGACAGCACGAGGTGCTTTAGTATACTTTGAGGCGAAGGATGTTATAAAGCATTATACCGATTATCGCACCGAAACATTGAATCTGTATAAAAATTTAAATGATTGTTATAATTCAGAGCATTCAAACAGTGTCGAAAAAGCATTCTATCTTTCACACCAAAATTTAAAAGTTTATGAACAGGACCCTTTGTCTGTTGATTTAGGCTTTTACAGTACGGTGAAAAACCAAAAAGGTGAAAGCTTAGCCTTTTCACAGCCGTATATTCTTTTTGAAAAAATCCGGGTAGGACAAATTCAGATATTCGTATTCTCGAATTGGGTGATGAGTTTACAGAAGAATATAATGATCTTGGGTTTGACAGTAAGCGCGATGTTTATAATCGTCGTTCCATTCGCAGTTTGGAAGATGTTTCCGGTT
The DNA here is from genome assembly GCA_017621885.1 of Clostridia bacterium. GTDB lineage: Bacteria > Bacillota > Clostridia > Oscillospirales > Acutalibacteraceae > DTU089. The sequence goes on along the minus strand of JAGASD010000026.1, from coordinate 21,852 downwards.
ACGGTAAAGGAAATAAAAATAAAGCTGCCACCACCGTGTACGTAAACGGTACTTGTGACGATAATTTTGTTTATCTTGAAAAGCTTGAATGGTATGACAATGAAGAATCAGCTACATATACGTTTACCCCAAAAGCAAATAATATCCAAAAAGGTTCTGTTGAATTTAATGAATGGCTGAACACTAATGGCGACGGTAACGGTTGCCGTGTTGATATAAGCTCTATCCGTGCTGTTGCGTATGCGGATGAGTTACTTAATAATGAAGCAGAAGAAATCTGTGAGCAGAAAAGCTCCGAAAATAACAAAACAGACGGATGCTGTTTTGAAGAAGGATTACTTACTTCAACCATATATTTAACAAAGGCAATTGATGACGGTGATAACAATCCTGATAATGATTATGTTTTTTCTTGTGTTTATGTTTTTCATCCGTTGAGTATTGCAGTAAAAAATTTGTCTATGACTTATTGGGGCGGTGTCATCAGGTTTGTTGCAATAGCCGCTATTATAGCAGGTGTTGTTATTATCAATAAAAAGTCAAAGCAGGAGTATAGTTTTACGGACGCTGAGATTGAAATTGAAGATTGATTTGTAAAACTGAATAAAGAAAGTAAAAAATCAGATGGTATTTCTATAAAGGAAGAGGGTAAAAAAATGAAAAGATTATGTGCATCATTTTTGTGTTTGTGTTTAACTCTTCAGGTTGCGGCACTTCCTGCTTCAGCACAAGAAGACGCATCTTTTAAGATATATAATATAATCGAAAGCGAACCGAGTGAATACGGATACGTGGATTATCAGATAGACGGGTTTTACGGTGATGCGGTTGAGGAGGAAACGTTTGAGTTTTCTGAAGATGCGCAAACATATTATTCTGCAAGTCTTCCTGCAAGCTACGATTCACGAAATAAGGGTTACATAACATCAGTTAAAAATCAGGGAAGCTCCGGTACGTGTTGGGCATTTTCGGCCATAAGCGCTCTTGAGGCAGACAGTATTGCTCAGGGGATAGATGATTTGGAAAGTGCGGATTATTCTGAGGCTCATCTTGTGTGGTTTTCAAAAAACAGTCTTGTTAATGACGGTGCTTCGCGCGCAAGCGGTGACGGAACCACAAATACAAGTCCGTATTCAAGCGGCGGTAACTGGATGTATGTAACCGGAGCATTGTCCCGTTGGTCAGGTCTTGCAAAAGAGGCGGACTATCCGTTTTATCCTTACAACCTTACTGCTATGGGTAATTACGGTGAGGCAAACAGATATAATAAAGACAGCAATATAGTTCTTAAATCAACTGAAACGTTGATTGATAGTACGGATGTAAAGCAATGGATAACCGAGCACGGTGCCGTTACGGTGTCATTTTACAGCGATGATTCTAATCTTAATGATAATAAATATGCATATTATTGCAAAACAACAGAAACCCCAAATCACGCAATTACAATCGTAGGTTGGGATGACGATTATGCAAAAAAGAATTTTAAGCTGTTTAAGCGTCCTGACGGGAACGGCGCGTGGCTTTGCAAAAACAGTTGGGATAGCTCTTGGGGAAATGAGGGCTATTTCTGGATATCCTATGAGGATGCATCATTAAAAGAATTTGTTGGCTACACTACGCAGAGAGCGGATGATTTAACTAATAATTATACGTATAACGGCAACGGTTTTTCATCATATATCACCATTAGCTCAACACCGAAGGTTGCAAACGTTTTCAAGGCGGATTCTTATGAGGTTATTACCTCTGTAGCAACTTATACTGCACAGGCAAACACAGATTTAACAGTCAGTATTTATAAAAATCTACCGGAAGATTACTCTTCTCCCGATCAAGGTGAATTACAAGCAACATGGCAGACAAATATAGCAAGAGCAGGTTATCATACAATTCCTGTTCCCGTTGATGTGGTGTTAAAGCCGGGAACAATTTTCTCTGTTGTAATTGAATTGCGTAACTCATCAGGAGATCCGGAATTAGCTGTTGAAAGCGGGGATGGTTACAGCTTTAATCCCGGTGAAAGCTTTTTAAGCTCGGGAAGTAGTTGGAATGATACTACAGCATATAGCTTTTGGAACATAAAAAACGTATGTGTACAAGCTATAACAAAATGCATTTATGAAAAAGATGAAGAATTTTTTGCGGATTTCAGAGATAACCTGATAATAACACCTTCAAATGATTTAGAAAGCCTGAAAGATAAAATTGATGTATTCAACAACAGCATATTTGAAGTGAAAGATTTTGCAAATAAAACAATTAATAATTTAGCCACCGGCGCAACTCTTACTGTTACCGAAAGCGACGGCGAAAGAACAGATTTTACCGTTGTTGTTGAGGGTGATACAAACGGTGACGGCATTTGCGATGTTCTTGACGTGAGCGAGACAGAAATTATTGCAAACGGACATAAAAATTCTGATACGCTTCAATGCTATGCCGCCAACGGTTGTGTGGCAGAAAGCATAGACACATCAGCATATCAGAATGTTGTTAATAAAGCTTTATTAAGTTAAAAGGTGCCTATTATGAAACAGGAAACAAAAGAAAAGATAAAAACATTTTTTAAAAGTGAAAACAAATTCGAATTGCGAGTGACATCCTTGTTTTGCCTTTGTTTTGCGATACTTTCTGTTCATACGGTTTATATGCAATTGATAATGCAAGAGATAAGAAATCTGGATTTCAATATCCGCTCAGGTGGAGATTATGCATATTCTACTTATAACAACACAGAAGAAATAAAAGAATTAGTTTCTTTCAATTCAGGTGCAATAACTCATTATGAATACGAAAATCACGGTACATATACAATTGTGAGAGTTATGCCGAAAAACATAACAGATGAAACTGTTGTAAGCATAATGGACGGTGATGAGTTTTTGAAGGCAGAACGCGATGGCGAATATTTTACAGTAGAAGTAAGCGAAGAGCCTGATTTCATCATAGTAAAAACAGAAGACCGTGACGGAATATATACAGATAAAATTTATTTAACAGATACTAATTAAAAATTATTGAATAACAAAAAGTGTGCAACGAAATTTAAATCAAAACAAAGACTACACATAAGCAGGATATAATGAGGGTGTAATAAAGAAAAACAAGCTGTTGTTTTTTAATAAGGGGAGATAATTATGAAAAAATCACGAATGGTGCTTTGTTATGTGGCGATCGGTCTTATAGCAATTATGTTGTTATCAGCAACAATTGTTTTTTATGACAAATCAAGCAATGAGTCACAAAAACAGTTTGAGGAAAACGCGGATTACATACTGAAAACAAAGGAAGATCCGATTTCTGTTATGAAGGATGCGATTAAAGATGGTCAGAGCCCATTGAAATCATATTATCTCGGTTATGACTTTGAAAACCCTCAGAGTTATTGGGCTATGGGAGCATACAGCTTTTACAGCGAGCTGAGAAATACGAAAGGCGAGATTCTGGCAGAATATCAGCCGTATCTTTTGTTGAAGGGTAAAACCGCTGACGGTAAAAACGATTACCGTATTATATTATTTGATGAGGATTATACCGTTGTGAGTAAAGATTCCACCGGTAAAACTAAAGAGTGGGGTAACAATACCGATCCCTTTGAGATGATAAGTCTTTTCGGTTCTCAGAAGCTTGAGGCAGAGGGTGTTGACCCTAACTGCGGAAAACCTCTTGAAATATACGGTACTTGCGATGACACGTTTATTTATGTTGAAAAAATGGTTTGGTATAACACGGATTTCGGCGAGGTTTATACATATACAACCAATAGCAATGCTTCAAAAAAAGGTAAGATACCCGTTGAAAACTGGATAAAATCTCTGAAAGATAAAAAGTTTATTATGGAAACGGAAAATCTGCCCGATTCATTTTCAGAAGGCTTTGAAACCGATAATGAAGCAAAGGATATTTGTAAAAAACTTTCAGAGGCTTATATTAAAGCAGGCTGCGATTCTTCAAAGCTTGTGAAGCCTGAAATTGAAAAAGATGAGAAAACATACGTCGTTCAAAAGGTTGAAAATATTGGTGACGGCTGCTTTGTTTCAAGTGCTTTTGTTATTCATCCGTCAAACGAAGCAGGCATACCAACGAAAGAGCCCGATTATCTGAAAGGCGGTCTTTTAAGCATAGGCTGGATAGCGGGTATTGCGGCAATCTGCTTTTTGTACAGAAAAAGCAACGGTACAAAGAAGGTGGAAGAAGATAATACTGAAGCAGAGGAGGCTTGAAAATGAAAAAGAGAATCAGACAGCTTCAGGTTATAATGAGCTTGGTTATAGTTTTTACAATGCTTCTGGGCTGCGGAGCTCTGACGTATCAGAAGGCTACGTGGGAAAAAAGTGAAATATATGAACAGGTTAAAGGTAAACCGCAATATTTTTGCAGTATTATTGAAGAATATCATAAGTGGGGAGAAACAGGTACAGGCGATCCTCAAAGACCTCGTGATACAAAATATGGTTTGAACATAATCCCTGCATTCTATTTGGCACACGAGGATTGGTCTAATAACCCCGTTGTATCCTCTGATGTTGGCTTCCACAGTGTGCTCAGAAACAGTAAGGGCGAAGTGATAGCGGAGTATCAGCCGTTTATTCTGTTTAAAAAACATGATTCTAAAACAATAAAAATGGATATACGTGTTTTAGTTTTAGGTGATGAGTTTGTTGAATCCTGCGGAAGGGTTTATGATGAGTACGATGTTATTAATAATTTGGATTATTGTTACGGGTATGGTAAGGACGAAGCCGATGTTATGGGCGTTTCACTTGAAGTTGACGGCATATGCGACGATACCTTTGTTTATTTGAATAAACTTACGTGGTATCATCGGACCGGTTGGAATAACGAAACCTATGGATATATTCCTGAAGATATTCAAATAGGTAAAGGAAGTGTTGATTTTGAAGAATGGTATGATTATGAAAACGGTAATGCCGATTTTGACATGCAATCAATTCGTGACTATTATTGGATAGGTGACAATTATAAGAACAATTCAAAAGATAATAACAAAGAAGCAAAGGAGATTTGCGAAAAGGATTATGAGCTGTTCTGTAACAGCGAAACCTATTCCTCTGACTTGGAAGGGAATCTGTTGACATCCGAGCTTAAGCTTTCAAGACGGATTTACAGTGGCATTGATAGCAGCGATTACTATGTTTTTTCCTGCGCGTACGTTTTCCATCCTTTGAGGATGGCTGTTGAGGAGTTGGCTCCCGTTTATGCAGTTGCTGCGGGAATTGCTCTTGTTTTAATAATTTTTGTATGTGTGCTTCTGAATTTTAAGCTAAAAGGACCTAAGTCTGACTCTGATGATGAGCAAAAGGGTGAGTCAGCGGAAGCAGAAAAAACTTCTGAAGAAACAACAGAAAATGATGAAAATAATACCGAAAATCTTTTGGAGCAACACAAAGACTACACATAACACGGGTATAATCAGGGTGTAAAAAGAAAAACAAGCTATTGCTTTTCAGTAAGGAGAGATAATTATGAAGAAATCACGAAGAATATTGTGCTTTTTGGCGGTTGCTCTTTTGTCCGTGGGTATTTTAGCTTCAACGGTGTTTGTCTGTTATAAGCTGCAATGCCGTGAAGCAGAGCAGATTATAGCAGATGCGGAATATGTAATGAACACCAAAGAGGACCCGTGTTCGGTGATGAAGGATGCTATTGGAGAAGGTCAAAATATATTAACATCATATTATCTCGGATACAGCTTTGAAAAGCCTGATTACTATATGCCCGTAGGTTTTCACAGTGAGCTGAGAAACGAAAAGGGCGAGGTTTTGGCTGAATATAAGCCTCACTTAGTTTTAAAAGGCGAAACTCCTGACGGTAAAGATGATTACCGAGTTATGGTTTTTGATGATGAATATACTCTTGTGAGCGAATATTCCGACGGTGGGGGAAACGATTGGGGCATTAATAAGTACCCCTTTGAGAGTATACAGCACTGCTCCCAGGCTAAAGAGGCAAACAACTTTGACCCTGCGGAAGGTAAACCTTTAGAAATTTACGGTACTTGTGACGACAACTTTATTTACGTTGAAAAAATGGTGTGGTATAACGCCGATGATTCGGTTGACTCAAATTACATATATAAACCCGTAAATGATAAAACAGGGAAGGGCAAGGTATCTGTACAAAGCTGGATAAACACTCTTAAAGATAAAAAGTACGTTTTATTAACAGAAAATTCTGTTGACCCTTATGCGTACACGGCTCTCAATGATGAAGCAAAAAATGTGTGCAAAAGTCTTTCGGAGGATTACCTTGAAGCCGGTTGTGATTCTTCGGTGCTCTCAAGCAGAAAAGATAAGTATGATTTGAAAACATACGCTATTGAAAAGGTTGAAAACATAGGCGGAGGCTATTTCGTTTCGAGCGTTTATATGCTTCATCCTTTAAATATGGTGCCTAATGACACTGCGATACCCTACAGCATTTTTATAGTATTTACAATTGCTTTAATAATTTTTATGGCGATAGCCATTAACAGAAAAATCGGAAGAGGGTATGTGTTTAACGTCAGTGACGAAAAGAAAAAGATTATCAGAAAATATGCAATAAGCTTATCGATATCTGTGATAGGTCTCGTTTTACTTCCCTTGATTTCAGAGATATCGTTTATCGGGAGATTGAGCGGCTCTGATATGGTTTTCCTTATGGTATATATTGTTACAACAGCTTCATTTATTATGGGTGTTTATGATGTTAAACCCGTTCTGAAGTTTACTTATCCCGTTGTCAACGTTGCTTTGCTTTTGCTCTCATGGGCTCTTGTGCCTGTCTGGGACAGAGAACCCGGGCTTTTGTTCGGTATGACACTTACTTGTATGGCGGTTTCACTTTTCGGGGTTTTATCCGGATTGTTGTTCAAACGCATAAAAACAGCTATCGGAATGCGTCGTAATTAAATCTGTTTAAAGGGTGTTGCTTTATGAAAAAAACATTCAGAAAATTAAAGATTACAGTAAGTTTAATAGTGTTTTTTTCTTTGCTTTTCAGTTGCGGAATCCTTACGCTTTGGGAAGCTGAACAACAAGAAAGAGATTTAGTATTCAGCAGAAATGTTGATGATTTGGGCGATGACATTGTAGGATATTACTACGGGAAAAAACCTCTGATGATACATCTTCGGATAATTTAAATCAGGAATCGGGTAAAGGTACCGGTTTGCTTACCGCCTTTTATCTTTCACATATGGAAAATCATTATGCTGAAAGAAGTGTTGGGTTTTACAGTGCACTTTGGAACAGTAAAGGCGAAGTTGTGGCAAAGTATCAGCCTTACGTGGTTTTTGAAAAAGATATAAATGACGAAAGCAAAGAGGATGTACGTGTTCTTGTTTTAGGTGATGAGTTTTCAGAAGCGTTTCATTACACAGGTAATATTGAAACGGAGGAAGAAAGATATAATTTTGATGCACGGGATATTCTGGAGAATATTTCTGTTTATGACGAAAAAACTGAATATCGGTACCCCTTGAGAGACTGCCTCAAGGTGGATGGTGTATGCGATGACGATACGGTTTATTTTGGAAAGCTTACGTGGTACGATTCGATATCGGGCAAGACATACACTTATTCTCCCAAAGAAAAACAAACTCATAAAGGCACTATGAATTTTGATGATTGGCTTGATTATAAAAATAATGAAGTTTGTGTATGTGTATCGGAAGCTGTGCGCTATATTTGCGATTCGAATACTAAATATAATCTGGAAGCAAAAGAGGTGTGTGAACAGAATCTGGATAATTATAAAATTAATCAGATGCTCGGAGATAATTATTCTGAAAATGTGTTTACCGTTATCCGCTCAAATACACGAGTTTTTTGTGATAAAAACAGCGATGAATATTATATTTTAAGTGTCGCACGTGTGAATCATCCGTTAATTGATGCAATTAATAATCTTTATTTTGAGTATTTAATTGCCCTTGCAATTGCAGTAATATTGATTGTTTTTATAAATGTTTTATTTAGTAAAAAGAGAAAGCTTCTTGAAAAAGCTTATATGCCGATAGAAGAAAACAATAATGAAACAGATACGGGTAAAATTAATTATGAAGATGATAAAATAAACCCGGATGAAATAAAAGAGGGCTGACGTAATGAAAAAACTTTTATGCATAATACTTTCAATACTTTTAACAGCTTCGACAATGGGTGTTACGGCTTTTGCCGAAAATACGGTTACAGTTGACGGCGTTATTTATGAATTTGACAATGAGAGTCAGACTTATACCGTAGTGGGTACTGATGTTGAAGAGCAATATCCTTTTGTGTATATTTATGATACCATCAACGGCTACAATGTAGCCAAGGTTGCTCCTCATGCATTTGAAGGAACCAATTGTACTATAGATAGCTTTCCTGCGTATCTTACCGAGGTGGGTGAAATGGCTTTTCAGAGCTGCTCTATTATGGGCCCCGTGTATTTCTACGCAAAAAATGTTACCATAAACTCTATGGCATTTTTTGAAACGTTTTTTGAGGCTCCTGTTTATCTCGGGGATATTTATTCATCTGAACAGAAAATTAAACTCAAAAGCGGTGCTTTTACAGATACAAGCTTTGGCGGCAGACCTGAATCCTTGGTTGTAAACGGTTATGCGGTTGAAACGGATTCGTACGCCTTTGCGGATTCGATATATATTTATAACCTTACAATATACGGTTCTATGGATTTTATGATCGATTCAAGCATTAAATACGCAGAGTATATGTTTTTGAAGGGTGTAGAAACTGTTCCGTCGGGAGCTTTCGGTTACAGAGAATATTATTACGATACATTTTATCTTGAAAATATTTATATTGACAACTCCTTGAAAAAAATAGAAAGTGATACCTTCTGTCATGTCAAGGGTGGGCTGAAGGTTCACATTGACGATCTTGCAAACTGGTGTTATAACGTGGAGTTTCAGGATAATCCGCTTACGTACGGAGGCGAATTGTACCTGGATTATGAATTGGTTACAGACCTTGTTTTGCCCGAGGGCGGAGATACGGTATCAGCGAGAGCCTTCGAGGATTATATATACCTTGAATCCCTTACCGTACCTTCACATATAAGAAAAATAAGCTACAGATCTTTTATAAATAATAACAGTCTTGTTGATATCAAAATTGATGAAGGTCTTGAAACGATTGAGTCGGAAGGGCTTATGTATTTTTCCGACAGAGAGATTTCGTTACCCGAAAGTCTTGAAACAATTGAGTTTATAGGCTATCTGGAAATTATTAATATGCTGTATTGTTATCCCGACAGTGCGGCGCAACGGTATGCCGAGACTTACAATGTTCCGTACACATTGTATTCAATGGATGTAACAAGCGAGGACGCTGTTATAGATAACGAAAATATGTGCATTATGACTTCAGATAACGGTGCGAGAAATGTTGAAGATATTATAAATGTTTCGGGTTACACGGTTGAGGCAACTCCATCATATTCAAAAAAACGGTGTTGAGTTATACGGTACGGGCTCTGTTGTTAATATGTACAATAACAACGGGGAGCTTGAAGGAGCATACACGGTCGTTGTTAACGGGGATCTTGACGGTGATGCGGTTTGCGATGTTCTTGATGTTGCAAAAGCAGAGCGTATGGCGAATTCACACGAAAGTTCCGATGTTGCGCAGATTTATGCGGCAAACGGTTGTGTTTCTGACAAAATAGATGTATCATCGTATCAGAATGTTGTAAACACGGCATTGAATATGTAATCTGTTTTATATAAGGGGTTATCGTTATGGATGAAAACGGAAATAAGAAAAATAATTCAAAAAACACATTAATTGCGGTTCTTTTGTGCTGCGTTATGATTTTGCAGGTGGTTCAGATTGTTCAGGATAATCATATTTCTGAGGAATTAGAGCTTCAAAACGGCAGAATTGAGAGTGTTAAGGATTATGTTGAGAGTGTTAAGGATTATGTTGACAGTGGAATATTATTGTTCAATAATAGTGCTTATTATAGTATTGAAGAGCTTAAACAATCTCTTCAAAAACAAAACAGCATCGTTGAAGAGGTAAGATTCAGAAGAGGTTCACTGAAAGAGGATAACAGAACAGGTGAGGTGTTCTTCTACGTTGTTCTCAATAAGGTTGAGCCTGATACTCAGGTGAAAATACAGATCGATTCAGATAAATATGTTTATATGGAACGAAAAGAGGGCAGTACCTTTGAGGGCGTTTATGAGGCTGATATTTTCAATGAACCGGGTCACGGTCACACTAAACATGAGAATTGTACAGTGAGAGTACATATAATCAACAGTGGCGGTACTGTTATTGAAGAAATTGAAGAACCGCACCTTTTTATTACGTTTAATTTTTATCGTAAATTTCTTGCCAATATAGATGGCAGCGGTAATTTCACCATGGGCGGTTATTATGAAAATTTGTGTAAAGGTAATATATGTGAAAGCACCGTAAAGGTTACCATTGAAAAAGAAAAACTAAAAACAGCTAAGCTTGTTTATGAAAAGAACGGTAAAGTTATAAAAGAAGATGTAAAACCGATCACAACGACTGTTGTTGAATTTAAAAATCAGTTGGATGTTACGGGAAAGGAACCGATAAAGGCATATATTGTTTGTGAAGATGCATACGGTTACGTTTACAAGAAATGTGTTTTTGAGAATTTTACAGGTCAAAGCTCAGAAAATGCACCGTTTGAGACAAGTGTGCAAGACGGAGTATATGATATCGACGGTAATATAGTGATTAAGTGATAATATTATTGATAGAGCAGAATTTTAAAACACGGTTCAGGAGAATTAACTATGGGTTATAAAGTGTTATTGGCAGAGGATGAGATATCCCTCAGAAGCATAGTATCAGGTTATCTTTCTAAAAAAGGATTTCAGGTGGATGCGGTTTCAAACGGCGATGAAGCAGAGTACGCCGTAAACAAAAAAGTGTACGATATTATAATACTGGATATTATGATGCCGGGGCAGGATGGGCTTCAGGTGTGTAAAAAAATACGCAAGAAATATGACGTTCCCGTAATTTTTCTGACCGCCCTGAATCAGGAGTATGATATTGTAAACGGTTATGAAGTCGGTGCGGATGAATATATTACAAAGCCGGTTTCAATGCCTGTGCTTGAGGCTAAGGTTAATGCGCTTATAAAAAGATACTGCGGATTAGTTGTTCAGAACGGCATAATACGGACAGGCGCACTTAAAATAGAGCCTGCAAGAAGACTCGTTACCGTTGAGGATAAAATTATAACTCTTGCACCCAAAGAATATGAATTACTCATTTATTTTATGGAGAATAAAAACCAGGTGCTTTCAAGAGATCAGATATTAGATTACGTGTGGGGGCCTGAATATGACGGATATGACAGAGCAGTTGATACACACGTGAAAAATCTCAGAGCAGCCTTGGGTCCGTGTAAGAATTACATAAAGACTGTTATCAAAACAGGCTATATGTGGGAGGAGTAAGAGGTGGATAAAAAATACCGTAAAAACACAACCCTGATTGCAGTAATTCTGCTTTGCGTATCTGTTTTTGGATGCTGCATTCTTACTGTTCAGAAGGCAAACTGGATTAATAGCGATATGTATAATGAATTAGAGGGGGCACCTGCTTATTTCCATGCTTGCATTGAGGAGTACTATGAATTTGGAGAATTACGAGATTTGGAAACCGTTCAGGATACCGAGAATGCATTAGATGTTATACCCTCCTTTTATCTTGCGCATTTGGATATGATAAACAGACCGTATGTTTCATCGGATGTGGGTTTTCATAGCATACTAAAAAACAATAAGGGTGAAACAATCGCTGAATATCAGCCTTGTATTGTATTTCAAAAAAATGTGAGCGATATGAAAAAACGTGATGTGCGTGTTTTGGTTTTAGGCGATGAGTTCGCTGAAGAATACAGCAGTTTGTCTGACTACAAAAGCGATGCTCTCTCAAATTTTTCAGAGATATTCGGATATGGTAGGGAAAACGCTGGAATTTCGTATAATACACTTGAAGTAGATGGTACCTGTGACGATGTTTTTGTTTATTTAAAAAAACTTACATGGTACGATCGTATTTACCACAATACTTATGGGTATATTCCTGCAGATAATCAAACAAAAAAAGGAAACATGGATTTTGAAGAGTGGTTTGATTATGAAAACGACAATTATATGATATCTGTGGATTCGGTTAGTTATATTAAATGGAATAAAACTTATAACAGGGAAGCCAAAGATGTATGTGAAAACGGATTCTATTTGATGGAAAAAGATCCAAATGATCATTTTGAAGTTTTTGATGAAGGTTTATTTACTTCCACTGTTAGAATAACAAAAGAGATTAAAGATTATTATAGCGAAACAGATTACACGTATTCTTGTGCTTATGTGTATCATCCTCTGAATATTGCAGTCAGAGAATTAACACCTGTTTATATTGCTATTATGATTTTTGCTGCTGTTGCAATAATCATAATGTGTATTGTTATGAAAAAGAGCTATGAAAAGCAACAAGCGGCAGAAAACAACCGCCGTGAGCTTACAAGGGGAATTGCCCACGAATTAAAAACACCTCTTGCAATAACAAGAGGCTACGTAGAAAACTGGGAGTATCTTCCGGAAGAGGAAAAAGAAGAGATTACCCAAACAATGATGAGTGAAATGGACCATATGAACAAAATGGTTACGGATTTACTCGAGCTTTCCCATATGGAAGCGGGAATGAAAACCGTTCAATGGGAAGAGGTTGACCTGTATTCTCTGACATCAAGCATTCTTAAAAGGATGAAAAATATAATCAGCGAACGGGATTTGAATGTGAAATTGATTCCCGAGGATGTTGAAAATGCGGATGATTTTGTTGCGGAAGCCGATTTGGAAATGATAAGAATTGCTATGAGTAATTTTATTTCCAATGCCGTAAAATATGCTGAAAAAGAGGTTACCGTTACCCTTAGCGAAAACAATAAAAAAGTTCGTTTTGAAATAGAAAACGACGGCAGCACTATTGACAGCAACGAAATCAAGAGGGTTTGGGATGAATTTTATAAATCGGATTCCGTAAACCGCAGTACAATCGGCAGCAGCGGACTAGGTCTTGCGATAACCAAAAACATTTTCATTCTTCATAACGCTGAATACGGCTGTAACAGCGAAAACGGAAAGGTTAAATTCTTTTTCGAGATAAAAAAGGAAAAGTAAAATAATTGTTATGAAGGTGTTTTTGTGCCATTGTTCTATAGATTCTATTTCCTTGTTATGGATGCTTTAAACAAACGGGGCGGAGCAATAAAAGAATATAAAAAGAGACTGACCGCAAAAGCGGAAAAAACAGGAGTAATAAAGCAAGGTTTTGCCTTGCTTTATCCTGCGTACAAGAAATATTTTTACTGCGATAAAAATACGGGAGAGGGTTATTTTTTCAGATATAAGCCGATTAAGGAAAAAGGGGAATATCCTGTTGTAATTTATCATCACGGAAACGGTCTGAACCGTGCCGGGAAAAATGACGTGCAGTTAGTTGAGTTTTCTAAGCTTATAAAAAAACTCAACAAGCGTAAGTGTCATCAGATTGCCGTTCATCTGGATGTAAGCTGTGAGTATAACAGAGAAGCATACAGCAGAGCACTTGACGGAATCGTCCGATTTATTAAACAGACATACAACAATGTTGACTTTGACAGAATATATCTTACCGGAACATCTCACGGCGGTTATGCCTGTGTTTATGAGGTGCTAAGAAACCCCGAAAGATATGCGGCGGCTGTTATATCAATGTCCTACACATATAATGAGAAATTTGCTCCTCCTGATGAAATACAAGAAAATCCGTATGTCCGCATTCTGACAGATGATGATTATGAAGCACTCTCAAAAACACCTTTCTGTTTATCTTGGGCAAAGGATGACTGTGAACTAATGGTGGTCAGCAATAATCTTTTGTCAGAAAAGCTTAAAAAGAATAATGGAGATGTAAAATTAAAGGTATACGAAAACGGCGGTCACACAATTGCAGGTGATTTCTTTAAAAACAGCGATTGGGATGAGTGGCTGTTCGCCAAGGAAAGATGAAAGGCTTAAAAGTATGAAAAACAATAACTCTGTTGAAACCTTAAGCGGCGGAGTTGTCCGTCTCGATAACGTTACCAAAAAATACGGAATAGGAAATTTAAATACAATTGCGGTGAATAACGTTTCTTTAACAATAAGCAAAGGTGAATTTGTTGCAATTGTGGGCACCAGCGGGTCGGGTAAATCAACGTTGATGCATATGATGTGCGGAATTGAAAAGCCTACATCCGGTAAGGTTTTTGTATGCGGTGAAGATATTTACTCGATGAAGGATACGGATTTGTCTGTGTTCAGGTGTAAGAATATAGGTATGGTGTATCAGTTTTTTAACTTGATTCCCGTTCTTAACGTGGAGGAGAATATTGCCTTCACAGAAATCGTGTCCGGTGAAAAGCCTGATTTTAAAGAGGTTGGAAAACTGCTGAAACGATTAGGTCTGTCTGATAAGGGCTATAGCTTTCCGAATCAGTTGTCGGGAGGCCAACAGCAAAGGGTTGCTATAGGCAGAGCAATTATGGGTAAGCCTCCGATTGTTCTTGCAGACGAACCTACGGGTAATCTTGATTCAAAAAACAGCAAAGAAGTAATCGATTTACTTACCGAGCTTTGCCGCGAATATAATACAACGCTTGTTGTAATAACTCACGATGAGAAAATTGCTGAAAAAGCGGATCGCGTTTTAAGAATAGAAGACGGAAGAATTATTTCTGATGTTTTGCAGAACGGAGATTCAAAAAAATGAAAGCATTGAAGGATATTGCCCGAAAAAGGCTTTTGTTTAACAAAACCGAAACCGCTTTTGTTGTTGCGGTTATTTCCGTGGTGGTTGCAGTATTGCTTGTAACACTTTCTGTAAGTGTTAATTATTTTGAGTTTTATCTTTCAGAGGCTGAGGCTCTGACAGGGGATTGTATGGAAACAGTTGTTGAAAACGGCTTTTCTAATATGGCTGAAATTGGTGAATATATAGCTGAATTTACCGTGTTTTTCAGCGAATATTCCGTTCCGTCAAGCTATGAGGATGCGGCACCTGCGCCTGCAGCTGAAAACTCCGTTCCGTCAAGCTATGAGGATGCGGCACCTGCGCCTGCAGCTGAAAACTCCGAGTCGATTTTCGCACCGGTTGCATTGGTTGAAAATCTGCCGTTTACAGTAGCGTTTTTGATGCTTGTTGTGTTGTTTATATCGCGTGCAGCGCTTTCAATTGTTTTTTCTGCTTGTAAAAGGGAAAGGGCAGGGTTCTTTTCCGTTCTTCTTGCGTCAGGAGCTACTGATAAGCAAATTAAAAAATGTGCTTTTTATGAAAGCCTGTATTATTGTTTCGCTGCAATCCCCGTTGGTTCGGTTTTAGGTTTTGTCGGAATATACGGCGCAGAAAAGCCGGCGGAGCTTCTGTTCGAAAATCTGAATACGAATTATAACGATATAGCTTTGTTTGTTGATTTCGGTTTTTCCTTTGCAGCATTGCTTGTTGTAACAGGCTTTGTGTTCTTGTCAGTTTGCATTTGTTCCGGAAAGGCATGTAAAAAATTATCGGTAAAAAACACCGCAACTCAGATAAGAGAAACTGCAGGGACAGATATAGGTATTTGTACTTTTACAGCGAAAGCGAAAGCTTATCAGAAAAAAGGTATTGAGTATTACATTGCAATAAGAAATTTTCAAAACAACTTCGGCAAGTATTTTAAGATTATAACAATGACGGTTTTTTATACCGCGGCTGCAGGATTTACTTTTTTGTTTTTTAATGTTGTAAGGAATTATAATGATCAAGAAATACTCTTATACAGCAAAGATTTGCTTTCCTTTACTTTTTCGTTTCAATATTACTTTGCTTTAGTTGCTGTGTGCCTTTGTGTGATATGTATCGTAAGCACGTTCATTGCGGTTTTTACGAATATAAACTCCAATATCAGTGAATATGCAGTTATGGTATCTTCGGGGACTTCAATAAAATCTGTTCTTAAAGCAGTCAGAGCGGAGGGCGTTATATGCAGCTTGTCCGGTGTTGCGGTAAGTCTGGCAAGCATTTTGTATTCTGTAGTATTTTTTATGGATATTTACAGTAATGACAGTGCCGTGAATTTCGGTGGCTTTGAAAATGCGGCTGTTATTACCTTTGTTTCTTTGTTGCTGTTTACTTTAAGTGTTGTTATAACTATTATTATGATCAACCGTAAAATGAAAAAGCTTGATGTAATCAAAACGTTAAAGAATTATTTTTACTGATTTTTAACATGTAGGGATTTTTAAAATTTGCGGAAGAAGGGATGGGAAGGATATGCCAATCTTTACAATAACCTTTTGTGTAATCATTTTTATAATTTACATACTTGATAATTTTCTGATAATACCCAAAACAGAAACGGTTACTTTGAAAGAAAAGTTAGTGACGGGACACAATAAGGGGTATATAAATCACGCTTTGCATCTTTCTGAAAAGAAAATAAAAAAAAGTCAGGTGTGGCGGCTTGTTTCTTCAGCTTTGCTTCACGTGGGGACACTTCATATTGTTTCCAACATAACCGCAACACTTGTTGTTGGATATGCTGTTGAATCGCAGCTCGGTACATTGAAAACCCTTGTATGTTATGTTTTTTCTGCATTTGTTTCAGGGCTTTATATGACTTTCGTTTATAAGCTTCACGAAGGTGAAGGTGCTTCAACGGGTATTTACGGTCTTATAGCTGTTTTTGTAGTGCTTGCAATAAAAAACGGAACAGTTTTCTTTTCTCCGGTGTCTGTATTGGCGTTGGCGGTTTTAGCTGTTTACACCGTAGGCGGAATGTTTATGGGTAAAGCAACCTTTTGGGAGCATGTGTCGGGATTCGCAGGCGGATTGTTAATAGGAATTCTTTTTGTGTATTTGTTTTCTGCTTGATTTGTTAAAAAGTGTTACGTGTCTCAGATTGAATTATTCTTTTTATAATGATGTGCAAACAGTCTTAACCTTGTGTGGGTTGAGGCTGTTTTAAATTTTGTAAACTTTCTATATCAGTCTTGTATTTTTTGCTGTTTTTTATTATACTTATTCTATATGTGCAAAATTTTTGATTATCTATATATAAAACGAGGTGCAAAAGGTGGCTAAATACGGTCTGGATTTGAGGCAGAAAAACAAAGACCCCAAAAAAAGAAATATTGTGCTTGTTTGCATATTTCTTTGCTTTGTAATTGCTTTAGGGTCTGTTTCAACGCTTTTGTTGTGGCGTTCCTTGAACTATGATTTTAATAATATTTTTGTTCAGGGTGATGTGAGCACAACTTCGGCACCTGAAACAACGGAGGTAGAGTCTGTTTCGTATGAGGGTGAATATTATTTTCTCGTTGCCGTTACCTCGGATGATGGAAAGGCTTCCCGATTTTTAAATATTATAAGTGTTGACCTTGCTGAAAAAACTATAAGAGTTGTTCCGATTGACGGTGCGTTGGCAGATTCTGCAACCGGTTTCAGTTGTGATAAATTGCTTGTTACAAACGGTGTAAAGTCTGTTGTGACATTCCTTAATAAATACTATGGTATAGAAATCGACCGCTATGCAGTTTTTACTGAATCGGGTTATAAATCGTTTTTCAGAACAATGGGTGATATAACCATAAAAATTTCTGAAAATGTAGCCTATGATACGGCGGATATGTTTCTTGAACTAAATAAGGGTGAGAATGTTCTTACTCCCGATAAAACCTATAAGTATATGAAATATATCTGCGAAACTAAAAAAGGCTATGAAAAATCGAAAGCGAACGCTGAAATAGCGGTTGCCGCATTCAACGCATTTTATAATGCGGATAAGTTCAATTCTGCAGATAATACATTTTCAATAATTGTTGATTATTGTAATACAGATATTACTATCGTGGATTTTATGGACGCGAAGGATGAGCTTGAATATCTTTTACCTAAGAATTCAAAAGAAAAATTGAAGGTTTTTGTTTCAGATAATATTAAAAACGAAACAATAGAGGAGAGTTCAGATGAGTAAGAATAAATCGAAATCTAAGGGTAGTATTGTTGCGGTGATAGCAGGTGTTTTGGCGTTTGCAATTATCGGAACAGGCTTTATGTTGAATTTCTTGTTTGAAAACTCTTTTAAGCCGTCTGAATTTGATTACACGGCACCTGCCAGCGGTGAAGGCACGGGTTATTACAGATATTGCTACAATGAGCTGAACGAAAATGAGAAAAAAGTTTATTCTGTTATCACGCAAAGTATATATACTCAGCCGGACCGTATAGAAATACCCGAAATGGGTGACGGTGATTTAGTTAAGGTGTTTGAAGCTGTTTCCTACGATAATCCAGACTTGTTTAATCTCGGTCTCAATTGTAAGGTTTACACAGAAGGTGTTAAAACATATTTTGAAGCAGAGTATATTTTGAGTAAAGAAGAGTATACTCAGAAGCTCAAGGAAGCAAAGGATATTGCCTCGGCTATCATTGACGGCGCTTCTGTTTATACGTCGGTTTACGAAAAAGAAAAGTATGTTCACGATTATATAATTAATCATTGCAAATATGCGGAGCCCACTGAAAGTCCGCTTGCTAACACAATGTACGGTTGTCTTGTTGAGGGCAAGGCGGCTTGTGAGGGTTATTCGCGTGCATTTCAATATATAATGAGCGCACTTAATATTGATAACCGTATTGTAACCGGTGAGTCTGCGGATGACGGTGTTAATTATGTAAGTCATATGTGGAATTACGTTGTTCTTGACGGCGAAGGCTATTTTGCAGACCTTACGTGGGATGATCCGAAAGGTGACAGTGATGTTTTAAGACACACCTATTTTAACGTAACAACAAACGATATTCTTATAAAATACAGGAACATCCGCCAGGAGCTTCCTTTGTGCACAGCAACAAAATACAATTATTTTGTTTATGAAAATGCATATTTTACAACCGGCGCAGGTGAAGAGTTTGAAGCATCTGTTCACAATGCGGTGTATACATCAATGCAGAAAAAGTATAAATGCGTTGAGTTGCGTTTTTCCGATGCGTCTGTTCTGGCTCAAGCTAAGTCAAGTTTATTTGATTCGGGTGTTGTGTATGCGGTTTTTGATGAAATCGGACTCATTACAGATCCTGACAATGCAAAGGTGTATTACAGCAACGATGATAAAATGAATACTATGTCTATTTTCTTTTAATGTTTATACAGGAGCGTACTATGGATAAAGCAAAAATTGAAAAAGCCGTAAGGGATATTCTGGAGGCAATCGGTGAAGATCCCGACAGAGAAGGATTGATAGAAACACCCAAAAGGGTTGCCAATATGTATGAAGAGGTGTTTTCGGGTCTTTCCGAAGACCCTCACACTCATTTGAAGCTTTTTAATGAAAAGGGTAATGATGAGATGGTTATTGTAAGAGACATACCGTTATACTCAATGTGTGAGCATCATTTGCTTCCGTTTGTAGGAAAGGCACATATTGCTTATATCCCTTCTGACGGAAAAATCATAGGTCTTTCCAAGCTTGCACGAATTGTCAATGTTTATGCCAAAAGACCGCAGGTGCAGGAGCGCCTTACAACACAAATTGCTGATTTTCTCTATGATGAGCTTGAAGCAAAAAGCGTGGCTGTTCTTATTCAGGCGGAGCATCTTTGTATGACTATGCGAGGTGTCAGAGCGGCGGGTGCCGTAACACAAACCTCTGCCTTGAGGGGTACGGCAAGAAAGGATGCGCGTACCCGTGCAGAGGTAATGTCGCTTCTTTCGGGGGATAGATGATGTTTTCTTTTAAAGAATTATTACAAAGTAAAAAAGGCAACCCTTTGGTTATGGGTATACTTAATATAACACCCGATTCTTTTTCTGACGGAGGGTGTTGCTTTTCAATTGAAAGTGTTTCCCTAAGGGTGAAAGAATTGTGTGACGCGGGCGCCGATATCATTGATGTCGGTGCTTGCTCTACCGCGCCCGGGAATGTTGTTGTTTCAAAAGGGGAAGAAATTGAGCGACTGAAAAGATTTTTGCCTGTTGTATTGAATACATCTACGGTTCCTGTTTCTGTGGATACCTTCAGACCTGCCGTTGCACGGCTTTGTCTTGAATACGGTGTGAAAATAATAAACGATGAAAGCGGAGCCTTTGACAGTGGCATGGCGCAATGTGTAAATGAATACGGTTGCGGGTGGATTTTTATGCATACGGGTGGTAAGACCTCAAGCGAAACCAATGATTATTCAAATGGTGTTGTTACAAACGTTCTTGAGTTCTTTGCAGATATGAGAAAAAAGGCTTCAAATTATTCCATAGCGGAAGAGCGGCTTTGTTACGATTGCGGTATAGGCTTCGGAAAAAAACGTCAGGATGACCTGGCGTTGCTTTCGGCTTGTTCCCGCCTCTCTGATGATTACAGATTGCTTGTCGGTGTTTCGAGAAAAAGAATAATAGGAATACTGACGGGTGAAGAGAATCCCCGAAACAGAGTGGTTGGGAGCGCGGCTGCTGCAGCGGCTCTTGCGCAGAACGGCGTATCAGTGCTTCGAGTTCACGATGTAAAGGAAACTGTTGATGCAATCAAAGTTACACAAGCAATTAAAAGAGGTATATTATAATGGAGAAGATAATTATTAAAGGATTAAAGCTTTTTGCTTATCATGGTGTTAATCCTGAAGAAAAGGTTGACGGCCAGAATTTTATTCTGGATATAACCGCAGAGCTTGATGTAAAAAAAGCTCAGCTGAGTGATAATGTTGACCATACGGTAAGCTATGCAAAGATAATAAAAACAGCAACCGCCGTGTTTACGGAAAAAAGCTATAACCTTATTGAAACAGCCGCTAACAAAGTTGGTGTTGCTATTATGCAGGAGTACCCTAAATTAAGAAGTGTAACCGTTCTTCTTAAAAAACCCGAAGCACCGATTAAAGCTGAATTTGAATACGTTGCGGTTGAAGATACAATAACACGCGAGCAGATAATGGCGGAGACGGTCGAATGAAAGCGGTAATAGGTATAGGTACAAATATTGGGGATAGATACTCCAACATTGAAAACGCCGTTGTTGCTCTTGAGCGTGTGCCCGGTGTATGCGTGATAAGAAAATCCTGCGTTTATGAAACAGAGCCGTGGGGATATACTGACCAGAACGGCTTCTATAATAATGTAATAGAGGTTGAAACAGAAAAGTCGCCGCAGGCACTTCTGGGTATTTGTCTCGGAATAGAAGCGGGTATGGGAAGAGTAAGAGAGTTTAAGTACGGACCGCGTGTGATTGATTTGGATTTGCTCTTATATGAAGGTGCGGTGTCGGATACAGAGGAGCTAAGACTTCCGCATCCGTTGATAGGGGAGAGAGACTTTGTTCTCGTGCCGTTGCGTGAGCTGTTCCCCGATATGAAGGTATTCGGTTTTGAATACGAAGAAAGCTACAGAAATATATGTAAAAATACCACTGCAAAAAAAGTCGAAAAAAGTTGAAAAAACTTCTTGACTTTTTAATATCGGTGTAGTATAATTCATTCTCGTTGGCGCAATAAAGCCGACGAGATAAGCACAACAGAATAAAACCGAATCAGCATTTTGTACGCTGCGACCCGAAACACCCGGGAGGGTGGAAAGATAGGGTGAAAAAAGCGAAAAAAGGTGTTGACAAAGGGAAAGAGTTGTGATATTATCTTAGGGCACTCTTGAGAGGGAAACCGAACGAGAGGGCGAACGAACCTTGAAAATTAAACAACGATTAAAGAAAAAACCCTTGAGATTTTTTTGAGCGCAAATAATTGCGAAAGTAAACCGGACTTAGAAAATAAGTCAACGGAAAAGATACGTCAGTATCGA
>JAGASD010000025.1 GCA_017621885.1 Clostridia bacterium | reverse complement strand
TCGATACTGACGTATCTTTTCCGTTGACTTATTTTCTAAGTCCGGTTTACTTTCGCAATTATTTGCGCTCAAAAAAATCTCAAGGGTTTTTTCTTTAATCGTTGTTTAATTTTCAAGGTTCGTTCGCCCTCTCGTTCGGTTCCCCTCTCAAGAGTGCCCTAAGATAATATCACAACTCTTTCCCTTTGTCAACACCTTTTTTCGCTTTTTTTCACCCTATCTTTCCACCCTCCCGGGTGTTTCGGGTCGCAGCGTACTAAAAAGTAACGACTCAGGATATTCAGTTGTTACTATCACAGCGCACACACGTTTCGTGTGATTGCTGGGGTATTATACTAAAGGAAAACCGGATTGTCAACACCTTTTTTGAAAGTTTTT
The DNA here is from genome assembly GCA_017621885.1 of Clostridia bacterium. Classification (GTDB taxonomy): domain Bacteria; phylum Bacillota; class Clostridia; order Oscillospirales; family Acutalibacteraceae; genus DTU089. Next base: position 5,174 of record JAGASD010000025.1, on the reverse strand, counting down.
TAATTATTTTTTAGAATTTTTTCAGACTCACAATATATTGTGTTTTTCCCTTTTACCGACCACAAATTTACTGTTCAAAACTTTGTTCAATGTATGTTTAATTATGTATAAAACAGAAAAAGCAGAAAAAACTATAACAAAATCATTTACAAGAGGTGCAGTATGACAAGCAAAAAAGAAATTTTCCGCTTACACGGTTTTCTTCACTCAAAAAAGGGCAAAGCAATTTGTATTCTTCTTTGTGCCGCTATTATAATAAGTATATTTGCGTTGACGGCCATACAAAAGCCCGTTAAAGAATCAACAGAAGTATTATCCAAGTTAGGGTCTCGCGGCGATGAAGTACGGCGAATTCAGACAAAGCTTAAATCTCTCGGTTTTTTCAATGGCACGGTGGACGGCATTTACGGAATTAAAACTCAGAGTGCCGTAAGAAGGTTTCAAAAATCAGTAGGAATAACCGCCGACGGTGTTGCGGGCAATAAAACGCTCCTCTATCTCGGGCTTGGTAACTCTACCACTGCAAGCGCAGGCGGATTCAGCTCTTCCGACGTATACCTTCTTGCAAAGGTTATTGCAGCAGAGGCACGCGGTGAAAGCTACACCGGTCAGGTTGCTGTCGGTGCGGTTGTTTTGAACAGGGTTGATTCATCCTCCTTCCCTGACACGGTGGCAGGTGTTGTTTACCAGAAGGGTGCATTCTCCGCTGTAACAGACAGCAACTGGTCAGTAAGCCCCGACGCATCTTCACGCAAGGCGGCACAGGATGCAATTAACGGATGGGACCCCTCGGGCGGCGCACTCTATTACTACAACCCTGCGAAGACTTCTAACAGGTGGATACGAACAAGACCGGTCATAACCACAATCGGTGAGCACGTGTTTTGTAAGTAAGGGAACCTTCCGCCATTCCGCCACTATTGTTCTATTATACAAAACACAAGCCGCAAGTGAACTACCCACCACCGCCCGATGCTTACGCACAGGGATGTAAAGGCTTCGCACAACCGGAACTTCATTTCGCATTTCGCATTTTTTACAATCAACGCACAAGCGTTCCGAAACTTGCCACTTATATATAATAGTATAACAATCCGCCCTGTATTTCCGATTCTGAAATGCAGGGTAATTTTATAAAGCTCATTTTTATTTGATTTTTGAATTTTCCTTGTCTGTTTTGGTAAAATATTTAAAAAGCGACTTTTTAAAACAACTTATTACCACAATTTGACAAATTTGTATCAAGCCTCTTGATAAATATTCCGTTTTAGTGTATTCTATAGTGGGGAAAATTGGTAGGCAGTTTTACTTGCACAAACAGAATTGCCGCCATTCATATATATATATTTCCTTAATAAAAAATAAAGGAGAAAAGCAAAATGCAAAAGGTACAATTTACCGAAACCGTGTTGCGTGACGCTAACCAGTCCTTAATTGCAACACGTATGAAGTTCAACGAATTTCAGCCCATCCTTTCAGAGCTCGACAAAGCAGGTTACTACTCACTCGAGTGCTGGGGCGGTGCAACATTTGACTCTTGCCTTCGTTACCTCAATGAGGATCCGTGGGAAAGACTCAGAAAAATTAAAAAAGCTTGTCCTAATACAAAGCTTCAGATGCTCTTAAGAGGTCAGAACCTTTTAGGATATCACCACTACCCCGATGACGTTGTTCGTATGTTCGTTAAAAAGAGCGTAGAAAACGGCATTGACATCATCAGAATCTTTGACGCTCTTAACGACGTTAAGAATATTGAAGTTGCAGTTGACGAAACCGTTAAAAACGGCGCTATTGCATCAGGTGCTATCTGCTACACCATCAGCCCCATTCACACTCTTGACTCTTACGTTGAGCTTGCTAAAAATATGCAGTCACTCGGTTGCCAGACAATCGCAATCAAGGATATGGCAGGTATTCTCAGCCCTGCAGAAGCATACAAGCTTGTTTCTTCCCTCAAAGAGGCTGTTGATCTTCCCCTCGTTCTTCACACACACTGCACAACAGGTCTTGGCTTTATGACCTGCCTTAAAGCAGTTGAAGCAGGCGTTGACGTGCTCGATACAGCAATTTCTTCAATGTCAGGCGGTACTGCACAGCCTGCAACAGAAACACTTAACTACACTCTTCAGGAGCTGGGCTACGAAACAGGTCTTAACGGCAAAACTTTACAGGGTATTGCTGATTTCTTCAAGCCCATCAGAGCAAAGGCTCTTGAAAGCGGTCTTCTTAACCCCACAGTTCTTACAACTGACACAAAGGCTCTTGATTATCAGGTTCCCGGCGGTATGCTTTCAAACCTTGTTGCACAGCTTACTGCACAGGGCAAGATGGACAAATTTGATGAGGTTCTTCTTGAAACTCCCAGAGTTCGTGAAGACTTAGGTTATCCTCCCCTTGTTACACCTATGAGCCAGATGGTTGGTGTTCAGGCTACAAACAACGTTCTTGCAGGCGAACGCTACAAAAACGTTTCTAAAGAAGTTAAATCTTACCTTATGGGTGAATACGGTAATGCACCCGGCAAGGTTAACGAAGATGTTAAGAAATTCATCCTCGGTGACGAAAAGGGTATTGAGGGCAGATATGCTGATACTCTCGAGCCTGCATTCGAAAAGACAAAAGCAGAGCTCGGTGATATGGCAAAAAGCGATGAAGACGTTCTTTCATACATCGCATTCCCCACTCAGGCTGAAAACTTCTTCGAATACCGCGAAAAGATGGCAGGTAAAATTTACGACTACGAATTCAAGGCTATTGATTAAGGAGGAATAAAAATGATGTTTCTTCCTTTAGAATTTTCGTTAGGTAATGCCGGTGGTATCGCAGGATTAGGTTTTCTTCTTGTTCTTGCAGTTCTTGCAGTTATTTTGATTTTTGTTAAAATTCTTTCAAAAGTTTTAAACAAGGGTAAAGGTAAGAAAAAAGAAGAACAAGTAAGTGCTCCTGCCGAAGCTGCTCCCGTAAACACTCCCGCAGTAGCAGAAAAGGCTACAGAAGCTGTTAAAGAAGAGGTTGTTGAAGAAGAGCCCGCTCTTCCTTACACACCCGGCTATGTAACCCTTGACGGTGTTGCTGAGCAGGATGCTGCCGTTATTATGGCTATTACATCTTATAAAACGGGTATAGCACTTGAAAGACTTGCCTTTAAGAGCATTAAACGTCTTAATCAGGACCCCGTTCTTGAAAACGTAAGCGAACAGGATGCCGCTGTTATTATGGCTATTACGTCAGATAAAACAGGTATTGCACTTGAAAATCTTTGCTTTAATTCAATTAAATTGTTGGAGGACTAAGAAATGAAATATAATGTTACTTTAAACGGAAAAATTTACGAAGTTGATGTTACAGAAACAGATGCAGTTGTTACCGGTATTTCTCAGGTACCCGTTGTTGCTGCCGCTCCCGTTGCCGCTGCTGCTCCCGTTGCAGCTCCCGTTGTAGCTCCTGTTGAAGCTGCAGCTCCCGTAGAAGCAGCTCCCGCAGCACCTGCTGCTCCCGTTTCGGCTGAAGGTACAGAAATCAAAGCTCCCATGCCCGGCACAGTTGTTGGCGTTAAGAAAAATGTTGGCGATGCTGTTAAAGCAGGCGATGTAGTTATCGTTCTTGAGGCTATGAAAATGGAAAACGATATTGTTGCTCCTTGTGACGGTACATTAAAGGCTATTGTTGCTACCAAGGGTTCAACAGTTAACACAGACGACGTTCTTGCTGTTATCTGATCGAGGGATAAATTTTAATGCAAATAAGTACAATTTTATTAAATCTCTGGGAGCAGTCGGGCTTCAATCTTCTTCAGATTGAAAATATTATTATGATTGGCGTTGCAGTTGTTTTTCTTGTGCTTGCCATCAAATTCAATTTTGAGCCTCTTCTTCTTGTTCCCATTGCTTTCGGTATTATTCTTGCTAACCTCCCCGGTGCAAACCTTATGCTTGACACAACGGGCGGTGAGCTTGGTGCCATAGGAGCGGAAGCCGTTGCCGGCACTCATTGGTACGACTCGGGTGTTATACGAATTATTTATGTCGGTGTTAAGTCGGGACTTTTCCCCTGTCTTATTTTCCTTGGCGTTGGCGCTATGACAGACTTCGGTCCTCTTCTTTCCAACCCCATAAGCCTTCTTTTGGGTGCGGCTGCTCAATTGGGCGTTTATGCTGCTTTCCTTATTGCTATTGCGTCAGGTAAATTCACACCTCAGGAGGCTGCTTCAATTGCTATTATTGGTGGCGCAGACGGCCCCACAGCAATTTTCCTTACATCAAGACTTGCTCCGCAGATTTTAGCCCCCATTGCTTTGGCGGCTTACTCATATATGGCGCTTATCCCCATTATTCAGCCCCCTATTATGAAGCTTCTCACAACCGAAAAAGAGCGCAAGGTTGAAATGAAACAGTTGAGAACGGTTTCTAAAACAGAAAAAATTATTTTCCCTGTTGCCGTTCTTATTGTTTGCGCACTTCTTCTTCCCTCGGTTGCTCCGCTTCTTGGTATGCTTATGCTCGGTAACCTTTTCCGTGAATGCGGTGTTGTTGAAAGACTCAGCGATACAGCACAGAATTCACTTATGAATATGGTTACAATTCTTCTTGGTATTTCTGTTGGTGCTACCGCAAACGGTGAAGATTTCCTTCAGCTCAAGACCCTCCTTATTATTGGTCTCGGTCTTGTTGCTTTCTCCTTCTCAACTGCAGGCGGTGTTCTCTTCGGAAAGCTTCTGTATGTTGTTACAGGCGGTAAAATCAATCCCCTTATCGGTGCCGCAGGTGTTTCAGCCGTTCCTATGGCTGCTCGTGTAGCACAGAACGAGGGCAGAAAATACAACCCCACAAACTTCCTCCTTATGCACGCTATGGGTCCCAACGTTGCAGGTGTTATCGGCTCTGCAGTTGCCGCAGGCTTCCTGCTTGCCGCATTCGGCCCCGGAGGAATTTTCTAAATAATACAATATATAAAAGATGTTCTGAACTGAATCAGAACATCTTTTTGTTTTATGTTAAATTGGGTGGGTAAACTAAGCCCCTACGGTGGGATGTTGTTTATATTTAATGCCGAAAGGCAAATCATGATGAAATCAAATCATGCTGATAAGCAATTCATGTGAAGCAATAATAATGAATTGGCAATTGCCATGAATTGACCAAGGTCATGATTTCTCGCTACGCTCCATGAATTGA
>JAGASD010000024.1 GCA_017621885.1 Clostridia bacterium | reverse complement strand
CGTAATTTCTCCAACATTCAGAGAAGATACGGTTGCGGTGGGCAGTTCAATATCTGCCACACGGCTGATTACGCCGGGGAACTTCAGGAGCGGTTTGATGGTTTCCACTCCGGTCCATGCGAAAATTTTAACGATATCGGTTCCAGCTACCGAAATCGCAGGAGTAGTGTAGGTAACACTTGCTCCGATAGTAGAGTCCACAGGTACGATAGATTCAACTTTCAACAGCTTACCGCCTGCAGTATAATGAGCGGCAATTACGCTGGCGTTGTCTTCATAGCGACCTGTGAAGGTGGTGGTTGCATAAACGCTGTCTACATTGTCAAGTGTCGTAATCTGAGAATTATCTGCCGCATTATAGAATACGGTTGTATTTACTGCTGCTGAAACAGTAAAGGCGGACAGCATGCTAACCAAGATGGTCAACGCTGTAAGAAGGCTTAAAAACTTCTTCACGCTTTGACATCTCCTTTCTTTTTGAATTATAGTATAGATATTTATTTTATTCCATTACTCTTATGGGGGTACGCTACCCCAGTATACTCTTATACACATTTTATCTTTTTTTGTCGCATTTGTCAAGAAAAAAACCGATATTTGATTTTTTTCATCCTGAAAATCTGCTGATTTTTTCCTCTTTTTTAAATTTTGCAAAGAAAAACACAAAGGAAACATACAAACCTGCTACAAATAACAAAAAAACTTGATTTATCATCAAAAATATGATACAATGAAGAAAACAGCAGATGTTTTGTTTCTTCTAAAAACAGAAAGGAAGCATAATATGAAATCTATTTCCGATTTACCGCGTTTCTCAAAGGAATGGTGGAAAAATGTTTGCTTTTATTACAAATGGCATTTTCTCATTGGGGTTATCGCCGTGATTTTGATTGTCGGCACCGTTTACAGCCAGGTCACCCGTGTAAAACCCGATTTATTCATTCTATTTTCGGGAGACTATGTTCTGACAGAAGCGGACCACGCCCTGTTGAAACCTCGTATGAAAGAAGCCATTTCTGACATTAACGAGGACGGAAAAACCGAGGTGCAATTCATAGAAATCCCCTTAAAATTAGACAGTGAACGGACAGACGAAACCACCGCTGCCTCCAATCTCCAGATGCAGATGCAATTTGCAACGGGAGAACAGCACATTCTGGTGTTGGATCGTGAATTATTTAATCTTTATCATGCACAGGGCTTGCTGGATACCGAAACCCTCTTCGTTTCCACAAAGGAAAACGCCTTATTTGAGGGTACAACCTTAGCACAGAGAGATGCTGTGATGGTCACCCGATTCAAACGGCACGATAACGAATCAGACTTTACCACCAGCGGTGAACTGATTGATTACTGGAAAAACAAATAAGAAAGGCGTAACGCTATGCTGAAAGAAAGTAAAATTATTGTTTTAGACGGGGCAACCGGCACCGAACTCCATAAATTAGGTCTTCCCCCCGGAGCTTGCCCTGAGGAATGGATTCTTTCTCACCCCGATGCCATAAAAGCGGTTCAGTCTGCATACAAAGCAGCAGGAAGTGACGCAGTATATGCCCCAACCTTTGGAGCAAACCGCAAAAAGCTTCCGTCCCATTTAGATGTGTACGAAACGAATTGTAAGCTGCTGCAGCTATGCCGGGAAGCAGTGGGTGAGTCTGTTTTCATCGGCGGCGACCTCTCTCCCACCGGAGAGCTGCTGTACCCTATGGGAATGCTGCAGGAGGATGAGCTGATTGCCGTTTACGAAGAACAAATCCGTGCCTTTTATGATTTCGGTGTGGATTTTATTGTTGTGGAAACTATGATGGATATGCGGGAAGTAAAATGTGCACTCCTTGCTGTAAGCAATGTGTACGGTGATAAAAAATGTCCCGTATTTGTTACTGTTACTTTAGAGGAATCGGGAAAAATGCTGACAGGAACCGACCCTGTAACCGCCCTGCTTCTGGCTGAACACTACGGGGCAGATGCCTTTGGCTTTAACTGCTCTACAGGTCCGGACAAAATGATTCCTTACTTAGATGAAATCGTTCCCTATGCCTCCATCCCCTTAATCGCCAAGCCCAATGCAGGGCTTCCCAGAGAGGTGGACGGAAAAACCGTATTTTCGATGAACGAAAAAGAGTTTCAGAAATATATCCGATTGTTAATTGAACATGGCGCTGACATTGTGGGCGGTTGCTGCGGAACATCTCCTGAGTATATCAAAGAGCTTGCCGCCTTAAAAATTCCCGTAATGCCGGTGAGAAAGAAGAATTTTTCCTTTGTGTCCTCCGGAAGAAAAACTGTGTTTCCTGATGAAACTACAAAATTTTCAGATTTTTGCTTCACAAAAGATTCTGACCCCATGGATTTTTGCTACGATTTGCAGGATGCGGTGTGTGATGTCATCCGCCTTAAGTTCTCCGCGGAATCAGAAGCAATTGAAGAATGCATAAAAAACATTGCAGAAACCGTAACCACTCCCATCCTTTTTGATACCCAAGACGAAGAAATTCTTACCTGGATTCATCGGTATATTACCGCCGCCTGGCGCATATAAATTGAAAGGAGTCTGACTTATGATGGAAGCAAATTTCAGCCAATGTCCCGTATTATACATTGTAGTACCCTGCTATAACGAAGAAGAGGTACTCCCCGAGTCTGCCAAGCAATTTTATAAGGCATTATCGGATATGATAGAAAAAGACCTGGTATCTCCCGAAAGTAAAATTTTGTTTGTTAACGATGGAAGCAAGGATAAAACCTGGGAGCTGATTGAACAGTATGCCGCCAAAAATTCGTTGTTCGCCGGAGTTTGTCTTGCCAAAAACCGCGGTCATCAGAATGCCTTGATGGCAGGTCTGAATACCGCAAGAAACTATGCAGATATCACCGTTACCATTGACGCGGACCTGCAGGATGACATCAATGCCATTTACGAAATGGTGGAAAATATACCAAAGAAAAATGTGATGTGGTGTTTGGTGTCAGAAGTGAACGAAAAACCGACTCTTTCTTTAAACGAACCACAGCTCAGGGCTTTTACAAGCTGATGAAATGGATGGGTGTGGATGTTGTCTACAATCACGCCGACTACCGCCTGATGAGCCGACGTGCCGTAGATTCATTGATGGAATATCAGGAAGTCAATCTGTTTCTCAGAGGCATTGTCAGCGATTTAGGCTACAAATCCGACATTGTTTACTACAAACGAAACGAACGGTTTGCCGGAGAATCCAAGTATCCGTTAAAGAAAATGCTTGCCTTTGCATTTCAGGGGATTTCTTCCTTCAGTATTTCTCCCATCCGCCTGATTACCAGCCTTGGCTTTCTGGTATCGTTAGGCAGCATTGTTGCCATCATCTATGCGCTTATCAGTCTGGCATTCGGAACTGTTATGCCCGGGTGGACCTCACTTCTGATGTCGGTATGGCTTTTGGGTGGGCTTCAGCTTCTCTCCATCGGCTTAATCGGGGAATATATCGGAAAAATATACTTAGAAGCAAAAAGACGCCCTCTGTACTTTATCGCACAGTCCGCAGGACTTCCTAAGGAGAACGAGTAATATGTTTCTGATTGATGCTCATAACGATACACCCTATCGGATGTATTTTGAACAGAGCAGCCTTTATGACAATCACTTTCAAAACAGTATAAAAAAACAAAAGGGTTTTCGGACCCTTTTGTTATATGCAATCTTTTTAGACCCTAAAAAAACCACCGATTTTTCTTCTCCCCTTTCCTATTTTGATGCTTTGTATGATAATTTTACAAAAGAGCTTCAAAAAAACGCACATCATATTGAATGGGTAACTGATGCTGCCATCTTTCCCTCATCCCAAAAACAACAGGCAATTCTGACCGTTGAGGGAGGCAGTCTGATTGATTCTTTGGAAAGAGTGGACTATCTTTTCAAAAAGAAAATCAAGGTGTTAACCCTGACCTGGAATGATTCCAACCATCTGGCAACCTCGCAAATGTCGGGAGATTCCGGTGGTCTTACCCGGTTTGGCAAGGAAGTGGTCTCCCGTATGAATGCATTGGGAATGCTTGCAGATTTGTCTCACGCCTCCGACCAGACCTTTTGGGATGTGATGTCAGTAACAGATAAACCCGTATTGGTTTCCCACTCCAACGCCCGTGCTATTTGCAATCATCCACGTAATATTACCGATGAAATGTTTCTTCAGTTAATGAAAAACGGCGGCGTTCTGGGAATCAATTTTTATCCTCCGTTTCTGGGAGAAAATGCAAACATTTCCACGCTATTTTCCCATATTGAACACTTTTTGGAGTTGGGTGGAGAAAACCATATCGGCTTCGGCTCCGATTTTGACGGAGTGGATGCCTTACCAGCGGGAATCACCGATTTTTCTTCCTTTTCGGATATTCTTTTGGAAATGGAAACACGAAAATATTCCAGAAAGCTGATTGAAAAAATCTGTTATAAAAATATGATGCGGATTCTTGCATAAAGAATCCGCATTTCTTATTATGCTGCCTTGCACTTCCTTCCGATAAGACGTGCAGTGAAGAATCTATACCGCACTGGTACACTGACCTTACAGTGAGATTCATCGCTATCGCTCTGAATGACAGCCGTTGGCTGTTTTACTTTTTCATTCTAAGAGAAATACCTCCCCTTTTGTCATTCTAAGAGGAATACCTCCCCTTTTGTCATTCTGAGGAACGCCCCTCTTTTGTCATTCTGAGGAGCATAAGCGACGAAGAATCTAAACACAATGATACACTTACCATACAGTGAGATTCTTCGCTATCGCTCTAAATGACAGCCGTTGGCTGTTTTACTTTGCCATTCTAAGAGGCATGCCTCCCCTTTTGTCATTCTGAACGGAATGGCTTGCCATGCAGTGAAGAATCTTTACCGCAATGGTACACTTACCTTACAGTAAGATTCATCGCTGTCGCTCTGAATGACAGCCGTTGGCTGTTTTACTTTGTCATTCTGAGGAGCATAAGCGACGAAGAATCTCAACACAATCCCCTCCGATTCCAATATAAAGGATTCTTCGGTCATTTCATTCCCTCTCAATGACACAAAAAACAGACAAAAAGCCCGATGGCGTAATGCCATCGGGCTTTTTTAGGTTTTGCTAAATGCTGATTAGAAAATCAGCGATTAGTTGGGAGTAGGAATTGCTCCATTGGCTTTTTGTGCTGCATTATACATATAATACATCGAATTAGCAGCAGAGAAATAACCAAGGTCAATATCGGTTAATGTGAAGTTGTTATCTCCGATATTTTCAATGTAAATGGTGTTATTTCCATCTTCCAGATAAATCAGCTGGTCTTGTGCACAAGAGCTGGACCATCCGTCTTCTGTCAGGGTAAATTCTGCATAATATCCAGCGCTGGTGGTTACTCTGATTTTTGCAGGAGAGGTGAAGCCATCAGCAATCTTGAGCTGTAATACATATACACCTGCACCATAGGGCGAACCGGGAGAAGAAATCGTATGCTGTGTTACTTTTCCGGGTGCATAGGTTCCGCTAACAGCCGGGGATGCAGAAACGCTGTAGCCATTAAACATGGAGTGATTGGAGAATTGACCGTTCCATGCAATTTCCGGTACAGGCCATTCTGTATCATCGGGAGGAGTTACAGTTCCGCCACCTGTGCCTTCGCCGTTATCTTTCAGATAGGGCAGGAAGTCTTCATCATCATAGCCGGATTTATCCAAGGACATTGCATTGATATTACCATATAAAGCTAACGGTGTAGAACCAATATTTTCAACCGTAAAGGTATTGTTACCTGCTTTCAGATATGCCAGGAAGTCAGTACCTGCAGCATCGGACCAATCCGGTGATGTTACAGCAGAGGTATCACTATAGCCATTTACGGTGAATTTAGCAGTACCAGGTGTACCATGAACACCATAACCGTTTCGCCACTGAATACCATACACGCCATCAGCAGGAATATTTTCTACTGTGACAGTAGCCGTTCCTCCGGCAGCAATATCTTTAGTGGTGATATAAGTTCTGGTCTTTGTGCCGTAGTGAGCCTGTGCAATATCACTTGCATCACCTGCGTCAACGTCACCTACCCACTTCGGAGCAGTTGCAACAACTGCAGAAGCAGCAACACAATCAGCACCGTCTGTAATGGTTAATGTGATTTCACCGGAGTACTTCAGCGCGATGGTGGTCTGAGTCCAGTCGGAAGCATTCTTCGTGATAGTTGCTTCAATCTTTCTTACCTTGTTGCTGGTGGTTACGGTTACATTTGCACTGTTGATGGTGCCTTCACCGGAAGCTGCAAAGATGTCGCCTAATTTAATAGTCTTCACATCAGAGCTGCCCGGATCTACAACATCATGTGCAACTAAGTAGTAATCGTCTTTTACGGTAAACTTCTGAACCGGTTCTACAACTTTTTCGGTGATCTTAACTTCTGCAGTGTAAGTACCGTCGGAGAACAGGTCGTCGGTAATGGTAACGCTGTAGGTACCGCCTTCGGTGAAGGTTACCTGGGTAGTAGCCCAGTTTGCTGCAGTTGCAGAACCGTTTGCAACGAGTTCTTCTACGGTGTAGGTTACATTACCAACTTTGTAGTTGTTGTTTAAGGTGAAGATATCACCTAAGGTTAAGGTCTTGCTTGCGCCTGCTTCAATTTCGTAAGCTAAGCCGGTTTTTGCAGTCCATTTGGTAACTTTAGCCGGATCTTTTACGGTAATGGTAGCAGTAGTAGCATTACAGTAGAAGTTATCGGTTACGGTTACGGTGTAAGTACCAGCTTTACCGGGAACATTGATCGCATTGTTTACATAAGAGCCGCCACCGCTAACAGTTACAACCGGAGTTTTGATGTATGCACCGGAAACTGCAGTAAACAGCTCGGAGAATTTAAGAGTCTGACTCTGACCAGCATTATTCAAAGTTAATTGAATAGTCTGGTTAGAAGCAGTCCATTTGGTAACGTTAGCCGGAGCTTTTAAGGTAACTTTACCGGTTGCGGTAATACAGGTGTTGTTATCGTTAATGGTAACGGTTACATCACCGGTAGTTCCGGGAACGGTAACAGTTGCATTTGCCCAATCAGCTGCGGTAACTTTCGTAGTAGTACCTGCGATGGTGACGGTGATGTTACCGGTTACTACGTTGGTTCCGGAGAAGATATCGCCAAGTTTAACGGATACTGCTTTTGCATCGATGGATGCTAAAGTATGAGTAACAGTCGGGTTCTTAGCGGTAAACTTGTTGATCGGGTCTGCTGCT
>JAGASD010000023.1 GCA_017621885.1 Clostridia bacterium | reverse complement strand
TAGTTGGCATTGTAGGAAAATCCAAAAGTTTAGATTTTCCCACAATGCTTATCTTTTGGTCTTTGGTTCGGAATAGTGTAGTGCTGGCGGTCTATCTCTTGTTTTCGGTTGCTTGCTTCCTTACCGTACATGAGCATTATTACAGGGATTTACAGGAAAACTAATATAGAGGCTCAAAAAAGTTAATTTTATAATGTTACTTTGTGGTGGTAAAAATGAAAGAAGATAGTTTTGCATCTAGAGTTGCAAAAAAAATTAGTAAGGATTTTGTTGCAAAAGAACGAGCAGATTACGAAAAAGAAATATATTACTCTCATCCTACTTTTTGTGTTAAAAATCTGTCTGAATATATACAGTTAGTAACTACTATTTCTGCTGTGAATAAAGATGATTTGCCGGGTGAAACAGTTGTTTTTCGTGGCATTGCTGATTCGAATTATGAACTTTTACCGGGTTTAGCTCGATTGAACAATTTAAGAGAAGATACAGAAAAAGAGCTGATAAATGATTTTTTAACTCATCGGCCAGATGCTTTTAGCGGTTTGGTTGATTTTGATATTTTGGCAAAAATGCAACACTATGGTTTGCCTACAAGATTACTAGATTTTTCAATCAATCCACTTGTAGCGTTATATTTTGCCTGTGAATCAAAAAAATCAAAGGATGGACGTATATTATGCCATAACACCTTCTTACAAAATGATTCCGAGGCTTTTATAAGTGAAATTTGTACCGCTGCAATCAGAAAGAGTTTTGATGAAAATTTATTGGTTGATGAATATCTGTGTAACGAAAAATTAACATTATACAGATATTTGGCTCGTACTTATTTATACGATGAAACTACTGTAGTACGACCTAAATATTGGAATCAACGCATTGCAAACCAAGCCGGTGTGTTTATGATATTTCCCAACAATGTAGTTGACCGATATAAAAGTGTATTGATACACGCAAACGAACTTGGTACATCTAAAGCAATTGAAGAATATGGTCGTGGAAAATTTGACGAAGAAATTATCTTAGAGGCCTTAGAAAAAGAACCTATTGATTATTATGAATTAGATAAAAATAATTTCTTGACAGATGAATGTTTCTCAAAAATGTACGACTCATATAAAACCAAAAATTTCGAAGAAGGATTTTGGGACAAAAATAAAAAACAGTTTGAATATAGATTTATGATATCTCGTGAATTAAAGCCTTTGAATGCTGAACTTATAAGAAACAATTTTTGTAGTATTATAGTTGAGTCAAAGAGTAAAAATAGGATTCTTCGCGAATTGTCATATGTCGGTATCGGTGCAGACTACATATATCCTGAACTTGAATATACAGCAAAAGAAATAAAGCGACGTTTTGAATAGTTTTTATAGTTAATAATTGAGTCTCTTAGGAGTGATAAATATGATATTAAAAGATTTTCAGCTTACAGCGGTTAAATCGTTATTTGAAGCTATGGACAAGCCTGCTCGTGACATCATCCTCAAAAGTCCTACGGGTAGTGGTAAAACCATAATTCTTACATATTTTATGCATCAGTATATACAGTCTTTTTCAAAAACTGTTTTCGTGTGGCTTACTCCCGGTAAAGGTAACCTTGAAGAACAGAGTAAAGCGAAAATGGATAAGTACATCCACGCTTCACAGACAAAGCTGCTGTCTGATGTTATGACTGCAGGTTTTGAAGAAAATGACAGTTGCTTTATAAACTGGGAAAAACTCACAAAGAAAGGCAATAACGCTCTTAAAGACGGTGAGCGTGCAAATTTCCTTAATCATATTCAGAATGCTCTATATAATGGTTTGCGTTTTGTTATTATTGTTGATGAAAGCCACCAGAACAATACAATAAAAGCGGATGAGATTATTCAGTATTTTCACACCGATAAAATCATCCGTTGCTCTGCTACACCCAAAGGAATAAAGAACGCAGAAGTTATTGAAATCCCCGAAGAAGAAGTTATCGCAGCAGGTCTTATCAAGAAAATGCTCATTATCAACGAAGATTTTCCGCAGACAGTTGTAACAGAGAATCAGACCGAGTATCTTCTTGAACAAGCATACAATAAACAGAGAAATCTCCGTTCTGCATTTTTACAGAATAATTGTAATATTAACCCTTTGATTGTTGTTCAGCTTCCGAACAAGTCCGATGCACTGCTCGACAATATTGAGCGTTGGTTTGAAACACAAGGTATTACATACGAAAACGGTCAACTTGCAGTATGGCTTGATAAAAGACACGAAAACCTTGAAAAAATTGAAAACAATGATGCAAAGCCAGTTGCTGTAATTATTAAACAGGCAGTAGCAACAGGTTGGGACTGTCCGAGGGCACAGATTCTTGTAAAACTCCGTGATAATATGGATGAAACATTTGAAGTGCAGACTATCGGCAGAATCCGTCGTATGCCTGAAGCAAAGCATTACGGAAACGATTTGCTTGACAGTTGTTATCTCTACACATTTGACGGTAAGTTTACAGCCGGTGTTAAAATGTCGCTCGGTAAAGGTGCTCTTGAAGCTTGTACTCTGTTCCTCAAAAACGAATACAAGCAGATTACACTTACAAGTGAACAGAGAACCGTCCTTTCATTTACACGCAATCCGCAAAAAGCATTGCTTGCCGTTGCAAAATATTTTGAAAGCCAATATAAGACGGGTAGTAATAAAGCTGAAAACAAAACTCGTTTACAGGCTGAAGGATTTATTTTCAGTGAAGATATTATTCGTCATACTCTTTCGGGTGAAACAGCTACGCTTGATTTTAATTCATCAGATATGAACACTATTGCTGTTACAGAAAAGATGAACACCCATACACACGGACGAGATTATCATCACAAAATCAGCAAAATCGGTCTCGAAATCGGTATGGAATATTCTTATACCAATACGATTATAAGAAAACTCTTTGATGCTAATTTTACTTACAACAGAAAAATTCTTGCTCTCCCGCCGAGAGAAGTGTACTCGTTTGTACTGAACAATGAAACTCTGCTCAAACACGCTATCCGTGAAGCCATGGCAGCAGATATTGCACAGATGCAGTTAGAAGCACCTGCTGTTTCAACTTATGAGTTCCGTATTCCTCAATCCTGCATTTTCACCTATGATGCAACTGCTAAAACTCACGCAGTAATGGAAAAGAATGTGTATCAGAATTATCTTTCCTCGGCAGAGCCTCGTTCTTCTTCCGAAAGAAAGTTTGAGAAATTCTGTGAGCGTTCAGCTTCTGTTGAATGGTGGTACAAGAATGGAGATAAGGGTAATGAATATCTCTCTATCGTTTATCAGGATAATTCAGGTAAGCAGAAACTGTTTTACCCTGACTATGTTATCGGCGTAAATGGTGAAATATGGATTATTGAAACAAAGGGTGGTTTTGACCGTAGCGGTAACAGTCAGGATATTGATATGTATACATCAAAGAAATTTGGTGTCCTTAAAACATATCTTGATAAATATGGCTTAAAAGGCGGCATTGTCCGTAACGATGATAAGAGTGACGAACTCTGTATCTGTATGGATAATTACTCTGACGATATTCAGAGTGATGATTGGGTTGTATTGGCTGATATATTGTTATAAAATCCACCTGATTTGCTAATTAGAAAAAGTGTCGAATTGTTACATATAAAAAATATTGAGGTATAAATAATGGATGATAAAACAATTTTTCGGTTAAATGATGATATCTCATTTCGTAAGTGTTCGTTGTTTGATGGTGATGAATTGACTTTTGGTAATTGTACAAACTTCAGTACTGCAGAAAGAAACTGGAGAACATATTACAACTGTAATCAAGACGGAATACATTTTCACTGCACCACACACCCGGAAATTGAACTCGAAGTTGAGGATGAAAGTTACGGCAATGTTACTTATCGTTGTCCTAAATGTCGTAAAAGCATTGAAGTTGAAAACCGACGAGAGCTTAAAAACAGCTGTTTAAGAATGCTTAATATTCCCGAGTTCAAAGATGCCAAGCTTATTCGTTTAGATGACTGGTATGTCCACGAAATTAAAGAAAAAGTAAAAGAAGAATCCGGATATTGGCTTACCACAAATGTAAAAACAGACAAAGATGGTGATACCATCATAGTAGTTTATGTAGGTCATAAGGACTCCAATGAAAAGGTTCAGTTTTTCATCAAACCTGAAAAAGGACAATTAACAAGCGACCACAAGGATATGGATCCGGCTAAAATACTTTCTAAAATTGAGGTTCACTTCAAAGGAAGAAAACTAACTCAAGATTTTGATAATGATTGAAGCAAATAAACTATAATTATGGTACGATTCAAATAATTTGTAATAAAACAATGAGGAAAATGTCTTATGAACGAACAAGAATTGGAAGAATTATTATATGAACAAGATCGAAATCTTTTGGTGAAAAATCAGTTGCCTGAGCACGATGAATTATTGAGTACACTTCGGGCATTGATACCAACCACGGGGAATATCAATGAAATGTTCTGTAATATGTTTTTCAGCGAATCGGTAGAGCTGATAAAACATGCCTTTTTCCTATACGAAGACGGCTACTTTGATTGTGCGTTCTATTCCTTGCGACAGTCGATAGAAAACATGAACAATATGCTATTGGCTGCTGTTGATGCTGAAAAATTTGAAAAATGGAAAGAGAAGGGGAATTTCCCTACAGATAAAAAAGTTAAAGATTTACTTAGCCGTCAAAACGATGCTTATAATGAATTTAAAACTGTTATACCGGAATTCTTTGAAGAGTACAATGAATTACTAAAAAAAGCAAACAAGTATATCCACAAGCAAGGTTTTGACACTTTTTATGTTAATAACAATACTCCAAACAATAAAAATAAAGACGAACGAACAAGTCTATTCCTTTCTTTTTTGAAATATGCCATAGGAATGATGTTAATTATGAATATCGCATTAGATCCATTGGCTTTGGCTCTTTCTGATTTTGAAGTTGATTCTCATATACCCTTTGATCCAATGACAGAACCTATTCCTGTAAAAATATTTGAAAAGTATTTATCGTTAGATATAATTGAAAAAATAAAAACAACTGAGCACTATACAACTATTAAAGAGTATTTTCTAGGCATGGAAAAGTTAAATGACGCAACTTATGCCGTATTACGATACGACCACTTTGATGTGGAGCAACTGGACGAAATAGAAAAGCAAATAAATCAATTGGATTTATCACAAACTCTGTTGTTCTGTATTTTAAAGAACGGTATAAGAGCAACGCATTTTTATTGGGATTATGGTATTTTAGGATATTCAACAAGCTATCAACCAAAAGTTCATTTGAGCGAATACCATTCAAATCAGTTCGATGGATATTTACAGGGTGACGGCAAATGTAATCAGTCATGGCAAGGAATGTATATTAGCGTTTTTAAAGCACTAGATTCATATTTGATAATTCAACATGATGAACCGCTTAAAGATGACGAAATTACATCAGTAAAATATTTGGTTAAAGTTGCAAACCAGCGTTATCAAAACGAATTAAGTACTTTCTAACACAAAACATTAGGCACGAGAGGGTTGCTCTCGTGCCTGTTGCTTATACGTGGATGATATCTTCGCAGATTGTTTCTCTTGCCATTGCTTCAATATTATGCATACGACATATCCACTCAAGCTGATTTTCTTCTTTCAGTTGCTCGGTTACGCCTTCTGCCTCTTTCATCTGCGCAACAAGAGTATCAAACATAGCTCGTGCTTGCTTTTCTATTTCTGCACAGTGCTGATATAGCTTACCTTGGGTAAGTAGTGTTGTAAACAGCACTTTATTATGTTTTTGAAGATAGTCTTTATGTAACATTCCCCATTTGCCCAGTCTAATGTTGGTTTCTTCTGGTGGGAGTGTGAGATTAGGTATCATATAATCTGCGACTTGTCTGTATGTAATGTTTGCCATAATTTTTTATCCTTTCTGATTTGCAATAAAAGTGTCGTATGTAAATCTTGCACCGAGTCTGAATCCTGCTATAAAGCTGTCAGCATTACTTACTGTTGAAAATTCAATGTAAGCACTGACATAATTTTGAAACAGCTCCTTATCCTCAGCGTTCAATCTTGCAGCAAATTGTTCTTCTTTATCTGCAAGTCTACTCAGTTTCTTTTTGAGTTTAGGTGTTAGCTCAGAATTAACTTCTTGTGGCTCAATGTTACCGTAATAGAAATCCTCTATGATATTAGACATAATATCACCACTTTCAAAATCCGCTTTTATCGATGATTTTCAACAACAGTTCATCAACATCTTCAGTAGGTAAATCTTCTGCCAAAAGCATATTGCGGAACTCATTCATGCCATTGATAAGCAAATTACACTCAAAATCAGTGAACTTAATTTTTGTCTTTCTTTCCATAACAAAACCTCCTGTTGCTTGGTAATTACATTTTACCTTATAACAAGAGGTTAGTCGAATGTACGGATTTATTTTTGGAAGCCGCTACCGAAATTATTATTGCTAAGTACCGAAACTGAATATCATATATAAACAAAAAATCCGAAACCGTCGCCGATTGGCAATAGTTTCGGATTATTTGCTTTTGGTGGAGATGATGGGAGTCGAACCCATGTCCGAAAATCTATTCCCGAAACTTTCTACGAGCGTAGTTTATCTTTTAAAATTCCCGCTGAAAAACGCCGATAAACAGGCTTTTATCAGCGGTAGTCCTTTGAGCCGTGACAAGTTACAGGACTCTCACTTGTTCACGTGCACCGCTAATCGACGCTCTTATCCGGGTCGCGGTACTCCCGGTAAGAACGGCCGCTGACTTAAGCAGCAGCTAAAACTGTTTTATTATTGTCAGTTATTTTTAAAATTGCGGCTTTTATAGAGGTACCGCACCTCTGCTCGCTTATAACGGTTCAAAATCCCCGTCGAAATCCTTTCATCCCCATATTTTAATTCGTAATGCGTAATGCGTAATGCGCAATTATTATGAGTTACAGTTATTGTTCTGTGTTTTGGTGATTGATATCAACAGCTTGATAAGCTCTTGGCAGTCGGTGTATATGCTATCAAAAGCTGTTTTGTTTATATATTTGCTTTCAAATAACAATTCTAACCAATATTCTGTTTCGCTTGCTTCTTTTAAAGCAATGTTCATTTTAGAATAAAAATCGGGTTTGCTTTGAGCGCGAATTGCTTCTTTAACATTTGCACCGATACTAGTTCCGCTTTTTAATAATTGATTTGATAACGTGTATTCTTTCTTTTCATTACATAAATACTTTTGTAAATTGATTATTCTTAATGCAAAGGATTTGCTTTTATTTACAATAATGTTATCGGTTTTCATAGTTCTTTCCTCAACAGATTTTTATAAAATCAACGCGTAAGCGTTCCGATAATTACGAATTACGCATTACGAATTACGCATTGCGAAGCTCTTTGAAAATTCTTTCTATATCACGTTGTGCTGATTTTTTTGCTTCGCTTTCGCGTTTATCGTAATTCTTTTTACCTTTGCAAAGACCTACAAGCATTTTTGCTCTTCCTCTTTCGTTAAAATACACTGAAAGGGGAATGAGGGCACAGCCTTGCTGTTTTACCTCGCCCATTAGCTTCATAATCTCTTTTTTATGCATCAGAAGTCTTTTGGGGCGTAACGGGTCTTTGTTGAAACGGTTACCCATTTCGTAAGGTGAAATGTGAACACCGTTTGCAAGCATTTCACCGTTAACCACGTTGCACCAGGCATCTTTAAGGTTGAGCTTGCCTGCGCGTACGGATTTTATTTCCGTACCGAAAAGCTCAATGCCTGCTTCGTAGGTTTCGAGAACAAAGTAGTCATGGTATGCTTTTTTGTTCTGTGCAACTGTTTTGTTTTCTTGTTTAGCCATAACTACTCCTTCTTTTTTTATAATTCGCTTCTGCCCGACAACGCTCTCATAAGAGTTACGTCATCAGCATATTCAATATCAGCACCTACCGGAATACCGTAAGCAAGCCTTGTAACCTTAACGCCGAAGGGTTTAATGAGTTTGCTGATATACATTGCGGTTGTGTCACCTTCGATTGTCGGGTTAGTAGCCATGATGATTTCAGAAACAACGCCGCTTGCGGCACGTTCGACAAGACTCTTGATTGTGAGCTGATCGGGACCTATTCCGTTCATTGGGGAGATAACTCCGTGTAAAACGTGATAAACACCGTTAAATTCCCTCATTCGCTCCATTGCAAGAACATCTTTAGGCTCTTCAACAACACAAACTGTTCTCCGGTCGCGGTTGGGACTGGCGCATACGGGACAAAGCTCGTTTTCGGTAAGATTGTGGCAAAGTGAGCAGTTGTGAATTTTTGTATGTGCGTCAATTATTGCATCGGCAAATTCCTTTGCCTGTTCGTCAGTTAAATCAAGCACGTGAAAAGCCATCCTCTGTGCAGTTTTTCTTCCGATAGAAGGGATTTTCTGAAACTGTTCAATGAGCTTTTCAAGTGCCGCAACATCGTAAGCCATATCAGAAACCGAAGCCTGCGGGAAGATTGAGACCGCTTGTAATGCTGCCCATTTTCTGTTCCATTGTGTCAACAGCCTTGCGGATAGCTTCATTTGTTGCCGCAATAATCATATCTGAAAGAATTTCAACGTCATCGGGGTCAACAACCTCGGGCTTGATGTTAACCTCAAGAATTTCGTGCTTGCCGTTAACCTTAACCTCAACAGCACCGCCGCCTGCGCTTGCAACGTATTCAGCCTCTTCAACCTCCTGCTGAGTGCGGTTCATTTCTGCCTGCATATCCTGAAGCCTTTTCATCATCGCTGCCTGGGAGTTTCCGCCTTGGTTTGGAATTCTTGCTTTCATATATTTTACCGTCCTTTTTTATAATTTATTCTTCAATAAAGAAATCAATTTTATGTTTGTTTAATTTGTTTATAAATGTATCAATCGGGTCAATGCTTTCATCCGCAGTTGGGGATGAGCCGTCGTTATAAATCATGGGTTTGAGCTTTTCGCCCGTAGACCTCATAAGCGCCTCTGCAATGGAGTCGGAATGTGTTTTCTGAGCAAACATCAACGGGAACGCTGTATTTTTCGCTTTTATAAACACGGTGTTACCGGCACGGAATGCCGTTGAACCCATAAGCATCGGGTAAAGCGGTCTGTTGATTTTCGAAAGCTGGTTTAAAGTGCTTTCCCAAGCGGCAAAGGGAACTGCGTTGTCGCTGTCTGTAACAATACCCGTATCCACAGGAGTGTGATTGTTGTCGTGAGAAACAAGCTTTTTTTCAGTCTTTTCAGGTTCGGGAGCTTCCGTTACCGTCTGTAAAGGTTCCGAAACCCCGTGGGAGAGTGTGTCAACAACCGGCTCTTCGGGAGGTATGTCACCAAAATATTCATCAGTAACGGGAGGTTCACTTTTAACCGCTTCGGGTTTAATTGAGGGTTCTTCCGTAACAATTTTTGTTTCTTTAGCAGGAGCAACAGAGGTAACTGGTTTCGTCGGTGTTTCTGCTTTTACGGGAGCAATACCCTGAGCTTTAAGGAGCATAAGCTGTGCTTCAAGCTCATCGATTCTGCGTATAATTGCTGCATTATCGGTTGAAAGAGCAGGGGAGCAAAGTCTTATAAGTGCTGTTTCCGTCTGTGCTCTTTGGTGTGCACTGTATTTTAACTGTGAAGCCTCCTTGCAGAGCGTTTCCATAATATAAAGAACAGAGCCGTAAGTCATTTTGTCAGCGCTCTCTTTGTATCTTACTAACTCATCGGGTGTGCACACAATGAATTTTTCGGGAGCTTTTGCGGTTTTGGTCATCATAATATTTCTGAAATGATTAACCAGCTCGCTCATAAGCCTTTCCATATCGCAAGAGGAGGTATGAAGTCTGTCAATAATATTTAATATTGAAGCACTGTCCTCGCGGAGAATGGCATCGGATATTTCAAATAAATAATCTTTACCGAGAAGACCTACCGCGTTGCCGACTGTCTTAATTGTGATGGGCTCGTTGTATCCGGCGCACTGGTCAAGAATCGAAAGTGCATCACGCAGAGCACCGTCAGAAACCCGCGCAATTAAAAGTGCCGCATCGTCATCTAATTGTAATTCTTCGTTCTTTGCAACCTCGGTAAGTCTTTTGGCAATATCCTCGGGAGGGATTCTTCTGAAGTCGAAGCGCTGACACCTTGAAAGAATGGTTGCAGGAAGCTTTTGTACTTCAGTAGTTGCTAAGATGAAAAGCACGTGCTCGGGAGGCTCTTCAAGAGTTTTCAGCAATGCGTTGAACGCACCTGAAGAAAGCATATGAACCTCGTCGATGATATATACTCTGTATTTTGCCGCCGCGGGAGTAAAGTTAACCTCATCTCTCAAATCACGTATATTGTCAACGCTGTTGTTGCTTGCGGCGTCAATTTCGGTTACGTCAAGAATTGAGCCGTCGTCAATTCCTTTGCAGATTTTGCATTCGTTACACGGACTTCCGTTCTGTGGGGCAAGACAGTTGACTGCTTTGGAAAGTATTTTTGCACAGGTGGTTTTACCCGTACCTCTTGATCCGGTGAAAAGGTATGCGTGAGAAAGCCTGCCCGTAGATATTTCGTTCATAAGCGTTTCGGTAATATGAGACTGACCGTAAACATCAGAGAAAACCCGGGGTCTCCATTTTCGGTATAAAGCTCTGTACAAATTTCTCACCTCTCAAGAAATGCAAAATTCAAAATTAAAAATTCAAAATTCAGGAACTGCGTTAGCATTATAATCGGCGCTTGCGCCCCGAAATTCCTCATTCCTCATTCCTAATTCCTAACTGAAAAAACTTACGCTCCACTCGGTCACACAACGAGCAGGCGGACTGTGGCGCACAGGACGGTCCGCTTAATGCTGCTCGGTTCCCCGCCTGACATGGTTCACGGTGCCCCGTCGCACAGGACCCACTCGTTGCATGACCGAATTGAGCGTAAGTAAATTAAGTATTGTATATTATATATTATAATTATATAAAAATCAATAGGGAAATTTTAAAAATCAGCCTTCGTATTCATCTTCATTTTCCCAGTTGTGCCAAACGCCCTGAATGTCGTCATTTTCTTCAAACATATCAAGCATTTTGCTCATATTTTTCATACTGTCTTCGTCTTCAAGACGAGTGTATGTCTGGGGAATATATGCGGTTTCACTGCTTACAAATGTGTAGCCCTTTGCTTCAAGGTCAGCGGTTACAGCACCCAAATCATTGGCGTCTGTTCGGATTTCATAAATTTCTTCATCGTCTGTGATGAAGTCAATTGCGCCGCATTCGATAGCATCCTCCATAAGCTTGTCTTCGTCTATATCTTCTTTTTCGATGATGATAACACCGAAATAGTCAAACATAAACATAACGCAACCGGATGTACCCATATTACCGCCGAATTTGTCAAAGTAATGGCGTACGTCACCTGCGGTACGGTTACGGTTATCCGTAAGTGCTTTTACAACAACTGCAATGCCGTTGGGGCCGTAGCCTTCATAAATGATTTCTTCATAGCTTGCGCCGTCATTACCGCCGGCAGCTTTTTTGATAACTCTTTCAATGTTGTCGTTAGGCACGTTGTTTGCCTTTGCTTTCTGAATGAGCTCTTTGAGCTTTGAGTTACTTGCGGGGTCGGGACCGCCGTCACGCACTGCAACCATGATTTCTCTGCCGATTTTAGTAAAAACCTTTGCTCTTGCACCGTCGGTTTTTTCTTTCTTTCTTTTAATTGTGCTCCATTTGGAATGTCCTGACATCTGAATTCTCCTCCGGAAAAAACATTTTAATTAACTGTAATTTAACTAAAATATATTATCATAACGGACCTTTTTTGTCAATGGTTTTGATTATTCTCTCAACATAAGTCAAAACTATTGAACAGTAAGCCGGCGACAGTTGAACACTGCGCGGTTTTGTAAGACAGAATTTCACATTAACTGCGTTAAAACTCTTGAAATGAGAAAGCCTTCCTGCGAGTTTTGCCTTGTTATTGTAATTTTTTTGTTTTACAAAACTGCTCACACCTTAAATTCAAACGATTTTGGTGGAGCGAGGTGTTTTTTCGTCGCAGACATACCGGCGTATATCAAGACGAAAAACGATTTGATACGCCGAAGTTCTTGAATTTAAGGCGTACGGGGTTCAACTGTCGCCAACTTAAGGAGTGAAAATATGAAAAATACTAAAAAACTATGGAAAGATTTTGTTTGTTGTGGTAATATATTAGTTAACTGTTTGAAAAAGGAAAATATTACCGGAAGTGATTATATGAAATATAATTTCAGCAAAGAAAGAATATCAGAAGGAACAGAGCTTTGCAGCATTACTGCCGATGGCTTTAAATCTGCGTGTGTTTCTGTAAGCTTTGTTCTTCCTTTGAGTGAAAAGGCATCACTTTTTGCCCTTGTTCCCAACGTTCTTATGCGTTCAAGCGAAAAGTATGCAGATGTTACTGAGATTGAGAAGAAGCTTGCTCTCCTTTACGGTGCAGAGCTCGTTGCAGATGTTTCAAAAACGGGCGAACACCACGTTTTGCGTATGGCGATTTCTTGCATAGACGACCGTTTTGCATTTGACGGTGAGAGCATTTCATCTGAGTGCAGCGAGCTTTTGTTTGAGCTTATTTTTAAACCCCGACTTCAGGACGGTGCGTTTGATTCTGCGGTTGTTGAAAGTGAAAAACGTCTTCTTTGTGAGCGTCTTCTTGCAGAGGAAAGCGATAAGCGCATCTATGCTAAAAACCGTTGTGAAGAAATAATGTTCAGTGAGGAAAATTACGGTATTCACAGACTCGGCACAAAAGAAAGTGTCAGTGCAATTACTTCCGAAGCACTTTACACTGCCTATAGAGAAATGCTTGAAACCGCCAAGATTGTTGTTTGTGTAAGCGGTAAAGCGGATTACTGTGCTGTAAAAGAACTTGCAACGGGCTATCTTTCAGAAATAAACCGCAAAGCAGAAATTGGTGAAACCATATTCATTGAACGTGCGAATGAGGTTAAATATACAAAAGAAACCGAAAACGTTAAACAAGGTAAGCTTGTTATGGGCTTTCGTATGGGTATGAAGGATGCAACGGATGATTATGCCGCAAGACGGGTTATGGTTGAGTTGTTTGGAGGAAGTCCGCATTCAAAGCTTTTCCTTAATGTCCGCGAGAAAATGAGTCTTTGTTACTATTGCTCCGCAAGGATGATAAGAGCAAAGGGCATAATGTACGTTCAGAGCGGTATTGAAAGCTACAATGAAGAAAAAGCAAAAAATGCAATTTTTCAGCAGCTTGAAGATATTAAAAACGGCGCTTTTACCGACGGTGACGTTGAATATTCCGTTAAAGCTCTTGAAGATAGCTTTAAAAGTGTTACCGACAGTCCCGAGGCGCTCGATTCCTGGTTTATGTCACAATGTGTATCGGGCAGATATAATTACCCCGAAGATTTTATTGATGAATTTAAAAAGGTTACCCGTGATGATATTATAAAAGCGGCACAGGACGTTACTCTTGATACTGTGTTTATGCTTGAAGGAACAGCAAAAGGCGGTGAATCAGATGAGTGAAAATAAAATTACCTTTATAAAAAATGACATTCTTGATGAAGGCTATTATTCAATAGAACACAAGTCGGGCTTGCAGATTTACGTTTATCCTAAAGAGGACTATGCATCTGCGTATGCTGTTTTCGGCACAAAATACGGCTCTATTGATACGCGCTTCAAAAGAAGCGACAGGGCAGATTTTATTGAAATTCCTGCAGGAACAGCACATTTTCTTGAGCACAAGCTTTTTGAAAGCGAAGAGCTTGACGCTTTTCAGCGTTATGCAAAAACCGGTGCATCTGCGAATGCTTTTACGAGCTTTGACAGAACGTGTTATCTTTTTACTTGTACAGGTTCATTTAGAGAAAATTTTGAAATCCTTCTTGATTTCGTAAGACATCCTTATTTTACAGAAGCAACCGTTCAGAAGGAGCAGGGGATTATCGGTCAGGAAATCGATATGTATAAGGATTCACCCGAGTGGGAATGCTTCTTTAATCTTCTTGGTTCAATGTATGTTAATCACCCTGTTAAGATTGACATTGCGGGTACAAAAGAGTCTATTGCTCAGATAACAGCAGAGATGCTTTTTTCTTGTTACGATACGTTCTATAATCTTTCGAATATGGCTCTTGCGGCTGCAGGTAAAACAACCGTTGAAGAGGTGCTTGAAGTTGCTGACAGACTTCTGGAAGAAACCGAAAAGGTTACTGTTGAAAGAGCTTTTTTATCCGGGCCTTCTGATATTGTGCGAGATTACGTTGAAGAAAATCTTCCCGTTGCGACCCCTGTTTTTGCTTTCGGATATAAAGAAAGTCACGAAACACCCGAGCGGAGCATTGAAGAAGAGATTGCGATGCTTATAATTCTTGAAATTCTTGCAGGTCAGATGTCTCCTTTTTACAAACAGCTTCTTGACGACGGTCTTGTTAACACAAGCTTTTCTACTGAATACTTCAATGGCTTTAACTATGCCGCCCCGATTTTCTCGGGTGAGTCGGTAAATCCCCGCGAGGTGAGCGTAAGAATTAAAAAAGCTGTTGCTGAGCTGAAGGTGAAAGGTATTTCCGAAGAAGAATTTGAAATTGTGCGTAAAAAACAGTACGGAAAGACCGTCAGAGCTTTTTCTGATATTGATACGGTTGCAAACGGACTTATTACAACTCATTTTGCGAAGGATGAGCTTTTTTCTGAATTTAATGCAGTTAAAAATATGGAGCTTTCATTCGTGAATGATTTGCTCAGAAAATCATTTGACGAAAGCAAAGCGGTTTTATCAGTAGTTTGTAATAAGTCTTAAGAGTGCGGTTTAATCCGCACTACATAGGAGTGTTGGTCTTGAATTGGTTTACAGATGTTGCCGAGGTATCCTTTGGCGGTATAGATAAGGTTTTTGACGTTTCGGCGGTGCTTTGCGAGTTTTATATAGGCTCGCACCACGTTACCATAAATTGGTACGGAGCGATAATCGCTTTCGGTTTTACGCTTGCGGCACTTTTCGGCGGAAGGATTGCCTACACATGGCGCATAAATCTTTCAAAAATGGTTGATGTGCTTCTTTACGGAACGGTAGGCGGTGTAATAGGTGCGAGACTTTATTTCGTTGCTTTCAAGTGGAGTTATTACAGCGCACACCCCGAGCAGATTTTTGCAATATGGAATGGCGGCCTTGCTATTTACGGCGGTATTATAGGCGGACTTATTGCGGCATATATAACCTGTAAAATTGAAAAAATCAATTTTAAAAATCTTCTTGATATGGTTGGTATGAGCCTTCTCATAGGTCAGGGAATCGGCAGATGGGGTAACTATGCTAATCAGGAGGCTTTTGGTGTTTTTACCGACGGAAATTACGGTATGATGAGCAGTAAGGTGGTTTCTTACATTTTGCGTCATCCCGATAAATTCGAACTTGAAGGTGTGAGTGATATACCGGGCTATATTGAGAGCAATAATCTCTTCGTACATCCCACGTTTTTTTATGAATTTGCCTGGTGTATGGTGGGCTTTGTTCTGCTTTATATCATTCTTAAAAAATACCGCAAATTCAGCGGACAGCTATTCCTTTGCTACGGTATATGGTATGGCACGGGCAGGGCAATTTTTGAAGGCTTGAGAACGGATAGTCTTTATATAGGTGACACAACTTTAAGAGTGTCGCAGGTGCTTTCAATTGCAGTTGTGGCGGTGTGCCTTGTATTGCTTATAATTAATCTTATAAAAGTAAAAAAACATCCGCAACCCATTGAGGGCGTTGACTTTTTTCCTCCGGATGCGGCAAAAACAATAAAAGAAGCTAAAGAGGAAAAGGCAAAGAAAAAGGCGAAAAAAACAGAAGTAAAAAGAGAGGAAAGGGATGAAGAGAATGGCTGAGATAATAAGCGGTAAGGTTGTTTCTGCGGCTAAGCGCGAGGAGATAAAAAAACGTGTTGCAACGCTTAAAGCGAAAGGTAAAGACGTTGGTCTCGCGGTAATTATCGTGGGAAACAACAGCGCATCGCGTGTTTATGTGAACAATAAAAAGAAAGCCTGCGAGGAGGTTGGTATTAAATCCTTTGAATATGCACTTCCTGAAGAGACAACTCAGGACGAGCTTCTCGCTCTTATAGAAAAGCTTAATAAATCAGGTGCGGTTAACGGTATTCTATGTCAGCTTCCTTTACCTTCGCATATTGATGAGCAAGCAATTATAAATGCAATTGACCCTGCAAAGGATGTTGATGCATTTCATCCGTTTAATGTAGGACATATAATGATCGGCGACTATACATTCTTACCCTGCACACCTGCAGGTATTATGGAAATGCTTAAATATTATAATATCGACGTGAAGGGTAAAAAATGCGTAGTTATAGGCAGAAGCAATATCGTCGGCAAGCCTATGTCAATGCTTCTTCTTAAAGAAAACGGAACTGTTGAAATATGCCACTCAAGAACAGAAAAGCTTAAAGAAGAAACACTCAGCGCAGATATTCTTGTTGCGGCTGTGGGTAAGGCTTATTTCGTTACCGCAGATATGGTTAAAGACGGTGCAGTGGTTATTGATGTGGGAATGAACAGAAATGAAGAGGGTAAGCTTTGCGGAGACGTTTGCTTTGATGAGGTTGAAAAAAAAGCTTCTTATATAACTCCCGTGCCCGGCGGTGTCGGTCCTATGACTATAACAATGCTTCTTGAAAACACCGTCAGAGCAGTTGAATAATATCAAAATAGTGACTCAGGCAGAGTTTTAGTGACATATTACACATAAAAAACACTAAATTTTTGGTGGTTTTTAAAGAATTAAAACGCCCTTGTTGGCAGGCAGATTGCTTGACAATGGAGGGCGTTTATATTATAATAATTCTATCTGTAAAGTGGATTTTCACTTATCTTTTTTACGGTAAAAGTACTTTTTGGAAGGGATGCGTGTTTTATGACAGCATGTAAGAAACCCCTCTGCGGTATACTTGCATTCATTTTAGTGTTTGTGTTTATCGCAGCAGTACCTGTGTCGGTATTTGCCGAGGATGAGGAACCGGTAACATTCTCCGCACAGGAAATTGAAGTCAACAAAGAGGTTGACGGCGAATTTGAATTTGTTCGTATTGATGAAGGCTCCAGTATTGAAATTGTTGGTTATACCGGCTCCGAAAAGGAAGTTGATATTCCTTCAAAAATCAATAGCTTAAGCGTTATTTCCATCGGTGCAAATGCTTTTGAGGGCAACACCACAATGGAAAGAGTTAAGCTCCATACAGATATTATGACTGTTGGCGACGGTGCATTCAAAAACTGTACTGCACTTAAAGAGTTTGATAATGCTGATGCTGTTGAAAGCTTCGGTGTGTCTGCTTTTGAGGGTTGCGCATCTATGGAAGAAATTACTATTCCTGATAACGTAACAACTATTCCCGAAAAATGTTTTGCAGGTTGTACAGCTCTTTCTGAAATCAAAGAGCATAAGAACCTTAAAAACGTTGCGGCAGATGCTTTTACGGGCACAGCTTGGGAAAATGCAAAAGAAGACGGCCCCCTCGGCTTCGGCAGAGTTCTTTATTCATATAAGGGTAATCTCAGCGAGATTGTAATTCCAAAAGGAATTTCTATTATTGAAGATTATGCATTCCTCGGCAATGAAGACCTTGTTAAGGTTGTTATGGGCGATGACGTTGAAGAAATCGGTCTTTACGCTTTCCAGAACTGCGTAAACCTTAAAACGGTTGAATTCGACGATGCAATGGGTATTGTTTCCGCCGGTGCATTTAAAGGCTGTTCTGCTCTTACATCTGCAGATTTCTCAGAAACAACTCTTGCTGCGATCGGTTATGAAGCTTTCTCAGGTTGTACTTCTCTTACGGAGGTTAAGCTTTCAGAAACTCTTTCAGACATAGGTGATTATGCGTTTGCTGATACAAAAATCACTACTCTTGAGCTTTTCAAGAACGTAAACGCAGTCAATGCAACTGCGTTTGACGGTGTTAAAACTCTTACAAGCTTTTCTGTAGTTGATAAAAATAAAACATTCAAGGCTGTTGATGGCGTTCTTTACACAGAAGACGGTAAAGCAATCGTAGTTTATCCTTCTGCAAAGCAGGGTGCTTTTGAGATTCCTGCAGAGGTTGAAGCAATCAACGATAACGCTTTCAAGGGTGCAGCTGTAGGTGCGGTAACACTTGCTGAAGGCAGTGCACTTAATTATATTGGTATCTCTGCTTTTGAAAATTCAGCGGTAACAGCAATTACAATTCCTGAAAATGTTAAAAATATCAACAGTGCTGCATTTAAAAACACTGCAAAGCTCGCAAAGGTTACTTTTACTGAAGGTCTTACATATATCAGCGCCGGTGCTTTTGAAGGTTGTACTTCGCTTACGGCAATTGAGCTTCCTGCAACATTGGAAACAATTGCAAACGGTGCATTCAGAAATGCAGGTCTTAAATCTGTTAAGACAGGCGACGGACTTGCAAAAATTTCCGCAGAGGCTTTTGCAGGCAACAAAGCACTTGCAACAGTTGTACTCGGAAAAAATGTTGAAAAACTCGGTGTTGGTGCGTTCAAGGATTGTGTCGCACTTGCTAAGATTGACCTTCCTGCTTCTGTAAATAATTTCAGCGCAGCTTCGTTCCGGGGCTGTACTGCTCTTGCCGGTATCACGGTTGCTGCTGAAAACAAAGCGTATAAAGCAGTTGGTGAAACTGTTTACACCGCTGACGGCAAAACCCTTGTTATGGTTGGCAGCAAAAATTCAACCTTAATTATGATTGCTGAAGGCACAGAGGTTATTGCTGAGGGTGCATTTGATATTGCAAAGAACGTTGCAACAATTATGTTCCCCGCAACACTTGTTTCTGTTAAGGGTAAAGCTCTTGATGTTACAGGCTGGTATGCCGCACAATCATCAAGTGTTATTTACGCAGGTTCACTTGTATACGGTGTTAAGGGCGATGTTGCTGATGCTGTAATCACAGAGGGCACAAAAGCTATTTCTGATGAAGCATTCAAAGGAATTAAGCTTAATTCAGTTACATTGCCGCAGTCACTTGTTCGTATCGGTAACGGTGCTTTCGCAGATACAACAATCAAAGCCGTTGTTATTCCCGACAGCGTAACTTATATCGGTATCGGCGCATTTGAAAACTGTAAAGCTCTTGCAGACGTTAAATTACCCGCAAAGCTTGAAGCTCTTGAAACAGGTGCATTCAAAGGTTGCTCTGCTCTTGCAAAAATTTCTGTTCCTGCAGGCGTTAAGGTTATTTCATCTGACGTTTTTGCAAACTGCGAAAAGCTTGCAACAGTTGAGCTCAAAGCAGTTGAAGAAATTGACGAATATGCATTCAGCGGATGCAAAGCACTTAAAACAATCACTCTTCCCGCAACAGTTAAAGAGTGCAGTCCTCTGGCATTAAGCGGCTGTAGAGCTCTTGAAGCAATTGCAGTTGCCGACGGTAACGCAGTTTATAAGTCAATTGACGGCGTGGTTGCAGTTGCCAACGAGGAAGGCGAGTTTAATACAATAGCAATTTATCCTGCAGGTAAAAAGGGTGAATACACTGTTCCTGCTGAAATCAAGAACATTGCCGATAAAGCATTCTATGATTGTGATGCTCTTACAGGTATTAAGTTTGAGGAAGGCTTCGAGAATATCGGTGCCGAGAGCTTCTATGATTGCGACGGTATCACAACGGTTTCAATGCCCGAAAGTGCAAGAGACATCGGAGACCACGCATTCGCATCCTGTGATAAACTTGCTGAGTTTATTGTTTTGAGCAACCTTACTGCTTATGCAGATAATGCTTTTGACGGTTGTTACTATTTCAATTATGATGCGGTTACAATCAACGTTCCCGACAGCTCAGGCGCAGTTCTTGGCATAATCATTGCTGTATTTGTAGTTATCGGTTTGGTTTGGTATCTTTCATACAGCAAAAAACAGAAAAAGATTCAGAAAGAAATCCAAGAAAAAGCTAAAATACAAGAAGAACTTGAAGCAATGAAAAAAGAAGAAGCTTCTGAAAATGCAGAAACTGCTGATAAATAAGAAATAAGATTTTAAAATAAAAATCCGAGATTCTACGGTACGCCGTGAGTCTCGGATTTTTTTGCTTATAAAAAATCGGCACTCCGAAGAGTGCCGAAAGGGTTATGTGGTTGTTATGAACAGCAGTAAATATACTGACTTGTCCTAACTGTTGATTCCTGATAATCACACCTTGTGCAAGCGGCGTGGTCATACGTCTTTTTAAGACAACGGGGAGCTGTTGAACGAGCCTTATGCGTAATTGTATATGTAGATGTATGCTCTAATTTGTGCCCTAACAATGTACAAGTTAAGCCGTATGTAGCTGTATCATCGTCGTGATTATCATCGGTATAATAAGCGATGATTTTTTCTTTCATTTCATCAGAAAGCTCATCATTTTCAATAACAACTACAATTTCATCTGTTTCGTGTACGTGACTTGCAGAGGCGGGAATTGCAAAAGCACCCATAAATAAAGCAAGAGTTAAAAGCAAGGATATAAAGCGTTTTGTCTTCATAAATAAACCTCCAGGTTTTTCAAAATTTCGAGAACCTGTTGTTTATCGCTGTGAACGATATAATAGTAATCACCGTTATACGAAAAATGCACCTGATAAGAGTTAACGTCAGATAAATCCTCAATATAAATCCCTGTATTACCCATTGTTACAGGTGAGACGTTTTCAATAACACCTTCAGGAATAGGGGTTTTTTTGTAAACCGTGTAGGATAGCCCCTCTTCAAACAACAAGTTGATTATGTCGTGTTCACCTTCTGTGCTCACCGCAATATCTTTCAATGTTAAAGCATTCGGAAAATCCGACGGCAAAAGAATATCGGGATTCTCGTTTTTCATAAAATCATCAATTGAAGAATAAAATTTTTCCGGTCCGTTAACACCATAACTTACACCATTTTCATAAAATTCAACACCCGAGGGAGCTCCGGAAACTCTCCCGAATTTGTCAATTAATATGTCAAACATATTCCATTCGGAACCGATTGAAGCAATACTTAAAATGGCAATTAAAACCGATATAATCGCTGCGATAAGCAAGATTCTCTTTTTGTTTATTTTTCGTTTTGATTTTACCGCCTTTGTGTCAATTGATTCAATGAAAGGTATGTTTTTAACCTTTTCATTGATTTCTTCAGGACTCAGAGTGACTTCAATATTTTGCAAATCCAACAAAAGCTCTGTGCAGGCGGTGATTAAATCGTGGTCCATTTCGTCAAAAGGCTTTTTGACTTCCTTGTGGCGTATAAACAAAAGCAATTCAATCAATTTTTCTTCGCTCGGAATCTCTTTTTTCATTGCATTAGGCACTCCTTTCTTTAAAAAATTTCCCCCCTTCAATATACTTATGTCAAAATATTGAAAAGGCTACATAATTTTTTAAAAAATTTCAGAAAAATATTTTTATTATCAATTGACCTACAGTGGTAAGCATTAATTTTGCCAAAGTATTTATCTTTTTTCGCAATCTGAAAGTCCTCACGTTAATTGCTTTTTCGGTTGTGTTAAGCTCCTCGGCAATCTCTTTGTATTTTTTCTTTTCAACATAAATTTTGTTGTAAAGCTCCTGTTCTTTTTTAGTCAGGCTTTTAAGCACAATGCTTTTGTATTTTTCAATTTCATCATCGCTTAACGGGAAGCATTCATCAAAAAGTGAAAAAATCTCATCCTCATCGCAAGAAAAATCACCATCATCAATATGTACAATTACACTGTCTTTTTTAGTGGCTCTGAAATACTCTAAAACTTTGTTTTCTGCCGTGCGTACCAGCCAGCTTTTAATGTTTATATCTTCGAGTCGTTCACTTTTTTGTTGGAATAATAAAAATACCTCCTGAGTTACGTCTTCGGCAACGTTTTCATTATAACTTAAATGTGAGAGGCAGTATCTGTATATATCGTCATAATATTTTTCGGCAATACTTTCTGCCGTCTTTTTATCAATCATACATATAGCTCCTTTCACATTTTTTTATAAATTTTTAATAAAATCATATTAACAACAATTATATCACAAAACATTTTAATAACAACAGAAAAGTACGAATTTAAATCTTAGTTCGGCAAAAAAACAAAAAACTTCGGGAAAATGCAAAAAACTCCCGAAGATTTTTTGTGCATTGCTACAAAGTTTTGGCTTTTGAAAAAAATATATGAAGTCTTTTCAATATTTTGTCATTTATATGTAGAAACAAAAATTCAAATGCGCATGTGTGTGAATGTTTGTGAATTTTAAATATGAATGAAAGAGTTGTGATTCCGATGGTTTGATTGGTAATAAAATACTAAGTTAATAAAAATTTTCTTTGTAAAAAAACTTGAAATTATGGGGGAATAATATGAAAAAGTATAAAAAAGTTGTATCGCTAATCATAACCATATCATTAGTATCTATGTATTTACAGATAAATAGTTTTGCTGTTGAGACTGTCGACTATAAGACGGGAGCGTTGCCGTATACATACGAAGAAGTGATTGAACATTTAGATACGACAGCCACATACGCTACATTACCCACATCAGTAGACAATACGAGTAAATTCCCAACTCCGGGCGACCAGGGACAACAGAACAGTTGTGTTGGTTGGGCGCTTGGTTATGCGCTAAAATCAAACAGTGAATATTTAAAACGTGGATGGACACTTTCAACCAATAATCATAAAACTAGTCCTGGGTACATTTACAATCAAATTAACAATGGAACTGATGGAGGGGCTAGAATTTTTGATGCACTTGAACTTATGAAAACTCAAGGAGCGAGTACATTGGCGTATTATCCGTATAGAGAAAGCAATTATACAATACAACCCAATCCTACTCAACGTGCTAATGCTGGTTTATATAAAATTTCTGGTTTCCATACGTTGATGGGTATAAATGATATTAAACAACGAATAGCACAAAGCTATGGTGTTGTGATTAGTATAGAAGTATATCCGGACTTTACATATCTATCTCAAAGTGATAGTATATACGATGATATATCTGGAACAAAAAAAGATTTGGGGCACACCATATGTTTAATTGGGTATGATGATAATATTGGCGACAATGGGGCGTTTAAGTTCATTAACTCTTGGGGTACTGATTGGGGTGTTAATGGATATGGTTGGATTTCATACGATACTGTAAAAGATACATCTCCTCTACAAGGGACAGCAGTAGGCTTTTATGTTGAAACAATTGAAGATACATATATGATGGGGGATGCGAGTAACAATGGTGTTATAGATATTGCTGATGCACGCTTAGCATTAATAGGTGCTGATTATATGTACAATGTAACTGCTTCTCAATATGTTCTGGCAGATGTTAATGGTGATGCTAAGCTTACTGAAAGTGATGCAACAGAAATCTTAAGCGTGGCTGCCGGTCAACAACTGATTTTTTCTATCTATCAATAAAAGGTGGTAATTATGAAAAAAATTATTAGAATTTTAGTGGTTTCATTTTTGTTGATTGGGGTACTTGTTAATAATGCTTGTGCTGGCGAAGAATGGGGCATTGATGAAAAAGGTAAATTTTGTTGTAAACACATCTTGGTTATAATAAAGGATGAATACATTAATGAACCTGAAACCGTTGTTACCCATATTAAAACAGAGTACGGTGTAGAAAGAGTGATAATAACTTCTGAAACCGATGCTCAACCTTTAACATTACTTGTGGTTTTACCGATTTTGGGTGAGAAGTATTTTTATTCGGTTTTTGATGCGCTTTCACAAGATAAGTATGTTGAGTTTGCTTTTAAAGAATATTATGTAGGTACCGATAAATCTTATTTGGGAGATGTAAATCAAGACGGAAGAATTCAAACAGATGATGCCTATGCAATATTGAGATATGCTGCAGGTCATATTGAACCTGAAACGAAAACCCAAGAAATATTGGCAGATGTAGATGAAGACGGTTTAATAACAACCCAGGATGCGAGATATGCTCTTTCGGTTGCTTGCGGTATAATTTGAGACAATGAACCAACCATGGACAATTCTGTATCTGGCGACACAAACTCTTAAATCCTTTTAAAATCAATTTTTCTAATATTTTAGTTAGTTAAATCCAACGAACTTAGCGGTGTTTTCT
Source organism: Clostridia bacterium (assembly GCA_017621885.1). GTDB lineage: Bacteria > Bacillota > Clostridia > Oscillospirales > Acutalibacteraceae > DTU089. Next base: position 402 of record JAGASD010000023.1, on the reverse strand, counting down.
TCGGAATTCACCGCTATTCTACCTCTCTGCGTAAGGAGAGAGGGGGACCGCCATTTGTTAAAACCTTTTTTAAGTGTTTTTTCAAGCGAGTAATATATTTTATTTTTTGATTTGGTTCATCGGAGCGGTGGAGAGTCCCTAAAACTTACTGTAAGAAGTAATTTGTATAGAAAACCTGACTATCGTAGGGGCTTGGCTTGCCAGCCCGCGAATTTATCGGTTACCTTTGCGGTTTAGGCAAGCCTAAACCCTACGATGGGCTGTGTTTTGACAAAAACAACAGATTAGAAAAATCAACTACCGTAGGGTACGCATCCATGCGTACCGAACAATAGTTCACGATTTATACAATTACTTTTTCGTTCTTCGGGATGCATAGATGCATCCCCTACGGATTGATTT
>JAGASD010000022.1 GCA_017621885.1 Clostridia bacterium | reverse complement strand
TTGGTTGTTTACTTTACATGGTATAGCATAAATTTGACTTAGCATACTAAAATCTCCTACTCATCATCGTTAGACCGATAAATACGGAATAATTAATATAGTTATACAATTAATTATAAAAGATAATTATTAGTTATCCTTCAAAAGGAGAGCGTTTTTGTTTTACTTTTCTATTCATTCATTATATAATAAAAATAATTGAAACACTTCGGAGGCCAGTACAATGGAACGAGTATATGCTTTTACAGACGAATATGGGGCTTTTGGTTGGGAAATAGAAAACTCTTCGGTTTCCACTCATTTTATAATTACAGCGATTATTGTTAAGGAATCAAATTTGGATGAATTCAACGAAAAAATGGAAAATATACGAGCTAAGTATTTTCAAACCGGAGAAATTAAATCCAAGAAAATAGGAGGCAATCATAGCAGACGTAGCACAATTATATCAAGTTTACAAGATGTACCTTTTGACATATTCACAGTATGTATTGATAAGAAAAAATGTCTTGACAATATGAGTATGCAGGGATTACAGTTCAAAAAAAGTTTTTATAAATTTATGAACAATATTGTTCATAAAGAGTTAAGGAGAGCTTTTGAAAAAATCACTGTCGTTGCTGATGAAATCGGAAATAATGATTATATGAAAAGTTTTTGTGAATATGTAATCAAACATCAGGACATGCCCAATTTTTTTGGTAATGCTGACTTTAGTTTTCAAAGCAGTGTAAATAATATTGGAATACAGTTAGCGGATTTAGTTAGTGGAACATTAGCATACGCATATGATAATCATAAGAAAGATATGACAGCACCAAACTACATACAAATGTTACAATCTAAAATCATACGCATCGAATTGTATCCAAAAACTTATGATAATTATGTATTAGAGAATAGTGCAATAGCTGAGGATTATGACGAGGATATAGCAAAATTATGCTTTGCCCAAGCAGTTCGTTTTGTTGAACATTATGAAAACGAAGAAGATCCTGAAACAAAAGGTCAAGTAATTGTTTTGCAGTATTTATTATTCCGCTTTATGAATAACGATACTCGCGGATACATTTATACTCAGGAATTAAAAAAACAGTTAGCAAATACGGAATTATATAATATTTCTGATAGCACTTTTAGAATGAAAATAATTGGAAAATTAAGAGATAAAGGTGTGATAATTGCAAGTTCTCAAAAAGGTTATAAGATCCCCTCAAAACAAAGCGAACTATATGATTTTATAAATCACGATGCAAAAATTGTTATTCCTATGCTTGAGAGACTAAAAAAATGTAGAGATTTAGTAAAGTTAAGTACAGTAAATAGTTTGGATCTTTTAGAACATTCTGAATACAAACAACTTCGATATTATTTTGATAATTATCCTATTGATAATATTGACACAGAGAACAATTAAATTATAGACGCACAAGATGAATTGCTTGTTTATATATTTTAAAATTCAAATTATGATATATTTGGGTATTCACCTTCTGTTATTATCTTCTTCACTGTATACTTATTAGCCCATCCACCATGAAAGGGACTACTGTCACCGTATAGGCGCAGTAGTCCCTTGTTAGTTGTTAGATGCTTTTTTACAACAAATAATATGTGTTGCTTGAAAAAGATCCGTTACCTCGTTTTCGTATTTCTTTACGTATTAACTTCTCTTTTTCTAAATCTGTTAATGCTCTGCGAACGGTACTTTCCGAAATAGACAAGTGTCTTGCTATAGTTCTAATACCTGGAAAACACTTGTTTTCTTTGTCAGCTCTGTCTACGAGGTATAAATATACTAATTTAGCACGTGAAGATAATTCAACCTCATACACTTTTTTTCTAAAATTATTCATTGTTGATATCTCCTTTGGCTGTTCTTAAAACTGTGTGTTGTGCCTTTTGAGCAGCCATATATTCGGACTGTTCTTGCATAACATCTTCGGGTATTGCCTCAACCTCATATTCAGTTAACACTTGACCTGATGTACCAAACGGTTTATTTGCAGGGTATTTTTCTTCTTTATTATTTATTTTTTCAGCGGATGGATACAACTCATTTATAGCATCTTCAATAATCTTTCGACTTGTATATTTAACAGTTCTTGAACCTTTATCTTTAGGTACATATGGTTCTGTATCAAACTTAATTCCCCATTTAAAGAACAGTTTCAGTTTAGATATAAAGGGATGAGTACCTGTTTTCATAACGATAAAATTACCCTTATCCATCGATTTAAGCTCATCAGCAGTCATCAATGGTCTTTCTATCATCTGAAGACTTTGAGACGGATCGTTTTTACTTCTTGACACTGAACCGGACATTACAGTTCTTGAACCAAGCGATTTGGATATTATGTCTGCCGTTTCAGAAGTAGGAGCAAAACCACCAGCAATAGTTATCTGACAGTTGTCCTGAATAATAGCAGTACCTTCTCTGCCATAGTTCTTTTCAAGCTGTTGAAATGACTGAATAATACTTACTAATGACAGACGTCTTGAGCGAGATGCAGAATACATCATTTCTGCAGAACTGATTGCAGGAAGAGTACCGAACTCATCCATATAAAACATAACTCTGTCTTTTAATGCACCACCTTGTTCATCTGCAACCATAAGTATTTCACGATATAACTGTTGCAAAAGAAGGGATACCATAAAGTATGTTGTTGGATTTTCTTCTGGTAATACAATAAAGATGGCGCTCTTTTTAGAACAAAACTTTTCTGCATCAATTGCAGTATCAAAGCAGAGTATTTGTTCAAGTTCTGAATCGAGAAATGCATTAAGTCGAGACATTGCTGTTGACATAACCGATTGCATGGCCTGGTCACTTGTATTAAGTGCAGCACCTGCAAACCATTTAGTTTTATGTTCAGCAGGAAGTTTCTCCATAATTTTATGAAATTGAGTTTTACCTTTACCCATATTAGGTGCAGGAGCAAGTAACTCTTGAATAAGTTTATATACAGAAACTATATGACGTTGTTCGGGTGGAGCAAATTCAGCAACCAATAGGATTGACGAGGTAAGCAAGCCTTCTGCTGCATCGTAAAAGAAAGCATTTTGACCAAATGATGCCGCATCTCCTTCGCTAAATATAATTGTCTTACCAATGATTTTTGCATATTTTTCGGCTTTAGCTTTATATGTTAAATTACTTGGTTCATTCTTGTATAAATCCATATATTTGTTAACAAGATGAAGCAAATTATTACCATCCGATTTTGTTGGATTTCGAAGGTCTATTATGGCAACATCGTAACCATAATATTCTTTTGCAATGTTACCGTAATTTCTATACAAATCACCTTTTGTATCTGTAGTTAAAAATGACATTCCTGATGCACAAGCATACTCAAGGTTTGGATATAACCAATATGCTGTTTTACCACATCCGGCTGCACCTATCATCATGGTGTGTACATCCGAAGTATCAACCATTGCATAATCTTGACCACCTATTGTCCTGCATCCAACAATAACTCCTTGTGGTAATTCGTTTTTATTTTTGTTTTTTCTCCATAAATCCGGAGTAAAGGGAACATGCTTATACACTTTCTTTTGTTCAAGTTTGGATAAAAATCTTGCTGTTCCATGCTGACCATCTCCGACAGTTTTACTTTTGATACTGTTAAGATTATAGATATGAGAAACAATTGTAATTCCACCTATTAAAGCAAACATTACGATACCCACAAAAATTAAGATAATTGGACTATCCACTTTTTATCAACCTCCTGTTTAGAAAATAATAAATCCTCATTCCAATCTTTTAATGTTGGAATGAGGATTTCTGATTTAATACCTTTTATAAATAGTTTATCCGAAAGTCTTTGTGCGGCTGTTTGACCGGCATTGTCATTATCGAAACAAATATAAACTTGTTCAACATGTTTGTTATCTTCAAGACATTGAAACAAAACATTATCTGCAACAGAGCATGCCGCTGCATAGCTGTTGTTTCTCCATTCAGTAGGATACATTGATATAAACGAAAGCATATCTATTGGCGCTTCAAATAAATAAATGTCGTTTCCGGTACCATGCCAATGGAAACTAAATTTATTATCACTACCTGCAACATTTCTTTTATAGGCACTTTCTTTAGCTGTTCCTCGTTTATGAATATGTCTTGGAACACCATTGGAATCATATCCAATAAATAATACATTATGGTAATCTGCTGATTCTCGAAGCATTTTAGCATGAACAAATGCAGTGATTATATCTCTACTAATCCCTCTATCTTTCATAAGATATTCATATAATCTTCTCATATTAGAATTTGTTTGAGGCAATATTAATTCTTTTGTATGTTTTTGAGTAGGGGAGGAGTATGATATAACAGTACCATTTTCATTAAGTAAATACTCCATTGCTTCACTGTATGTTTTATTAAAAAACTTTTGAAGAAAACTAACAACATTACCGCCTTCTTGCTCGTAATGGTGATACCAAACATTGTTTCTAATAGATACCTTTCCAGTAGGACTTTCCCATATATATTCATTCCCACACCGATTTAACTTCTCACCTTGTTTACGTAAGAGTTCTGCAATATCCATATGATATGCTTTGTCTTTTTGTTCTGGAGAAAAGTGTATATAATTTGACATTGTAGAACCTTCTTTCAAAAAAAATAACAGGTTGATTGTAGATTCAATCAACCTGTTTAATAAAAACTACTTATTTTTTTATGAATTTCTTTTTTTCTACAGACTTAATATAATTTTTATATAATTCTTGCGGTTTGTAGAAAAAGTTAGTTTCAGATTTTGTGAGTAAATTGCTTTCTCTTTTTTGTTTGAGCAATTCTATTGAACAAATAAAATCAGCAGATTGCAACAACTGATACTGCTTCGGAGAGGCATTTTTAAACTCAATAGCTGTTAATTTAGCGTGCATAATCACATTAAGAATGTAACTCAATTCGTTTTGACCATTATCATAATATACAACGATCCTATCAAACGAAAAGAAGTATTCTTGGTTATCTTCTATGAATCTCGATAGTTGCTTAGATATACTTGCCGATAAAGCGTGTCTATCTTTGCATTCTCGTTTGTTAACAATAATATTGAAATATCTTATCGGACAACTGATAGTAAAACGCAACATTTTGTTTAAAATCCTTCTGCGTTCATCAATATTCAAATTGTTATACGGGGATTCTTTTCGGATGATAGGGTGTGTATGTACATATTCATCCTGTATGTCACATTCAGCAAGCCAAGATTTCAGTCGCGTTATATTGTTAGTGATGTCGTCAGCTTGATTGTGAAAGACAAGTGTCACAATATAGAAAGGGGATTGATTTACCGCATCTCCAAAATCGCCTGACTCATCAATAAATATACTTAGTTCCTTCAAGATAAACATCCTTCTATAAATAAAAAATGGCGAGGAATATACTCCCCGCCTGCGATGGCCCCAGAGTTTACACCCAAGCCAATGCATTTCGGATACTGCGTATCCCTTTTGCATCATTATTGTACCACAAAAATAGTATAGTGTCAATAATGTATGAGTGATAAACCATAATGTTTTTTAAGTTACCACTATTATATACTATGCACACATTAAATTCAAATATACAAACAAAAATAAATTTTACATTTTTAATCCCTGTGCATGTTTCTTTTCTTGAAGCTTTTTAAGCACCTTTCTATCAACTTGCTGATCAGTCTGCCTATCATCTTCAAGTTTATCTTGTATTGCTTGAGTTAACCTTGCGAATAATCTTGCAGAAGATAATGCTATATCAGTTTTCCAATGATACTTTTCAGATGGTTGAAATGAAGCAGGAATATCTGGAACTTTAGCTTTTTCGGGTAAATATATCCTCTCTACATTTTCATCTATAAAAGGATATTCAGATATATCTTTGAGTCTAAGTGCTTCTTGCAGAACTGCATTTCGAATACTTTTAAACTCTTTGTTCGAAGATAATGGTACACGAGGTGGCATTTCTTCACGATAGATTTTAACTATTATTTCCCTTTTTTCATACCAAAGCTCATATAGTTCTTTTATTTTCTCATCTGATGCCATCTCATCAACTATGCCATCAATTAGATTTTTCGCTTTTTTAGGAAGATAACCATACATCATTCTTCCTGAATAATTATCTAATTCGCTTGCTAATTGTTTTAATAAGTCTGCGACAATGGGATTAGAATAGTGACCTTCATTTATTAAAGAAACCACTTCTTCAATCTTGTTTTTAGCTTCTTTTCGCAATTCATTTCGTCTGTCTGTTTGTTCAACATATATATTGTGCATCTCAGAAGAAAAAATATCTTTTGCAAAAGTTCTTTTAAGATCATCTAAACGTTTCTCAGTTATGTATGGTTCTCTACCTACAGAATAAGCAACCAAATGTATGTGTGGATGATATGTTTCATTATGAAATGCTGCATACCATCTTAAATCTGAGGGAGGAATGTTCATAGATTTTGCTATAGCAATTGTGTTTCTTTTTAATAATTCTTTCCATCTTATTGAACGAGCGTAGTCTAAGGCTTCAGCATCATTTCGTTTCAAAGACATTATTGTAGTAAAGACTAAACCATCGTGATTAGCAATATTTTTTGCAACACTTTCAAGGTTTATTTCTTCATCATGAAGTGAAAATAAACCATGTGTTCCTTGCTTTTCAACTCGTGGTCGCTTTGCAATATACCCAATATAGTTTTCTTTTTTATCTATTAAATCAAAGTATTCTTCCAGCGTATCATCAATGAATCCACTAGCTAATCCTTTCGTTTTGTTTGATAAATAATCCTCATACATTGGTGTAGATATTGCATCCGGAAAGTCCTTTATTAAACTATCAATGATTCTTTTCTGCTCAATTGTTGCAGGCTGATATCTCCAACTTTCATCACACTTTTCTACTCCATCTCGAGTTGCAATGTACTTTAGATATTGAGAATTTCTTTTAGGAGATGATTTAAAATATCTCCATTTCAAAACAAATCTTGCCATATACTTTACCTATGTCTTTGATATCTTAATGCATTTTTAAAAGAAATTGAACCATTTAGAGAGCGCACCTCTTTGACACAAGTAGCACGAAGGTCATCTAATTGAGCTTCTGATATGTTATTCAAAGCAGAAAAGACATGGAGTAACATTGATAACTCTACAGTGTTTTTAAAGAATTGATTACACATTTTATCTTCCAAATTTTGCATTCTGCTTTTGATTGAATTATCTATTAGCTCTGGTAGATATTCATCAGTATTTTGTGTCGAAAGATATCCGCAATAAAATCTTATTGCTTTCTCAATAAACTCTGATTGGCTCTTGCAACCATCATCTTGATACATTTCTTTTACTTTATTTAGTACATCGGGATATGCCCACAAATGAAATTTCTTTTTGTTTGGATCAACTGCCATAAGCATCACCTCCTTCTTGAAATTTATAGGAGTCTTTATGAAATCCTTTAAACGATGTGATTTATCGGCTAATTCTCATAATTGGAGGAAAATCGTAAAATATAGGAGTCCACTTTTTGAAAGCCTTGAAACCCTTTATGCAGTCGGCATCGCCGTCTGCTGTAATCGCACAGGGATGCTTTTGCAACCCCTGTGCTTATTCCTGCAATAAAAATCGGACGAAATAATTCGTTTTACACAAGAGCCCGAACGTCCGTTTTTATCGGCTTTTTATTGTGTGTTCGGGTACTTTAACCATTTTTCGTACAACTCGTCAATTTAGGGCAAACAAACTGCAACAAACAGCATTTAAGTGTCATTTATTACCCGTGTTTGAATTAGAATTATCTGAACTTGATTCAATGTAATCTCTGACATTTAACGGTACATTCTTTTTATATAATGAATCTAATGTTTCAACCAATTTTTCTGAAACACTTTTATTACCTTTTTGTTCGAGGAAGTATTTTAAAGCCTTCATTTTAGTTTCATCATATTCAATGCTTATTGAAACCTTTTTCATGTGCAACACCTCACATTGTCATATTCATATCTTCATCTGACCAAGCCTGTTCATCCATACTAATGTTACGCAGGTTAGCCTCATTTTCATCGGTATGTATCCACTCGGTATTATCAATGCAACAATTAGTGAAATTAGCATTGCTAACTGAAGTTCTTGAAAACAAAGCATCAGAAAAATTCGAATGTGTAAGCATTGCCATAAAGAGATTGCAACCTTTAAACTTTGTTCTTCTGCAAGACATTTCCTCACCGGTAATTCGAATCATACTACAATCGACGAATTTAGTGTGGTCAGCAATTGAGAAGCACAACTCAGCATTAGTGAAATTGCAATTGACGAACTTTGCGTTGTTCAAAATAGAACTGTTTAACGACCTATCAGAAAAGTCGTAGTTAGAAACAAGACAACCTGAAAAGTTTGCCTGTACTCCACCGGGTTCGTCATAAAGCCATAGTATATGCTTTGCAACCATTATGTCGATTTCCTCTTTTTCCAATTCCCTGTATACAGATTCATCTTCAAACATAGCATATTCAGAAGAAAGTCGCATACCGAATTCTTCGTCATCAAATTCTACTGTATCAAATTCAATCCTGTCACGAAGCATTTCATAAAGAAGTGTAGGAGAAAAGATTTCGGGTTTATAGAACTTATGTATCTCATCCAAATCAATTTTAAATACACCCTCATCCTGATCTTTTACCGCTTTATCAACGATATCATTTCTGATATGTAACATCGACTTCATGAACTGTTGCAAAGTAAAAGACTCGTCAGCAAGGTATAAAGTTCTTGCTTGCGGAAGATAAGCAAAGCTTTTAGCAAACTCAGTTCCTTCTGAATTTACAATAATACCTTCATCATAATTCTCACGAAGATAGAGGACACATCTGTTCGTCCCTGTTTCGTCCTTGTGCATAAGATTTGCATATTCAGCAATGAAGTCAAAATTCTTCATAGTATTGTTTTTCAAAAGATTAAAATCATTTTCAGATAACTCAACAACTTTCACGATAGAACAATACTGAGTTGTGGCCTGTTGCTCATTTCTATCTAATGAAGTTTGAAAAAACATATTATTTCACCTCCAAATCTGGTGATGAGTCAAGATAAGTAATTCGCCCGTCTTTATCAAGCTCATCGATTATTTCTTGGGTAACGAAGCCATAATAACCTTCGGGTCTTTCAACACCAAACTGCTCATACTGGAATTTAAGAACAGGTTCAATTTCTTTTAAACCTTCCTGTGAATAACCGTGCCTGAAGAATTTCCAACGATTTTCTTCGGTATAAACATAGATGTAATCTGCCCATGAGTTGGGATCATCAAGCTCATTGAACGTATACTCTTTAGCTTCCATACCTTTTTCGCCACGATCTCTACCGTATGCAACAACCACACCGTCTTGCCTTGTTGAATACTCAAAGCCATGAGGTTTCGAAGGATCGGGATTAAGATTCGGAGCAAGGCATGAAATACCACCTATATCAATAAGTTCTTTTACTTTTTCGGGCGTATCATAGTGGTCTATAAGCAAGGCACCGTTATGTGAGAGATAGCCATCACTATGGCAATAAATCGTTCTGTATTTATCAGCGCCGATTTGCATTGCAATTAAACTTCGTGTACTCATATTATCAACCTCTTTCTATATAATTTCTGTTGTCGACTCACTGGTTGTTTCTTCATCGATGTATATGATATATGGAATCTTCAACCAATGAGTCCAACTGTTATATGACAAAGGTGTTTTTATAACACCTTTTTTTGTGTTAGCTGCTTGGATTACATAACCATCACCGATATATATACCGATGTGACCGTTGTGCCAAACTGCTACTCCGGGTATTTCGGGAATGGTATCTATTGTGCCTTTCTCTGTAGCTGCAGAGTACATTCCGTCAGCACCAATGTCGGGCATACCATTCGTTCCGTAATTGATTTGACCTGTTGCTTCGTCAAGCCAACTGTATCCTTTTATGAGACCTACACAGTCAGCTGTTCTTCCACCGAGCCAATTGCTTTTGATGAAGTCATATTTACCGCCAACCTCATCGGGATATTGTTTGGCCTTTATGTCGAGAATTTTTTGTGTGAGAACAGTTCCGTATGTTCCGTATACATAACCCCAACCATTAGCAACTGCTTCTTCAGCCCAGACACAAAGGTCAATGTTATTTTTGTATCCGTTATTTGTAAATCCTGATGAATCAATATAGGTACTGCGAATATCTTTAACTACGGTGGAGTATTCTTCGGCATCTATTTGACTACCGAATTTTGTATTAACAAGCTCAACCAATTCTGCATCAGATAAGTCATCTTTAAAGCAACTTGCCAGGTCACTTGCAAAGTTTTCATTGTCTGAAAAATCAAAAAGCCCAAGTGCATATAGCACCTGAGCTTCTCGATAATGTCCACCGAGTTCTGCATCGTTTAATGCAGATTCAACAGCCAACATTGTGTCGTTCATTTTTTGTAATTCTCGAACCTGTGTATCATCTAAATTCTCCACATAGTTCTCTGCAATTCCATCAATATCAATTTCTACTTTGCCAGTAAGAGCTGCATAAACAGCGAGTAGTGGAGTTGCAAGTGCTATAACAAGAACGAGAACAATGCACAATACTTTTTTTAGTATTTTCGGGTTTGTAAGTATAGATACCGCTATTTTTTTCAAAGCGGCGGCAACAGTTGTACTCATTTAAATCACCTCAATAAAAAAGAAGGTTCTTGAAAGAACCTTCTAAATAGAATATTAAATTTTATGGTAAATCAAATTCATCATTACGGCTTATGGGTGTAAAATAACCCTTTATACAGTTAGGATTACAAATACATATCTGTACATGAGTTTTTTCTAAAAATTCAGAGCCTTCATATACAGGATCGCCCTCTGTAAATATGCCACGTACAGAATCAAATTTAGGCAGATTATTAATAGTATTGTAGTCGTGTATTTGTTGAATGACAGCACAATCCAAATCTCGCAACAAGACATCTTTTGTCTTTGCTGATTTTCTGTTTTTAGGTAGTTCAACACTTGATGCTTCACATCGGAATTTTAAAAGCTCGTATCCTTCTCTAAGAACACTGGCACCTGCACTATCCGTGAGATTTAAACAATTTCCTAAATCTATCGCCGCACCGATTACAGCAGCATCTTTTCCATAACGATTGAAAGCCCATTCAAAAGCACGCTGATAATTTTGCTCCCAAAAATAAATGCCGTTTCCTAACCAATCATATGAATTCAAACTGGCTTTCAGTGGTTCACCTTCGTTTATGACTTTGTTATACACTTCGCGGTTACATCCATGAAAACCTAAAATTAAGTTTGGTAATTTTTTGTACATGATCTTTTACTCATTCCCAAGAAACAATTTTCTTCTTTGTAACACCTTTTGATGTAGTAACTCCCGTTCTTCTTAAAGCAGCTCGAGCTTCTTTTTGGGATTGAGCAGGAGAACTTTCTTGCTGTTTCCTAAGTTCTGCAATATAACCACGCATCCCTTTTGCAAATGTCATATCATCTTCTAAAAGTTTTACAGCAGCTTTCATGATATCTACCTCCTGTACACTTATTTGTTCATCTTTATACTCGCACATCTAAATACACCTCAATATAAAGTATATGAGTTATGTGTGTATTTAAACTTTTTTCCACGAATATAATACCACAATAGTAGTATAATTGCAAGGTGTTTTTCGTCATTGAATCGTACAAGGCAATTATTATCGACCACCTGATTTACCGAAGAGTTTTGTCTTGTATTCGGGTGCAATAACTTGGAGAAGGTATCTTTCGTTACCGCATCTATACAAGCAAGTACCACGTTCGGGATACTTAATCAATTCAAATTCACTCGGCTCTATTTGGAGAGCTTCCATATATTCTTTGGGATTGATACTACCGGGATTAAATAAGAACTGATGTGTAGGAATACTGAACATCGGTTTTGTGAATTCGCGGATTGTAGGAATTAAGAAATCCTCAATATTCTGACTCGCAATGATAATTGCAGAGTCCTTTTTACGAACTCGTTTCATTGCATTTCGGATATATTCAATAGCAGTCATATTGGTCAAGAAAAGGTAAAGCTCATCAATTGATGCAACTGTATTACCTACACCTAAAAGCTGATTGCTCATGTATGAGAGGATGTTAAACAACATAGCATCCTTCAATCGCTTATTGGTATCAAGCAACCCTTTAACACCGAAGCACAGGAAAGCATCATCAGTAATGTTAGTGTAACCGTTAAAATATTTTGATTCTGCGCCTACGCACATTGAGTTGATACCAAGACAGATTTCCTGAAGTATTTCTTCTGTATAAAGATTTTTTTCTCCGTTGTTATATGCCTTGAATTCAGCATCACAGAGATTATACAAGTCAGTCATAATGGGGTAGTCGGTTGCCTTGAGTCTTGAGAAATCAGTTGTATCGGTAATGCCAAAGTTACCGTAAAGTTTTCCGAGGAGAATTTCAAGAGTATCAATCTGTGCATCTGTGAAATCCTTATAGCTTCTGAAAAAGTCTTTCAAGAAAGCAATGTGTTGACTGAGTCTGGTTACTCGTCTGAACGCTTCGGGATCTTCCTTGCTATAATCGTTTTCGTTATCAGACCATTCCTTCGGTTCAAGTATGTTTATGATGTATTCACCGGACATAAGGTCAATATAGCAACCACCAAGTTTTTCGGTCAATTCCTCATATTCAGATTCGGGGTCAAGACATACAATTCTTTTTCCTGATTCACGAATATTGGTAAGCATAAGTTTCATAAGGAAACTTTTACCCTGACCTGAGTTACCGAGAATAAGAGCATTGGCATTGGTTTTGTCTTCCGCTCTGTGGTCGAAATCAACAAGGATATTTGTACCATATTTATCTCGTCCGATATATATTCCGTGAGGATCGGTTTTACCTGAGAAGTTGAAAGGATAGAGATTGGCTACACTTGATACCGGTAATACTCTTTCAAACTGTGTACCGAATATATTTGAACCCATAGGCATTACCGACAAGAAACCTTCTTTCTGCCTTAATGTAAGACGGTCAACGATAATTTTTGAACGGGTAAGTTCCATTGATATGTCACTCTGAAGTTCTTTGAGTGCTTCATAGCTTTTTGCTTTAAGTTCAATATACACGGCACAATGAAGGAGGACTTCCTTGTTTTTTCTCATATTTGCGAGAAGGTCAACCACATCCTGTAAGTTACCTTCAGCTTCAACAGTTTCATTAACATCATTACCTGTGCTTTTGAGAGTGTTTCTTCTTGTTGCATTTTGGATAATTTTCCTCTGTTCTGCATGATCAACCAATCTATGATATATGCGAAGAGTTACACCGTTTCTATCTGCAAGTTGAGCGAGAATAGCCTGTTCTTCTGTTGTTGGAGGATATTCTCTTATCGCCCATACACAACGAAAACTGTCACCAACAATATAGTGGTCGGAAAGAAACTTTATTGTACTTGGGCAGACACAGTCAAAGAAATCTTTGGTGCGAATTTCTTCTTTTTGTTCCTCTGTTAATATTACTTCTTTCTTATTTCTTTTCATTAAAAAACTCCTCTCTGTCAAAACCTGAAAAACCGTCACTTAAATCGAAATGTTGCTGACCATCAACATCGGGAAGCCTTTCACCGTTAAATGATGAATCAAAGTAAAGGGCAATAAATCTTTTTATATCATCCTTGTCCATTCTCTGAACCTCGAATCCCTGTTCAGAAATTACTTTTTCTATGTTATTAAGCACAGTAAACACCTGTTCGGGTTTCGCATTTTTACATCTGCCGATTAACATAAACTGACGAGCTGTTGCCATTTCAGTTTGGATTTTATCAAGGAACATAATGTCCTTTTCAATAATTCTTCTGACCTTATTTGATTCCTCTGCAATTTTTCTTTCTTGCAGATATATTTTGTTCTCATCAAAGCATTCACTTGCATCGGCACACACAATTTCAATATCGGGAACTGACGATAAAACCATCATTAAGTGATATATCTTTGTTTCAATACTTGCTTTTGAAAGAACTGATATATTTGTGGGAGTAATGTTAAAAAATAAAAGCTCTCCATTTTTAGTGGAAAGCCCATACTTTGTAAAACTCTTTATTCCCAAAAGTTCCTGAACCGATACATCTTTTCTTTTTAATTTCATCGGCTGTTACCTCCATTCAAAGTATTGCTGTGTAGATAAAAGATACCTACCTGCGTATTTTATAAAATCAAGAATTGTTATATCGTCAATTCTTATTGTAAGAAAGCCATAGCATAATGTTAAGGCAAATGGAATTACGAATGTAAATCGCACCAAGAAAACTATAGATATGAGACCTGCGATACCTAAAATGCAGAATTCTTTCAATCCCCAAAGCCATATATTCGCCGTAGCTTTTAAGTTCTGTGGATAAATATATGTTTTCATTTTACACCTCCAAATTATTTAAACGCTTTTACAATTGTTCGACCCAAATTTACAGCAGTAGTTGATGCATGGAATACACTCATCATATTAACTCTTACTGAACTATCGAGACCGAACTGTTGTGCAATTCGTGGAACTTCATTAGCTGCTAACATAATACCGAGACCTAATAACATACTTGTTTTGAATGTCATTAAACCAAGATACAGCAAAGTTGTCTGCATAAATGCAGTTAAACATAACGCAGCAATCTGTTTCATCCATTGATTAAAACCATCGGTATATCCTCTTGGTACAGAGAACATATATAAAGCACCGACAGTCATCTGAATGAGCAATATTCCACCTCGTTTAATGTTTTGGAAGAACACTTTAACAACGCAGTATGCAAAGGCAATAAGAGCAAGTAAGCTAAACAAACTTACATGTAATGAACCAGTCTTCATATCAAAGTATATTTTCATTACATCTGAACACAACTGCCCAATATCACGAGCCGCATTTGCACCTGCGAGCGAAGCTAAATCGTGTGCAAAAGTGTTTTGTAAAGTGATACATAATTTATATAATTCAACTGGGACAACACCAATTAAAGAACAAGCAAAGAAACCCTTTAAAATGTTTATTGCTGTGCTTTTGATGTTAGCCCTACCATTTTGATATTCAATTGCCGTATCGAACACGGCTACTACAACTCCGGCAACAAACAATGCCCATCCGAAGGTTGTAAAAAGAAGGATTACGGCTTTCACCCAATCCAAATCAAATAATTCAGCACCCATTGAAGTGATGTATGTGAAAAAGTCTGCTATTGCACCGAATACTATTTCATATATCCATTGGAGAAATGCTCCGAATATTGATTCTGCAATAGCTTCACCCATTGATGCAACTGTTTCGGAAACAGTACCACCTATAGCTTCGACTATGTCCGTCACCCAATCAAACAAAGGCTGCACCTCCTGTCAAAAAAAGAGCAAGACGAGAAAACCTCGTCTTGCTCTCATAAATCCGATGGATTTATTATTAAGATTTTTTTGTTTTTCTGTTTTGCATATTTTACTGTGTTTCCTGTTCCACTTGGTTTTCCATCCCAAACTGCAATTATATAATCGGAATTGTCAACCATATATTTATTCCTTTTTTGCATACATCTTCTTCCTCATTAAAACCAAATGGTAAATTCTGTGGTCTGTGACCTGTAAAACAACATGTATTTCCCATATTAAACTCCTCAAACAAGTGTATGATCAATTTAATAATACGACATTATTCTTACAAATACGACAAACTAAAACAGAACTATTCTCGTAATAGTTGGATTTTAAAAAAATTATTTAAATTGCATACTCAAAGACTGTTTAGGATCCTGAAACATTTCAACATATTCGAGTACGGTATCTGCAATTTTAGCTTTATCAGCCTGTGCTAATTTTGTATACCATTCAGGCTTATTATTGTATTCCCACATATATGGTTCTACATTACCCAAATGAGGACAATAGAAATTACCGATTATATCAGAAAATTTGAAAATCTGTTTATCAATTATTCCGTCATTAGGACTTATTATAGAGGATTGAATTGCTGTATATTTCCCGGCTACTCCGGTTGTTATAAACTGGAGCTTACACAGCTTGTTTTCGTCAAGTCTTCCGAGCATAGTTTTGCCTGTAAACTTGAGGTCTGACATAACTGTGTTATCTCCAAATAAGGTTCGCATTTCTTTTTCAAAAAAATCCATAGTTTGCTCCTTATGAAAGAATTGTCCAGATGTAAAGAGGAGCTGTAAGTGTAAAGAGCAAACATGCGAAAAGAATTGCTGGAGCAGTAAACTCGAACTGACCGTGTTTTCTGTAATCGAAGTAAGCAGTACCAAGTTTAACAAAGAAGAGAACAGCAAGGATCAAATCCACAGCAGGAAACACAACATTGTTTACAACGTCTTTAATCTGACCCTGAGCTGCATTCCAAGTACCCTCGATTGCACCTGCAACATCGCCACCAGCCGCAAAAGCTGTGACTGTAAATACAGAGAGAATTACAGTTACTACTGCAATGCAAAGAAGAATTTTTTTAATGTTATTTTTCATCATTAACATCTCCTAACTTATTAAATATTTTGTTTTCTTTGATATACTTTATGGGTATTTTCAGATTCTCGCAGAAGCGAATTTCTGATTGCATACCTCTTGTGATTTCATCACCAAAAACCCATAATTCATCACAAAACCATAAAAGGCTTAACCCTGCTGCGACACCAAGTTCTCTTTCTCTTGGATCGTCATCATTAAGGCAGAGTGCATAAAAGTGTGGCACTACCGGAGCAGTACCACACTTAAGTGCATATTTAGCGTACAGTTTTGCTTTTTCAAGGTTTACAGAAATGTTACCACCAAGAGGAGAACAGATATAAACCTTTTTAAGCATTGTTCCACCTCTTATCTGCGACCTACATACCAATCATCATATGCAGATTCAGATATCTCAATTGAGTTGGTGTTTGCTTTTCTTGTAATCATACCTGCAGGTGTCCAGCAATCGCTCTGAACTATACCGATGGTGTATTTGCCATCGGGATACCATAATGGTGTAAAGTGAACATTACCATATGAGCCATTGGTTCTGAATACCCATTTCAAGCCATCTTTACCGAGTGTTCTATATTCATTTTCAGTTGTTGAATACTTATATTCGGGTAAGAGAGCCTTGCAATACTGTGCAGTTGTATATGCAGTATCATCGGGACGAGTATAGCCTGTAACAGCACTCATATTATTGTTGAGAGCCATTGTAAGACCATAACCTGATTTCATTGTCCATACACTACCATTTTTCTCTGCTGTTGAATCAGCAGTAGGATTCAAGTTAGCTCTGTTGTTTGAAATACCAATAGCATAGTCAACCTTCGTATATGTGCCGTTCTCATATTTCCATTCCCACCATGATGCTGCACCTGTTTTTTTTTCTAACTTTGAAGGGATAGAGAAGCCACGAGGAGCTTTCTTTTCAAAGTCAGTATCGGGTGTAGCAGATATGTTGTAAGGTGTGGTTGCATATGATGTTATCTTCTTGTTATATGACAAACCATCTTCAACCACTTCGGCATGAATTGAGATATTCGCACCATTAAGACCTTCGGGAACTGTCCACTTGAAGTATATTAAGTTTTTGTTTTCAGCAGGTACTATTGCCTCATATATACTGATAGAATCAACAAGAGTCTGACCATTATATATATTAAATTCAAGAGTGATATTGCTATTGGGTGTATAGTTGATATCACATCTGTTGTTGAGCCAATAACTTGTGATTATATCTGTACCTTCCCTGTATGGTGCATTGGGAGCAATAGGAATTAATGATAACGGATGATTAACCCTACATACTAAAGTCTTTTCATTGTTGCTACCATTGGATTCATATTTTGTGTTTCCTATGCCCATACCTTCGAGATATACACCACCCCAGATATTAAAGCTACGGGTATTTGCAACTTTGAAGGTATATGCATTTACTCTTGCCTGTGATTTTGCAGGTATAGCGAATACACCGGGTATTTGTGATTTGTCATCCTTAAAGCCTTCAACAAAAATCTTTGTATCCGTGTTGTTTTTGTACACATACTGTACTGTAACTTCCTGTGATACTTCGAGATTGTTCGGGTCGAGAACTGCATTTGTATCTGCATCTATAAGGATGATTTCTGCCAATGCAACGTCAGCCTTTATAACAGGGATATCAATGTTATTTGTTTCTGCTGTGTGTACTGTATCCTTTGCCCATGCAGACTCTAATTTAACACGCAACTTTGTTGTAAGAGGGATAGTATATTTATCAAGTCTGCTATTGGCTGTTACAGGGTTATTCTTGTTCATATGCACACTCTGTGATACATCGGGTTCTCCAACGGGTACTTTAGTCCAAGAAGAACCGTTCAAATAATTCATTGTACCTTTTAAGTTTTCAAGTGCAGTCCATGTGTTATCCATTTTATAATGGTAAGAGAATTTCACACGCTGACCTGCATAGATTTTACCACTTGTTGTATCACCTGCAGTTGCCACAACTGAACCATCATATCCATAAGCAGTTACACGATGTCTGTGGACAGTAGGTTCAACAGGAACATAGAATCTACGGATTGCACCTGCTTTTCTTACTGTACCATTTGCATCTACCCAGTCCATTTTCGCTTCAATTACAAAGCTATCTTTACTTGCATTAATTGTTTTATTTGCACCTGTAAACTGGACAGGGAAAAGAGATGTACTTGCATCACTGTTACTCAATGTAACAATTCGTGTCTGCCAAGCCGAATCACCTGTTCTTACATACTGTCTTACACGGATATCTTCTGCTTCATAAGGGAACTGAACATTGAACCATACTGTGTCATTCATTGACGGATAACCCTTTTTATATGTGTAATCATTAAAGGTTTCACCATCTGAAAAACCGTAGTTAAAGTCGGAATTGCCCTTTTTACCTTCGTATACATGAACCATTCTTACATTAAGTGCAGGATTGTATTCCCACTGTGCATAGAGATAAACTGTTGCACCATCTTCTGTTGTAAGGTTTCTTACTGACTGCTTATCAGTATATGATGTACCTGAGCCATCAGCTCTTGTGTTCCATCCGAGGAAGTTATAGCTTGTTCGGGTGAAAGCATTAGGCAAAAGATTCTTGGACTGGTTATATACCATTTCCATAGCTGCCATTGCACCTCTTGTATGACCATTACCGTTAAATCTGATTGTATATGTTATCGGACGCCATTGTGCATAGAGATTAATTACAGCACCTTCTGTTGAAGACAGATTAATAACTGACTGACGATTGGTATATCTTGTTCCCGAACCATCGGGTTCTGTGTTCCAACCAGTGAATACATAACCGGTTTTTCTAAAGCCATTTTCTATTAGGTTAGCTGCAACATCATATGTCATTGCCATTTCAGAAGTTGAACCACCTGTGTGACCGTTTCCGTTAAATACAATTTTGTAAGTTATAGGAGTCCACTGGGCATAGAGGGTTACAGTTCCACCGTTGACAGATGTAAGGTTTCTTACAGTCTGTCTGTTTGTATAGGTAGTACCTGTTCCGTTTGCTTTTGTATTCCAGTTCTTAAATGTGTAACCTGTTCTTGTATAGCCGTTTGCAGTAAGAGCCTTACTCTCATCGAACTTCATTGTCATACCTGATGTGCTACCACCTGTATGTCCGTTACCATCAAAGCCTATGGAATATGCATTGGTTTCCCACTGTGCATAAAGAGTAATAGTCGAACCGTGAGTAGATGAGAGATTCAATACTGATTGCTGATTTGTATAGGTAGTACCTGTTCCGTCAGCCTTTGTATTCCAACCTAAAAAGTGATAACCTGTTTTTGTAAATCCATTTGCAGTAAGATTACTTGCAACATCGTAAGTACATATCATCGCAGCAGTTGTACCACCTGTGTGACCGTTACCATTAAATGCAATAGTATATCTTATAGGATTCCATTGAGCATACATTCTTCTTGAACAGTCTCCGTTTGCAATGTCGGGATTGATATCTGTCGGTTTTATATCACCATTGTTTTGGTTAATAATCTGACCAACACCATCGGCAGTTGTACACCACCAACCATTAAAGATATATCCTGTTCTTGCAATTCCGAATGTACCGACATTTACCAAGCCATCGGACTTTTTACTGTTATATGTCCATGTCTGATAATACTGCTCATTATCAGCTTTCTTATACACACGACCTTCAGAATTCAGCTTGTATGTGTCAGATGAAGCAATTCTACCACCGTTGGCATCGTAATAAACTTTCAATGTATTTGGTGTCCACTGGGCATAAAGATTAACAGTTGCACCATTGGTTGAAGTCAAGTTGTTTACTGACTGTCTGTTGGAATATGCGGTTCCTGAACCATCGGATTTTCTGTTCCAGTTTTTAAACTTGTTACCTGTTTTCGTGAAAGCATTAGCAGTAAGGTTTTTCGCAGTTCCATAAACCATTGAAAGGTCGCTCATCGAACCACCTGTCGAACCATTACCATTAAACTTGATTTTGTAAGTTTTGTTGGTTGTTTCGGTATATGCAATACCTGCACCATAACCATTATCAATTATGGTATCAAAAGTTGCTCTTGATGATAGTGAAGTAGCTGCAGTCCATAAACCCTGACCATTGGGGGTGTATAAGGCATTTGGATAATTTAAGTTGGTGAATTTGGAGATGTATCCCCATGTATTTGAGGTTGCGGAAGAACCACCCGTACTTGAACCGCCAAGCAAATATCTACCATACACCGCATATTCTGTTACGGTAACCGAATGGTAAGTTGATTTTAAGCAAAGATCGTAAATAGGCTCCACAATAACTTTATCACCATAGTCAAGATTACTCACGCTACCGACACCTAAACGTGAAAGTATCTGATTGATATTTCCTGTATAGGTCTGCCATGTACCCATTCCTGATGGAGCAGGTAGAGCAGTTGTAAATGGTATGTACTCCTCTTTGTAACAGTTAGTTGTATTAGCTGATGTTGAAAAAGTGTTTCCCTTGCGAGAAATCAACTGTTTCTTATTATATTTGGTCGAGAATTTATATCCGTCTGAATAACCGAGCTTACCATATCCTGTGTTTCTGTAAACGTCGATTACCTTTGTGACCTTCATAGAGCCACTTGAGTTAACACAACTAAAACGATAACCGATACAGTTGTCACCACTTGTTCTTATGGCATAACCAGGATCGCTCGCACTACCTGCGGCATTATTACCTGTGACAGAACTACCATCCCAAGAGAGCGCAAATGCCGATGTGGGTAGTACACTTATAACTGTGATTATGGCAAGTATTATTGAAATTACTCGTTTTATATTAATCAACACCTTTCTGTCAATAAAAAAGACCTGCCGAAGCAGGTCTTTATGTTTGTTTATTATTTAATGTGAGTGGCAAGTCCTTGCTTTTACTGGTTCGTTGCAGTCGGGACATTTTGTATCTACTGTGAAGTGTACGCAAGTTCCGTTATCACCTTTTCCTACAGGCTTTCCACAATCTTGGCAGTATTTCAAGGGGTCTTTTTTTACATTATACTGTGGACATTTTGTTTCATCGTAACATGCATTTCCCCATTCGTCTGTGGTATAGAAGCTCTTACATGAGTGTGAGCCACAGTGGGGACATCCTTTGTTTTCGAGACTTACGATAAAGTTATGGGTTTCTTTGCTTTCGCAATGGTGACCACTCTTGCCACATGAGTAGATGCTTGTATCAGCATCACCATTAATTACAATACCTTGTGCATTATCGTTTCTGTTTTCATTTTCTTCTACGGGTTTGTCCACCTTAACCGTATTTTCATTTGTGTTTGGCTTTTCGGTTACTGTGTCGACATCTTCGATTTTCAGCATATCGTCATCTTCCACCAAGGTTTCAGGCTCTGTTGTGTCATCCTCTATGTCGGTAGGGATGTCGATTACTGCTTCTTCAGTTGTGATTTCTGTTGTAGGTTCTTTATTGTTCTCGTCTTTGCCGAGACCGATTACAGCTACGATTATCACAGCTACCACTACGATGCCTACGATTGTACCGATAAGTACCTTTTTGTTTTTCATATTATCAGCCTCCTGATTAAAATTTCGGATTGAATTTTGAAGTTACTGTTATTGGTACAGTCACTTCAGTTACTTGTTGACCTGCGAAGTACAGAGGAACTGTTATCGTGTATTCAGCAATTATTTTAAGTCTGTTTTCCTCTATGAGTCGAACTGTCGGTATTGTCTGCCGATACAGTTCTTCGCCATCGTCACCCACACAATACAACATATTTTCATTAAAGTCCAGCGAATTATATTCAGAATATTTAGAAATATATTGTTCAACATCAACAACCTCTGTAAAATCTGTGCCGGTTTTTATTGAATCATATATTTCAATTGAGTTTTCCATTACGAAACTATCTAATACAATTCGGGCATTTCTTTCTGATATGCGTATCACATTTACTGTTGCAACGAATTCTATAAAAATTGAAAGTATCATACATAGGATTAAAATCATAACACATGTTCCGATGTACCCATCGCCACGTTTGTTCTTCATTATTCCACCTACTTCCAATACTTTTCGGAAAGACCTGACCTTGTAACTGTTACGGTAACCGGGATTTTGAAAACTCCCAAGCCCTGTACATAGGTATCCTTTGAGATGGTTATCCACATTTTGTCACCGAGCTGCACTCGTTTAAATGATGTGTTGAACCACTCATCAGCGCCGTATTCGATATCATAGTCATAATACTCACCAAGTAAATCCGAATCTCTTTCCCAAAACTCGTCACCGAATTCTCCTGTGTAGGTTGCCGATTTTATAAGCTCCTCTGCTATCTGATCCATTTCCACCTTTAAGGTGATGAAGCTGAACAGATTGAGCGAAAGCACCAATACCATTACAAAAACAACTACACCGACACAGATGTCGATGTAGCCTTCGCCACGTTTATTTAACTTAAACACACCGACACCCCCTTATGTGAAGAGTACGCCCACAGAAGACATAATCTGCGAGAAGATTACCACAACATAAATCAGCATAAAGCATAAGAGAAGGCACATTGATAATCTCTTTACCTTTCTCGGTACTTTCTGTGCTTCAAGTCTTAACTGTTGTCTTTGAATGTCATTGAACTTAATTGATAAGGATGCCCAATACATTTCTGTATCGTCACCACGAAGTATGCCTATAAAACCTCGGCACACGTCACTCATCATTGATGAGCCTACACGGGATTCAAGCCTTGTAATCGCCGCTTCATAGTTACCTGACCTCATATCAGCTACGGTTATTTCTAATTCGTGCTTTATTTCGGGTCCAGCACTTTCCATGTAGCTATCAAGCATATATAACACATCTCGGTTATGCTTCAAGGTTTTCTCAATTGTAAAGACAAGTCTTGGAAGCTCGTATTCAATTTTTCTTCTTTTTGCCTTTATTCTTTTTGAAACTGAACGCACCTCATTGTTATATAACGCTATGGCTAACACAAGGATTATGGGACTTAATAATGGGAGAATAAATAACACGGGTATTGCAAATGAAGCTATGATGAGAGACTTTACAATCGCATTTGCTTTGAACATTTCGGGAGAGATATTCATCTGTGCCGTGTTCAAGTCATTCTGGAGCTGAGCCTTTTTGAACTCATTAAGTCGCATGTGCTTTGCAAAGAAACCTGCAACACCTTTCAGCCACACATCAAGACCCGATGTTTTTTCTTTCTGTTGTTTCGAGATTGATTCAACAGCCTTTGATGTTTTGTAATAAGGGATTGCATACACATCAACAAGGATATAAAAGAGACCTAATCCACAAAGGATTCCGACAATTGCTTGTATCATATATTCAACCTCCTCATCGTTTGTATTCTATTGGCTTTGTAAATTTCATCATAAACAAAGCTGTTATTAAAATTACCACGCCACATACACCTAACACGGCTTTTCCTGATGTTTCATACATTAGGGTGTTAAACCAGTCTTTGTTAAGCATATATAACAAGGGTATGTTGCCGACAACCAATAACACCATTACCCAATACTCATTCTTTGCAGCAGAAAGCATTGTTTTAAGTTCGCTGTTTACTATACGAACATCGGTAAGCTTTGCAACAATGGGGAGCAAGGTATCTTTTAATGTTCGGTCATCCTGACATTGAATTAAGGTGTCGCACCACTCACGGAAAATCTCATCATCAATCTTATCTTTCAAGTTATATAAAGCATGTTTTATATTCGATGAAACGAGAGTTGCTTCTGTTTCAAATGCTTTGAAAACATCCTTTATAGGTGGCTTTATATACTGGATATTCTCTCTTACTGACGACACAATATCATCATTACGGATATATGATGTGGTAATAATTGAAAGAGTTGTTTCCAATTCTTCCTTTGTTGTTTTTTCATATATCGCAAGAGTATTTGCAGTGTACACAAAAGGTACTAATGCAAGTGATATTGAGAGAGCCGGGAGTAAGAAAAGATTATCAATAAGGACAGCAACGAATGCACCAACAGCAAACAGGATAACGGAAGAAAAACAAACGATTACGAAGCTTTTAGATTTACCTGTTACTGCTAATGCAGTTTTCATTTCCATGAGCTTAGTATAGACACAATGTCTTTTTTTGTTTCCTCTTATAGCCCTCGCTTTCTCACGAAATGTATCGTGAGGAGTAATGATGCGAATTAAATCATTCGTTACTCTTTCGGGGGTAAGATCAAGGAAACAGGCAATTGCCACTATAACGCATATGCATGATATGATTGAAAAAACAATCATACATAATCAGCTCCTTTCTGCAAGAACTTTTTCAGCTCGCTTTGAGGCACACCAAACTGCATCAACTTGTGTTTAAGATTATCACTCATTATTTCGGGTTGTTCAAAATGACCTTCGATTATGTAGTTATCACCCTGCATAGTGTTGTTTGTAATATTGTATCTGAATAATGTGCGATACTCTCTTTCGCCAGAAGGAGTGACAACACATTCAGATATATCCATAATCTTTCGGGAATTGTCTTCCAACTTATGAGCGTAAACAACGAGAGGAAATGCCTGACCAGCCTGCATCAGCGATGTCTTAAAGTTTATAGGGAAACGCTTTTGACAAAGGAGTGCCAAACGCATATGAGCTGCATCGGCAGCAGAGGCATGAATAGTTGATACAACAGTATGACCTGTAAGGGATGCTTCAACAGCAGAATAAGCTTCGGTATCTCGCATTTCTCCGACAACTACAATGTCGGGATTGAATCGCAAGGATGCTACAACCAAATCTTCCTGTGTGATATCGTAAGCTTCGTTATCAGAAGGTCTTGACAATGTATGTACTACATTGTTGGTTATAACATCATCATTTCTGCGAACAAGGGATAATTCACGAGAACCTGATTCAATACTGAATATTCGCTTGTTATCGGGAATTGTTGAAAGCAATGCATTAAGGAGTGTTGTTTTACCTGAACTGGTTGCACCTGCTACAACGAAAGAAACACCATAGCGAAGGCACATGCACAAGAAGTCAATCATCTTCTGTGTTGCATTATTACCTTTTACGATTTCATCCTTTGTAACTCTTGAAGGGTGCAAAAGTCGGATTGATACGCTGATACCTCTGTCATCATCAACAATAGGTTCTTTAAGAGCTGTGATTCGTGTGTTACCGGGCAAATGACCTTGAGCCATAGGAGTTGCATTATCAATAATCATACCCGAATGGTGAAGAAGCCTTTTAACAATATCAATAGCATGTTGGGGTGAGTAAAAGTATTCCGTAGTCTTTTCAATGTGACCATCGGTATATGTTATGGCAATATCATCCCAACCGTTGATATTAATTTCTTCAATATCCTCACGTCCTAAATACTTTGTTAAGATGGAGTATTCAGCCATTTCACAATAGAGCTTGTCTGACAGTTGTTTGAAGCTCATACCTTCGACCATATAATCGTGGTCATACAAGTATTTATCAATGTAGGTTCTCAACTGACCATATTTATCCTTATCAGAGAGTGAAGCTGCATAGTTTTCAGAGATATATTTCTGTACACTATTAAGAAGTGGGAAAAAACCAATTATTTGGCTCATCAGCTCACCACCTTTGCTAACCTCGAAATGCTATCGCAGAACACCTTATCGGTGATATGTTCCGATAAAGTTCCCGTAATAGACTGCTGTTTAAGGGAGTGACTGTAAGGGATTTTGATTTCAACATCCTTGAAGTGTTCTTTAACTTCACCTACAGGGAGATAGATGTCATTGTCTTTTATGTTGATTACCCTTACCACTTTATCTGCAAATGCAATAAACTGGTCACCGTTAGCTGCATAGTATGACATGCATTTAAGTGTCGGAGTTACAACCTGAACAATAACATCAGCTTCTGCTTTAGCAAGAGAAGAGATGAGATCACTTCTGTCGCTCACACAGTCAATAACTATGTAGTCAGCAAGTTCTCTCATATTCATAAACAACTGACTAATTTTGTCCTCTGTAGGTCTTGCATATGTGTATTTGTTTTCGTTTGCCTTGTAACCTAAATAACCGAAGTTAGGCATATTCTTTGTTGTTACAATGCTACGAAGGACATCTTCACGATACACATCCGTTTTATCAATAACCTTACCGATTGAATACAAATCACTTTCCTTACAATGAGGGAAGATGTAACCCATACAAGGCACCATCAAATCGGGTGAAAAGTAAAGGACTCTTTTCTTTCCTTTGTTATATAAGGTCTGTGCAACCTTAATGGCAATAGAACTTTTACCACTATCAGGTGAGCCACAAACTGCAATAAACTTACTCATTCACAGCACCACCTTCGGTTGTTGTTTCTGTTTTATTCTTAAAGTAGCTATTCTGTGTGGATAAGAACTTATCGGCAGTTGATTTATCACCTCTGTATACAAGTGCCGCATGAATTTCTGCATTACCTTCATATTCTGCAAGTAACTTTGCCTGTTGTGTATTTGCAAGAACAGTAATTGTACTTGGGAGTTCATAACTTCCGTCTTCATTCTTAATTACTGCATCTTTATCAATACCACCCGATGTAGTTGTGGTTATAACCTTCATATATTTAAGTTCGGGAGGAGTTACTGCTTTGTTAGTGTCGTTATTGACAATAAGGAATGTTACGATATCTCCGTTCTGGAGCTTACCTGATACACCTGCCGCAAGACTGTCTACTGTTACGCTGATTGCTACATGTTTACCGTCAAGTGTTGCGAATACATCTTCAGCAGTATTACCGTTATTGGTAAGTTTTGCCTTTGTGAAGAAGTCACCTGTATAGAGATTTGATGCAGCATATTTACCTACGACATCTGATTTGTCTTCGATAGCACCTGCAGGGATTGAATCTTTATCAACCTTAACAACCTCAACTACATCTTCTGTAATGGGTGAACCCTGTTTCACATCCTGTGTAAGTCGTACTATCTTTCTTGTGTCGCTTGTAATATTCGTAACAATAGGAGCAACTACGAAGGTCATTACAACAGCAAGTGCCATGCAGATGATACCTATAATTGTTCTGTTTTTCATTTATAAATAACCTCCTGTTAAATGAAATATGCCACCATAAATCCTGTGGCAAGATATGGAACGAGGGGGAAACCCTCTTTTTTGTTTCTTTTAATGTTCATAAGAATTGCGAGTACCAAACCCAAGGTAAGACCTATAACGCTGTTCTTTAAACCAAGCACCAATGAACTTGCGATACAGAACTTTATATCTGCACCACCGATTCTTCCTTTTCCTATAAAGATGCTTAATATCATCAGCAAGGAAATGACGAAACCGGAGAGTAACATGCTTGGTATAGCGGACAACTCAAAGCCTACAAATGCCACTATGACAATCATTACATGGAGCCAGTCATCGCATTCTCTTGATTTAATATCACTAAAAGATGCTAAAAGGAGAATTAAGCTGAACAAAATGCCACGCACCGCCATAGTGGTGCATCCAAAAAAACACAGCAAAGCTACTGTTACTCCGAGACCGATGCCTACAAAACCTGCTATAGTTTTCACCTTTTCGCCACCCCATCTTTTTAGGGCATATTTCGCAATTAATACAGTTGCTAATACAACTGCTCCAAGAATTACCGATACACCAAATATCTTCAGAAGTGTTTCAACTGTTACATCAATAACTTTCGGTATAATCGGACCAACAATTAAATTCATAAAATTCTCCTTTCAAAAGATTGGTGGGAGTATTAAAACTCCCACCGAGCAAGTATTAGTTAACCGGCATAATTAAAGAGACCCTGTACCTTTGTTACAACAGAAGGCATGATGGTGTCTTCAAAAAGGGCATAAAGGAGAGTGAGAAGGAGTGCACCGATTACGACTGCGATGAGAACCTTAACACCTGTATCTACATAGGTTTCTGCTGTTTTGGTTTCGATAACTTCAACAGCTTTTGCTTTGATGGACATTACTTTATCTTTGATTTTTTTAAACATATTTAATTACCTCAAACTTTCTTAATAATGATCGAAGGCTTCTTCAAAACCTTCTTTAACAGGAAGCATAATTTCATTTTCCAAAAGCGGAGAAAGAAGACCTAAAAGCAAAGCGCCGATAACTACAGCGATGAGGATTTTAACTCCTGAATTCACATAAGTTTCGGCACTTTTGTTTATAAACTTATTCCTTATTTTGTTTAAAATTCTGTTTAGTATCTTTTTTATAAATTCACGTAATTTATAAAAAATCTGTTTTAACATAAACTCACCTCATTATCCACCATAATTGAAGAGTTCCTGTACCTTTGTCACAACAGAAGGCATGATGGTGTCTTCAAAAAGGGCATAAAGGAGAGTGAGAAGGAGCGCACCGATTACAACTGCGATGAGAACCTTGACACCTGTATCAACATAGGTTTCTGCTGTTTTTGTTTCGATAACCTCAACAGCCTTTGCTTTGATGGACATTACTTTATCTTTGATTTTCATAAACATAATTTTTTACCTCGACTTTCTTGTTTAATTCGGATTAACCTGCGTAGTTGAAAAGACCCTGAACCTTTGTTACAACAGAAGGCATGATGGTGTCTTCAAAAAGGGCATAGAGAAGAGTGAGAAGGAGCGCACCGATTACGACTGCGATGAGAACCTTGACACCTGTATCTACATAGGTTTCTGCTGTTTTTGTTTCGATAACCTCAACAGCCTTTGCTTTGATGGACATTACTTTATCTTTGATTTTTTTTGAACATGAATTTTTACCTCAACTTTCTTGTTTTTTAATTACATTGACTGGGAAAAAGCATTCTCGACATCATCGTCAGACTGCTCATCCATTGATTCTGCTTCATCCATGTGAAGTCTTTCTTCGTATGATTTAAGAACGGCTGCATTAATTTCGTTTCTTGCATCTGCCGTAATAGCATGGAAGATATCGCTATATTTCTTTTCACCGTCTTTGGTATAAACGCTCTGAGGCATCTGAACAAAAAGTCCTTTAGATGAGTCAACAACCTTAAGACCGTGAATAGCAAATGCACCTGCAATATTTGCACTGGCATATGCTTTGATTTTGCTATCTTCCTGATTTACCATGCGATCAATTTTCGCATTTACAAGTGGCTGTTTTTTCTGTGCCATAATTTTTTCCTACCTTTCGATTAACTGAAACTTATAATTGTGAATCCCATGTCCGATTCAACTTCTGCCTGAGAAATCTGTTCGGGTTCTTTGAACCGTTCCATATATGTCATCACCTCCTCATCTGTGAGTGAACGGAAGTCATCTTCTGTTAAACCAACAACAAAGAAGGGTCCGGCAATAATGGTGCTTTCACCAAGTCTACGATTACCTGCCATACCCATAAGTTTTGATTCTTCGTTGCCGATAAGACAGACATTGTCATCGTCCATATATATCGGTTCTATGTATCCACCTACAGCCCTCTGTTCAGCTTCAAGGGTGTGTGCCACCTCGGAAACAAACGGAGGACGGTTTGGCTCAACATAGACGATAGTCATTAAGTTGTCAGGTTTCTGCGTAAGGGTTGCATCAAAATCAACCTTTTGGAAACCTACAGAGTCACAAAAAAAGGCACCCTCATCTGTCTGGACGATGTCCGAAACGGAAAGAGAGTGCCCTCTGTGAAGTGGATGAGATTCTGTGTTAAAACGAGTGAAAACATCTTCAAGCGTTTTCGCATCAATATCACCACTGAAAACCTCATCATATATTTGTGGGTCTATTTTGTCTGTTTTTTGAATTCGTGCAGTTCTGTCAAGATTCATAAACTTAACATCATTTGCATCTCGTTCATTATTGATTTGGAATATCTTTATTTTCATTACTGTAAACCTCCCATTCCAACATCCTCATTATTTTGAGATTGATGTTCGGCAAGTTTTTCCTTTGCCCATTCGGGAAGATACTGTTCATCGATTACACCAAAGAAATTCTGTCTTCTGAAATGTGTAAACTCATCATCTTTTAAAAAGTATCCGTTTACCTGTGAACCTATAGCTCTTGGGTCACACCCGAATCCACTTGTCGCAAAAAACAACTGAAAATCAGCAGTCTTATACTCGTCTTTAAGTGTTCTTGGTGTGATAACCAAAACCTTACCTGCATAGTCTTTTTCATCAGTACAATGACTTGAATCGAACAGACCTAAATCTTTATAGTAAGCTCTTGCTTGGTTTACAAATAAATCTACCAAACCGGGATGTGAATCAACGACAAACTGCCAACAATGTTCTTCTCTCGGAATCCAGATATCTTTTGCCCATTTCTTGTTGTCTTCTGAAAAACGACCATCCGTTTTATTCTGCTGTATGGTGTTTGCCAAAACCCAATTAACTCTGTCAAGTCCATAGGCTTTTACAATATCGTTGATGCACTTTTCAAGAACATTGTTTTTATAGTTATCTCGTATTGCGCGTTCAATAGTTCTTGCACAATCACAGTTGGCACTATGACTCTTTCTCCATTTGTCGATTTCTTCATATTCTTTGGCTTCTTTTAAAGAAAAGAGATACAGAGGAACATATTTATCCATTGCTACCACCTTTTGTGTATTTTTGTTCAAGCTTCTTTAATGCTTTTGTCAATGTGTTTTGACGAATATTATTTTAGGCTTTATTTTGTCTGTTTTCTGAATTCGTGCCGTTCTGTCAAAGTTCATAAACTTGATATCAGCGGCATCTCGTTCATTATTAATTTGAAAGATATTACTTTTCAAGATTAACACCTGCCTGTTCCATTGCCCATTTAACTGAAAGATGGACAAGTGCAGCCTTTTGCTGTTCAATGGGAAGCTCATTCAGAAAATCAAATAAAGTCATTTCATCTATTTGAGATGAATCAGTTAGCTTACAGTTATCGCAAACTTTTTCTCTTTTAACAATTATTGAACTTCCGTCCTCAGATTCAGTAAATGATAAAATATCGTTATATTTAAAACCTACGGACTGCCTCAATTCAAAAGGAATTGTAACCCTTCCTTTTTTACCGAGCACACGATATATTTTTGCCATCAGTTTTCAACCTCGCTTTCGTTGTTTGTTATTTTAATATGTAATGTTCCTATACCCGAACGAACCGAACGGACTCTCTCTACTGAAATGTTTAAACTCTCAAAATCTTCAAGAGGTATAGAAAGAAAAATACTATCTTGATTTAACTCTGAATTCTGCATTGGACAATACACTCCTTTAATACTTTTTCATAATCATACTTGTCATCACAACAACTAAATAAGGTTAACTGTTGTGGTTTGCTTCGTTCTCTTTCGTATAAGTCATAGTTTGATATAAGCAACTCTTTAAATTCTTTTCCGGCTTCGTACCTTTGTGCCATAGAATGAGTACGAGAAAAATCAAGCATAGAAAAGCCTTTGTACAGTTCCCTTATCTCAGGACAATCGTTATATGAAAGCAAGAACTTACCTTGTATTTTGGAAAGTGTATCCTTTAAGCGCACGTGGTCGCTCCAATTAAAGCCTACAGCATACATATCTTCAGTAGAAAAATATGGGGGATCAGCATAGAAAAAAGTATCCTGTCTGTCGTAGTGCTTTATAAGCGTTTCAAAGTCCTGGTTTTCAACCACTACATTTGCCATTCTGTTTTCAAGTTGTTTTATAAGTTCAAACAACTTTCGTATATCAAATGGCTGTGATGCAAAAGACTTACAGCCGCTTGAATAACTGTATCGTAAGAGTTTGAGAAACATTGCTGCTCTACGGACATCATAGTCTTTAGTAATACGAGTTCTTATTTCATTAAGTTCATTTGCTTCGGGGGGTGGAAACATCAGTTCTGTCAACAGTAATTCTTCTCTGTAAAAATCATCTTTGAATTCTTCAAACTCAAAGAACTTTTTAACAGAGTTAAAATCCTCACGTGAGTTAAGATTGCAAAAGCCGATTTCACGAATTGTTGCCATAGTTCGTTCCTTCATGCAATGGAAAAGGTTTACCAAATTCCTGTCATAGTCATTGTAAACCTCGAAGGAGTCAACCTGCTCTTTTCCCAGAAGGACGCTACCGGAACCACCGAACACATCAACAAATCTGCCGTACTGTAAAGGAAATACAGCATAGAGAATGTTGAGTATTGAACTTTTGTTACCAACCCTTGATACAGGGGTTTTCATTGAATCACCTCACTTTTGGGCATAAAAAAAGACGGTATTCATCATTTTGTGATAAATACCGTCTTACTCTTGCTTATTTGATTTTTTAAGTTCTATGATTTTTTCTTCATAGTAATTCTTTTTGTTTATAAAAACGCAACACATCGCTGTGGTAGTTACTATACTGCTTAACATAGCACCTATGATAAATGCAAGGATTTCACTCATTGTAATGCAATTTCCTCACTTTCATCTTCGGTCATATCTTCGGAGGAGGTGATATTTACATATTCACCAATTACACCGAGAGCTTCATAATAGTTGCTCGATTCTCGTACTCGTTCGCACATTTCTTTAGCTTCATCAGCCATACCATGTTCTTTTAAAGTTCTTGATGCAATACCCATAAGATTGAAAATATTGCCATCTTCACCAATCAAAGCACAATCGGGTTTAGCCTTTTCTTCGGGTGATTCATTTTCTTTAATAAAACCACCGAGACGGTTATCCACATAGTCCGAAAACCAAGTACCGCCAAGCTCCTGATGTGTCTGCAAACGCCACATTGCCATTTTTCCTAAATCGACTTGAATATCCTCATCGAAAGGAAACAGTAAACATGTGAGGTCACCATTTTTGAATGTATAACAGTCATCCTCTTTAAATTCGCAGTCTTCAAGAAGAATACCAGCTCTTTTAAACAGACCGTTGATGCCGTCAATCCATTCTTTTAGTTCACCACCACATCCCTGCAACACAAGACCTTCGGTATTGGACATACTACGAAGTTCTTCTGTATTTACTGACTTAACTGACAACTTTCTGCACCTACCATTTCCTGTTCAATTTCTGCCTTATCGTTCATAAACCTTTCAAAAGACACCTCGTCAATATCGGGGAATAAAATTGGTTCTTTTTTAAGGTCTATATAGCCTTTTTCTCCGAATTCAATCGGTTCATCCGTAATGAGAGTACCACCGTAGTTTACTTTTACATTCGGTTCAAGAGTTGCCAAAAAGCTTTGGTCATCACTTGTTCTGCATTCATAACAGTAGAAGCCTTTAGGAACATCAGCTGCAGTCTTTCTGCTTTCAGAGAACAAAAAGACCTTATCCTGAAACTGAACAGCAGATAATTCTTCATGCCAAATAGGAATATAGTCGGTTTCAGTTAAATTCAATGTTAGACCAACAGTTTCCATATCTTCATATCCGTGAACCTTTAAGGCAAACTCATAGGCTTCTTTCGTTGTTTTGGGTATATATTCTTCAAGAATTGTATCACCCTTGTACTTTACTCTACCAAGATTATGACCGAAGTCCTCGTCTGCCCATTCGTGTTCAATTTCAACATCGGGATACATCTGCGCAAGTTTTGACAGAATAGGATGTGGAGCAGACCAGGCAGTATTAAAACAGAGTTCACACTGTTCTTCTGATGTACCTTCAATTTCAATACAGTCGTAGGCATTCCATTTTGTACCCCAATTGTTGATACTCCATTCATACCATGTAGGAAAACCGTACTGCTGAATGTTACGGAAAGCCTGACGACCTGCTGACCACTCGTCTTCTTTAATATCTGTTCTTTGTTTTAAGAAGATAGCTTCTTTTTCTTCGGGAATATTCAGAAGGTCAATTCCTTTGTTTGCACCATCAAATAAAAGAACAGAGACAAAGTCTTTATATGCTTTAAGACCTTTATCTGTAATCGAACCTGCTGTAATATTCAATGATTCAGGCATAGGAATTATCTTGTTGAAATCAACAGAACCAAGACCCATTTCATCGTGTTTTATACCTTCCATAATCGCTCTGATTCTTTCGGGATCACCCGAAAACTTGATACGATTAGTAACATGGTTCGGCATACTATCACTCCTTTACAATTTGATATTTTTCATTAACTTCTCTTATTTTTCTGCCAATAGCAGAAATGACCGGTACACTCACAGAGTTACCAGCCATCTTATATAACTGTCCATCCTTAATACCAGATGCGACAACCTTATTAAATTGTTTGTCTTCAAACCCTTGCAAACGCCAACACTCAATGGGCATAAGCTTACGGATTCTGCCCTTATGATAAACGCCATGTCTATCTTGAGCAGTTATTGTGAACATTTCCTCATTTGGTTCTTTCATCCGTCTGCCTTGCTGACGAACCTTTTCTCTGTCGGGTGTCAATATTGCTCTCGGAGCATCTTCTACCAACACACCTGAGTGTTCTCCTTTGCGATTGCTTACACCTGAATCTTGTCGTGCAGTTATGCATCGTGCTTGGGGAGTGATAATAGGATCACTATTCATATCAATAAAGTACAATCCTGTTTTTCCACCCATACCACCGCCACCTGCACACAATGTACAAGAAACACCTGTTATGTCATAGACTCTCTGTCCTTGACTGCCGGGGATGATTTCTTTAAGATTCGCTCCATTGCAGCATTCGACAGGAAATATTTGTCCGGTACATCGTCCATCAAGATATCCGATAATATACAACCGCCGTCTTTGTTGGGGGACTCCGAAATATTTGCTGTTAAGCACACACCATTCGAGATTATACCCCATTTCAACAAGCACGGAGTAGATAGTTTTAAGTGTTTCGCCTGAGTCATGCGATAACAAACCTTGAACGTTTTCCAAGAATACAAATGCAGGTTTTTTAACTTCAAGGATTCGGGCAACATCGAAGAAGAGAGTTCCTCTTGTATCACTGAATCCCATTCGCTTTCCGGCAACGCTGAAAGCTTGGCAAGGAAATCCTGCACAGAGCAGGTCAAAGTTGGGGAGATTTTGGGGGTCGATTTCTCGCGCATCTTCATAATATTGCTCACCCCCGGTTTTATACATCGCACAATACGCTGCATTAGCGTATTTATCAATTTCACAATGACCGACACACTCAAAACCTCCTATTTTAGTTAATCCTGTACGAAAACCACCGATACCTGCAAACATATCAAAAAATCGGATTGCCATACGGCATCCGACCATTCTGATTATTTAGTTTTTAACACCTCTTTTTACATTGTTTGTTCAAAATTTTCTGATTCTTCTTCGATTTCAGATTCTTCTGCCAATTCTTCATCGGTGAGCTTTCTGAAATCGTCTTCACTGGGAACGATTGCAAGTGTTCTACCGTTATCCCATTTCATATGAATTTGCCCAGCATCATCTACAAAGTTAACTGTACCTCTTGTACCGGGTGGAACAGGAGCGTAAGGATCATTCATGCTGTTCAACAAAAGGCGAGTACCTTCGGGATACTGCTTCTGCATTCGTTCTGCATATCGTGACATATTCTCAAATGAGCTCATAAAATTTCACCTCTTTTACATTTCGATTCCCATATCTTCAGAGTCATCGGGATCACCAAAATCTTCTGTGCCGTCCAATGCTTTCTGCATAGGAATAAGGACTTTTAACAATTCTGAACGATACTCCATATCAGAAATCCTATCAATATATATTCCGAAGGTGTTTAAGAACGGAGTTCCGTCTTCGTATGTAATTGTTACATCACCTGACACACCTTTTTCACATATATATTTTGCAACTTCTTCAATAGAGTTTAGTTCTCTTTCGTCACGATCTGACATACCAATCAATCTTGGATGCTTTTTACCTAAATTCATTAAAATCAACTCCTATTAATTATTGTTAAAATTTATGGGTGATTCATATTTATCACCAACTCCTTTCATATGGGTATATATAAAAAAACACCGTATTGTCGTAGTTGCACGAAACACGGTGTCGTTTTTTGTCGAATTTCACGATTTTAAATATTTTCGAAAAATTTTGTGAAGTATTTTGAATTTTTAGTCATATATATATGGAGGTGCATTTAAGATGATTAAAAATGCAGTATTTTCATTTGCAGCTTTTGTTTTGAAGAAAGCCACTATGATGAGGATAGGCAAAAATCCTTTACATAAAGATAATATAGAATTGCTGTTTTATGCATCTAAGGCAGCAAGGATATTGCGTAAACCACTAGGAGAATTAACTCCTGAAGAAAAAGAAGAGTGGATTAAGAGAATTGAGGGTTATAGAAATAAAGAAGAGGAAAATTAAGTTGTGTAACAACGCAGTAACTTGTTCCAACTCTTACAGTATAAATTAAATATAAAACTTAAAGTATTGGAGGATAATTATGGAAACTTGTAAACAAAATCGTGACATTTATATGTATAAAAAGGATGTAGGAGAGTATTCCGGTATAAAGTTTGAAAACATTATGCGGATAATCTTAAGCTCACTAGTTATTTTATCAATATATTATGTGGGAAGCTCTTTATTATCCTTTTTTGAACTAAAAGACTTTATAAAAGACTTTATAATGTTGATATTATATACAATTATACTCTTCATTACATCAATAGTAATTCCGAAATTGGTAATAAAATCAGATGATACAACAGCTGTTACATCAAAGCAAATTTCAAGTGTTTTTTGCTTGACTTTGTTGCTTAATGCTATTGTATCATTGTTATTGTATTTTACAAAGAGTCAAAGTTTCAATTATTTGAGTTGGACTGTTAGTAGTCTTTCTCTTTATATAGGTTTTGTTGTTCCGTTAGAAGACCTTTTCAAAAATATAAACCACGAAGCAATCAAAGTTAATCGCACAAGAAAATTTTTTCATTTTTTTGTAATCCCATTTACCGATTTAGGAGTTCATAAGAAGGATATTCACAAAATCCTCATAATAATCGTGGCCGTTGTTTTTTATGTTGTACTTACAGATTTAATTATATTTCTATTTGTAATTATGACTATCGTACTTTTAATAGGGTTGAGTATTTTTTCGGTAATAAGAAAAAAATTAATTGAGTCATGTTGCATCAAAATGGCTGAATTTTTTAAAAATAAAGATGTTTTATTGGTACAAGCAGGAACTGATCATTTAATTACGCCAACATTTAAAAATCTTTTAAAATTACAATCTGTAACACAAGAACTGTTTTATGAGCAAAATCCTCCCAAATATGATGTAATAATTATCATAAATAGATTACCTAAAAAAAATGACGATTTTGATAAAAAAATATATGAAAAATATTTAAATAATAATGGCAAGTTTTTGGAATTCTTTATCACTAATAACGGTCATAAAAATCAACTGGCTGCTTGGTGTGGGTTTCCAATATACAAATAAATTTTTGCACCAAAAACTTTTGCAACTAAAAAAGCCTAATAGAGGTACTATAAACATTTGCTGGATAATTACCACAATAATCAAAAAAATGTATCTTATAGATATGTAACATTATAATATATGCTACAGTAGCTAAAACACAATGCAACGGAGAAACGCAATGAAACTCAAACGCAAAGGAATAGATCTTAACAAACAGAAAGAACGAAACAATATTTTTGAAAAATTTATACAACTATCACCACAAAAGCCCACTCGATCAACTATTTGGCATTTAGAGGAAGGAAATACAAAAACGGGTACTACTGGCAAGTTTTTTGATGTAGTATACGTATGGAATCTACCACCATGTGTTACATGTCCTGGAGCTTCTTC
Organism: Clostridia bacterium; assembly: GCA_017621885.1. Lineage (GTDB taxonomy): Bacteria > Bacillota > Clostridia > Oscillospirales > Acutalibacteraceae > DTU089. The sequence continues at coordinate 56,374 of JAGASD010000022.1, read as the reverse complement.
ATGGTGTCATACTCATTGTTACAATTTGGATTTAAGGTCGAATATTTATAATATAGAACTTTGGTGTGAAAACTGGTGGTATACAATAAATGAACCAAAAAAATTAGAAACAGATATTATTAATCAAATACTTGATAATAAGGAGAAAAAAATAGCTGTTAGACTACATTCGAGTGGTGACTTTTTTTCAATAGAATACATTGATATGTGGATTAGTATATGTAAAAAACTGAGTAATGTTAATTTTTGGGGATACACGCGTTCTTGGGCTGTCCCTGAATTAAAACCTTCAATAAACGAACTTTCATCTCTTGAAAATGTTAACTTATTTGCGTCTTATGATTCTTCAATGCATCAAAAACCCAACCTAAAAATGAGCATAACAGTAGATAAAATTAGCGAGATTGCTATGTATAAAAATAAAAAAGATTTCTTGATTTGTCCAGAACAATACAATTTAGTTGCTAACTGTGCAAATTGTGCATTTTGTATTAATAAATCAAATAAAAATATTGTTTTTATTTCACATTAAGGAGGTACTATCTTGAACTCGAAGTTAATTTTAATTGGCGGAAAAAGTGGAAGTGGAAAAACAACTTTAATAAATAAACTAATAGAAATGTATCCAGATGTTTATTTACGCCCTATATCCTATACAACCCGAAAACAACGCCCTGAAGAAACTAATAATGAGTATATCTTTATATCATCTGAGCAGTTTTTTGATTTATCAGAAAAAGGAGAAATTCTCAACATTGATAAAGTTTATGGAAATTACTATGGAATGAGACGTGACTTTATTTTGGAAAATTTAAAAGATGGTATCCTTTTGATAAAAGAAATCCACCCTCAAAATCATAAAAAAATTAATCAGCTCTTAAAAGATAATGTTATTTCAATATTACTTAAATCTCAACCCATCAAATCAACGCGTAATGACGAAGATGCTGAATACTATAATTCAATATGTGAAGATGACTTTGATATTATTTTTTATAATGATCATGGTGCATCAATCGAAAAAAATGCAGAATATTTACACAATAAGATTTCTACATACCTAAGATATTGTGATGCCTTTCCCAGAACAGGATTTGTTGATTATATAAATAGGGTAGGGTATAATAAAGTTGCAAAGTATTTTACAGAAGAAAAACGAATAACAACAAGAAATTTCCATGAACTTTCCGCGTCGTTCTTTAAGAAGTTTTTTTATGATTATGTAAAAGCTGATAGCAAAGTTTTAGAAATAGGTCCTGGTCAAGGGTGGTTATATGAGGTAGTAACGCCTACTTGTGAACAGTATTGTTTTGCTGACATTTCAAAAGAAATGTCTAATATAAATGGCTCTACAAGTAAAATAATTACAAGTGTTCGTTGTATACCTTATCCAGCCGAATCATTTGATGTTATCGTTTGTTCTCTAGGAGATCCTTATTTTTATCCCGAAGCAATTTGTGAACTTTTTAGATTATTAAAATCTGGGGGTTACTTGGCTTTTTCTTTACCAGCAAAGCAATGGGCATCATTGTTAAGAGGAAGTGCTTCAAAAGGAGACAAAACAATATTTGTTTTAGATTCTGGTGAAACTGCTGAAGTCTTTTCTTTCACATATTCTATAGATGAATTAATAAAGCTTATGGGAGACATTGGATTGCAGTTGGTTTCAGCAAATTCTATTAAAGCTGGCTTACTTACAAACGAAATTTCTTCTGCAATAACCATTGCAGCAGAAAAAGGATGTATTGATTACAAAGATCTTGAAACGGTAACTGTAGCTATTTTTTATAAGGAGGATTAAAATGGGAAAAACCATCAGTTTTGATAAAAAAAAGAAAGATGAGATATTATTGGTAGCAGAAAAATTAATTGATCTGTACCAAAAAGGAGAACTTGGGGGTGAAACAATGCCTGAAGACTCAAATCCTCATTTGGATTTATGCTCTGAGGAAAACTTATTATACTTTACCCTTCCAATGGCTCTTAATTATCAAAGAAACTCTTATAAGCTTTGGGAAGCAGCAAAAACTACATATGAAGATGAAACTACAAATGTTGTTTTTTCTCCAAACGATGTTTGCAACTTATCGATTAATGAATTACGCCAACATCTTCTTAAATATAAAGTGGCGCTTCAACCCAATAAACATCCAGAAATTTGGATGAAAATCTCAGAAACACTAGCAATTCAATTTCAAGGAAGTGTGCGTAATTTTATTTCATACAATGACTTTTCAGTAGATAGAATAAAATCATATATGCTTTCTAATAAAAAATCCTTTCCTTATATATCGGGAGAAAAAATAAGAAATTATTGGCTATATGTCATTGAACAATATTCAGATATACATTTCATCGACAGAGAAAAAATATCAGTTGCTCCCGATACACATGTATTACAAGCAAGTAAGGTTTTAGGATTAATCAACGACACTGATCTTGAAAGAAGCGATATTAGAGATTTTGTCAGCTCGCAATGGGCATATATATTTGAGGGTACTTCCTTGTGTCCGATAGATATTCATACTCCATTATGGCTATGGAGTAGAAATGGTTTTACAATGGAGGTGAATGGATATGGTGGAACATTTGAAAGTGGGATACAACTTCACTTATGATTTATTGGATTTCCTAATAGAGCAAAACCTTTGTTGTCAAAAAAGCAAAATCTACGAGGTTTATGGTTCCAGAAAAGAAAGTAGCTTTTTAACTGCCAGACCTGCATTTAGGATACCAGATGTCTCTAGACACGAGTTTAGAAAACACATTGAAAAACTACAACAAAACAATATTGGTTTTAACTATACATTAAACACTTCTTGTCTTGGAAACAAAAAAGATATCTTTAAAATAAAAAAAACAATTCAAGATTATATTAGATTTCTTATGGATTGTGGTGTAAAAACAATCACGATAACCCTACCGATAATGGCTGAGTTTATAAGGGAATTAAGTGACGAAGTAAACATAGAAATAAGTACAATTGCCAATATAGATACTGTTACACAGGTAAAGCTTTGGAAAGAATATTACAATGTTAATAAATTATGTGGGAACTTAAGTAGAAATAGAGATATTACTTTCTTGGAAAATTTATCAAATTATTGTAATAGTAACGAAATAGTCTTATCACTCTTGGCGAATGAATTTTGTATAAACGGAACTTGTTATGATGGATATTGCTCTTATACTGATTGTATATATCGAACACATTGTTATCAGCTACATTCCCTAGGATATGATGTGAATGATGTGTACTTTGATGATTACCCTATGCAACGTTGTATAAATAGCAGAAACAATGCACTTGGCTGGTTAAAATCGAATTTTATTCGGCCTGAAGATATGGGTTTATATAATCAAATTGGTATAAATCATTTTAAGTTAACTGGTCGGACTGGTTCAACGGAGTATATGAAACGAATAATTTCGGCTTATATGAGCCAACATTATGAGGGGAACTTATTAGAACTATGGAAACATCTTGAAACAATAAGTTGTAATAATGATCTCTTTGTACCACCTTTTGTTATTCTTAATGAAAAACTTGATGGTTTTCTTGAATTTTGGTTTTCAAACAAGACACATCGTTGCTCAAATGAAATATGTGGAGAAACTTGTACTTATTGTGATAATTTTTATAAAAAACTCTGAAAAATATAGATTTATTCCATATAAAATGGTCGGACCTCAATATTAGGTGTCGACCATTTTATATGGTGGAGCATAGGGGCGAACCCTGATCTCTTGGCTGTTAGTCAAACACTCATCTCAGTTGAGTTAATGCCCCGTGTAGTATTGTGTTTTAGCTTTGTTTGATATCAATCATCTCGCTCATAGCAACTATAGCCATTGTAGTACTGGTTATGACGGACAAAGAACACTATAATAATGTTAAGAAACTTTTAATTGATGAAAAGGTCTAATAAAAAAATCAACTAAAAAAATCAACTAAAAAAATCAACTAAAAAAATCAACTAAAAAAATCAAATAAATAACATTGTTTAGTTGTGAATAGAATAATTTTTTGTGTGGATATGTAGTTGTTATTTTAAAAACAATACACTTGCTTTATATTATTATAAGGACGGTTGTTATGTGTTAACTTTCCTCAGCATATGTATTTTATAATTGTATGTACGTGTTTTTATAGTTTTACTTACTCGTGTTATAGAAGCGTTTGCATTGGTGTTTAAAGGCGACATGTGAGTTGCAAACTTTTAGCAAGCGAAGTTTTTAGGCTTTTATTTAACCTGTATAATAAAATACCTATAGTGTTTAATGTATGTGATTAGTATTAACGAAACGAATGTAACATTTACGCTGATGTGTAAATGTTACATTCATTTTGTTTAATGTGTCTCCTTTCTTGAAATTGATTGTGTAGAAAGACCATACCTTTTGTATATGGTCTTAGTTTAACATTAACAGGTGCCATCGCCGCACCCATATTGTTTATGTCGGTGATTCCCAAATCTCGCACAGCACCGATAATAACCTTTTCAATCTGCGGAGCATTTTCGGCTTTTTGGTCGCTTACAACAGCACAGCCTGCACCCGTAACAGTCCACTGTGCCGCAGGGGAACGCTGACCGCCGTATTCAAGGGGGTATCTGTATTGTCGCTCTGCAGAGCAGAAATGTGAAGATGCGGCGGCAACCGTATTTTTTGCCGCACCCGAATCTACAAGAATTCCTGCTAAAGCAAGGGAAAGCGCCATTGTGGAGCAGGCTCCGTAAAGACCCGCAAAGGGGAGTTGTAAATCGCGCATACCGAAAGAGGAGCCTATACATTGGTTTAAAAGGTCGCCTGCAAAAGCACATTGTATATCGGTCTTACTTAATTTTGCTTTTTTTAAAGCTGTTTCGATTGCCGCTTTTTGCAAATGTGTTTCGGCTTTTTCAAAGGTCTTTTCACCGCAAAATTCATCTTGATAAATTTTATCAAAATATTCTCCGAGCGGTCCTTCCGCCTCTTTTTTACCAACTGCTGCAGCGTATCCGATTATTGATGGTTTATTTTTAAGAACAACTGTATTGAAACCTTTTATTTCAGGCATAGTATACATCCTTTATATAAATCTGTTCTAATTGTTTGCATTTTTTAAAAATTTATACCCCGATAATTGAAGCGGATTTTTATTTGTGATATAATAAACGTGGTATGAAAGGGCGGTTCGGTTATGAAAAAAATATTATTTTCTGTTTCTGTTGTTCTGTTTGCTTTCGGTATTGCTTTGGGGTTGTTTGGTCGTGTATTCTGTACTCGCAGTAACGATAGTTATAAGGAAATACAACCCGAATCATTTGTTCCGGACACAATAGATACTGTTCTTTATGATGAAGATTTAAAGCAAATTTATGTGTGCTATAACGATGCCAACTGTGTAAATGTATACACCGAAAGTGGTGAATTCCTATGGTGTGTAGCTACTCCGTATATGCGCAACTCCTATTTTGTATTGCAAGATGATAAACTGATAATTTATGATGAAGATGCATATATTTATGATTCTGAAAACGGTTCATTTTTAGCACTTGAAAACGAAGAAAACTCGGATTTGAATTATAACGAGGAAGAAGAAAATATCGAACATTATATAGAGGGGGACTATTATTTCGATAAGTTTCAGGTATATAAAGCGTCCGCAAACAGTACATTAGAAATAATTGTAAGTCGGCCTTGGTGGTATCATATATTCGATTTAGCACCGTTAGCATTTATAGGTGCTGTAGGTATTGGTGTTTGTATCTTTTTTGAAAGTAAGAAGGGCTACAATGCTGTAAAGAAAACAGTTGTTTTTGGGAATCGTAAAGCAAAAATTATAAAAAGTTATTTCAAAACAACAACCATTTTTCATTTAATATACACGGTTTTAAATATTATCTTTGCTTTTATTACGGATTGGTTAATTATTGGTATTATACCGTTAACTCTTCATATGATTGCTTCAAGCATAATTTTATGGAACATCAAAGATCGTTTATCGTGCAAATCTGACGAAATGTGTGTGGTCGAGTTTTGGGGGATTGCAGAAATAGGCTCATTTATTAGTGCATTTATTTCTGTCATAATTGCGTCGGCAATAGCAGTTTAAACTGAAATCGGCTTCGATATTTGTCGAAGCCGATTTCTTGGTTATATTATTTGTGTTATCCAATAAATCAGCCCATAAACACTCGCGGCAGAGCACCCGAAAACTATAACGGGTCCCGCAAGGTTAAACATCTTTGCGCCCATACCTAAAATAAACCCTTCGGATTTAAATTCCACCGCAGGGGAAACAACGGAGTTAGCAAAGCCTGTAATGGGGACTGCGGTACCTGCGCCTGCGTGCTTTGCTATATTATCAAAAACACCTGCACCCGTAAGAATTGCTGTTATAACAATAAGGGTGGTTGAAACTGCAAGCTTAATTTCGTCCTCGTTAAGCTCCGTTAGTCCGTAAAGGGTTTTTAAAACCTGACCAAAACAGCAAATGCTACCACCGAAAACAAATGCTTTTATGCAGTTTTTTAAGTTGGGTGATTTTGGTGTTGTGCTGTGAACTAAATTTTTATAATCTGTATTATTCAATAAAACACGACCTTTGATTTTTTATTTATTCTTTCATTTCTTTTACAAATTATTCTTAATTTTGATATTGATAAAATTTAAACAATGTTGTATAATGTATTTGTACCTGACATAAAGGGCTTTTTTCCTGATTGAAAGGTCGGCTGAATACTTTTGATTTTTTCTATATAGTCATATATAGTTGTTGTATTGCCGTACCTTTTATAGGTGCGGCTTTTTTTAAGTTGGCGACAGATGAATCCTGTACGCCTTAAATTCTAGTGTTTCGGCGTATCAAGTCGTTTTTCGTCTTGATATACGCTAAGGGAGGCGTTATTTTGGCATCAAGAGTCGGTGTAATAAGTATTATCGTAGAGAACAGCGAGTCTGTTGAAGCTCTCAACGGGATTTTACACGATTACGGTAAATATATTGTCGGCAGAATGGGCATTCCTTATCGGCAGAGGAATATAAGCGTGATTTCTGTTGCGGTTGATGCGCCTCAGGATATTATTTCAACCTTGAGCGGAAAAATCGGCAATCTGAAGGGCGTCAGCGCAAAAACCGTGCTTTCAAATGTGATAAGCGATGAATAATTTGTTAAAACTTGCCGAAAAGCTTTATAAAGAACACTCCTTGAGTGTGGCTGAATATGAGGAGCTTATATCTTGTCGTACTGACGAAACGGCTCAATATTTGCAGAAAAAAGCAGATGAATTGCGAAAATCCGTTTACGGCAACAAGGTTTTTATAAGAGGGCTTATTGAAATAAGCAATATCTGTAAAAATAATTGCTATTATTGCGGTATCAGGGGCGAAAATGCCAACTGTCAGCGTTACAGACTTACTCCCGAAGAAATTATTGAGTGCTGCAAAAGCGGATATTCTTTAGGCTTTCGCACATTTGTGCTTCAAGGGGGCGAGGATGCTTACTTTACGGATGAAATTCTCTGTAAGCTTATTAAAGATATAAAAAAGCTCTTCCCGGATTGTGCAATCACTCTTTCATTAGGTGAAAGAAGTCGGGAAAGCTACCAAAATTTATATGATGCAGGTGCGGACAGATACCTTTTAAGGCACGAAGCAGCAGATAATGAATTGTACGGAAAACTTCACCCCGAAAACCTTCTCTTGAAAAACCGTATGGAATGTCTTAAAAATTTAAAAGAAATCGGCTTTCAGACGGGCTGCGGTTTTATGGTTGGTGCACCTTACCAGACGGCACATCACCTTGCAAAGGATTTGAAATTTATTGAAGAGTTTCAGCCCGATATGTGCGGAATAGGTCCTTTTGTGCCGCATAAAGACACGGTTTTTAAGGATGAGAAAGCAGGGAGCACAGAGCTTACCCTTTACCTTCTCTCAATAATAAGGCTCATTAAACCCAACATTCTTTTACCTGCCACAACTGCCCTCGGTACAGTTGACCCGACGGGTCGTGAAAAGGGCATACTTTCGGGAGCAAACGTTGTAATGCCCAATCTCTCACCTAAAGATGTGCGCGGTAAATACGAGCTTTATAATAATAAGCTGAGCACGGGTGCAGAAAGCGCCGCCCATATAGAAGAATTACAAAACAGAATGAAAAAAATCGGTTTCAGTATTGTTACTGAACGAGGCGATATAAAACAATAACACGTAAGAGAGGAAATATTATGGCAATTTATAACCCCAAATCATTAAAAGCAGAGGAATTCATCAACGACGGTGAAATTCTTGAAACAATAAAATATGCAGAAGAAAATAAGAACAACGTTGAGCTTATTGATTCAATTCTAAAAAAAGCACAGCCCTTGAAGGAGGGTAACGGCTACCGTTGCACAGGTCTTACTCACAGAGATGCTGCGGTGCTTCTTGCTTGTGATATTCCTGAAAAAATTGATGAAATGTATAAGCTCGCCAATGACATCAAACAGAAATTCTACGGTAACAGAATCGTTATGTTTGCACCCTTGTATCTTTCGAATTACTGCGTGAACGGCTGTGTTTATTGCCCTTATCACCTTAAAAATAAGCACATTGCCCGTAAAAAGCTCACTCAGGAGGAGGTAAAAAAAGAGGTTATCGCTTTGCAGGATATGGGTCACAAGCGTCTTGCCATTGAAGCAGGTGAGGATCCTAAAAACAACCCCATTGAATACATACTTGAATGTATCAAAACAATTTACAGCGTGAACCACAAAAACGGTGCGATTCGCAGAGTTAACGTGAATATTGCCGCCACAACGGTTGAAAACTACAGAAAGCTCAAGGATGCAGGAATCGGTACCTATATCCTTTTCCAGGAAACATACCATAAGGAAAGCTACCTCCAGCTTCATCCCACAGGACCAAAGCACGATTACGATTATCATACCGAGGCTATGGACAGAGCAATGGAAGGCGGTATTGATGATGTAGGTCTCGGTGTTCTTTTCGGACTTGAGAGATATATGTATGAATTTGTTGGTCTTCTTATGCACGCAGAGCATCTTGAGGCTGTTCACGGTGTCGGTCCTCATACAATAAGCGTTCCGCGTCTTAAACGCGCGGACGATATTGACCCCGATGCATTTGACAACGGCATAAGCGACGAAATGTTTAAGAAGATTATTGCTTGTATCCGCATTGCTGTTCCTTACACAGGCATGATTATTTCTACCCGTGAAAGCGAAAAGGTTCGCGGTGAAGCGCTTCATATGGGTATTTCACAGATAAGCGGTGCATCACGCACCTCTGTCGGCGGTTACACAGAGGAGGAACGCCCCCACGATTCTGAGCAGTTTGACGTTTCTGACCAGCGTACTCTTGATGAGGTTGTTCGTTGGCTTATGGAAAACGGCCACATTCCTTCATTCTGTACTGCTTGCTACAGAGAGGGCAGAACCGGCGACAGATTTATGAGCCTTTGCAAAAGCGGACAGATTCTTAACTGTTGCCATCCCAACGCACTTATGACTCTTACGGAATATCTTGTTGACTATGCAAGCGACGAAACTAAAAAAACAGGCTTTAAAATGATTGATGACGAGCTTAACAAAATACCTTTAGAAAAAGTTCGTAATATTGCAAAGCAGAATATTGAAGATATAAAAAATTCAAACAGACGCGATTTCAGATTTTGATTTACTTCGAAAGGATGTGAGAAAATGAGCTTGAACGGCGTTGTCAGCGCGGAACGTGTGCATATCGGTTTTTTCGGTCTTCGCAATGCAGGTAAATCAAGCGTAGTTAATGCGGTGACGGGGCAGGAGCTTGCTGTTGTTTCCGAGGTTAAGGGTACAACAACCGACCCCGTTAAAAAGGCGATGGAAATCCTGCCACTGGGTCCCGTTGTAGTAATTGATACTCCGGGTATTGACGATGAGGGCGCTCTTGGTGAAAAAAGAGTGGAAAAAACCTACGGAATACTTAATAAAACCAACATTGCGGTTCTTGTTGTGGATGCTTTAAGGGGCAAGCAACAAGCGGATGAGGAGTTGATTTCCGTTTTCGAAAAACGCAGTATTCCTTATATTGTGGTATACAACAAAAGCGATTTGCTTGCAGAAGTTCCAGCTACAAAAGAAAATGAAATATTCGTCAGTGCACTGAAAAATGAAAATATAAATGAGCTAAAAGAAAAAATGGCATCACTTTTAAAGGATGATACCAAAGAAAAGTATATTGTTTCCGATTTGCTTGATGCGGGTGATACCGTTGTGCTTGTTATTCCCATTGATGAATCTGCACCAAAGGGAAGGCTTATTTTACCGCAGCAAATGACAATAAGGGATGTTCTTGATAAGAACTGTACTGTTGTTTGTTGTCAGGTGAATGAGCTTAAAAGTACACTTTATAATTTGAGTAAGAAGCCTAAGCTTGTTATTACAGATTCGCAGGCCTTCGGTGCTGTTTCAAAAATTGTTCCCGATGATTTGCTTTTAACCTCTTTTTCGATACTTATGGCTCGTTATAAGGGTGATTTAGATGCTCTTGTTGACGGTGCGGCGAAGCTTAACAGTATAAAAGACGGGGATAAGATTCTCATAAGCGAGGGTTGTACCCATCACAGACAATGTAATGATATAGGAACGGTTAAAATACCCGGTTGGATAAAGAATTATACAAAAAGTGAGCCTGAGTTTGTATTTACCTCGGGTGGTGAATTCCCCGAGGATTTATCAGAAATTTCACTTGTTGTACATTGCGGTGGGTGTATGCTTAATGAAAAAGAAATGAAGTATAGGCTTTTATGTGCAAAAGAGCAGGGCGTACCCGTTGTGAATTACGGTGTTGCTATTGCACAGATGCACGGGATTTTAAAAAGAAGTCTTGAAGTGTTCCCTCAATATTATGAAAAAATATAAAATTTTCGGAAAGCGGTGAAAATCGCTTTCTTTTTTTATGTGGATTTGCTATAATATTTTTGAAGGTGATTTTATGAAAATAATTGTGTGCCTTGATGACAACAGCGGTATGCTTTTTAATAACAGAAGGCAAAGCCGTGACAGAGTTGTCTGTGAAGATATTGTTAAAAATCTTGAGGGAGAAAAGCTTTATATATCCCCGTTTTCACAGATTCTGTTTGAAAATTTCAGAGATGATGTTTGCGTTTCGGAGGATTTTCTTTTAAACGGTAATATTTGCTTTGTTGAAAATCAAGCAGTTTCACAATGCGATGCAGATGAAGTAATTGTTTACAAATGGAACAGAGTTTATCCGTCGGATTTTTATTGCGATATTGATTTTTCTAAGTATTTTCTTACGGAGCAAACTGAGCTTGAAGGCTTTTCCCACGAAAAAATAACAAAAGAGGTTTATAAAAGGGTGGTATAATGAAAAACAAAAAAATAATCGGAATTATAATCGCTGTTGTTGCAGTTATAGCGGTTTTTGCAGGCGGTATGGTTCTGAGTGAAAACCTTGTATTGCGAGAAAATGTTGAAACAACCGTTGCGGACGGTGCTCTTGTTGTTCCCAATGGTGAGCAGAGTGACGGTGAGGACTACGGCCCGTCAGAGTCTTCTTCAGGAAATCCTGCAAACAATATTCAGAACGGCTCGGAAGAGACCACGGGTAAGAGCGGGGTGGCAGGTGTTCCCGAAACTCCTTCTTCACCCAACAGTGCAGGAGAATTTGTTTTAAAGCTTTCGGATATCCCCGAATATTCAGGTAAGCCGTATTATGCCCTTAACAACAATACCCCGAGCTTCCCCGGAGGTAACGGCGGTAAAAAATATTATGAAAAATATGCGCCCCTTGATAACCTCGGAAGATGCGGTGTTGCTGAGGCTTGCCTCGGTAAGGAGACCATGCCTACAGAGGAGCGCGGTGAAATCGGTCAGGTTAAGCCCAGCGGTTGGAAAACAGTTAAGTATGACTGCGTTGACGGTAAATATTTATATAACAGATGCCACCTTATAGGCTTTCAGCTTTCGGGTGAAAATGCAAACGAAAGAAACCTTATAACAGGCACACGTTATATGAACGTTGACGGTATGTTGCCTTTTGAAAATATGATTGCTGACTATATAAAAGAAACGGGCAACCACGTTCTTTACAGAGTTACTCCCGTATATAGCGGTAAAGAGCTTGTTGCACGCGGTGTGCAGATGGAAGCGCTTTCTGTTGAAGATAATGGTGACGGTATATGCTTTAACGTGTATTGCTACAACAATCAACCGGGTGTCCGTATCAATTATGCAAACGGCGAAAGTGAAGAATTTGATGACGGAATAAAGCCCGCAATCGGAAAGCCCGTGGGTAACGGTAATAACGGGTCGGATAATTCAGCTTCTTCACAGAATACCCCGAGCGGTACATATCTGCTTAACACTAACACAAAGAAAATCCATAAGCCGGGTTGCTCTTCGGCAAAATCAATGAACGAAGCAAACAAACAAGAATACAGCGGTTCAATACAGGATTTGCTCGATCAGGGCTATTCGAAATGTAAAGTATGCAATCCGTAAAAAACAAAACAACTGTTTATCCTTAAATCCGGATAAACAGTTGTTCTTTTTATTATCATTTTAATAAATCACAAGGTTTATAAAGAATGTGTGTAGCACCGGCTTTTGTCAGCTCTTCTTCCGTGCCAAAGCCGTAAACCGCACCTGCGCTGTCTAACCCTGCGGCAGTTGCACCGTCAATGTCATAAAAACGGTCACCAATCATTAAAACATCTTCTTTGGGTGGATTACCGAAAAATTCAAGGCAGCTTTCAATAAGCTCTTTTTTACTTGAATGGTTGTTTTTGAAGCTTTCTGCCGAAACAAAATCATAGTATATATCTATATTGTGATGCTTTGAAATTTCATTAACAAAAAATTCAGGCTTTGATGATGCAATTGCTATTTTTTTGCCTTTTTTCTTTAGTTCAGCAAGAAGCGTTATCACACCAGGATAAACCGAGGATTCCTCCGCCGCTTTTTTTCTGTAACGCTCACGGTATTTTTCAATAAGCCATTTTGCATCATCATCACTTACGTTGTAAAGTGTTTTGTATGATTCAAAAAGGGGAGGCCCAACAAAAAAACGCAGCTTTTCCATATCGTTTTCAGTTATACCGAAGCATTTTAAAGAATAAATTACGGAGTTAAAAATACCCTCCGTTGTATCACAAAGTGTGCCGTCAAAGTCAAAAAGATAGTAGTTGTATTCTTTCATTATAATCACCGATATTATTTTACAATGAGAAAAGAGAATTGTAAACACAAGTTTTTAATATATTTGTATTTTTGCTTAAATTTACTATTGCAAGAATTGTTTATGTGGTGTAAAATCTACTCTATAAGTTTTTAAAGAAGGCGTAACAAAATGATTAGTGAATTAAAAAACAAAATAGATGCGGTTTTACTGAAATATGATAACCCCGAAGAGAGTCTTATTGCAATTCTTCAGGATGTTCAAGGCTTTTTGGGTTATATTTCTCGGGAAGCCGTTGAATATATTACCGAAAAAACAGGTGTTGCATCCGGTAGGATTATGGGTGTTGCATCCTTTTATGCAGGCTTCAGACTTAAACCGGTGGGTAAATATCGAATAATGGTTTGTATGGGTACAGCGTGTCACGTTAACGGCTCGGAGCGTATGGGTGATACGGTTAAGCGCGTGCTCGGCATTGATGCCGGTGATGTTACAGACGACGGACTTTTTTCTTGGGAAGAGGTTGCGTGTCTCGGTTGCTGCAGTATCTCCCCTGCAATGATGATAAACGATACTGTTTACGGTAATCTTACGCAGGATAAGGTTATATCTGTTATAAATTCAATTAAAGAGGAGGAAGGTAAATGAGATTTCTTCTCGGTTACGGCTCTTGCGGTATAGCGTCCGGAGCCCAAACGGTGCTCAAGGGTCTTGAAAAGGCTTTTGAGGGTACAGATTATATTGTTGAAAAAGTAGGCTGTAACGGACTTTGCTTTGCAGAGCCGATTGTTGAGGTTGTTACTGATTCGGGTGAGAGCTTCCTTTACGGCAGACTTAACGAAACAACTGCAATTGAACTTGCAGAGAGTGTGAAAAAAGGCGAGCTTCCTTTAAATAACAGGCTTTCAGACGAGGAAATGGCGTTTCTTAACGGTCAGAAGCGAATCGTTTTGTCGGGATGCGGTAAAATTGACCCGGAAAATATTGAGTCTTATATAGAAAATGGGGGCTACACCGCACTTAAAACAGCACTCAGTATGGGTGCGGAAAAAATAATTGAAGAAATAAAAATATCAGGCTTGCGCGGTAGAGGCGGTGCGGGCTTTCCTACGTATATCAAATGGCAGTCGGCACGTAATTCCGTTGCTGAAGAAAAATATATCGTGTGCAATGCTGATGAGGGTGACCCCGGTGCATTTATGGACAGAGCTGTCCTTGAAGGGGATCCCCACAGGGTTCTTGAGGGTATGATGATTTCGGGTATTGCCGTAGGTGCAAGCACGGGTATTATTTATGTCAGAGCTGAATATCCCCTTGCGGTTAAACGTCTCAAAATGGCTATTGAGCAAATGAGAGAAAAAGGTATTTTGGGCGATAATATCTTTGACAGCGGCTTTAGCTTCGATTTCAGAATAATGATGGGCGCAGGTGCATTTGTTTGCGGTGAGGAAACAGCCCTCCTTGCTTCTTTGGGCGGTAACAGAGGTATGCCTGTTACAAAACCACCGTTCCCTGCACAAAAAGGATTCAGAAAACAGCCTACAAATATAAATAACGTAGAAACCTTTGCAAATGTGAGCTGGATTATTGAAAACGGCGGTGCAGCGTTTGCTTCTATGGGGACAGACGGCAGCAAGGGTACAAAGGTGTTCGCTCTTGCAGGTCGCGTAAAAAGAGGCGGTCTTGTTGAGGTTCCTATGGGTCTTACAATAAATGAAATTGTTTTTGATATTTGCGGTGGCATCAAAGAAGATGCAGAGATAAAGGCTGTGCAGATGGGTGGTCCTTCTGGCGGTTGTATACCTAAGGATATGCTTGATACACCCATTGACTATGAAAATATTGCTAAAACGGGTGCAATTATGGGCTCGGGCGGTATGATTGTTATGGACGAAAAAACCTGTATGGTCGATATGGCAAAATTCTTTATGGATTTCACAAGTAAAGAAAGCTGCGGTAAGTGTGTGCCTTGCCGTATCGGTACAACACGAATGCTTGAAATTCTTGAGCGTATTGTAAAAGGTGAGGGCGAAGAGAGCGATATTGAAACTCTCGTTGATTTAGGCGAAAGCATTAAAACGGGGGCTTTGTGCGGTCTCGGCAACTCTGCACCCAATCCCGTGCTTACAACCATAAAATATTTCAGAAATGAATATGAAGCACACATTAAAGAGAAATGTTGCCCTGCTAAAAAATGTACTGCTCTTATTGAGTATAAAATTGATGCAAACAAGTGTAAAGGTTGTTCCCTTTGCAGCAAAAAATGTCCCGTTGAAGCAATCAGCGGTCAGATAAAATCACCTTATACAATTGATGCGCAGAAGTGTATCCGTTGCGGTGAGTGTATAAGCACCTGTAAATTCGGTGCAATTGAAGTTTTAAGCGGGGAGGGTATGGAATGAGTGTCGTAAACATAACAATAAACGGAAAAGAATATTCTGCAGATACAGAAAAAACACTTCTTGATAATATTCTTGATAACGGCATATATTTGCCCCACCTTTGCCATAATAAGGAGCTTGAAAGCTACGGCGGATGCGGACTTTGTCTTGTGGAGGTTGAGGGTGTAAGAAAGCCATTGAGGGCTTGCTCAACTTCCGTAACAGAGGGTATGTCAGTTAAAACAACCACTCCCGAGCTTGAAAAAAGCCGTAAAGCCTCACTTTCGCTTATAATGTCCGACCATAACGGAGACTGTAAAGCGCCTTGCTTTATGGCTTGTCCTACACATCAGGACGTTCAGGGATATGTAGGTCTTATTGCAAACGGCAAAGAAAAGGAAGCACTTGAGCTTATAAAGAAGGATAACCCCTTACCTGCTTCAATCGGCAGAGTGTGTCCCCACCCCTGTGAAGAAAAATGCAGAAGAAAGCATCTTGAAGGTGCAGTTTCGATTTGTGCGCTCAAACGCTTTGCCGCCGATTCTTATGAGGATTATATTCCCGAATGTGCGGAGTATAACGGTAAAAATATTGCTGTTGTGGGCAGCGGTCCTGCCGGTCTTTCCTGCGCATATTTCCTTGCCGTTAAGGGTTACAAAGTAAAAATCTTTGAGAGCGAAGAAAAAGCGGGCGGTATGCTGAGATACGGTATCCCTTTTTACAGACTGCCCGAAAACGTGATTGATAAAGAAATTGAAAACATCGTTGCAATGGGGGTTGAAATCGAATACGGTAAAAAGCTTGGCAGAGATTTCACCGTTGCAACGCTGAAAAATGAATATGATGCGGTTTTTGTGGGTATAGGCGCGTGGCGTTCAATGAGCCTCGGCTGCGAGGGCGAAAATTGCACGGGTGTAACGGGCGGTATAGATATGCTTTACCGTGTTGCAAAGGGTGAGAAAGTTGACCTCGGCAAGAGCGTTTGTGTTGTAGGCGGCGGTAATACTGCCATTGATGCGGTGCGTACTGCTGTGCGCACAGGTGCTGAGAAGGTTACACTCATTTACAGAAGAACAGAAAAAGAAATGCCTGCAGAGCCTGATGAAATACGCGATGCAAAAGCGGAGGGTGTTGAGTTTAAATTCCTTTGCTCACCTATTGAGGTTTTAAGTGAAAACGGTAAGCTGACAGGTGTAAGATTGCAGAAAATGCAGTTGGGTGAGCCTGATGCGTCGGGCAGAAGACGCCCTGTTGCAATTGAAGGTGAGGTTGAAATTCTTCCTTGCGATACCCTTATCAGCGCAATTGGTCAGGGTGTTGTCGGTAGCGATATTGATAGCGTCGAGCTCACTAAGAAATCAACAATTGCCGTTGATGAAACAACTTATATGACGTCGGTTGACGGTGTTTTTGCCGCAGGTGACGTTATAAATAAGGGTCCCGATATTGCTATAAGAGCCGTTGCGGGCGGTAAATACGCGGCACGTTCAATAGATTGCTATCTGAACGGTGTTGCCGTTCCGCCCGAATTACCTGCATATTCGGTAAATGAAAATTTTAATCCGCAGGTTCTTGACGGGACACCCGAGGTATCAAGATGTGAAACACGTCTTGTTGATCCGGAAAAAAGAAAAAATAATTTTGGTGAGGCGGCGTTCACCTTTACAAAGGATGAGGCAATGAGGGAGGCTTCCCGTTGCCTTGAATGCGGCTGCTCAGCGGTTTATTCCTGCGAGCTCTTACCGCTTATGAGAGATTATGATGCACTTTCGTTGAAGCTCAGGGGTAAAAGCCGTCAGTATCCTAAGGATAAAAGTCACCCCTTTATTGTGCGCGATAATTCAAAATGTATTCTTTGCGCCCGGTGTGTAAGGGCGTGCCGCGAGATTTCGGGAACGGAAAATCTCGGGCTTTTCGGCAGAGGCTTCGGAACTGTTCCCACAAGTGCATTTGATTTGCCCCTGGATGAAAGTAAATGTATTTCCTGCGGTGCGTGCGTAAGCGTTTGCCCTACGGGAGCACTTGTAAGTAAAGCGCCTTCAGCTAAGAATCCTCCGCTACCGTTTGAAGAAAAAAAGGTTGTATGCTCAATATGTGAACGTGGCTGTGCGTTTACAAAACGCACTGTTTACGGTGTGACTGTTAAAATGATACCCGAAAAGCTTGGCGAATCATGTTCGTTGGGTGTGTTCGGACCGCCTGTTGTTGAAAATCTGAAGGGTGATGAAAGTAAGGCATATCTTGAGTTTATCTGCGGTAAGCTTTGCGGTGCAACAGATAATTATCTCGGCGATTCGTTAGCCGGGATTGGGTTCGAAAGTCTTTTCGAAAAGATAAAAACATCTGCTTCACTTTGAGCAAATACTCCTTGTAACAGATAGAGATTTGTGATACATTAATAATAAAAAACAGAGGAAAAAACACATAAAAAGTTAAATTATCTGTTGACATTTGAATTTGTTTGTAATATAATCTCTTTAGGTTATAAGTGTCGGTATATCTATGCCCTCTTGCTGCGGTATAGTAAATGCCACAAAATTTCATGTAAAGGAAAGATATTAATGAAAAAAGTACTTGCGATTTTCCTTTCCGTCCTCCTCGTTTGCATCAGTATTGCACCGATGGGTATGGCGGTAACAGCACCCGAGCTCGCTACAAGAGTTATTGAGGGCGGCTATTCAGAATCAGCTTCTCAGGTTGCTTCTGTTACAACAAACACATTCACAATTGTTGTTAAAGCACCTAAGGGTATTCAGAAGCTCGTCGGTGTAAACTTATACTTCGAATTTGACCCTGCTGTTCTTGCAGTTGCAAAGGCAGGTCTTGCAGGAACTGTTGACGGCGAAGGTAATGGAAACCCCTTCTTCAACGGTATGCTCGTTTCAGGTCTTAAAGCAAACACAGATAACGAATATGCTTTAGCTTGGATTCCTTCAGGTGACGGTGTTTCTAAAAACCAGGCAAGAGACCTTATGTACATAACATTTGCTGTTCTCGACACCACAATAACAGAAACATCCGTTAATCTCTACATTGATGAGTTCCGTACAGACGACGGCAACAATGAAAATGATATTACAGCAACACTTCTTCTTGAAAACAGAGTTGTAAACTTTGCTTTCCCCGAAGATACTCCCCCTGCTGAAACAACAGAGCCTGATGTTGAAAGCGAAGGCACAAGTGCTGACGATATCAACGGTCTTCTTCAGCTTATCAGAGATATGCTTAACGGTAACGGTGTGACATTCGGCGATTTCGCAGATGCTATTGCAAACGTTCTCGGTAACGCAGAGCTCACAGATATTATTGAACAGCTTGTAGACGGTAACATTGACATTTCTGAAATCTTCCAGGAATTCCTTGGCGGTCTCGGTCTTGACTTCAGTATGTTCGAAGACATCCTCAATATGATTATTGAATTCATTATGAGCCTCTTCAATAATGGCCCTGATGACGAAAAGACAACAGCAGCTGCCGGTGCAGAGGAAGATACAACTGCTGAAGACTCAGCATCAACAACAGCAAGCGGTTCTTCAACAGGTTCTGAAAAAACAGGTGATATGGGCGTAGCTCTTGCGGCAACAGTATTTGTAGCAGCGAGCGCAGCATTCGTACTCACAAGAAAGAAAAAAGAAACTGTTTGATTTGAAATCGCAAGTTCATAATCAATAAATGTTTAGCCTTGTAACGCGAAAGCGTTGCAAGGCTTGTTGTTTTTTATGTTAGAAACTTATGTTGTAAAATAACGGGTTAAATGCTCAAGCATCTAACCCGTTGGTTTTTGTTTTACATATTCATCATAGATGAAAATAAGCCTTTTTTCTTATCTTTTTTAGGCTTGTAAATAGGGGGGGTCTGTAAGCGCATTCTTGCGCTTTTGCTCTTTGAAAGATAGGTGTAAATCTCTGTTACAGGTTCAGTCATTGTATCGCTGAAATATTCCTTTGCATTTTCGAAAAGTTCGGGCTTACCTGCAAGGGTTTCACCAAGGATTGTGACACCTACAAGGCTTTGCGTATCGTTTGTGCCGTCTTCATAAATGTCGTTAAGAAGCTTGAAGAGCTGGCGCATTTTGATTTTGTCGTTTTCTTCAATTGTTTTGAGTACAATTGTGTTGCCGTGGTTTAAGAAGAAATCTTCAGCAAGAAACTCACCGTATGTTTCAACGTTTAATTTGTATTCATCACGAAGCTCGGGATATATTGTGGTGAAACGACTGCCCAAAGTATTTGCATCATATGAGAGTGCGCCGCTTTTTGCCTGTGTTCTTGAAACGGGTGTGGGCATTTTTTTGCCGCTGTATTGTGATTTTTTGGAAAAAATCTTTTCCAAAGACTCGGTGTATTCTCCGCAGATGTACTTAATATCCTTCTCGTTGAATTCTTCTAAATCCAGAAGAGAGAGTGAGACACGATTCATATCGTCATCGGGAGTGTCTTCTTCGTCAGCGCGGGCACAGAAAAGAGCAAGCTTTCCGTTTTCGTGTTCAAGTCTTACACGGCCGTTTTCACCGCGATACATAATAATTGATTTGTTTCCGCTTTGGGTTACGGGTAGTTCGGGAGGTCTTACACCTTCCGGATATTCTACCTTGAAACCATATTCAGAAAGCGGTGCATCAATACCTTTCATTATAAGTTCAAGGGCGTTATTGAGTTCAAGCACTGTTAAGTACCTCGCTTTTCATTAAAAATCTTATCAATTATACCATACAAAATCGTGTTTGTAAAGAATTATTGTTGAACACCTTTCATTGTAAGGGAAATACGCTTTTTCTGTGTTTCAACACCTAAAACCTTAACCTTAACAACTTCGCCGACTTTGAGTACCTCTGAAGGGTGCTTGATGAAGCGGTCGCATATCTGAGAGATGTGAACAAGTCCGTCCTGATGCACACCAATGTCAACAAACACACCGAAGTCGATAACGTTTCTTACCGTTCCTGTAAGCTCCATACCTTCTTTTAAATCGTTCATATCCATAATATCTGAACGGAGCATTGGCTTGGGCAATTCGTCACGGATATCTCTGCCGGGTTTTTCAAGCTCGCCTATAATATCTGTAAGGGTAGGTGCACCTACACCGCATTCTTCTGCGGCTTTTGCTATACCGTATTCCTTTGCTCTTTCGCTAATGCCTGAAGCACCTTTGTCAGCAACGTCTTTTTGTGAGTAACCGAAAAGGTCAAGGAGCTTCTTTGCGGCATCGTAGCTTTCAGGGTGAACACCTGTGTTGTCGAGGGGAATTTTGCCGCCGGGGATGCGCAGGAAGCCGGCACACTGTTGGAATGCTTTGGATCCGAGGCCTTTGACCTTTTTCAAATCTGTTCGTGAATTGAAAGCGCCGTTTTCTTCTCTGTATGCAACAATGTTTTTGGCTGTAGATGCACTTACACCCGCGATATATTTAAGAAGTGAAACGGAAGCTGTGTTAAGGTCGACACCAACGGAGTTTACGCAGTCTTCAACTACACCTCCCAAGGATTCTTCAAGTCTTGCAGGAGGCACGTCGTGCTGGTACTGACCAACACCGATGCTCTTTGGTTCTATTTTTACAAGCTCTGAGAGAGGGTCCTGCAAACGTCTTGCGATTGATACCGCGGAACGTACGGAAACATCGAAATCAGGGAATTCTTCTGCACCTAATTTTGAGGCGGAGTAAACAGAAGCACCGGCCTCGTTAACTACCATGTATGAAACGGGATGGGGTGCCTTTTTTATTGTGTCAGCAATGAATATTTCGCTTTCTTTACTCGCTGTACCGTTACCGATTGAAATGCAGTCAATATTGTACTTCTTTATAAGCTCAAGAACGCGCTTCTCGGATTCTTCAATTTTTGACTGAGGGGGAGTGGGGTATATAACGCCCGTGAAAAGAACGCGACTGTTGCCGTCAACAACTGCCAGCTTACAGCCTGTTCTGTATGCAGGGTCAACTGCAAGAACTGTCTTATTTTTGATAGGTGGCTGCATAAGAAGGGGCTTTAAATTGCTTCCGAACATTTTTATTGCTTGTTCATCTGCTTTTTCGGTAAGATTGTTTCTTGTTTCTCTTTCAAGTGAGGGGAAAATTAATCTTGAAAAGCTGTCTGCAGCGGCATTCTTGCAAAAATCTGTGGAAGAACTGCCTTCTTTTATGAAGAGCTGATTCAGTAAAGAAAGGGCAGTATCTTCATCAATTTCAACAGTAACCTTGAGGAAATTTTCTTTTTCTCCACGGTTGATTGCAAGTATTCTGTGGGAGGGGATTTTGCTGACAGGCTCTGAATATTCGTAATACATTGAATAAACGCTGTCTTCTTCGGTTTTTGCAACGGATTTGATAAGTCCGCGTTTTGAAATAAGATCCTTCAAAACCTTTCTTGCTTCGGGAGAGTCTGAAATTTGTTCAGCAATGATGTCTGAAGCGCCTTGGAGAGCGTCTTCGGGAGTTTCGACACCTTTTTCCGGGTCGACGTAGTCTGCCGCGATTTCTGTAAGTTCAACACCTTTTAATGTGAATGAGAAAAGAATTTCTGCTAAAGGCTCTAAGCCTTTTTCTTTAGCGACGGACGCTCTGGTTTTCCTTTTTTGCTTGTAGGGTCTGTATATATCCTCAACCTCTGCAAGCGTTATGGCTGCGGCGATAGCCTCTGCAATTTCTTCCGTAAGCTTCCCTTGCTCTTCAATTGAAGAAGTAACCTCTTCTTTTCTTTTTTCGAGATTTCTTAAATATGAAAGACGGTCGTTTATATCTCTCAACTTCTGGTCGTCGCAAGAGCCGGTCATTTCCTTTCTGTATCGGGCAATAAAGGGTATAGTATTACCGTCGTCAATAAGCTCCACAATGTTTTTGATGTGAGGTTCGCTGACGCTGAATTCGGTTTGTAAAACTTTTAAAATATCCATAGAATCTTCCTTTGTGTAATAATACATACATAATACCATAACTATATTGAAATGTCATCCGCAAAACTAAAATTAGCACTCTTGCATACTGAGTGCTAATTTTAATAATTTGTTCACAATATATTCATAAAAAGGCTAAAACATAGGGGTATACTAAAAACGAAATAATAAAGGAGTGTGTTTATATGAATTTTCAGAAATTTACACATAAAAGCATTGAGGCTGTCAATTCTGCACAGTCCATTGCCCGTGAATACGGAAACAGCGAGTTGAAGCAGGTGCATTTGCTTCTTGCTTTACTGAAACAGGAAGACGGTCTTATCGGCGGTCTTATGGAGAAAATATGCGGTGACGTTAAAGGTCTTGAAAGAGAAATACAGTCAGTGATTGAACGCCTTCCTAAAGTAAGCGGAGGTGATGTTTTTGCTTCAAACGACCTTGCAATGGCTTTGGACGAAGCTGAAAAACAAGCAGAATATATGAAGGATAGCTACATTTCTGTTGAGCATCTTGTTTTGGGTATGCTTGAGCATACTTCAACCGAGCTGGGAAAAATCTTTAAGCAATTCAACATTACTGAAGAAGCCTTTTTGCTGTGCCTTAAAGATGTAAGGGGCAACAGCACCGTAACGAGCGAGGACCCTGAAAGCACCTATGACGTTCTTAAAAAATACGGCAGAGATTTGGTGGCTCTCGCAAGAGAAAGAAAGCTGGACCCTGTTATAGGCAGAGATGATGAAATCCGCAACGTAATACGTATCTTGTCACGTAAAACTAAAAACAATCCTTGTCTTATAGGTGAGCCCGGAGTTGGTAAAACAGCCATTGCAGAGGGACTCGCATTAAGAATATTAAAAGAAGACGTGCCGGAAAATCTTAAAAACAAATCAATATTTTCTCTAGATATGGGTGCGCTTATTGCGGGTGCAAAATATCGCGGAGAGTTTGAAGAACGATTAAAAGCCGTGCTTAATGAGGTGCAGAAAAGCAATGGCGAAATTATTCTCTTCATTGATGAATTGCACCTTATTGTGGGGGCAGGCAAGGGTGACGGCGCAATGGATGCGGGCAACCTTCTCAAGCCCTTGCTTGCAAGGGGTGAGCTTCATTGTATCGGGGCTACGACCCTTAACGAATATCGGCTTTATATTGAAAAGGATGCGGCTCTTGAGAGACGTTTTCAGCCTGTACTTGTAAAAGAACCTGCAGTTGAGGATACAATTGCCATACTCCGCGGACTTAAAGAGAGGTACGAGATTTTCCACGGTGTAAAAATTCAGGATAACGCACTTATTTGTGCCGCAACCCTTTCGGACAGATATATATCCGACAGATTTTTGCCTGATAAGGCAATTGACCTTGTTGATGAGGCTTGCGCTCTTATTAAAACAGAAATGAATTCAATGCCCACTGAGTTAGATGAGATTTCAAGAAAAATAATGCAGTTGGAAATTGAAGAAGCGGCGCTTAATAAAGAGACCGATAAGCTATCCGTTGAGCATCTTTCTGAAATCAGAAAAGAACTTTCCGAGCTTCGGGATGACTTTAATGAAATGAAACTGAAATGGGAAAATGAAAAGAATTATATAAATAATTTGCAGCGTATACGTGAAGAAATTGATGCTGTTAATGCGGATATTGAAAAGGCTGAAAACAGCTATGATTTATCAAAGGCTGCAGAGCTGAAATACGGCAAGCTTCCGCTTTTGAAAAAAAAGCTCGAAGAGGCTGAAAAAGAGGTTGAGAATAAAGCAAAGGCTACACTCCTGCGTGACAGAGTAACTGAGGAGGAAATAGCCCGTATTGTTGCAAGATGGACGGGTATTCCCGTTTCAAAGCTTGTGGAAAGCGAAAGGGAAAAGCTTCTTGGTCTTGACAAAATTCTTCATAAAAGAGTGGTAGGTCAGGATGAGGGTGTGGAAAAGGTCTGTGACGCTATTCTCCGTTCAAGAGCAGGTATTCAGGATCCCAAAAGACCAACGGGCTCGTTTTTGTTTTTAGGTCCTACGGGTGTCGGCAAAACAGAGCTTGCAAAGGCGCTCGCAGAGGCTCTTTTTGATGATGAAAAAGCAATTGTACGAATTGATATGACTGAGTATATGGAGAAATATTCTGTGTCCCGTCTTATTGGTGCGCCTCCCGGATACGTGGGGTATGATGAAGGTGGTCAGCTTACTGAGGCGGTACGCAGAAAGCCTTATGCGGTTGTGCTTTTTGACGAGGTTGAAAAAGCGCATCCGGATGTATTCAACGTTCTTCTTCAGGTTCTTGATGACGGCAGAATTACCGACAGTCAGGGTCGTACAGTAGACTTTAAAAACACAATAATTATTTTGACAAGCAATCTGGGTTCGGATATAATACTTGAAGGTATCGGCGCTGATGGTGAAATAAATGAAGCATCAAGAAAAATGGTTGAACAGCTTTTAAAACAAAGCTTCAGACCCGAATTTCTCAACAGACTTGATGAGACAGTTTTCTTTAAACCTCTTACTAAAGATAATATTACGGCAATCGCAGAACTTCTGCTTCAGGATATTTCAAAACGTCTTGAGGATAAACAGTTGAAGATTCAGCTTTCCGAGGGTGCTAAAGAGTATCTTGTCAATGAGGGTTATGATCCTGTTATGGGTGCAAGACCTTTGAAGAGATTTATGCAGACAAAGCTTGAAACACTTATTGCAAAAACAATTATTTCAGAAGATATTGCACCCGGTACCACCCTTACAGTAGATTTTGTTGATGGGAAGCTTAAGGTCTCCGCATCACTTTAAATTCGTTATATAATGGAGGATATTATGTATTATGATAAAAAAACAGTTTAAAGCAGAATCAAAAAAATTGATGGATTTAATGATTAACTCCATCTACACTAATAAGGAAATATTTTTAAGGGAGCTCATTTCCAATGCAAGCGACGCTCTTGACAAGCTCTATTTCCGTTCTCTCACCGATTCAACTGTCGGACTTACAAAAGACGAATTTGTTATCCGCATTGATATAGATAAGGATGCACGTCTCATTAAAATCGCAGATAACGGTTGCGGTATGACAGAAACGGAGCTTGAAAACAACCTTGGTACAATCGCAAAAAGCGGCTCTCTTGCCTTCAAAACCGAAAACGAGAAAACAGAAGACGTTGACATCATCGGTCAGTTTGGCGTTGGCTTTTATTCGGCGTTTATGGTGAGTGATAAGGTTGAGGTTGTAAGTAAACCCTACGGTGCCGAAAAGGCTTTCAGATGGACTTCTGAGGGTGCTGACGGATATACCGTTGAGGAGTGCGAAAAAAATTCATTCGGTACGGAAATCACACTTTATATTAAAGCTGATACCGAAAGTGAAAAATACAGCACATATCTTGAACAGTATAAAATTGAAGCTCTCGTTAAGAAATATTCGGACTATATCCGCCATCCCATAAAAATGCAGGTTGAAACCGAAAGACTGAAAGACGGCAGTGAGGATGAATTTGAAACAATTGTTGAAGATAAAATTCTCAACAGCAGAGTGCCTATCTGGAAAAAGAATAAAAATGAGGTAACAGAGGAAGAGTATACGGCATTCTATACCGATAAGTTTTATGATTACGAAGCACCTGTTAAGGTGATTCACTCAAAAACTGAGGGTAATGCAACCTATAATGCACTTCTATTTATTCCTAAGCATCCGCCGTTCGATTATTTTTCAAAGGATTTTGAAAAGGGCTTACAGCTTTATTCACGCGGTGTGCTTATTATGGATAAGTGCAAAGAGCTTCTTCCGGACTATTTCAGCTTTGTTAAAGGTCTTGTTGACAGCGAGGATTTGTCTCTGAACATTTCTCGTGAGACCTTACAAAATGACGGTCAGTTAAAGCTTATTGCCAAAACCATTGAAAAGAAAATCAGAACAGAGCTTAAAAAAATGCTTAACAACGAACGTGAAGCCTATGAAGAATTCTTCAAAAACTTTGGCTTACAGTTGAAATTCGGTATCTATAACAGCTACGGAATGAACAAGGATGACCTTAAAGACCTTATTATGTTCAAATCTACCCTTGAGAAAAAATACGTTACGTTGGAAGAATATGTTGAAAGAGCAGGGGAGTCACAGGATGTAATTTACTATGCCTGCGGTGAAACTGTTGAAAAAATCGATATGCTTCCTCAGATGGATGCTGTTAAAGAAAAAGGATATGAGGTGCTTTATCTTACAGAATACGTTGATGAGTTCTGTATAAAAATGCTTGCAGAGTATGAGGGCAAACGCTTCCAGAATATCTGTGATGAAAATCTTGACCTTGACACAGAAGAAGAGAAAAATGCAATTAAGGAAAAGAACGAAAAGTCAAAGGATGCGCTTCAATTTATCAAAGAGTCCCTTGACGGTGACGTGAGCGGTGTTCGTTTTACGAATAAACTGAAAACATATTCGGTTTGTCTTACCAGCGAGGGCGGAATTTCTCTTGAAATGGAAAAGGTACTTAACGCAATGCCCAATGACAACAAGGTTAAGGCTGAAATTGTTCTTGAAATCAATGCTTCACATCCCGTTGCGGATAAAATTATTTCTCTTTATGAGAATGACAAAAAAGATGAATTGAAAGACTACGCAAAGCTCTTGTATGCTCAGGGTTGTCTTATAAGCGGCGTTTCTGTTAAAGACCCTGCTGAGCTCAGCAGAATAATCAGCGATTTGATGGTAAAATAACTAAAAAAATGGATTTGTTCACAAATTGTTTACAAAGTTGTGAAATTGTTGCAACATTGATATGTTATATAATATATAGACAATTTGATTGCTCAATCATTTCATTTTCTCTTTCCAAAAGAAATAAACCTTTGCTTCGGCAAGGGTTTATTTCTTTTAGAAACTAAGTTTGCCTGGCGGCAAGTGAAGTTCACTTTGTGAGTGAAGTTACTTTGTAGTGAAGTTTGCTTCGCAAGTGATTTTGCAAACTTAACTTCACTTTTCATTGAAAATGTAAAACTTCACTGCAACTTGTTGCAACTTCACTTTTCGCAATGCGGAAAACTTCACTTCAATTTGCTCAGCGTTACAATAGCATTTCGGTAATATAATTTACCGCAGGTAAGATTTGTTTTAAAACTAAATACTAAAGAAAACTCCGTCACCCATTCGAATGAGTGGCGGAGTTTTTTATTAAAGACTGTTTACATAATCAAGAAGCTTTTGGGGAGCTTTAAGTGAATCGGGTATGGTGTCTTTTCTGAAAATGAGGTCAAGAAAGAACCATTCGTCAGATTTTACAATAGCTTTTATGCGTTTTGTGAGTTTTTCACAAAGCTCATCGTTGCTTTCCTTTTGAGCCATTATAAGTGAGCCGATGTTTTCGTATATTCGGTCTTTTCTGAGCCCTAAATCCGTTTCACCGTAGCTTAATTCAAGCTCTTTCTGAAGCTCTTCGGAATATGTGAAGTTATCCCTTAAAAGAAGTACTCTCAAAAGAATTGAATGAACGCCATCGTATTGAGTGTTGTTAAGCTCATATTTTTTATAAGCGGTATACGCTCTTATATAATCTTCCCAATAAAGCTCGTAAACCTGACCAAGGCGGTAATAAACCAACGCTTTGCAGTGCGTGTCGGACACATTGTTGAAAAAATGCTGCGTAGCATAAACAAGAATGTTTTCAGCATTGATAATGTTCATGTTATTATTGGATTTTAAAATTTGAGGTATTATATCAAAAATAAACCGGCACTTCTCATCATCGCTGTAAATTGCCAACGTCTGAAGAAATTCATCCTTTGTTTCATTATCCCAAAAATTTTTCTTGAAAAACTTATTAATCATCATTCTACCTCCGGCGGAATACAAGCAGCAACTGTGATTTTGCCTGAGCTTTTAACAGTAAACTTGTTTTTGCAGGAATAGGGCATAAAGAAATAATCGCCCTTTTTCAAATCCTTTTCGTAACCGTCACCGGAAAGCGTTCCTGATCCCTCTGTAACAACGTAAACGCAAGGTGCGAGGAGGTTATCTGTTTCCCCGTTATTCACAATATACCTTTCGACGCTAAAGCAAGGGGTATCCGCTTTACTGATAAGGCACTCTTTTTTGCAACCATCATTTTCATAAATGATTGCAGGTGTTTTTTTGCATTCTTTAAGAACTTTTTCTAAATTATATGAATAATCAAAAACACTTAAAGCGGTCTCTTTTTTTAGTCCGAGATACATTTCGTTGTCTGAAAGCTTATAGTCACCGCACCAGCGCTCCGGCTGTATGGTGAAATCCGTGGGCTCCTGTACCTCGAGAATGAGACATCCGTAGCCGATTGCGTGTACTGCCTTTGCGGGAATAAAGTACACGTCACCCGGTTTAACGGGGATTTTGTTCAAAAGCTTTTCCATGGCTGATTTATCGGTCTCGCTCTTCAAAACGGCATCTTCAAAATCTTCTTTTGTTACACCGTCCTTGAAACCGAAATAAATGCAGGCATCCTCTCTTGCACCTAAAACGAGCCAGGACTCGGCTTTACCGAACTCAGAGTTGAAGTTCTTTCTTGAAAAAGCTTTGTCAGGGTGTGCCTGTACGGGCAAACGGATTGCAGAGTCAAGTGCTTTTACAAGCACATCAAGCCCTTTTCTGTTGCCGAGCATAAGCTCTTTTTGTTTTTCAATAAGCTCGTTAAAACGGATGCCCGTGCCTTTAACTGTTGAAAGTCCTTCGAATTCATCTGTGCTGCCTTCGTTTAGTGCCTTGGTTGACGAGCATATCCATTCTTCGGGATAAAAACCGTCCTCGCTGTTATCACCGAAAAAATCCGAGAAAAGCTTGCCGCCCAGATATACTCTGAAAACTCTGTTCTTTTCAAAAAAAACGGGCAAGGAAGCCAATTTTGCTGTATCCATAATTCACGTCACCTCAATAGTGTGTCTTGTGCAAGTTTGATGTTGTTGTATAATCCTGCGGCGGCACCTGCAAAAATACAAGCACCGACGGCTGCCTCCTCCGAGTGAAGGGGAAGGAAGGCGGGAAGTTTAAAGCCGTTGCTGAAAATTCTGCGCCAGATTTCACTTTTTCTCAAGCCGTTACCTGAGCAGACAATTTTTTCAGGATTGAAATCAAGGTGTGTGCTTACCTGATTATACATGTCCAAAAGCTCGGTACAAACACCCTTCAATACTCCGCAAATGAGTTTTTCGGGAGTGAAGTTATCAATACCGATATTTTCAATGCTGCCTCGTTTTGATGGGTTTTCACGGCTTCCGCAGAATTCACAGTTTACTGTAAGTTCATCTGTGATATTGAAAATATTTTCGGAGAGAGAATCCATTTTCTTGTACAGATTATCATCAGAGCCACCGAGCATATCAGCACAAAGGCTGAAAAAGTTTTTGAGTATTGCATAAGCTCTGCCGCCGCAAAGTGACGAGCCGACAAAAATGTAATCTTCGTCTGTAAGGGGACGTATTTCACCGCAGGGGGGCGTTGTGAAATTCTTGGTTAAGAACGAAACCTGGCTACCCGTGCCTACGTTAACAAGAACGGATTTCTCGGGCTCTGCAACAGAGCCTAAAAAGCTTGCCTGATTGTCACCTATAGCTACCGCTACGGGTATACCGTTGGGAAGAAAATCGCAATTTGTTTTTCCTGCAAGAGAGGTTGCGGAAATAACTTTCGGAAGAAAATTTTTATCAATCCCAACTCTTGAAAGTGCGTTATCGTCAAAACAAAGGTTTTCTAAATTAAAGAAACCAAGGCTTGCACCGTCGCTTGAATGTGTAACGGGTTTTGTATTTGTCAACACACTTACAATATAGTCGTGAATTGTTGAAAGCATAACAGCGTTTTCGGGTACAAGTTTATTCTTTGTGTTGAAAAAATGCGTTGTAAGCCCGAAGCCTGAAGCTGCTTTTATACCCGTTGTGCGGGTAAGATAATCAGCATAGCTTTCTTTGTTTTCATAAATTTCATTGCCTCGTTCATCCTGCCAGATCATAAGAGGTGAGCAAGGTGTGTTGTCTTTATCAAGGTAGAGTATTCCGTGCATCTGACCCGTAACACCAATTGCATCAGGAGTGTTTTCTGCGCATACATCCGATACGGCAGATTTAACTTTCCCGAGAATCGCAACGGGGTCCTGAATTTTTTCAAAGGCTTTACCCTCGATAAATGTGTCGTTCTTTAGTGTCTTGCTTTTAATTACAGTCTTTTTTTCTGTATCAAGGAGCAACGCAGTAATTGAGGTTGTTCCTATATCAATTCCTAAAATTTTCATATTTAACACCATAAGTTGGCGACAGACGAGCCCTGTACGCCTTAAATTCAAGAATTTCGGCGTATCAAGCCGTTTTTCGTCTTGATATACTTTCTCCTTTCAAGAGTTTTAACGCAGTTAGTGGAAATTTTTGTCTTCCAAAACCGTGCAGTGTTCATCTGTCGTCAACTTATATTTGTTGAAGCGGGGTCAAGACGGCGGATAATATCCTGCTGAATTGCAGGGGAAAGGTCAAGGAAGTTTACGAATGTTCCGTGTATTCTCATGATGTAAACTCCGCTCGGAGCATACTTCTTAGGCTCTGCAAGCACTTTCCTGAGAATTTCTGCTGTAGTAACATTAACGTAGAGATAGAAGGGTGCAACATTCTCGTTAAGCTCGTTAAAGAAAAGGGGCTTCATAACCTTGTCGCGGAATTCAATGCCCTTGCCCTCGTAATCTGCGCTTGAAAAATATTTGGGGTCAATACCGAAGTGGGAAGCGTAGCCACCGCACATTTTGTTGAAGGGAAGCTTCATAAGTGAAAGTGTACGGAAGCCAAGACCGTTCTGTGCTTCACCGTAAAGGGGGTCAACACCGTAGTTGAGCATATCGCGTGATTTTCTTCCGCAAGGTAAAGCACCAACCCAATAACCGTAAAGAAGGTGTGTTGAAGGTGTTGAAAAGTCGGGGCGGAAATTGTTGCCCAGATAGTTTTTGCTGTTTCTTACCATATCGGCAATCTTAGAAGTTAACTCCGCAGTTTCGCGGTCAACCTCTTCAATATTGTTACCGAATTTAGGTGCAGAAAGCAAAAATTCTCTTAATTTTTCATAGCCTTCAAAATTATTTTTAAGAGCATCAAGAAGATTCTGTGCATCCTCGGGACGCTCGTTAATAAGCTTGTCAATTGCAATGAAGGAGTCGGCGACCACGCTTGTGCCGTGAATAAGACAACCGCTGCCGTTGTATTTGGTGCCTTGATGATTGATGTCGCGCGTATCGTATCCGCTTTCAATACCGCCCATAACCGTGCTCAAGAAAGGCACAGGAAGATGTGACAATGCGCGTGAAGCACCGTTTGCGGCATTGACCATTTCATCACAGAAATACTGTGCATTTTTATAGAATCTTTCGCGGATGCTTTTGAGAGCGGAAAGAGCATCTGTTTCTTCGCATACAGTTGCGATTTTTTCACCCGTAACTGTTGAGTATCCGTTATTAAGTGTAAGCTCAAGGATTTTACCCAGATTAAACCAGCTGTTTGTGGTGTTGCCGTTGTCTTTACCCATAATAAGGGGCTCCTGACAGCCTGCAATTGATGTATCAACAACGTCATCAATGTCAACACCTGCCTCGGGAAGCACCTTGAAAAGAGAATCATCGTTAAAGAATGAAGGTGTAAGGCAACCGGGGGTGAAAAGGAATCTGCCCAATTCCTTGTAAAGCTTTTCGGGAGTGTTTTTGTGGAGCTTAACTGAAAGTATGGGCTGGGGAAGATTCATATCATAGTACGCATCAAGAAGTGCGTAGGTTGAATCGTTTGTAAGGTCATTTCCGTCCTTGTCGCGACCGCTGACAATAAGGTTCTGTGAAATTGCCCAGCTTCTGTCGGCAACGTTGAAGAAAACAAGGAAATGCTTGAAGAGGGCCGCGGTTTCTTCTCTTGAAAGATTGTCGGCGGCTCTGTAAGGCTCAAAAATTCTGTCTGCATTACCGACAGAGAATGCAAAGGGATTTGGAGCTTGTTCAAGACACATAATCTCCCAAAGGAGCATAAAGCTCTGGAGTGCTTCGTAAAGGGTTTCTGCACCGCTTTCGGGAACCTTGGAGAGTGTGTTTACCATAAGCTGTAGCTGCTCTTTTCTTTCGCCTGTTGCGGTTGAAAGCTTTTCTTCTGCAATTGCTTTATAACGGCTTGTAAGAATAAGTACACAGTCAAGAGCGATTTTCATTGCTTCATAGTTATCGTACTGTTCGGCATTTGCAGTTTTCTGCTTTTCTTCAATATCCGAAAGCATTGTTTTAACACCGTATTTTAACGCATAACGCATATCGGGGATAAGGTGGCCCGTAACCTGCTCAACGAAGAATGCAACCTCGCCCGTGAGCTTTTCACAGCTGTCATAAACCTCGCTGAGATTCCTTACATATTCAGTTTCTTTATCAAGCTCTCTCAAAGCATTGATGCGCTCCGCGGTAAATTCTTCTGTATGGTCAATATCATCATAAACAGCGGTAGGATCGCAGTAGCCTGCAAAGGTTTCAACTCTGAAAGAAGGGTTGATGAGTGCATAGCTTCTTGCGAAAGCGTCACGCTGTGTACCTGCAAAAATTGCGTTATTACTGATGCTTAAAGGTAAGACTTTAACAGCCTCTCGGAATTTTTCGGCAGCTCTTCTCATAGGCGGAAGCTCAGCATATTTTTCGTGGTATTTCTGCTGTGTTTCCTTTATGATAAACCAGCCTTCAAGATGGTTTATTGCGCGCTCTTCTTTGAAAAGTGCTTTCGCAGAGTCTGTTGCTTTAATAGGGTCAAAATTATACATAAAATCACCTCAAGTATTGATAACTTTCAAGTTGTTTTCTTTTAAAATATTCAGGAGAATATTTACGTCTTCCTGAGTAACAAAGCCGTCTGAAACGGAGTAATCCATACCCAGCTTTTCGTATTTATCCTTGCCGTATTCGTGGTATGTAAGTATTTCAAAATAAAGCTCGGTGTTACCCGTTGCTTTTAATATATTGAAAAAATCCCCAAAGCCCGAAGCGTTTTCCTTACCGCAGTTGAAAAAGCGGATAAGCGGGATTCTTACAAGCAGGGGTTTACCCGTCTCGGCTCTGTACAAAAGATTGTTTCTGATGGTATTTATATCGCCGCCGAGAATACTTTTTACTTTTTCCTCGTCGGGAGATTTGAAATCGGCAATCATATAGTCAACTGCTTCAAATATCTCTTCACAAAAGGGGAGTGATGCGTTTGTTTCAATGCAGGTATGTATGCCGTTTTCTTTAAGCTTTTTTAAAAGAATTAAAACTGCATCCTTTTGGCAGGTAACCTCACCGCCCGTAAGAGTTACACCGCCGCCGTCAATAAAAATCATTTTAGCGGAAATTGCTTCTTTTACAATATCGTTAATATTAATCTTAACGGTGGCGTCTGTGTCCTTTAACCCTTCCGGATTAGAGCACCAGGGACATTTTAAATTACACCCGGACAGGTGATACACAAGGCGGTTACCCGGTCCATCCTGAGAATAATTGAAGCCTTTTTGAAAAATGCGGATATAATCACAATCGGACAAACTTCCACCACCTTTTAAATGTTTATTAGTTTATTTTATACTATAAGTAAAATATATTCAAGAATTATCACCATTGTAAGGTAACAAAATTGTGAGTTGAGATTTGGTAAAAATCACAAAAAAATTTTGATGTGCAGAATTTAGTTTTGCTTGTTTAAGGCATTTTGTTGTGATATAATTCTTTTTATAAAACATCGGAGTGGTGAATATGGATTTTGATTTATTTGAAAAAGCAAAAGAAAATATAATTGTTGTTGCACACCGCGGTGCTTGCGGTGGTAACATTCCTTGTAATACGCTTACTGCTTATGAAATTGCTCTCAAACAGGGTGCGGATATGATTGAGGTTGATGTGAGCAAGAGTAAAGACGATAAGCTTTTTATTTTCCATCCGGGTATGGAGGAAGACCATTTTAATAAGAAAATCAATTTCAAAAGAATGAAGTATGAGAGTATTGCTAAGGAAAGATACGTGAATTATGACAATTCCGTTACACAATTCGGTGTGTCAACATTTGATGATTTTCTTGAACAATTCAAAGACAGGTGCTTTATAAATATTGATAAATTCTGGGATGATCCCGAAAAAATCTATGAAACTGTCAAACGTCACAATATGCTTTCTCAGGTTGTTGTGAAAAGCAAGCTCAGACCGGGAATTATAAAGACGGTTGAGGATTTTTGCCCCGATGTTGCCTTTATGCCTATTGTAAGGGACACACATCCTTATCACGAGGAGCTTATGAAGAGCAGTATCAATTATATCGGTGCAGAGGTGCTTTTTGAAAAAGAGGATTCATTTATGGCTGATCCTCGGTTTATTGAGATGATGCACAATGACGGTAAATTGGTGTGGGTTAATTCTATTATTTACGATTACAAGGAACAGCTTGCAGGCGGTCACAGCGATGATACAGCTTTTACCGTTTCTGAGGAATACGGCTGGGGTTGGCTTGCAGATAAAGGGTACGATATGATTCAGACCGACTGGGCTCTGATGCTTATAAATTACCTGAAGGAAACTGACAGATACCGTAAGAAATAACATTTCGTCATTTTTTACAAAAAATGTAAGTTTTTCTCTCAAAAAACATCTGCTGAACAAGGGGTAAAACACGCGTAATTCTATTGACAAAAATACTGATATTTGGTATCATATTTAAGATCTTTAAGACGATACGAGATATCGGCAAGATTGTTATATGAATTATATCGGTACAGGTGCGACTGTATCAATGTTTTTGTGTATTCAAGCCTTGCCGCAAAGCAAGGCTTTTTTTATTGGAAGGGATTTTTTATGAGTAAGCAATTTAAGGCAAAAACAGTTGAATTTGCTGTAACAGGAACAAGTGCTGACGCTTTTTGTTCACGTGTTGCGGCTCATTTGGACTCTTTTCCCTCTATGTCTGTTTTTAATTGTTCTGAATATTTTATTTTTCCCGGTTTTTGCGATGTGCATGTGCATTTTCGTGAGCCGGGTTTTTCATATAAAGAAACCATAAAAACAGGTTGTGAGGCTTCTGCAAGGGGCGGTTATACAGCCGTTTGCACAATGCCTAATCTTAACCCTGTGCCCGACAGCGTCGGCAATCTGAAAATGCAAAGAGAGATTATTGAAAAGGACGGTACAATTCACGTTTATCCTTACGCATCAATAACGGTAGGACAGAAGGGTGAAGCTCTTTCGGATTTAGCGGGTATGGCTGAAGATTGCATTGCTTTTTCTGACGACGGCAGGGGAGTGCAAAGCAAAGAGCTTATGAAAGAGGCTATGCTCAAAGCAAAGTCGCTCGGTAAAATGATTGTTGCCCATTGTGAAGATAATTCACTTCTTCACGGAGGATATATACACGATGGAGAATACGCAAAGGCTCATTCCCACAGAGGTATTTGCAGTGAAAGTGAATGGGGCCCCATTGCAAGAGATATTGAATTAATAAGAGAAACGGGCTGTAAGTACCACGTTTGTCACATATCAACAAAAGAGAGTGTCGAGCTGATAAGAAAGGCAAAAGCAGAAGGACTTGATATTACTTGTGAAACAGGTCCTCATTACCTTGTGCTTGATGATAGCGATCTTGAAGAAAGCGGATGCTTTAAAATGAATCCGCCCCTTCGCTCCGAGGAAGACAGACTCGCTCTCATTGAAGGCATAAAGGACGGAACGATTGATATGATTGCAACCGACCACGCACCCCATTCCGAGGATGAAAAATCAAAAGGTCTTGAGGGCAGTGCATTCGGTATCGTGGGTATTGAAACAGCTTTCCAGATAATGTATACAAACCTTGTAAAAACGGGGGTAATAACCCTTGAAAAACTTGTTGAGCTTTTGGCGGTTGCGCCTCGCGAAAGATTCGGGATTCCTTTAGGGTGCGACTATACAGTATGGAAGCTTGACAGTAAGACTTCCGTTGACTCTAAGGATTTTCTTTCAAAAGGAAAAGCAACCCCCTTTGAGGGGATGCCTGTTGACGGCGAATGTGTGCTTACTGTGTGCGACGGAAAAGTTGTGTATAAAAAATAAGTTGCAAATTGCAAGTGGCAAATTTCGGGGCAAGCCGGTTATAATGCTAACGCAGTTTCGGAATTTTGAATTTTGTATTTCAAAGAACTTGTTAATAATTGAACTGATATAAATTAAGGAGGCCTATAAAATGGCAAAAAGAACAGATATCAAGAAGGTTTTAATTATCGGCTCAGGTCCGATTGTTATCGGTCAGGCTGCTGAGTTTGACTATGCAGGTACTCAGGCTTGTCTTGCTCTTAAAGAGGAGGGCTACGAGGTTATTCTTGCTAACTCAAACCCTGCAACAATTATGACAGATACATCCATTGCCGATAAGGTTTATATGGAACCGCTTACACTTGAGTACGTTGCTAAAATTTTAAGATACGAAAGACCCGATGCAATTGTTCCCGGTATCGGCGGTCAGACGGGTCTTAACCTTGCAATGCAGCTTGAAAAGAAGGGTATTCTTAAAGAGTGTAACGTTGAGCTTCTCGGCACTTCAAGTGCATCTATTGAACGCGCAGAGGACCGCGAGCTTTTCAAAGAGCTTTGTGAATCTATAGGTGAACCCGTTATTCCTTCCGAAATCACTTACTCATTAGAGGAGGCAAAAGCGGCTGCAAGCCGTATCGGTTATCCCGTTGTTGTACGTCCTGCGTTTACCCTCGGCGGTACAGGCGGCGGTTTTGCTTATAATGAAGAAGAGCTTATTGAAATCGGTACAAACGCATTCAAGCTTTCACCCGTTCACCAGGCGCTTATTGAAAAAAGTGTTAAGGGTTATAAAGAAATCGAGTTTGAGGTTATGCGTGATTCCAATGACCATGCAATAACCATCTGCGGTATGGAAAATATTGACCCCGTAGGTGTTCATACCGGTGACTCCTGCGTTGTAGCACCTATTATGACACTCAGCAAAGAAGATGAGAAGATGCTCAACGATTCAGCTATCAAGCTCATTAAAGAGCTTAAAATCGAAGGTGGCTGTAACGTTCAGTTCGCACTCAATCCTCATACAAGCGAATATTACCTTATCGAGGTTAACCCCAGAGTTTCACGTTCATCAGCTCTTGCATCAAAGGCTTCAGGCTACCCCATAGCAAGAGTTACTGCAAAAATTGCCGTAGGTATGGCTCTTGAGGACATACAGATTGCTAACACTAACGCAGCATTTGAGCCGAAGCTTGACTACGTTATTGCTAAATTACCACGTTTTCCCTTTGATAAATTTGCTTCTGCTACAAATAAGCTTGGTACTCAGATGAAGGCTACCGGTGAGATTATGGGTATCGGTTCAAACCTTGAGGAGGCACTTCTTAAAGGCGTGCGCTCACTTGAAATCGGTGCTGACCATATGTACCTTTCAAAGTTCGACAATATGAGTGTCGAAGAGCTTCTTGAATATATTTCAGAATTCCGTTCCGATAATATCTTTGCTATTGCGGAGCTTATTTATCACGGAGTTTCTATTGAAAAAATTCACGAAATCACTATGATTACGCCCTATTTCCTTCAGGCCTTCAAAAATATTATCGATATGGAAGAAAAGCTTCGCGTTAATAAAGAT
Source organism: Clostridia bacterium (assembly GCA_017621885.1). Classification (GTDB taxonomy): domain Bacteria; phylum Bacillota; class Clostridia; order Oscillospirales; family Acutalibacteraceae; genus DTU089. Next base: position 18,349 of record JAGASD010000022.1, on the reverse strand, counting down.
TTTGATACTCTTGTTGGCGCAAAGAAGATGGGCTTCAGCGATAAATATATTGCCCGTCTTTGGAAATGCGATGAGCTTGATGTTTATAATATGCGTAAGGAAAAAGGACTTTTCCCCGTATTCAAGATGGTTGACACTTGTCATACAAACGCATATATTCCGTACTTCTATTCATCTTATACAGGTGATAATGCTTCTCGTCTTACTGATAAAAAGAAAATTGTCGTTCTCGGTGCGGGTCCCATTCGTATCGGTCAGGGTGTTGAATTTGACTATTCAACGGTTCACGCTGTAGCAACAATCAAAAATTCAGGCTACGAAGCAATTATTATAAACAATAACCCTGAAACAGTTTCTACTGACTACACAACAGCTGATAAGCTTTATTTTGAACCACTTACTCCTGAAGATGTTATGAATATTATTGAGTTTGAAAAGCCGGACGGTGTTGTTGCTTCACTTGGCGGTCAGACTGCAATTAACCTTGCAGAGCCCCTTATGAAACGCGGAGTAAAGATTATCGGTACTGATTGCGAAGCTATCGAACGCGCTGAAAACCGTGATAGCTTTGAAAAAATTCTTAACAGCCTTAATATTCCTCAGCCTAAAGGTAAAGCTGTTACAAATATTCAGGCAGGTGTAGATGCTGCAGCAGAAATAGGCTATCCCGTGCTTGTTCGTCCCAGCTTTGTTCTGGGCGGCAGAGCAATGCAGATTGTTGCTAACGAGGAACAGCTTCGTCACTATCTAAAAACAGCCGTTGAAATTGATGAGGACAAGCCCGTTCTTGTTGATAAATATATCCAGGGCAAAGAGGTTGAGGTTGACGCTATCTGTGACGGCAGAGACGTATTTATTCCGGGTATTATGGAGCTTGTTGAAAAAACAGGTGTTCACTCAGGTGACTCAATAAGCGTTTATCCCTCATTCAGTATTTCGGATAAAGTTAAAGGCATCATTCTTCAGTATGCCAAAAAGCTTGGCCTCGGTATCGGCATCATCGGTCTTTATAACATTCAGTTTATCGTTGACGAAAAAGACGACGTTTATATTATTGAGGTTAACCCGCGTTCTTCGAGAACTGTTCCCTTCCTTTCAAAGGCAACAGGCTACAGCCTTGCAGATATTGCGACAGAAGTAATTATGGGTAAGAGCCTTAAAGAGCAAGGCATATTTGATATTTACCCTGAAGAAAAGAACCGTTGGTACGTAAAGGTTCCCGTTTTCTCATTTAATAAAATCCGCGGACTCGATGCTTATCTTTCACCTGAAATGAAATCAACAGGTGAAGCAATCGGTTACGACGATAAGCTTAACAGAGCACTTTACAAGGCTCTTCAGGCATCAGGTATGCACCTTCAGAACTACGGCACCGTTTTTGCTACAATTGCTGATAAAGACAAGGAGGAGGCGCTCCCGCTTATCCGTCGTTTCTATAATCTCGGCTTCAATATTCAGGCAACAGAAGGTACCGCTAAATTCCTCAAAGAAAACGGAATCCGCACACACGCTCTTCAGAAAATCAGCGACGGCAGTGAAGAGATTCCGGATGCACTCCGTCAGGGTCATATTGCTTACGTTATTAACACAAAGGATATTGACTCTACAGGCTCTGCAAACGACGGTCTTGAAATCCGCCGATACGCAATCGAAAACAATGTTACAATCTTTACGGCACTTGATACTGTTCGTGTTCTTCTTGATGCTCTTGAGGAGTCAACAATCACAATTTCTACAATCGACGCTTAAAGTGGAGAATTGAAAATATGAAACAAAGTTTTTTTAGAATAATTAATAACACACAGCTTACTGAAACTGTGTATAAAATGAAGCTTTCCGGTGATGTGAGTGATATTACATCACCCGGTCAGTTTGTTAATATAAAAATTGACGGGCTTTACCTCAGAAGACCTATTTCTGTCTGCGACAGCGAAAACGATGTTCTTACCCTTATATATAAAGTTGTGGGTAAGGGTACGGAAAAAATGGCAGAAATGGAAATCGGCACAGAGCTTGATGTTCTTACAGGTCTCGGAAACGGCTACAATACGGCTGTTTCAGGTGAAAAACCCCTTCTTATCGGTGGCGGTGTTGGTGTTCCGCCCCTCTATATGCTTGCTAAAAAGCTTATTGCCGAGGGCAAAAAGGTAAATGTTATTTTAGGCTTTAACACAAAGGCTGAAATTTTCTGCGAAGAGGATTTTAAAGCACTTGGTGCAGAAGTGGTTGTTGCAACCGCAGACGGTTCTTACGGTGTGAAAGGTTTTGTTACAGACGCACTTTCGGATGTAGATTATACATATTTCTATACCTGCGGTCCCGAGCCTATGCTCAAGGCACTTTATAAGGCAACTGCAACAAGCGGTCAGTTCAGCTTTGAAGAAAGAATGGGTTGCGGCTTTGGTGCTTGTATGGGTTGCTCCTGCAAAACAATTACGGGCTACAAGCGTATTTGTAAAGATGGCCCCGTCCTTGAAAAGGAGGAGATTTTATGGGCAGATTAAGTGTTGACCTTTGCGGATTACCTCTTGATAATCCCATTATCCCTGCAAGCGGTACATTCGGCTACGGGTATGAGTTTGCAGAGCTTTACGATATAAACGTGCTCGGTACATTTTCTTTTAAGGGTACAACAAAGGATCCCCGATTCGGTAATCCAACACCCCGTATTGCAGAGTGCAATGCAGGTATGATAAACGCGGTAGGTCTTCAGAATCCCGGTGTTGAAAAGGTTATAAGTGAAGAATTACCCAAGCTTAAAAAATGCTTTAACAAAAAGGTTATGGCTAATGTCAGCGGTTTTGCCGTTGAAGACTATGCATATACTTGCGAAAAGCTCGATAAAGAAGAGCAGGTTGGATGGCTGGAAGTAAACGTAAGCTGTCCTAATGTTCACGGCGGCGGTATGAGCTTCGGCACAAATCCCGAGGCAGCGGCAGAGGTTACTGCTGCAGTTAAAAAGGTAACAACAAAACCCGTTATTATTAAGCTTTCACCTAACGTAACGGATATTGTTTCAATAGCAAAGGCTTGCGAGGCTGCAGGTGCAGACGGCATAAGCCTTATAAACACGCTTCTCGGTATGAGAATTGACCTTAAAACAAAAAAGCCCGTTATTGCAAATAAGATGGGCGGTTTTTCAGGCAGTGCAATTTTCCCTGTTGCAGTGAGTATGGTTTACCGGGTTGCAAACGCTGTTAGTATTCCTGTTGTAGGTATGGGCGGTGTTTCAAGCGCAGAGGATGTAATTGAGCTTATGCTTGCAGGTGCTACGGCTGTTGAGGTCGGTGCGGCAAACCTTATTGACCCTTATGTATGCCGTGATATCATCAACGATTTACCTGCAGTTATGGACAAATACGGTATCAGTAACTTAAAAGATATAATAGGAGGAGTAAAATAATGGGTAAAGACGTAATTGTTGCTTGCGATTTTGCGAGTGCAGAAAAGGTTTATGAGTTCCTTGACAAATTTGAAGGCGGAAGAAAGCCCTTCGTAAAAATCGGTATGGAGCTTTTTTATGCAGAAGGTCCTCAGATTGTTCGTGAAATCAAAAAACGCGGTCATAAGATTTTCCTTGACCTTAAACTTCATGATATTCCCAACACGGTTAAAAAATCAATGGCAGTTCTTTCAGGACTTGACGTTGATATAACAAACCTTCACGCTTCAGGTACTTGCCGTATGATGGAAGCAGCCCTCGAAGGTCTCACACGTGAAGACGGTACAAGACCTCTTCTTATTGCTGTTACTCAGCTTACATCCACAGACCAGGAGAGCATGGAAAACGACCTTCTCATTAAAGAGCCCATTGACAAGGTTGTTATGCACTATGCTCACAATGCAAAGGTGTCAGGTCTTGACGGTGTTGTTTGCTCACCTCTTGAAGCAGGTAAGGTTCACGAAATCTGCGGTAAGGATTTCCTTACAATTACTCCCGGTGTGCGTTTTGCTGACGGTGACATCGGTGACCAGAAGCGCGTTATGACTCCTGCTCAGGCTAAAGAAATCGGTTCTGACTACATCGTTGTGGGCAGACCCATCACAGCAGCAGAAGACCCTGTTGCAGCATATAACAGATGCGTTGCAGAGTTTTGTGATTAATTAACAAACGATTTTGGATTATAGAATCTTATTTTGCAAAAGCAAAATATATCGAATTTGAGTGAAAAGAAAATATATCGAATTGCATCGCAATATATCGAGTTTATCGTAAGATGAACATATCGACTGTCGATATACCTTCGGTTCGATATGTCCTTTGGGACTCGATATGTGCTTCACACTCGATATATTTCACCTTGCGGTGAAACAAGAAAATTTTGGAGGATTAAAAATGGAAAGCTACAAAAGAGAATTTATACAGTTTTTGGAAGGTGCCGGCGTTCTTAAATTTGGTGATTTTACAGCAAAAAGCGGTAGAAAAATCCCTTATTTCATCAACGCAGGTGATATTAAAACAGGCGAACAGATTTGCAAATTGGGCGAATTTTACGCAAAAGCATATTTTGAAAAAGTAGGAAACAAAAAAACAGTTCTTTACGGACCTGCATACAAAGGCATTCCCATTGCTGTTTCAGTTGCTGTTGCACTTGCAAAAAACGGTCTTGACGTACCCTTCTTCTTTAACCGTAAGGAAGAGAAGGACCACGGCGAAGGCGGCGTTTTTGTTGGCTATAAGCCCCAGGAAGGTGAAGAAATCGTTATTGTAGAAGATGTTATTACAGCGGGTACGGCTATTCGTGAAAGTATGTCTATTCTTTCAGGCCTTGAAGGCACAAAGGTTGCCGCAACATTCGTTATGGTTGACCGTAAAGAAAAGGGTAAGACAGATAAATCCGCAATGGCAGAGGTTGGCGAGGAATATGGCTTCCCCGTATACTCCGTTGTTGATGTTTACGATATTATCGAATATCTTGAAGAAGATGAAAAGAATCGCGAAAATGTTGAGAGAATTAAAAACTATCTCTCAATTAACGGAGCAAAAGAATAATTTTTTAAAAAAGGATATGTGGATTTTATGAGAAGTCTTATTGATATTCTTGATTTTTCCGTTGAGGATTTAAACGAGCTTTTAGCGACTGCTAATGACATTATTGCGAATCCTTCAAAATATGCGGAAAAATGCAAAGGTAAAAAGCTCGCAACACTTTTCTTTGAGCCCTCCACAAGAACAAGGCTCAGCTTTGAGGCTGCCATGCTTGAATTGGGTGGCAGTGTTCTTGGTTTCTCCGAGGCAAACAGCTCATCTGCCGCAAAGGGAGAAAGTGTGGCGGACACAGCAAAAACAATAAGCTGTTATGCTGATATTATTGCAATGCGTCATCCTAAAGAGGGGGCGCCGCTTGTTGCTGCACAGAATGCAAGTATTCCCGTTATCAACGCCGGTGACGGAGGTCATAATCACCCCACACAGACACTTACAGACCTTCTTACAATTTACAGAGAAAAGGGTGGCTTCAATAATCTGACAATCGGCTTCTGCGGTGACCTTAAATTCGGCAGAACGGTTCATTCCCTTATTACCGCTCTTTCAAGATACGAGGGTATAAACGTTGTTCTTATTTCACCCGAGGAGCTGAAGCTTCCAAGCTATATTAAGAAAGATGTTCTTCAGAAAAAGAACATCCCTTACAAGCAGACAACTGACCTTGAGTCGGTAATGCCCGAGCTTGATATTCTCTATATGACACGTGTTCAGAGAGAAAGATTCTTTAATGAAGAGGATTATTTAAGACTCAAAGACAGCTACATTCTTGAGCCCAAAAAGCTTAAAAATGCTAAAAAGGATTTGTCTGTTATGCATCCGCTTCCTCGTGTTAACGAAATATCCGTTGCGGTTGACAGCGACCCCAGAGCCTGTTATTTCAAGCAGGTGCTTAACGGCAAATATGTAAGAATGGCACTTATACTCAAGCTTTTGGAGGAGGCAGACAAATGAATATAGATTCTATCACAAACGGTTTTGTTATAGACCATATTACCGCCGGCAGAAGTATGCGTATATATGACCTTTTGGGGCTTGATAATCTTGACTGCTCAGTTGCAATTATCAAAAATGTATCAAGCAAAAAATTGGGCAAAAAAGATATTATAAAAATTGATGCGGACATAGATCTTGATTTTGATGTTATCGGTTACGTTGACCCGGGTATAACAATAAATGTTATACGCAACTGTGAACGCGTTCAGAAGCTTAGTGTAGAACTTCCCGAAAAGCTTGTAAACGTTATAAAATGTAAGAATCCCCGTTGCATTACAACAACCGAACAGGAGATTAATCATATATTCAAGCTTACTGACAGAGAGAATGGCGTTTACCGTTGTCTTTACTGTGAAACAAAAGCTAACTGATACAGCATTTTCACTATATTGATATGATTTAACTGACCTTTTATTATAGTTTATGTGCCTTGACACTATTTTTCAGAAATGATAAAATTACAGTGTTGAGAAGTCTGCCTGTGACTGACGGTTTTTTATGTGGAGCACCACAAGGAAGCAGGTTTTTTATCGGATTTAGGCAATAATTTTTGAATTTGCTTTCTGATAATTATAAAGTGACTTTAAGCCGACCGTCTGGGCACACTTGTTCCCTTTGAGCAAGTGCGCCCTTTTTGTGTTTTTAGTGATTCTTGAAAGGATGTTTTTATGAAAAAAGTTGGCATTATTATGGGTAGCGACAGCGATTTACCCGTTGTTGAAAAAGCGATTAACACACTTAAAGAGTTTGAGGTTCCTTTTGAGGTTCACGTTTTCTCTGCACACAGAACTCCCGTTGAAGCAAAGGAATTCAGTGCAAATGCACGCGAAAACGGCTTTGGTGTAATTATTGCTGCGGCAGGTATGGCGGCGCACCTTGCAGGTGCCGTTGCGGCTAACACAACTTTGCCCGTTATCGGTATTCCTATTAAGTCACAGAATTTAGGCGGTATGGAAGCTCTTCTGTCGACAGTGCAGATGCCCTCGGGTATTCCCGTTGCAACCGTTGCAATTGACGGTGCGGTTAATGCGGCACTTCTTGCGATTGAAATGCTTTCACTTTCAGAGCCTGTGCTTGAAAAGAAGCTTGCTGATAAACGCGCAGCAGACACTGCAAAGGTTCTTGAGAAGAATGCAGGGATAGAAAATAAATATAACAATTGAATTAGGAATTAGGAATTAGAAATTAGGAATTTTGGGACCTGCGGTCGGCATTTTAGTATGCTCTTCGAGGGCGATATACCTATGGTGCGATATATCTGCTGATACGATATATACTGCGTATGCGATATGTTTCGCAAAGCGAAACGAAAATATAATCGATGTTAGCCCCGAAACTCCTCACTCCTCATTCCTCACTTCTCACTTTTAAACAAATATTTTCAGAACAATCAACTTTTTATAATTGAGGTGTAAAATGGGCGGATTTTTTGGTGTAGCATCAAAAAACGATGCAGTACTTGATACCTTCTTCGGCGTTGACTATCATTCACATCTTGGTACACGCCGCGCGGGTATGGCAGCATACCATCCCGAGCTTGGTATGCAAAGAAAAATTCATAAAATAGAAAATTCTCCGTTCAGAACGAAGTTTGAGAGAATACTTGATGAAATGGAGGGTAATACAGCCGTTGGTTGTATAAGCGATTCAGACGCACAGCCCTTGCTCATTCGTTCTAATCACGGTCTTTATGCTATTTGTACAATAGGCATAATAAATAACAGCGATGCTCTTGTTGACCAATATCTTTCATTCAGCGGCGGTCACTTCGGTGCAATGACAACCACAGGTGTTACGGGAATTAACGCTTCCGAGCTTGTTGCCGCTATGATTGACCAGAAAAGCAGCTTTGAAGAGGGTATTGCTTTTGCACAGAACGTTATTGACGGCACTTGCTCAATTCTTATTCTTAAAGAGGACGGCAATCTTATTGCTGCCCGTGATAAATTAGGCAGAATTCCCGTTATTCTCGGTAAACGTGAAGACGGCTTCTGCGTATCCTTTGAAGATTTTGCATATAAAAAATTAGGCTTTGAGGATTATAAAGAATTGGGTCCCGGTGAAATTGTTGAAATTTCCTGCGATGAGGTTAAGGTTCTTAAAGCTCCGGGTAAAAAGAAAAAAATATGTGCATTCCTCTGGTCTTACTACGGCTATCCCACATCCTGCTATGAGGGTGTGAACGTTGAGGTTATGCGTTACAAAAACGGTCAGATAATGGCTAAAACAGACAAAGCGGCGAACGTAGCTCAGGATATCGACTATGTCAGCGGTGTTCCCGATTCGGGCACACCTCACGCAATCGGCTATTCAAACGAAAGCAGTATTCCTTTTGCAAGACCCTTTATTAAATATACTCCCACATGGCCTCGTAGCTTTATGCCTTCAAACCAGAGGGAAAGAAGCAAGGTTGCCAAAATGAAACAGATTCCCGTTCACGAGCTTATCAAGGACAAAAAGCTTCTTTTTGTTGATGACAGCATTGTAAGAGGCACACAGCTTCGCGAAACCGTTGAATTCCTTTATGAGAACGGTGCTGAAGAAGTACATATGAGGTCGGCTTGTCCCCCTATTATGTACGGTTGCAAATATCTCAATTTCTCAAGAGGCACTTCTGATATGGAGCTTATTTCAAGAAGTACTATTATGGAGCTTGAGGGTGAGGAGGGCTTTAAGCACATTGAAGAATACAGCGATGCGTCTACGGAGCGCGGTGCAAAATTAAGAAAAGCAATTTGTGAAAAGCTTCATTTCGCATCCCTTGAGTTCCAGTCACTTGAAGGTATTGTAGAGGCTATCGGACTTCCCGAAGAAGACCTTTGCACATATTGTTGGAACGGAAAAGGTTAATTAAGTTAAGTAAGTTATTTTGATAAAAATTGCAAGGAGAAAGAACGATGAATAATTCAAGATCAGAAAGCTACGCAGCTGCAGGCGTTGATATTACTGCAGGCTACAAAGCAGTTGAACTTATGAAAAAGCACGTTGCCAGAACACGTAATGAAGGTTCATTGGATGACGTTGGCGGCTTCGGCGGTTGCTTTGACCTCGGTTGTGCTGCAGGTATGGAGCACCCCGTGTTGGTTTCAGGTACTGACGGTTGCGGTACTAAAGTAAAATTGGCTATTCTTATGGATAAGCACGATACAATCGGTATTGATGCAGTAGCTATGTGCGTAAACGATATTGTTTGCGTCGGTGCAAAGCCTTTATATTTCCTTGACTATATTGCTTGCGGTAAAAACATTCCCGAAAAAATTGCAGAAATCGTAGGCGGTGTTGCAGAGGGTTGTGTTCAGTCCGGTTGTGCTCTTATCGGCGGCGAAACTGCAGAGCATCCCGGTCTTATGTCGGTTGAGGATTACGACCTTGCAGGCTTTGCGGTTGGTATTGTTGATAAGCCCAAAATGATTGATAACAGCAAAATGGCAGCAGGTGACGTTGTTATTGCTCTTCCTTCAACAGGTATTCATTCAAACGGCTTCAGCTTATGCCGTAAGGTTTTTGATATTGATAATAATAACCCCGAGCTTTATGTGGAGCGCGAAGAATTAGACGGTAAAAGTATTGCGGAGGCTTTGCTTGTTCCTACTAAAATTTATGTTAAGCCCGTTCTTGCTCTTTTGGAAAAGATTGACGTTAAGGGTATTTCTCATATCACCGGCGGTGGCTTTTACGAAAATATTCCCCGTTCAATTCCCGATGGCTTGTGTGCAAAGATTGATAAGTCTGCTGTTAAGGTTCTTCCTATTTTTGACGTTATTGCAAAATGGGGTAACATTCCTGAAAGAGATATGTTCAATACATATAATATGGGCGTTGGTATGAGCATCGTAGTTCCCGAGAATGAAGTAGAAGCTTCTATTTCAGTTCTTAAAGACAACGGCATTGATGCTTACGTGATCGGTGAAATTATTGAAGGCGAAGATAAGATAATTCTTGAATAATTTATCTTGAATGATTTTAGGAGGATAAAAAATGTCCTTTAAAAATATAGTTGTCCTCGTTTCGGGCGGCGGTACAAATTTACAGGCACTTATTGATGCAGAGAAACGCGGTGAATTAGGAAACGGAAAAATCACTTGTGTTATTTCATCAAAGGCGGATGCTTATGCTCTTACACGTGCTGAAGAAAACAACATCAAAACCCGTGTGCTTGTAAGAAAAGAATACAGTGACATTGCATCATACAGCAAAGCAATGTGCGATGCACTTATTGAAGAAAAAGCAGATTTGATTGTTTATGCAGGCTTTATGACAATTCTTGATGAAAATGTATGTGATGCATTTGAAAACAAGATGATAAATGTTCATCCTGCACTTATTCCTTCGTTCTGCGGTAAAGGCTTTTACGGTCTTCACGTTCACGAATGTGCTTTGGAAAAAGGCGTTAAGGTTTCGGGTGCAACGGTGCATTTTGTAACAGCAGAGTGTGACGCAGGTCCCATTATTCTTCAAAAAGCTGTTGCAGTTGAAGAGGGCGATACCCCCGAAAGCTTACAGAAAAGAATTATGCAGGAGGCAGAATGGAAGATTCTTCCTAAAGCAGTGCAGCTTTTTTGTGATGATAAAATTACGGTTGAAGATGGAAAAACCATCATTTCAGAATAAGGTAAAACGCTAACGCGTATTTGATTATACGCCCTTACGGGCTAGAACTCTCCACCACGCCAAAACGAGTTTCGGCGCGGTCCCCCTCTCTTCGCCAGAGAGGTAGAGGTAAAACGCTAACGCGTATTTGATTATACGCCCTTACGGGCTAGAACTCTCCACCACGCCAAAACGAGTTTCGGCGCGGTCGCCCTCTCTTCGCCGGAGAGGTAGAATTAATGGCTTGACCTGAATTTTATTCAAAGAAAGGATGTTTATAATGGAAATCAGAAATCTTGCAAATGAACTTAACTCTCTTCCTTATCACGGCAGAGGTATAATTATCGGTAAAAGTGCTGACGGCAAAAAGGCTGTTGCAGCTTACTTTATAATGGGCAGAAGCGAAAACAGCCGTAACCGCGTTTTCGTTGAAGATGGTGAAGGTATAAGAACACAGGCTTTTGACGAGTCAAAAATGGTTGACCCCCATCTTATTATCTATGCTCCCGTAAGAGTTCTCGGTAACAAAACAATTGTTACAAACGGTGATCAGACCGACACTATCTACGAATTGATGGATAAACAGATGACCTTTGAGCAGGCTCTTCGTACCCGTGAGTTTGAGGACGATGCTCCCAACTACACACCCCGTATTTCGGGTATTATCCGTCTTGAAAACGGTGATATGAATTACGCAATGTCAATTCTTAAATCTGCTGACGGTGACGGTTCGTCCTGTCAGAGATACACCTTTGCTTATTCTAATCCGCTTCCCGGTAAAGCAAAGTTTATTCATACATACAAATGCGACGGAAATCCTCTTCCCAGCTTTGAGGGTGAGCCCAAAACACTCGAACTTCCTGATACGGATATTGATTCATTAACAGACCTTATCTGGAAAAATCTTAATGAAGACAACAAGGTTTCTCTTTTCGTAAGATACATTGACCTTGAAACAGGTAAGTATGAATCTCGTATAGTTAACAAAAACAAATAAAATTTGAGTAAAATTGCCCATAGTACCTTTTTTAGTCTCGGGGCGGTATCTATATACAGCACCGCTCGACTAAAAAGGCATTCTGAACAATTTTCTTTCAAATTTACATACTGTATATATATTATTATTTAAAGGGACGGTAACAAACAATGAAAGAATTTGAATTAAAATACGGTTGCAACCCCAACCAGAAACCTGCAAAAATCTTTATGGCTGACGGCAGCGAGCTTCCTATTGAAATTCTCTGCGGCAGACCCGGTTTTATAAATTTCCTTGATGCTTTCAACAGCTGGCAGCTTGTAAAGGAGCTTAAAGAAGCTCTCGGTCTTCCTGCTGTAACATCCTTCAAGCACGTAAGCCCCACATCAGCGGCGGTTGGTATTCCGCTTTCCGATAAGCTTAAAAAGGCTTGCTTCGTTGATGATATTGAGGGTCTTGACGAATCACCCCTCGCTTGTGCATATGCAAGAGCAAGAGGTACAGACAGAATGTGCTCATTCGGTGACTGGGTTGCTCTTTCAGATGTTTGTGACGTTACAACTGCAAAGCTTATTCAGCGAGAGGTTTCCGACGGTATCATTGCTCCCGGTTATGAACCCGAAGCACTTGAAATTCTTAAATCAAAAAGAAAAGGTAACTATAATATAGTTAAAATTGACCCCGATTACGTGCCTGCTCCCATTGAGCATAAGCAGGTTTACGGTATTACCTTTGAACAGGGCAGAAATAATTTTGAAATCAATCGCGAGCTTCTTACAAATATTGTTACCGAAAACAAGGATATGCCTGAAAGCGCAATCCGTGATTTGATAATTGCTCTTATTACACTTAAATATACACAGTCAAACTCAGTTTGCTATGCAGTTGACGGTCAGGCAATCGGCGTGGGTGCAGGTCAGCAGTCAAGAATACATTGTACACGTCTTGCAGGTACAAAGGCTGATACATGGTTCCTTCGTCAGCACGAAAAGGTGCTTAACCTTCCCTTTAAGGATACACTCGGCAGACCCGACCGCGATAATGTTATTGACGGCTACATCAATAAAAATGAAGAGGATGTTTGCGCAGAGGGTAACTGGCAGAAATATTTTACAGAAAGACCCGAACCCCTTACAGATGAAGATGTTAAGGCTTATTTTGCAACAATTGACGGTGTTGCTCTCGGTTCAGATGCTTTCTTCCCTTTCAGTGATAATATTGAACGCGCAAAGCGCAGCGGTGTTAAATACATTGCAGAGCCCGGCGGTTCAATCCGTGATGATATTGTTATTGAATGTGCAGATAAGTACGGTATGACAATGGCATTTACAGGTATGAGATTATTCCACCATTAAGGGAATTTGAATAAAATTGCCCATAGCACCTGTTTAGCCTCGGGGCAGTATCTTCATACGGCATCGCTCGACTAAACGAGGCACTCTGAACAATTTTCTTTCAAATTCAGATAATTTAAATTAAATATAAAAACCAAGAAGATGGTGTTTAGATGAAAATTATGGTTGTCGGTGGTGGCGGTCGTGAGCACGCTATCATCAAAAAGATAAAAGAAAATAAAAACGTTTCCGAGATTTTTGCTCTTCCCGGAAACGGTGGTATTGCAAGTGATGCAACTTGCGTTAATATCGGTGCAAAGGATATTGACAAAATCGTTGAATTTGCAGTAGAAAATGCAATTGATTATGCGGTTGTAGCACCCGATGATCCCCTTGTTTTAGGTTGCGTTGATGCTCTTAACGAAAAAGGTATACCTTGCTTCGGTCCTGAAGCAAAGGCTGCAATCATTGAGGGTAGTAAGGTTTTCTCAAAAAATCTTATGAAAAAATACAATATTCCCACAGCAGCTTATGAGGTTTTCAATGATATGGAGAAGGCTCTCGAATATCTTGAAACTGCTCCCATTCCCACAGTTATCAAGGCTGACGGACTTGCTCTCGGTAAAGGTGTTATTATTGCCACAACCCGTGACGAAGCAAAGGCAGCAGTTGTTTCAATGATGCAGGACAAGATGTTCGGCACAAGCGGTGATAACATCGTTATTGAAGAATTTCTTACAGGTCCCGAGGTTTCAGTTCTTGCATTTACCGATGGTAAAACAGTTGCTCCTATGGTTTCTTCAATGGACCACAAAAGAGCAGGGGATAATGACACAGGTCTTAACACAGGCGGTATGGGAACGGTTGCTCCCAACCCCTACTATACTGCAGAGGTTGCAGATGTGTGTATGGAAAAGATTTTCCTTCCCACAATTGATGCGATGAATAAAGAGGGCAGAACATTCAAGGGTTGTCTTTATTTTGGTCTTATGATTACCCCTGACGGCCCCAAGGTTATTGAATATAACTGCCGTTTCGGTGACCCTGAAACACAGGTTGTTCTTCCTCTTCTTGAAAGTGACCTTCTTACAATTATGCAGGCTACAACGAACGGCACTCTTGCAGAAACTGAGGTTAAGTTCAGCGAAAAAAGTGCTTGCTGTGTAATTATGGCTTCCGAAGGTTATCCTGTTAAATATGAAAAGGGTTATGAAATGACAATCCCTGAAGAAATCAGCTCGAATGTTTATGTTGCAGGTGCAGAGCTTAAAGACGGCAAGCTTCTTACAAACGGCGGCAGAGTTTTAGGTGTTACTGCTGTTGAAGAAAATCTTAAAGCGGCTGTTGATGCATCATACGGACTTGTGGAAAAAATCAGCTTCGGTAATGCATTTTACCGTCACGATATAGGTGCAAAAGCACTTGCTGCAATAAAGGAGTAAACGATATGGTATACAGAGTATATGTTGAAAAGAAAAAAGAACTTGCTAATGAGGCAAAGTCACTTTTAGGTGAAGCTCGTTCTCTTTTGGGTATCGAAAATCTTAAAGATGTTCGTGTTATCAACCGTTACGATGCTGAAAATATTACTGAAGAGCTTTTTGATTATGCTATCAAAACAGTTTTTTCAGAGCCTCAGCTTGATATTGCAACTGCTGAAGTTGATTTAAGCGGTGCAACTGTTTTTGCTGTTGAGTTTTTGCCGGGTCAGTTCGATCAGCGTGCAGATTCAGCCGCACAGTGTATTCAGATTATCTCTCAGGGCGAGCGTCCCACAGTAAAGAGTGCAAAGGTTTATGCTCTTTACGGTGACCTTACCGACAGCGATATTGCTGAAATTAAAAAATACGTTATCAACCCTGTTGAAGCAAGAGAAGCAACACTTGAAAAGTATGACACTCTTGCAATGCAGTACGAAATCCCCACAGAGGTTAAAACTCTTGAGGGCTTTATTGACCTTGACAGAGCAGGTCTTGAAAACTTCGTTAAAGAATTCGGTCTTGCAATGGATGCTGATGATATCCAGTTCTGTCAGAATTACTTTAAATCTGAAGACCGCGATCCCACAATAACAGAAATCAGAATGATTGATACATACTGGTCTGACCACTGCCGTCATACAACATTCCTTACTGTTATTGATAACGTTGAGTTTGAAGATGAGCTTCTTCAGAAAACATATGAAGAATATATTGCAACAAGAGAAGAGCTTGGCAGAACAAAGCCCATCTGCCTTATGGACCTTGCAACTGTTGCTGTTAAATATCTTCGCGTTAACGGTAAGCTTGATAAGCTTGATGAATCCGAAGAAATCAATGCTTGCACGGTTAAAATCAATGTTGATGTTGACGGTGTAAGTGAGCCCTGGCTTCTTCTCTTTAAGAATGAAACACATAACCACCCAACAGAAATTGAGCCCTTTGGCGGTGCTGCTACTTGTATCGGCGGCGCTATCCGTGACCCTCTTTCAGGTCGTGCTTACGTTTACGGTGCAATGCGTGTTACAGGTGCTGCTGACCCCTTGAAGCCCGTTTCCGAAACAATTAAGGGTAAGCTTCCTCAGAGAACAATCGTTACAACTGCTGCTGCAGGCTACTCCTCTTACGGTAACCAGATTGGTCTTGCAACAGGTATCGTTGATGAAATTTATCATCCCGGTTATGCTGCAAAGCGTATGGAAATCGGTGCTGTTGTTGCGGCTGCTCCTCAGGAGAATGTTCGTCGTGAATGTCCCGACCCCGGTGATATTGTTATTCTTCTTGGCGGTTCAACAGGTCGTGACGGCTGCGGCGGTGCAACAGGCTCTTCAAAATCACACACGGCAACGTCACTTGAAACCTGCGGTGCAGAGGTTCAGAAGGGTAATGCTCCCGAAGAAAGAAAGCTCCAGAGATTGTTCAGAAATAAAGAAGCAACACTTATGATTAAGCGTTGTAATGACTTCGGTGCAGGCGGTGTTTCCGTTGCTATCGGTGAGCTTGCAGACGGTCTTAAAATTGACCTTAACGCAGTTCCTAAGAAATACGAGGGTCTTGACGGTACAGAGCTTGCAATTTCCGAATCTCAGGAAAGAATGGCTGTTGTAGTTGAGAAGGTAAATGTTCAAAGATTCCTTGAGCTTGCAGCTACAGAAAACCTTCAGGCTTGCCCCGTTGCTGAGGTAACAGAGGAAGCAAGACTTGTTATGCATTGGAACGGCAAGGTTATTTGTGACATCAGCCGTGAATTCCTTAACTCCAACGGTGCAGACAAGCACGTTGATGTTGTTACTGCAAAGCCTGAAAACTATGATAAAGAAATCAGCGGTACATTTACCGAAAATATGAAAACTATGGCAGATGACCTTAACATCTGCTCAAAGCGTGGACTTTCAGAGCGTTTTGACTCAACAATCGGTGCAGGAACGGTTCTTATGCCCTTCGGCGGTAAGAATCAGCTTACTCCCATTCAGGCAATGGTACAGAAGATTTCCGTTGAAAAGAAGCATACAGATGACTGCTCACTTATGTCCTGGGGCTACAATCCCTTCATTACAGAAAAGAGCCCCTATCACGGTGCATACTTTGCAGTTGTTGAATCTATCTGTAAGCTTATTGCAACAGGTGCAAAATTTGAGGATGTATACCTTACATTCCAGGAATATTTTGAAAGAGTAAACAAAGAGCCCAAGCGTTGGGGTAAACCTCTTGCAGCTCTTCTTGGTGCATTTAAAGCACAGAAGGAGTTGGGTGTCGGCTCAATCGGCGGTAAGGACTCAATGAGCGGTACATTCGAGGATATTGATGTTCCTCCCACACTCGTTTCTTTCGCAGTTACAACTGAAAAGGTGAAAGACATTGTTTCTCCCGAATTTAAAAAGGCAGGTAACAAGGTTTATATTATTAAGCCCGAATTTGATTTGAACGGCTTGCCCGTAACAGAATCACTCATTGCTGTTTTCAATAAAGTAACAGCTCTTCTTCGTGAAGGTAAGGCAGTTTCTTGCTACACACCCGGTATGGGCGGTATTGCAGAAGCAGTTATGAAAATGGCTTTCGGTAACGGCTTCGGCTTCGCATTCAACGATGCTCTTACACTTAATGACATTTTCGGCTACAATTACGCTTCATTTATCCTTGAAGCAGCAGAGGATATTGATGCTGAATTCATCGGTACTGTTACTGAAGAAAAGGCATTCACACTCGGAGCAGAAAAGCTCGATTTAACAGAAGTTCTTGATATTTATGAGGACAAGCTTGAGAGCGTTTACAGCTGCAATATTCCCGATACTGCAACACCTGTTGAAAACTTCTCATATTCTGCAACAGAGCGCAAGGCTCCCGCAATCAAGGTTGCAAAGCCTAAGGTTCTTATCCCTGCATTCCCCGGTACAAACTGTGAATTCGACAGCGCAAAGGCTGTTCGTGATGCAGGTGCAGAGCCCGAAATTATCGTTATTAAAAACCGCACGTCTGCAGGTATTACCGAGAGTGTAAATGAGTTTGCAACAAAGCTCAAGGATGCACAGATGATATTCATTCCCGGTGGCTTCTCAGGCGGTGACGAGCCTGACGGTTCAGCTAAATTTATTACTGCATTCTTCCGTAACGCTAATATTAAAGAGGGCGTAACAGATCTTCTTGATAACCGCGACGGTCTTATGTGCGGTATCTGTAACGGCTTCCAGGCACTTATTAAGCTCGGTCTTGTACCTTACGGAAAAATCATTGATACTGATGAAAATTGCCCCACTCTTACTTACAACACAATTGCACGTCACCAGTCAAGAATTGTAAGAACAAGAATTGCATCTAACAAGTCACCCTGGCTTGCGCTTACAGAGGTTGGCGATGTTTATAACGTTCCGATTTCTCACGGTGAGGGTCGCTTCCTTGCAAGTGAAGAGCTTATCAGAAAGCTTGCTGAAAACGGACAGATTGCAACACAGTACGTTGACCTTGACGGCAATGCAACAGTTGACGTTCATTTTAATCCCAATGACTCAATGTTTGCAATCGAAGGTATCACATCACCCGACGGCAGAGTATTCGGTAAAATGGGTCACAGCGAGCGTATCGGTGACGGTCTTTATAAGAACGTTTCAGGTAATTATGACATCCAGATGTTCAAAGCCGCTGTTAAATACTTTAAATAAAATGAAAAACGGTCGCGAAAGCGACCGGTTTTTTTAGTGAGGAGTTAGGAGTGAGGAGTGAGGAGTTTCGGGGCGCAAAGCGCCGATTATAATGCGTAATTCGTAATGCTTAATGTGTAATTATCGGGGAAACTTCGTTTCCGATTATAATTGCTAACGCAGTTGCGAAATTATTCATTATTATTTATTCTTTTTTCTTTAGCTTTACGGCAATGGTACCTTCCACCATTCCGCCCGAGCTTTGCTTTATAAACTTTTTTTCGCCCGTAATAACTGAATAAAAAGCACGAATTTCATCCAAGAATGGTCCCCCTCCCTACAAGTAGGGAGGA
>JAGASD010000021.1 GCA_017621885.1 Clostridia bacterium | reverse complement strand
CTGTGTAAGGTCGGCGTTCACTCTGTACGCTCCCAAAAGCGCGACACAGACAAGACCGAGGTTAAGGACAATTTGCATAATGGGATTTGAGAGGGCTGTAATGTATCCTACCTTCTTTTCTATTTTTACCAGCTCTATGTTGGCGTTGTCGAATCTTTTCTGCTCATAGTCTTTTTTTGAAAGAGCCTTAATAACTCTGATACCCTGCGAGTCTTCGCGGACAACGCGAACCATACCGTCCACGTTTTTTTGAACCTGAGCGTAAAGCGGAATCGTCTTTTTTGAATAAAAATATATGAATATTGCAAGAAGGGGAATAATAGCTATCATAACCGATGCCAGATATGCGTCGTGCATCAGAGTTATAAGTACGCCGCCCAACAGTAAAAGCGGAGCCCTGACGCCTATTCTCTGCATCATACCTATAAAGTGGTGAAGGTTATAGGTGTCAGAAGTAAGTCTCGATTCAAGACTGGGAATTGTTACCCTGTCCGCGTTTCGGCAGGAAAGGTGGAGCGACGCGTTAAAAAGGTCGTGTCTTATTTTTTCCGTGGCGTCGCGTGCGGTCTTTATCGAACGCCGATTTGCTATCACGTTGAAAAGCAACGCCATAGCGGCACAGACTATCATCATTCCGCCCCAAAATATTATTTCAAAAAGTATTTTGTCAGAGGATTCACCGGGAGAAAGCGTTTCTACTTTTGGAATAATTACGTCGATTATGTGGCTGAGAATGTAGGGGATTATAAGCTCTGAGATAGTGGCGATAGTCTTTATGAATAGAGTGAGAGCCAGAAAGCCCGCGTGCGGCTTCAGATATCTTTTAATTATATTCATTTTTCGCCCTCTCTTTCACTGTCAACGTAGTCGGTGTCACGCTTTGCTATTTTTTCAAGCAAGGACATAAAAAGTTCTCTTTCGTCCTCGTCAAGTGCCTCGAAAAGATACCTGTTCCAACTGCGGCTTACCTCGCATATGGTGGGAAATAACTCTTCTGCTTTTTCCGTGGGATAAACAAGAATTATGCGGCGGTCACTTTCGCTTTGTTCGCGTCTGATGAAACCGTCGTTTTCAAGTGTCTGAAAAGCACGTGCTACGCTGCTTTTGTTTATGTACAGTGCCTTTGCCAGCTTGTCCTGGGATATTCCGGGATTTTTGCAAACCGCAATAATGTAAAAGTAATGGGCGGCTGATATTCCGCTTCCTTCAAGTCTCTCGGCTCTGTATGCCGAGGCACAACGCGATATCACGTTGATATTTCTGCTCAAAGATGGCATTTTTACCTCCGAAAAAGAATTGGTTGCAAATGCAACTGTTGCGTCTGCAACAATTATAACATCTTGTGAAAAATTTGTCAACTGATATAGGCAAAAAAGTGTAATTGATTGGTAAATTATAGTTTAGCGGCGAGGGGTGTGTTCGCACCGCACCCATAAGAGCCCCCACGCCAGTGGGTGCGAGTCAAGGCTGCACAAGCCTTGTCGCTCACCGCAGTGAGCGAAACTCCCCAAACGGCGTTTTTCTTTTTGCGAACTTTTTCTTTTTGCGCCTTTGGCTTCAAAAAGAAAAAGTGGACTAACGGTTTGGATAGCTTTATTTCTGTAGGTCTACAGCGGTTTTGTAAGGCACAATTCGGAACTCCGCTTTCTTTTGACACAAAAGGCGCAAAAGAAAGCTCACAAAGAAAACGCCGAATGCCTGCGGGCACAAAAGGTCGCTTTTTGCAAAAAGCTCCGCAAAAACCTTTCTGGACTTGGCGAGCGCGAACACACCCCTCACCGCTAAACTATAATTTATCATCCCACCATATCCTATCACGAAAAATCGTTTTTGTCAATATTTATGCTCAAAAATCACAATAAAATATCGTTATTGTCCATATTTTTTGTCTGTGCAGTCCATTCCAAATACCGCGTGCGTGTGGTACAATAAAAACGTAAATCAACCGCTATTGCGGCACAAAGGAGAATTTTATTATGGCAACAATGAGAAAGTTAGTTATGAAAGGTCCCAAGGAGAGCGAAATAATCACGGTTGAAAGACCGGTTATCAACAAGCCCACCGAGGTGCTTGTAAAGCTTCACTATTGCGGAGTTTGTATGTCCGAGCATTACGATTGGACCACCGCTCCCGCGGGAAGAACCTTCGGTCACGAGCCTATGGGCACGGTTGTTGAGGTTGGCGAAGGCGTTACCAAGGTAAAGGTTGGCGACAGAGTCAGCATGGGCTCAGGCGGAGGAGCTGAATACTCCAAGCTTGACGAAAAGTGGGTACATAAGATTCCCGACAACGTTGAGGACCACCAGGGCATCATCGAGCCTCTTTGGTGTCTTGTCAGCGCAGTAAGCAATGTGCGCCTTCCCATTCAGAGCGAAAAGGTAGCCGTTGTAGGATGCGGATACATGGGTTGCGGTGCCATCTCGCTTCTTGCTATGAGAGGCGTT
>JAGASD010000020.1 GCA_017621885.1 Clostridia bacterium | reverse complement strand
ATCAACATATTTATCATAGAATGGTCCCCCTCCCTCCGAGCTAAAGCTCGCAAGGAGGATAAGCTTCGCGCCGCTTAAATTTTATCGGGCGGTACTACTGTGTTATCGTTTTCGGGCGGTACGCATAGATGCGTACCCTACGATGCTATTGTTCTCAGCAACGCTATTTATAATCGCATTCCGCACTTCGCATTCCGCACTTCGCATTCCGCACTTCGGATTATATTTGTGTTAAGGATTTTTTATGTTTCGGTATTTTTCAAAAAAATAAAAATAATCCTTGACATTTACAATCACTTGTAGTATCATATATACTCAACTATAATGGATTATTAGTGTTAGTATGTTTTCACGAGGGTGAGAGCATAGGCTGAAATCCGATGAATTTATCGTTAATTATTTCTTTTTTGACTGTTTTTTTCAGCAGTAAAAAAGAATTTAAATAAGAACGGAGTGATGTGTTTTATGGCGAACGTAAAACCCGTAAAGCTCGGTAAGAATACCAGAATGAGTTTTGCAGGAATCAATGAGGTTATGCAGATGCCCAACCTTATTGAGGTGCAGAAAAACTCTTACAAATGGTTCCTTGATGTCGGGCTCAGAGAAGTTTTCCGTGATATTGATGAAATTACGGACTACACGGGTAATCTTGTTCTTACGTTTATTGATTACCGTATGGACGAGAAGCCTAAGTACAGTGTTGCTGAATGCAAGGAGAGAGATGCTACCTACTCTGCTCCCTTGAGAGTTCTTGCAAGACTTTACAACAAAGAAACCGGTGAAATCAAAGAAAACGAAGTATTTATGGGCGATTTCCCCATTATGACAGACAGCGGTACCTTCGTTATCAACGGTGCAGAGCGTGTTATTATTTCACAGCTTGTGCGTTCACCCGGTGTTTATTACGGTTTTACCTATGATAAAAACGGTAAAAAGCTCTTTACATCTACTGTTATTCCCAACAGAGGTGCTTGGCTTGAGTATGAAACTGACCAGAACGATATTTTCAATGTAAGAATTGATAAGAACAGAAAGCTTCCTATCACTACGTTTATCCGTGCTCTCGGTCTTTCTTCAAACAACGATATCCGTGAATTCTTCGGTGATGACGACAGAATCGAAGCAACACTTGAAAAGGATACAACAAAGAATACTGAAGAGGCATTGCTTGAGGTTTACAGAAAGCTTCGTCCCGGCGAGCCCCCCACACTTGAGTCTGCGGAAACTCACGTAAATAATCTTTTCTTTGATCCCCACAGATACGATATTTCAAGAGTCGGACGCTATAAATATAATAAAAAGCTTGCTCTTACAGACAGAATTGAGGGCGGCGTTACAGTTTATGATATTTACAGTCCTTTCACAGGTGAGTTGCTTGCTGAGGCAGGGGAGAAGCTCACAACCGAAAAGGCTGAAGCAATTGACCGCGCAGGTGTAAAAGAGGTTACTATTGACCTTGAAGGCAAGCACGTTAAGGTTATTTCCAACAATATGGTTGACCCTCTTGATTTCATTGATAACGTTACAAGAGACGAGCTTGAAGCAATTGCTGTTAACGAAAAGGTAAGATTCTCCGTACTCAAGGAGATTGTTGAAGAATACGGCGACGACAAGGAGCTTCTTCTTGAACAGATGGCTCTTCGTTGCGATGATCTTATCCCCAAACACATCATTATTGATGATATTTTTGCATCAATCAACTACCTTAACTGTCTTGGTAACGAGCTCGGAACAACTGACGATATTGACCACTTAGGTAACCGTCGTATCCGTTCAGTCGGTGAGCTTCTTCAGAACCAGTTCAGAATCGGTTTCACAAGAATGGAAAGGGTTGTTCGTGAAAGAATGACTCTTCAGGCACAGGAGCCCGACAAGGCTACTCCTGCTGCACTTATAAATATAAGACCAGTTATGGCGGCAATCAAAGAGTTCTTCGGTTCATCACCCCTTTCACAGTTTATGGACCAGACAAACCCCTTGGCAGAGCTTACTCATAAGCGCCGTCTTTCAGCATTGGGTCCCGGCGGTCTTTCACGTGACCGCGCAGGCTTCGAGGTTCGAGACGTTCATTACAGCCACTACGGCAGAATGTGTCCCATTGAAACTCCCGAAGGTCCCAACATCGGTCTTATCTCTTACCTTGCAACATTTGCAAGAATTAACAAATACGGCTTTATTGAGGCACCCTTCCGTAAGATTGACAAGGCTACGGGCAAGGTTCTCGATGAGGTTGTGTATATGACTGCAGACGTAGAGGATAACTATTGCGTTGCACAGGCTAACGAGCCCCTTGATGAAAACAACTTCTTTATGAATGACCGTGTAACTATCCGTTACCGTGATGAATTCCGTGAGGTTCCGCCCTCAGAGGCAGACTTTATGGACGTTTCTCCCAAGATGGTTGTTTCTGTTGCTACTGCAATGATTCCCTTCCTTGAAAACGACGACGCCAACCGTGCTCTTATGGGTTCAAACATGCAGCGTCAGGCAGTTCCGCTTCTTAAAACTGAATCTCCCATTGTCGGTACAGGTATGGAATACAAGGCTGCTGTTGACAGCGGTGTTGTTGTTCTTGCAAAGCGCGACGGTGTTGTTCAGAAGGTAAGCGCTAAAAAGGTTGAAATCCTTACCGATAACGGCGAAACAGACGTTTATGAGCTTATTAAGTTTATGCGTTCTAACCAGGGTACTTGTATTAACCAGCGCCCCGTTGTTCAAATCGGTGAGAAAATTAAAGCGGGCGACGTTATTGCTGACGGTCCCGCAACATCACAGGGTGAAATTTCGCTCGGTAAAAATGCACTCGTTGGCTTTATGACCTGGGAAGGTTATAACTACGAGGACGCGGTTCTTCTTAACGAAAAAATGGTTCGTGAGGACGTTTATACATCAGTTCATATTGAAGAGCACGAGGTTGAGGCAAGAGATACAAAGCTCGGTGCCGAAGAAATTACAAGAGATATTCCCAACGTTGGTGAGGATGCTCTTGCAAACCTTGATGAAAACGGTATTATCAGAGTCGGTGCAGAGGTTCACTCAGGCGATATCCTTGTTGGTAAGGTTACACCTAAGGGTGAAACAGAATGCACTCCCGAAGAAAGACTTCTTCGCGCTATTTTCGGTGAAAAAGCAAGAGAAGTAAGGGATTCTTCACTCAGAGTTCCCCACGGTGAATACGGTGTTGTTGTTCAGGTTGAGGTCTTCACAAGACAGAACAGCGATGAGCTCAACCCCGGTGTAAATAAGGTTGTTCGCTGCTATATCGCTCAGAAGCGTAAAATCAGCGTTGGTGACAAGATGGCGGGCCGCCACGGTAACAAGGGTGTTGTATCAAGAATTCTTCCTCAGGAGGATATGCCCTTCCTTCCCGACGGTACACCTCTTGACATCGTTCTTAAC
This sequence comes from Clostridia bacterium, assembly GCA_017621885.1. GTDB lineage: Bacteria > Bacillota > Clostridia > Oscillospirales > Acutalibacteraceae > DTU089. Next base: position 4,887 of record JAGASD010000020.1, on the reverse strand, counting down.
CCCCTTGGTGTTCCCTCCCGTATGAACATCGGTCAGGTTCTTGAAGTGCATCTCGGTTATGCTGCAAGAGCTCTCGGCTACAAGGTTATGACACCCGTATTTGACGGTGCTCACGAAAGTGATATCCGCGAAATGCTTGAAGAAGCAAACCTTTCAACAGACGGTAAAACATGGCTTACCGACGGCAGAACGGGCAGAAAGTTCGATAACCCCGTTACTGTTGGTATAATGTATTACCTCAAGCTCCATCACCTTGTTGATGATAAGATTCACGCACGTTCAACAGGTCCCTACTCACTTGTTACCCAGCAGCCCTTGGGCGGTAAAGCTCAGTTCGGCGGTCAGCGTTTCGGTGAAATGGAAGTTTGGGCACTTGAAGCTTACGGTGCGGCTTACACTCTTCAGGAAATCCTTACTGTTAAGTCTGACGACGTTGTCGGTCGTGTTAAAACATACGAATCAATCGTTAAAGGCTATAACATTCCCAAGCCCGGTGTTCCTGAATCATTTAAGGTTCTCATTAAAGAACTTCAGTCACTCGGTCTTGACGTTCGTGTACTTGATAAGGATAATAACGAAATTGACCTCAGACAGAATTTTGATGATGAAGTTGTTATTCCCGTTGTTGACAATGCTGAGCTTGATGACGCATTTACAAACGTTAACGACGCAGAGGATGCAGACGGTTGGACTGTAACCGATGAAGATTCAAAAGATGATTACGCATTTGCTTCAGAGGCTTTTGAAGAAGCTTTTGACAATGCTTTTGCTGATGAGGAAGATTTCTGATTGTAAAATCAATTTCACACTACAGTCATTATAATTGATTAGGAAGAAGGGTTATTCATATATGGCATACGATTCAGTTAACGTACCTGTTGAAGATAACAACATAGATTTTGAATCGATAAAAATTGGACTCGCTTCTCCGGACCTTGTAAGAGAATGGTCTCATGGTGAGGTAAAAAAACCCGAAACCATTAACTACCGTACTCTTAAACCGGAAAAAGAAGGTCTTTTCTGCGAGAAAATTTTCGGACCTACAAAGGACTGGGAATGCCATTGCGGAAAATATAAGAAAATTCGTTTTAAAGGTAAAGTCTGCGAACGCTGCGGTGTTGAAATCACCAAGGCTAAGGTAAGACGTGAGCGTATGGGTCACATTGAGCTTGCTGCTCCCGTATCACATATCTGGTACTTTAAGGGCACTCCCTCAAGAATGGGCCTTATGCTTGATATTTCCCACCGCGACCTTGAAAAGGTTCTTTACTTCGCTAAGTATATTGTTGTTGATCCCGGTGACACACCCCTTGAGAAAAAACAGATTCTCAGCGAAAAAGACTATGAGGAAATGGTTGAAAGATACGACCGTGATTCCTTTAGGGTTGCAATGGGTGCAGAGGCTATTCAGGAGCTTCTTGCAGAAATTGATGTGGATGCTCTTTGTGCAGAGCTCCATAAAGAGCTTGAAACTGCTGCAGGTCAGAAAAAGATCCGCATTCTTAAAAGACTTGAAGTATGTGAGGCTTTCAAAAATTCAGGCAACCGTCCCGAATGGATGATTCTTAACGTAATTCCGGTTATTCCTCCCGATATCCGTCCTATGGTTCAGCTCGATGGCGGCAGATTTGCTACATCCGACCTTAACGACCTCTACAGACGTGTTATCAACAGAAATAACCGTCTCCAGAAGCTCCTTGAATTAGGCGCTCCCGGAATTATTGTAAACAACGAAAAGAGAATGCTTCAGGAAGCTGTTGACGCACTTATTGACAACGGCAGACGCGGCAGACCCGTTACAGGTCCCAACAACCGTGCGCTTAAATCTCTTTCCGATATGCTCAAGGGTAAGCAGGGACGTTTCCGTCAGAACCTTCTCGGTAAACGTGTTGACTACTCAGGCCGTTCGGTTATCGTTGTTGGTCCCGAGCTCAAGCTTTATCAGTGCGGTCTTCCCAAGGAAATGGCACTTGAGCTCTTTAAGCCCTTCGTAATGAAGCGTCTTTGCGAGCTTGGTAAGGCTAATAATATTAAATCAGCAAGAAAAATGGTTGAACGTGCAAGCACAGAGGTGTGGGATGCTCTTGAGGTTGTTATTAAGGATCACCCCGTAATGCTTAACCGTGCTCCTACTCTTCACAGACTTGGTATTCAGGCTTTCGAGCCCGTGCTTGTTGAAGGCAGAGCAATTAAGCTTCATCCTCTTGTATGTACAGCCTTCAACGCCGACTTCGACGGTGACCAGATGGCTGTTCACGTGCCTCTTTCTGCTGAAGCACAGTCTGAAGCAAGATTCCTTATGCTTGCTGCAAACAACCTTCTCAAGCCCTCTGACGGTAAGCCCGTTGTTGTTCCCACACAGGATATGATTCTCGGTTCTTACTACCTTACACTTGTTAAACCCGATGAAATCGGTAACGGCAAGGTATTCAGAAACGTTGACGAAGCTATGATGGCTTACGAAGAAGGCGATCTCGGTCTTCACGCTCCCATTAAGATCCGTATGACTAAAGAGGTTGACGGCAAGGTTTATACAGAGCTTCTTGAAACAACACTCGGTAAGGTTATCTTCAATACACCTGTTCCTCAGGACCTTGGCTTTGTTGACAGAAGCAATCCTGAAAATATGTTCAAGCTTGAAATCAACGAGCTTGTAAATAAAAAGGTTCTTGGCAGAATTATCGAACGCTGTATCAGAGTTCACGGTACTGCAGAATCTTCAGTTGTTCTTGATAACATCAAGGCTCAGGGCTATAAGTATTCAACACGAAGCGGTATCACCGTTGCTGTTTGTGATGCTACAATCCCTGAAAAGAAGGCTCAGTACCTTGCTGAAACAGAGGCACTTATTGATACAATTGAAGAAGATTATCAGATGGGCTTCCTCAGTGAACAGGATCGTTCACGAAGCAAAATCAAGGCGTGGGAAATCTGTACTAAGAACGTTTCTGCAGAGCTTCGTAACGCAATGGATCCCTACAACCCCATCTTTATGATGCTTGACTCAGGTGCCCGTGGTTCTGACTCACAGCTTCGTCAGTTGGCAGGTATGCGTGGTCTTATTGCTAACACTGCAGGTAAAACTATCGAAATTCCCATCAGAGCTAACTACCGTGAAGGTCTTAATATTATCGAATACTTCATTTCATCACGTGGTGCGCGTAAAGGTCTTGCCGATACCGCTCTTCGTACCGCTGACTCAGGTTACCTTACAAGACGTCTTGTTGACGTTTCGCAGGAGGTTATTATCCGTGAAGATGATTGCCATTGTCACGACGGTCTTGAGGTTTACGATATCAAAGACGGCAACGACGTTATCGAGCCTTTAAGCGAGCGTCTTACAGGCCGTTACCTTCTTGAAAACTTCTGCGATGAAAACGGTGAAATCATTTGCGATACAGACACAATGATTGACGATATTCTTGCAAAGAAAATTGCAGATATGGTTAACGCACGTCCCAACGCAGAGGACAGAAAAATCAAAATCCGTTCACTTCTTACCTGTGAAAGTGATCACGGCGTATGTATTAAGTGCTACGGTTCAAACCTTGCAACAGCAGGTCCCGTTACAGTTGGTGAAGCAGTTGGTATCATTGCTGCTCAGTCTATCGGTGAACCCGGTACACAGCTTACAATGAGAACCTTCCACACCGGTGGTGTTGCTTCTCAGGCGGATATTACACAGGGTCTTCCCAGAGTTGAAGAGCTCTTTGAAGGCAGAAAGCCCAAAACTCTTGCAATGCTCAGTGAAATCGACGGTAAGGTTTCATTTGAAGATATCAAAAAGAGCAAATACGTTGTTATCACGGGCGAAGAAGAAATTAAAAAATATCTTATTCCCTTTGATGCAAGACTTTGCCAGGAAATCCGGGAGGGTGCGCACGTTGTTAAGGGTCAGCATCTTACAGAAGGTGCGGTTAACCCCCACGACGTTCTTGCAGTTCTCGGCGTAGATGCAGTTCACAACTACCTTATTAAGGAAGTTCAGATGACATACCGTATGCAGGGTGTTGACATCAACGATAAGCACATTGAGGTTATCGTTCGTCAGATGATGCGTAAGGTTAAAATTGAGGATCAGGGCTCAACAACCCTTCTTCCCGGTACATCTGTTGAAAAGCGTGAGCTTAACCTTGCTAACGAAGCTGCAAAGGCTCGTTGCGAAGCAGAGGGTATGCCCTTCGTTCCTGCAACAGCGTCACCCGTTCTTCTCGGTATTACAAAGGCTTCACTTGCAACTGAATCATTCCTTTCGGCTGCATCCTTCCAGGAAACAACCAAGGTTCTTACTGATGCCGCAATTAAGGGTAAGGTTGACCCGCTTCTCGGTCTTAAAGAGAACGTTATTATCGGTAAGCTTCTTCCCTCAGGTACGGGTATGAAGTGCTACAGCGACGTTGAGGTCGTTGCAACCGTAAATCCCGAAGATGCATTCAATGCAATTGAAATCCCGGTAGAATAAGAGCAAAATCCTCTCGCTTAGGCGAGGGGATTTTTTAATGAGGAATGAGGAGTTAGGCGTGAGGAGTGAGGAGTTTTGGGGAAACTTCCGATAATAAAATAAAGTTGCGGTTTGTTCTACCTCTCTGGCCTAAGAGAGGGGGACCATTGCGCAATCAATTGTTGTTTGAATAGGCTGAATTCCGGGCGAATTTTTGATGCTTGAATAAAGACGGGGCGAATGGTGGAGAGTTCCCGATGCTTTAGCATCGTGGAAGCACCGCTTCCATTGACATTAATTTTCCGATATTAATATTTCACTTGTTAGTAATAAGTTTACTGTTCTTATTGTTTTATTAGTACGGTAAGTTTGTTACAATTGAATCTTACGATTCAACGACACGCCTATGGTCGTGTCGGGAACTCTCCACCGCTCCGTCAGACTAT
>JAGASD010000019.1 GCA_017621885.1 Clostridia bacterium | reverse complement strand
AATGGAAGCGGTGCTTCCACGATGCTGAAGCATCGGGAACTCTCCACCATTCGCCCCGACTTTATTTAATCATTAAAATAACTGCCCGGAATTCAGCCTATCCAAACAACAATTGATTGCGCAATGGTCCCCCTCTCTTAGGCCAGAGAGGTAAAGCTTCGCACCACCGCAACTTTATCGGGCGGTACGCATGGATGCGTACCCTACGGTGCTATTGTTCTCAGCACGCAATTTATAATCGCAACGCAGTTCCGAAATTTTGCATTTTGAATTTTGCATTTTGAATTACCAATCAATTCCCCCCTTGCATTTCTTAATCTTTTATGTTATCCTATATTAGAACAAATGTTCATTGAAAATCAGAGGCTTGGTATCTTATGGAAAAATATATTTTAATTTATTTTGCCGTTGTATCTTTAATTACCGTGATTGTTACGGTTTATGATAAAAGGGCGGCTAAAAAATATCCGCAAAACAGAATCCCCGAAAAAGTACTTTTTATATTGGCTTTTTTGGGAGGCAGCGTTGCGGAATTATTTACAATGCTTAAAATTCGACATAAAACAAAGCACAAAAGCTTTATGATAGGCTTACCTGCAATCATAGTTCTTCAGGTAGCGGTTGTGGGTTTTTTAGTGTACAGATATATGATGTGATTTTTATATAGCTTTAAAAGAAAAGGGCGGTGACGGTTGTGGCAGATCTTGAAACAAGAGTTCAATTTATAAAAGGGGTTGGCGAGGCAAGGGCAAAAACCTTTGCAAAGCAGAATATTTTCAGTATAAATGACCTTTTGCGCAATTATCCGAGAGCCTACGAGGATTGGAATAACGTTGTTTCAATCCGTGAAGCTGAAATAAACGAAAACGTATGCCTTAAAGCAATTGTCGCAGAACGCCCCTCTGCCGTGCGCATCAACGGTGGTAAAATGCTTGTTAAAACCGCAATTGCTGACGGTACGGATTATATGCATATTGTGTTTTTTAACAATAAATATGTTAAAGACCAGCTTCAGGAAAACGAAGAATATCTGTTTTTCGGCAAAATAACCCGTGATAAATACGGAGCAAAAACAATGCTTTCACCCCGTTTTGAAAAGTCTCCCGAAAAGCAGAGAATACGCCCCGTTTACAAGGCAACAGCGGCTCTCCCGTCAAAAACCACGGAGAGAATAACCGAAAAAGCCCTTGAGCAGGTAAAGGGAGCTGTTCCTGAGTTTATACCGCAGTATATTATTGATAAATACCGCCTTATGGGCTTTGAGGAGGCTTTGCGTACTGTTCATTTTCCCGAAAGTGAGGCTCAGCTTAATCTTGCCAAAAGAAGGCTGATTTTTGAAGAGCTTTTCTTACTGCAGATGGGACTTTTAGGTGAAAAGTCCACGGGAGGCAGCAGAGTTTCGCGCCCCATTGAAAAGGATTTTTCCCAAGAATTTTATAAAACCCTCCCATTCGAACCAACGGGAGCGCAAAAAAGAGCTGTTTCGGAGGCTCTTCACGATATGAGTCAGAAAAAGCCTATGAACAGACTTCTTCAGGGTGACGTTGGCTCAGGTAAAACGGCTGTTGCCGCTGCAATTATGTACAGCGCAATGAAAAACGGCTTTCAGAGTGCGTTGATGGCACCTACCGAGGTTCTTGCAAATCAGCATTATAAAACCCTTTGTGCCTTTTTTGGTGAAGATGTAAAAATAGAGCTTCTTACAGGCTCCGTTACTGCAAAAAACAAAAGACTCATTCGTGAAAGATTGCAAAGCGGCGAAAGCTATATTGTTGTTGGTACTCACGCAATTATTCAGAATGATGTTGAGTTTTCAAAGCTCGGTCTTGTAATTACCGATGAGCAGCACCGTTTCGGTGTAGGACAAAGGGCAATGCTGTCGGGAAAAGGAGAAAATCCTCACACTCTTGTTATGTCTGCAACACCCATTCCCCGTACTCTTGCAATGATGATTTACGGTGATCTTGATATTTCTGTTCTTGATGAGTTACCCAAGGGCAGACAGCCCATTAAAACCTATTGTGTACCCACAAGCTTTCACGAAAGAATATATAAATTTTTAAGGAAAAACATCGCTTCGGGCAGACAGTGCTACATCGTTTGTCCCCTTGTGGAGGAGAGCGAAAGCGACCTTGTTCCCGCAACGGAATATTACGATTATCTTAAAAGCACCTATTTCACCGATTGTACCTTAGGTCTTTTGCACGGGCAGATGAAGCCTAAGGATAAGGATGCGGTTATGAAGCGTTTTTATTCGGGAGAAATTGATTTGCTCGTTTCAACGGTTGTTATCGAGGTTGGTGTTGACGTGCCCAATGCCACCGTGATGGTAATTGAAAATGCGGAGCGCTTCGGGCTTTCGCAGCTTCATCAGCTAAGGGGCAGAATCGGGCGTGGTACTGAAGAAAGCACCTGTATTCTTCTTTCCGATGCGCAGAATGATGAGGCTAAAGAGCGTTTTGACATTATGTGCAAAACAACTGACGGCTTCCTTATTGCGAAAAAAGACCTTGAATTACGCGGTCCCGGTGACTTTTTCGGTTCCCGTCAGCACGGACTTCCCGATATGCGCGTTGCAAACCTTATGACCGACACCCGTATTCTTTACGAAGCGCAGAAAACCGCAAAGGAAATTGTGGACGGCACCGTGAAATTAAGCGAAGATGAAAAAAATGCTCTGCAAAAAGAAGTGGACAGACTTTTTGTAAGGGTGAGTATGAATTAAAAAACAAACAAGACAGAATGTGACGTATTTCAACCGGAATTGTCACATTCTGTTTTTATATATAAAATATTGACTTTAACATTATTAAAGATGTATAATAAAGTGATAGATTATACAATGGACGAGGAATACCCAAAAAACACGGAGGTGTAAAAATGATTGATATCCATTGCCATATTCTGCCCGGAGCTGATGACGGTGCAGGTAATATGAGTGATGCTCTTGAAATGGCGGAGCTTGCTGCTTCATCGGGAATAAAACGCATAATAGTTACACCTCATTGCAACGTCCCCGGCTCCTTCCGTAATTATTGGAATTATTTTATGGCGGAGGATGTGCGCAGCTTACAGAATGAAATCCGCAAGAAAAAAATAAATTTAACCGTTTATCCCGGTCAGGAGGTTTATCTTGCTCCCGGATTTGTGGAGTTACTTAAAAAGGGAGAATTTATAGGTCTTAACGAGTCAAAATATATGCTTGTTGAGTTCGGAATGCGTGAAACAGCAGACGTTGCCTACAGAAAGCTGCAGCAAGTCATTGCAGAGGGCTACGTGCCCATTGTTGCACATCCCGAGCGCTACGGATTTGTGAGTGAGCAGCAGGAGGCTGTTTACAGAATGAAGGATTTAGGCGCTCTTCTGCAGGTTAACAGAGGAAGCATTAAGGGTGCTTTCGGAATGTCCGCAATGAAAAAGGCAAATGAAATAATTTCAACATATCAGGCAGATTTTGTTGCAAGTGACGCTCACAGTCAGTACAGCCGCACACCGTATCTTGCAGATGTTCACGAATTTATAAGTGAAGAAATATCAGCAGATTACGGGGATTGGCTTTTCAAGGTGAATCCCAGTAAGGTTATCAACGGTGAAGAAATATACAGCTTCTGACGGGTATAAAGGAGAAGGCTTATGCTAAAGGTACTAAGGGTAGTAACCTTAATTGCGTTCGTTGTAACGGTAGGGTTATTCGGCATATTTTATCTGCACGATAAAAAAACCACCGACACAACAATTCCCGAAATTAAAATTGAGGGTGAAATGCTTGAGGTTAATATAAATGCAACGAATGAGGATTTGCTGAAGGGTGTTACAGCCTATGACGGTAAAGACGGCGACATTACCTCAAAGGTAGTGGTTGAATCTATCTCTCCGTTTGTTGAAGAATGTATTTGTGAAGTAACCTATGCAGTTTGTGACAGCAACAAGCACGTGGTAAAAAACAAACGGAATATTAAATACGTTGACTACACACCGCCTAAATTCACAATGGACAGAGCCCTTGTTTTCTCTGTTGATGACGAGATTGACGTTCTCAGCTCTATGGGTGCTACGGACTCAATTGACGGTGACATAAGCGATAAGGTAGTGCTTACCGCTACGGATTATACTGCAGATACAATCGGTGTGTTTACGGTTAATATGCAAGCAACAAACAGCAAGGGTGATATTGTTTATCTCAATCTTCCCCTGCACATTGAAAAGGTGAGCGTTGCTGCACCACTGGTAGAGCTCAAAGAGTACATTATGTATGTAAAAAAGGGCACAAAGCCCAATTTTACTGATAATATTGCCGCAGTAAGTACCCGAAGCGGTCAGGCTATAGAGTATGAAAGCCATATTTCCACTGATTTCGACAGCAACACACCCGGTGTTTACAGCGTTCATTATTATGTAAAAAACGAGCTGGAGTATGAAACACACACTATTCTTACCGTTGTGGTAGAGGAGTAATTATCTTGGAAAGCGAAAAAACAGGTATTTTAGATGTTATAGAGTGGCACAGTCTCGTAAGGGATGTAATACGCAATTTCTGGACAGTTATTCTTGCGGGTATTATTGCGTTTTTAGGTCTTTACGTTGCCGAGCACAGCGTGTATAAGCCTGAGTATAAGAGTCAGGCAACCCTTGTTGTCCGTGCAAAGGCAGCATCGTCACTCGCATACACAAATCTTACAGCATCCTCAGAGATGGCAACCATATACACAAAGGTATTCACTCAGCCTGCAATGAAAAAAATGGCGGCTGATGATGTAGGGTATGACGCTTTTGACGGTGAAATATCAGCATCCGTACACGAGGGAACGAATCTTCTGAATATATCGGTTGTATCCTCGGACCCTGAAGTGGCATACAATCTTCTTTCGGCTGTTCTGAGGGTTTATCCCAATATCTCAGACGCGGTTTTTTCAAACAGCGTAATTGATATTGTTTCCGCACCCGAAATGCCCACAAATCCCATCAATGCTATGTCATCTTCACGCAGAGTGCTGATTTCCTTCGCCGTGGCGGCGGTATGGTTTGCGGTAATATTGGTGCTTTCATTTTTCCGCGATACTGTCAAGAATGTAAAAATATTTGAAAAGAAAATAGATGCAAAGCTGTTGGGTACGGTTACTCACGAAAAAAGACCTCTGCCCCTGTGGAAAAGAATTATGGGTAAGAAAAAGGGCATGCTTGTGGATACCGCATTTGCAAGTCTGAGATTTACCGAGGACTACAGCCGGATAGCAACAAAATTATCTTATATAAAAAGAAACACCGGCAGTAAGGTTTTTACCGTAACAAGTGTTACCGAAAACGAGGGTAAGTCAACCGCTTCTGCGAATATTGCCATTTCTCTTGCGAGAAGGGGATATAAGGTTGTGCTTATGGATCTTGACCTTCATAAGCCTGCAATGTATAAAATTTTCAGATACCGCAGACCCTTAAAAACTGAGTTCAGCGATATTTTAAGGGGAGAGGTTTCACCCCGTGAATATGATTTTTTAAGATATAAGAAAACAAATCTGTTTCTGGCTCTCAGCAAAAAGAATTGTCCCGACGCCTCAGAGTGGTTAGGCTCTGAGATTGTAGAGCAATGCTTTGAATCTTTAAAGCAAAAGGTGGACTTTGTTATTATTGATACACCTCCCACATCCGTTTCTGCAGATGCTATGACTATTGCAAAAATGTCGGATAAAACAATTCTTGTTGTACGTACAGACATAGTTGATATCGCAGACATAAATGATACGATTCTGACAATTTCCAACATAGGTGCAGGATTTGCAGGATGTATTCTCAACGACGTTTATAAGCCGTTTACATTATTCGGAAATATGGGCGCTGATGACAGAGGCTACAGTATGTATAAAAGCAGTGCCTACAGAAAATATAACGGTTATGCAAGTGCTGACAAATACCGAAAGCTTATGGACGAGGATTTGCTCAGTGTTGACAACGGTAAACAATAAAACGGCAACTGATGATGCTTTTCGGTTTTAAAAGACGGAAAATCACACTGACTTAAAAATTTTGAAATACGGTAACCCGATTGGCAGGCGAAAAAATGAGCATTAACGAAAATAAAAAAATCGATATCGACGACAACGAAGAAAGACTCAGTAAAAGAACAGTCGATTTTTATCTCAGCGATTTCTGGCGCGGTTTCGTAAAATTCTGGTGGATAGGTGTACTTTGTGCGTTGCTTCTGGGCGGAACAATGTTTTACTCAAGCTATTCAAGCTACGTTCCCGAATATACTGCAACAGCCACCTTTACCGTGCATACACAGAACTCGGTGCTTTCTGAGGACGGAGGTATGACTGCTTATTCTTTTTATTATGACAGAGGCTCTGCAAGTCAGCTGGCTTCAGTTTTCCCCTACGTTCTTAAAAGCGATATTCTTCAAAAACAGGTCTGCCGTGAGCTGGGTGTTGAAAAAATGCCTGCAACGGTTTCCGTAACGTGCGTTGAAGAAACGAATATGATAACTCTTACAACAAAGGGTAAGGATCCTCAGCTGACCTACGATACACTTATGAGTGTAACGAAAAACTATTCTAAGGTTTCGGAGTATATTATCGGTCAGACAAAGCTTGTAATGATTTCTCCTGCGGTTGTTCCCACTGAACCGTCAAATGCCTTGGATTGGAAAAGCAATACTCTACAGGGTGCGTTTATAGGGGTTCTCATCGGCCTTGTGTGGATTTTTATTTACGGTATCATGCGCCGCACAATCCGAACAAAGGAAGATATAAGAAGTGAGCTTAACCAGAAATGCCTGGGTGTTGTTCCGCAGGTATTTTTCAAAAAGTACAGAAGCAGAATTGACAAGCGTATTCTCATAACAAACCCCTTGGTACGTAATGCATTCCTTGAGTCTGTAAGGCTTCTGCGTGATTCGGTGCACGATAAAATGTCGGCGGATGATAAGGTTGTAATGGTTACGAGCACAGCACCCGGTGAGGGTAAATCCGTTATAACCATAAATCTTGCGGCAATGTACGCTAAAAACAAAGCAAGAGTTCTGGTTATTGACTGTGATTTGAGAAACTCAGGCATCAGAAAGCTTATAAGTCCCGAAAAGATAGCTATAAAAAGTAAAAGGTACGATGAAAAGGGCAACGATTTTTTCTCAATAAACAGAGAAAGCGAGCTGAATATGGATTTCCTCTTTTTCAGCGTAAAGGAAAAGGGTGTATCCAAGTTCTTGAGGGGGGAAAATATCCGCGATATAGTGGATTCTCTGCGTGAAGATTATGATTTGATATTTATTGATACACCGCCCTGCGGAATGATAGCTGATGCTGCAATTGTGGCTTATGCGGCAGATGTTGCAATGTACGTTATCAGACAGGATACTGTTATGGATACAAGCATCAAGCAGGGTCTTGAAACCCTTGCAAATACCGACGTGAGAATGATTGGCTGTATTCTTAACGGCACCGTTGGCGGCTTCGGTGGCTACGGCAGTACTTACGGCTATGGCTATGGCTACAGCGGATATAAAAAATATTACAGATATGACAGATATTACGGCAAATACGGCTATGGCAAATACGGCTACGGTAAAAGAAACGGCTATGGCAATAACAGAAAATCAAAGTGAGTGTGAAGGATGAAAAAACCGGGCGAGTACAGCGCAATGTTTAAAAGTATGGCCAAGGAATGGAAATGGCTTTTTAAATACATCGCTAATTACAAAAAAGAGGTTGTTCTTTATGTAATTATCGGTGTGTTCGGCATTGCTATGGGTCTCGGTTCAAGCGTTGCTTCAAAATACCTTATTGATGCTGTAATTGACCCCTTGAAGGATAAGCAGACCATTGTGACGAGTGCGGCAATGGTTATCGGTATGGCTGTAACCCAGATACTGATAAATTCAGCCACCTCAAGACTCAGCACGGTTGTGGGCACACGCATAAACAACCGTATAAGAAGCAACATTTATGAAAATATTGTTTTGTCCCATTGGGAAGAAATAAACAAATACCATTCCGGCGACCTTGTTAACCGCCTGGAGGGTGACGTAAACGTTGTGGCAAACAGCGTAATTTCATTTGTTCCCAACGTTTTTACCCGAGTTGCTCAATTTGCAGGCTGTCTTGCAATTGTGCTTTATTATGACCCTGCAATGGCAATTTTTGCCCTTATGAGTGCGCCGTTTTTATTGTTGTCATCCCGTTTTACAACAAAAATGATGCGTAAATACAGCCTTGAAAGCCGTGAGGTAAACGGTAAAATTCTTTCCTTCGGTGAAGAGTCGATGCAGAATTTGCAGACCATAAAAGCCTTTGACCTTACGCGCACGTATACGAATAATTTCAAGGCACTTCTTGAGCATTACCGCAAGCTGAAGCTTGATTACGATAAATTTTCAATTATTCTTACAATCTGTATGTCCCTTGTGGGTCTCGTGGTTTCTTATTCCTGCTACGGCTGGGGTGTTTACCGTCTCTGGCAGGGTGCAATCACATACGGTACAATGACCTTGTTTTTGCAGATTTCAGGTAAGCTTACTTCCTCGTTTTCAATGCTTGTTTCGCTTGTTCCCAGTGCAATTTCCATTGCTACCGCCGCAGGCCGCGTTATGGAGGTTACAACGCTCCCCTCTGAGGAGGATAAGGACGCCCAAAAGGCACAGACGCTTTTTGAGGCAGCAAGGGAAACGGGTGTAACGGTTAAAGCGGAAAACGTGACCTACACTTACAAGGACGGTGAAAATGCCGTTATAAAAAATGCAGATTTCATTGTTAATCCCGGTGAAACCATTGCACTTATAGGTCCTTCGGGTATGGGCAAAACAACACTGCTGAGGCTTATTTTAGGTCTTGTTTCCCCGGATTCGGGTGAGCTTGAAATGAGCGTTGGCGCCGAAAAGCTTAGGGTTTCCGACAGTACACGCCGATTTTGTTCATACGTTCCGCAGGGTAACACGGTATTCTCCGGTACAATCGCAGATAATCTGCGTCTTGTAAAGGCAGATGCTACTGATGAAGAAATTGAAAATGCTCTGAAGGTTGCGGATGCGTGGGGCTTTGTAAGCGCATTGCCCTTAGGCATAAATACCGTTGTAGGTGAGCGCGGTGTCAATTTCTCTGAAGGTCAGGTGCAAAGACTTTCCATTGCCCGCGCGGTGCTTCACGAGGCATACGTGCTTGTAATGGATGAGGCAACCTCCGCCCTTGATACGGAAACGGAAGGTAAGGTTCTTGCAAATCTTATGGAATCAAATCCTTTAAGAACCTGTATTATTACAACTCACCGTCCCAGTATGCTCAGATATTGCAACAGAATTTATAGAATAGATGAAGACGGTTTATTGCAATTAATTGAAAAATCGGAAATCCGTGACGAATCGGAGTCAGAGGAAGAATAGATAAAGAGGTGTATTCTATGACTTATAAGCTCAAAGATGGTTTTGTTGTGCGAAAAATCGGCGGCCGGATTGTTGCTGTGCCCGTTGGCAGACAGACCTCTGAAATTCACGGTATGATAGCCCTCACGGAAAGTGCAGAGCTTTTGTGGAATACACTTAAAAACGGTGCCGAAGAAAACGAGCTTGTTAAAATCATTACGGATACTTACGACGTGGATGAAGAGAAAGCCGCCGAGGACGTTAAAAGATTCCTTCAGGGACTTGAGGAGCAGGGAGCTTTGCTATGAATGATTGTCAGAGTCTTTTGCCGGATGCAATGCGTCAGCTTTCACGGTGGGCAAGAGAAAACACCGTGCCGCTTGAAGCAACCTTTGAATTAACGCCATTCTGCAATTTTGACTGCGTAATGTGTTACGTAAAGCTCACTAAGGAGCAAGCCGAAAAACAAGGTGAGCCTTTAAGTGCGGAAAAATGGCTTGAAATTGCACGTCAGGCTAAGGATATGGGTACACTTTACCTGAGTCTTACCGGTGGCGAGATTTTCGCGCATCCCCATTTTTGGGAAATATATGGGGAGCTTAATAAAATGGGCTTTCTTATTTCTCTTTTAACAAACGGCTCACTTATTGATGAAGAGGTTATAGAAAAATTCAGGGAATACGGTATGCCGTATTTTATAAAAATTACTCTTTACGGAGCAAGCAATGAAACTTATTTTAAAACCTGCGGGGTAAATGACGGCTTTACCCGTGTTGAAAAGGCAATTGACCTGCTTGTTGCTGAAAAAGTACCGCTAAAGCTTACTGCAACCGTTGTGAAAGAGAATGCCTGTGACCTTCAGAAAATGTATAATTTCGCAAGAGAGAAAAAAATTCCTTTACAACACACAATTTCAGTGGTACAATCCTCACGAGGCTCGGAAAAGGATATTTTATCCTCACGCTTTGATTTTGCAGATTTTCCGGAAGAAATCACCGTTGAAATGCTTGAAAAAACAATGAATCCCAATATGGATTCCGTGTTTGCCTGGTGCGGAAGCTACAGAAAGGCAATGTGGGTCACCTGGCACGGCAACCTGCAGATGTGTGCTTTTGTAACAAGGCCCGCAGTAAAATATTCGGGTGATTTGAAAAACGATTGGAAAAGTCTTTACGAAAAATGTGAAAATATAAAAAATCCGCCTCAATGTAAAAATTGTCTGTGGAAGGCTTTTTGTCAACGCTGTCCGGGTGTTTTGTGTGCCGAAAGCGGTGACGCTGAAAAAACAAGTCCTGATTTCTGCCGCAGTGCAGAAAGATTGTTCGATTTATATAATTATTTGAAAGAAGGGGTGAGCCAATGAAAAAGCAATACATCGCTCCCGAAAGCGCATTGTTTGAAATTAATCTAAATGAAAAAATTGCCGCTTCCGTCGGCAGTGAGGGCGGTAGCTCAATTTCAGGTTCATTGACTATTTATTTCACTTATGGCGGCGGCGATTGCCGTGATTATTACACAGATGAAAAGCAAGCCCCCGTTTCCGTTATAAACGGCTCGTGGATTGATTACTTTCTTGAGCTTCACGGCATGAATATGCCTGAGGTTTTGCAGAAATGTATAGGTGTTTAAGAAATGATTCTGAATATTGCTGGGTTCAACATTGATTTCGGCTTTGAAAATACCGACTTTGTGCAGGGCTTTGAAGCAAAAAATCAAGATACACCCGTCATAAAAATTACCCATAAAAAAGAACTGAGCGAGTGTTACGGCATTCAGTTTACAGATGCTCCTGCAGAGCATATTCTTAAACGCAAGGAATCCCGGTCAGAGATTTTGTGTGCAAACGGCAGCTGGTCTGAATGCACTGTTTACGGTCAGAACTGTTCTGATGTTGAGTATTCTCTGCCCTTGTCTGCAATCTGCTCAAAATTTGCGCTGCTTAATACAATTTTCGTTCACGCTTCTTTTGTTGAATATAAGGGCAGCGGAATAATTTTTGCAGGTCATTCGGGTGTGGGTAAAACCACACAGGCACGGTTGTGGGCAAATTTTCTTGATGCTGCACCGATTAACGGAGATAAAGTCTTTTTAAGGGTTGTTGATAATGAGGTTTTTGCCTGCGGCTCACCCTGGAAGGGCTCCTCGGAATATTGCGTAAATAAAAATGTGCCGTTAAAGGCGATTGTTATTTTGAATCAGGCAAAGGAAAATGAAATTTCAGTATTAAATTCAATTGAATGTATGAAATATTTTATGCCGCACGTATTTTTCCCCCATTGGGACGAAAATTGCAAGGTGAAGGCCATTGATACATTTAACGATATTTTAGAAAAAGTTCCCGTATTCTTACTCAAATGCAGACCCGATGAGGAAGCGGTTTTGCTCACAAAAGAAGCTGTATTTAATAAAAAAAATTAAAGCCGATAGCCGCAGTTTTACGGCATCGGCTTTTTTGAAAGAGGTAGTTATGCAACAGAATATTGGCATATTGATGGATTTGTTGCGTTGTTCCGCTTTGGGAGAAAATGCGGACAAAAATATAATTTCTGCTCTGACACCAGACGCTTTGCAGGATATTTATACCGTAGCCCACCACCACGGACTTATCCAATTAATTGGAGATATTCTTGAAAAAAACGGCTTTTTAGGTGCTTTGCCCTCTCATAAAAGATTTCGTAAAGAGGAGCTCAATGCGGTTTACAGCTTTGAAAAAATAAACTATGAAACAGAGCAAATAATAAGAATTTTTGAAGAAAATGCAGTCAGCTTTATTCTTTTAAAGGGTGCATTTTTGAGATATTTGTACAGCGAGCCTTGGCTCAGAACAAGCTGTGATATTGATATTCTTGTTCACGAAAAAGACGTGGTAAAAGCAGGTGAGCTGCTTGTAAAAGAACTTAATTACAACAAAATTCAGGAGGGAACACACCACGTAGCTTATGCCTTCGGTGAGGATGTAAGGATAGAGCTCCATTTTAATTTAATTGAAAAAAACCAAGCGAAAAATTCTTATAAAGTTGCCCGTAGGGTGTGGGATTACGCAAGTGCAAAAGAGGGCTTTGATTACCGATATGAGCTGTCGGAGGACTTCATTTATTTTTATCACATTGCCCATTGTGCTGCCCATTTTGAGGCAGGGGGATGCGGTATAAAGCCCGTTCTTGATTTGTTTGTTTTAAGGAAAAAATTCAACTGCAAAACCCCTGAAATAAACAAACTTTTAAGAGCAAGCGGACTGACAGAATTTGATAAATTTCTTAACGAATTATGCGACGTTTGGTTTGACAAAAAAGCGCACAATGACGTTACCCGTGTTATGGAAAAATTCATAATCAACGGAGGTATAGGAGGCACCCGTGAACAAAATCTTCTTTTGAAAAAATACCGCTCGGGAGGTAAAATCGGTTACGTGATTAGAAGAATTTTCGTGCCGTTCGGGGAGCTGAAAAAGGACTACCCCATATTGGGAAAAATCCCCGTATTACTGCCGTTTTTTGAGATATTAAGATGGTTTAAGCTTCTTTTAAAAAAGGATAAAAAGAGCATAGCAAGGCGTTATGAAACAGTAAAAAATATTCCCGAAGAAAAGCTGAAAACATATGGCGGAATGCTTGATGAAATAGGGTTATAAAAATAAAAAAGTGGGTGAAGAGCTTCGGGTTGCTTGTAAAATTAAGTTGCGGTTGTTTCAACCTCTCTGGCTTAAGAGAGGGGGACCACCCTTTTGTCAAGTTGATGTATAATTTTAATTTTCAAGCGTGTGGATACTTTCGTATGAAAGCAATGCTTGTCGGGTGGTGGAGAGTTCCCGATGCGCTCAAAAGCGCATCGTGGAAACGAAGTTTTCATTGCCACTAACTTAAATTTACGAGTTATAAAATATGAATATATCTGTCATTTTTACTTTTTCATAAAGCAACTATATTACAATTGAATCTTACGATTCAACGACACGCCTATGGTTGTGTCGGGAACTCTCCACCGCTCCGTCAGACTATATTTTTAAATATAATTTTGGGCTCGCTTGATACATATTGTAAGAGGGGAATATAATTTATGGCGGTCCCCCTCTCTTAAACCAGAGAGGTAGACCTTCAATAAGTATCTTTTTCGCTTGAAAGCTTACTGTTTAGGGAAATTATATCAAGTCCTCTTGCGGTTCCCAAAATTGTTTGCTCGCTGTTCACTTCGCACAATTT
>JAGASD010000018.1 GCA_017621885.1 Clostridia bacterium | reverse complement strand
ACCGTAGGTATATCGCACCGTAGGTATATCGCACCGTAGGTATATCGCCCGAAAGTTGGTAGTTCACTTTCGGTTAGTCTTCTATCGAGTATTTAATGAATAATGAATGATTTCGGAACGCTGACGCGTTGATATATAATGCGAAGTGCGAAGAGAAGGTCTACCTCTCTTAAACCAGAGAGGTAGACCTTCAATAAATATTTTTTTCGCTTGAAAGTTTACTGTTCAAGAGAATTGTGTTAAGTCCTCTTGCGGTGCCCAAAATTGTTTGCTCGTTCTTCATTTCGCATTCCGCATTAATCGCAACGCAGTTCCGAAACTTGCCACTTGCCATTTGCAACTTTATTTATAATCGCAACGCAGTTCCGAAATTCCTAATTCCTAATTCCTAATTAAAAAATCTCCGCATCGCTGCGGAGTTTATTTATTAAAAGCATTTTCCCGTTTTGCAATCCTCGGGTGTTCCGTTTTTTGTGCAAACCTCGTTGGGACATTGGTTCGTGCTTGCCATCTGAATAATATTTTCAACCGTTGTCTGGGCAATATTTTCAAGGGCTTCTTCAGTCAGGAACGCCTGATGGGATGTAACAAGAACATTGGGCATTGTAATAAGTCTTGCAAGAGTGTCATCCTCCATAATGTGCCCTGAATTATCCTCGAAGAATAAATCGGATTCTTCCTCGTAAACGTCAAGACAAGCGGCGCCCACCTTTCGGGACTTAATACCCTGCAAAAGAGCCTCTGCATCAACCAACGCACCTCTTGACGTGTTGAGAAGCACAACACCCTTTTTACATTTTTCAATAGCCGCTTCATCAATAATATGGTGGGTTTCATCCGTAAGCGGACAATGGAGCGAAATAATATCACTGTTGCAAAAAAGCTCGTCAAGCTCAACGTAACGTATTGTGTCACCGTTATCAAGCTTCGGCACAGGGAATTTATCATAGGCAAGCACCTTCATACCGAAGCCGCGGCAAATATCAATAAACACTCTGCCGATTCGACCCGTACCTATAACACCCACAGTTTTTCCGTGAAGGTCAAAGCCCGTAAGATTTGAAAGACTGAAATTAAAATCCTTTGAACGGATATATGCTTTATGGATACGGCGCACAGACGTAAGAAGAAGTGCCATTGTGTGCTCCGCAACCGCATAGGGCGAATATGCAGGCACGCGCAAAACGTGAACCTTACCGAAGGCGTGATTCATATCCACATTGTTGAAGCCTGCGCAACGCAGAGCTACAAGCTTAACGCCCTTTTCATAAAGGCTGTCTATAACCTTACTGTTTACGGTATCGTTAACAAAAACGCACACACCGTCAAAGCCGTTAACAAGGTCAACCGTATCCTCATTGAGCTTGGTTTCAAAGAATTTGAAGGTAACACCGTGTTTTGCACCGTATTTTTCAAACGAGGGTTTATCATAGGGTTTTGTATCAAAAAAAGCAATTCTCATACTTTTACTCCTTTAAATAATATACTCCTTTAAATAATATTGCAAAAAAAGAATAACACATCATCCGTATTTTTACAAGAATATGATAAATTATTTGATACGTTTTGAGTTTTTTGAGATTTTAAACTATATTCTTAAATCAACGCGTAGCGTTCCAATCACATTTTGCTTCAGCAAAATATATAGAATAAATCTTTTGATTTATATATCGAGTTTATCGTGAGATAAACATATCGACAGTCGATATATGCTGACGCATTCGATATGTGCCTTGCACTCGATATATTTTCGTTTCACAAAAATTCGATATATTCCGCTTTGCGGAACGAGAATTGTACCTTCCACCAAAAGCTATTGATACGAATGATACCTCCCTGCGCAAGGAGGGAGGGGGACCGTCATACCTCGACTTTATTCAGACGGAATGTCACAAGCGTGACAAAAAATTGTTGTTATAAATAAAGCTTGACGGACGGTGGAGGGTCCCTTCAACTTATTATAAGAAACAGCTTTGTAAGGACTCTCCACCACTCCGCTGAGCTTTGTTTTTAAACCCAGTCTACGACTCGCTTGCAAATTTGTTTTGAAAGCAACTTGACAAAAAGGTGGTCCCCCTCTCTCCTTACGCAGAGAGGTAAAGCTTCGCACCACCGCAACTTTATTTATAATCGCAACGCAGTTCCGAAATTTTTAATTTTGCATTTTGAATTTTGCATTTTCATATATATTTCTGAGGTGAAATATATGAAAAAATTGTTTTGTTTACTTATATGCGTGTGTTTTATAACCCAATGTGCAATAAGCTCCTTCGGGGCGCAAATGGTGGTAAGGGAGTCGGAAGAGAATGTGCCGTCAACCTTTTCTTCTGCCGTGCCGAACGGAGATGATAAAACTAAATTGCCCGTTGAAGTAAAAGCAAAAGCCGCTGTGCTTATGGATGTGCAAAGCGGTAAAGTGCTTTTGAGTTATAATCCCGACATTAAGCTTTATCCTGCGTCCGTTACAAAAATTATGACGATTCTTCTTGTGGCAGAGGCAATTGACAGCAAGAAAATAACCCTTGCGGATAAGGTGACCTGCTCTGCAAATGCCGCAAGCAAGGGCGGCTCCCAGATATGGCTTGAAGAAGGGGAGCAGATGACTGTTGACGAGCTTCTCAGGGCAACGGTTATCGGGAGTGCAAACGATGCCGCAACGCTCCTCGGTGAATATATATCGGGCAGCGAAAGTGCCTTTGTTGCTCTTATGAATGCCCGTGCAAAGGAGCTTGGCATGAAAAATACTGATTTCTTAAATGCAACGGGGCTTGACGATACAACCGAAGCGCATCTTACAACCGCACTTGACATTGGTATTATGTCCTGCGAATTACTTAAACACGATTTTATAACCGATTACACAACCGTGTGGATGGACTCTTTAAGAAACGGTAAGACGGAGCTTGTCAATACAAATAAGCTTGTGCGCTTTTATGAGGGCACAACGGGGCTTAAAACGGGAACAACCGCAAAGGCAGGGTGCTGTGTCAGCGCAAGTGCAAAAAGGGATAATCTTCATCTTGTGGCGGTTGTAATGGGCAGCGAAAACAGCAACGACAGATTTGAAACAGCAAAGTCATTGCTCAGCTGGGGCTTTTCGAATTATATTTCTTACACACCGAAAATACCCGAAGGCGCAATTACATCCGTTGAGGTAATAGGGGGAAGATCCGAAAGGGCAGACGTGTCCGTTCCGCAGATTGCAACAGAGCTTATTAAAAAGGGTGAGGAAGAAAAAATAACGGTAAAAACAGATCTTTGTGAGAATGTTTCCGCACCCGTTCTTGAGGGTCAGACCTTGGGCACGGTGGCTGTTATGAACGGTGAAAATACACTTGCGGAATATAAGCTTACCGCAACAAATGAGGTGAAAAAGCTGACACTTCCCGACGTATGGCTCAAAATGCTTAATTTTTTGGCAACAGGCGAAACAAAATACCCGTTTTGATTATCCTTTTGGGTTGACAAGTATTTGGTTATTTGGTAAAATTAGACGATAATGCAGTAGTATAATTTTTGCAAGTATAAACTACTTTTAAAGGGATGTGAATGTTGTGTTTTACACTTCAACAAGAAACAATAATGTAAAAGTAACTGCTTCAAAGGCTATTACAGACGGTATTTCACCCGATGGCGGTTTGTATATACCCGAAAGTATTCCTCAGCTCAGCGCTGACGAAATTAAGGCTCTTTGCGGTGTTGACTATAAAGAACGCGCAAAAAAGGTTCTCGGTCTTTATCTTACGGATTTTTCAAAGGAAGAGCTTGCTTATTGCGTAGAGGGCGCTTATAAGGACGGCAAATTCGCGTCTGAATTTGTGGCTCCCGTTGTGAAGCTCCGCGACAACGTAAGTATTCTTGAGCTTTTTAAGGGCCCTACCTGTGCATTCAAGGATATGGCATTGCAGATACTTCCTTATCTTCTTACAGTTTCCGCGAAGAAAAATCTTGATAACAAAGAAATCGTTATTCTTGTTGCTACATCAGGCGACACGGGTAAGGCTGCTCTTGAAGGCTTTAAGGATGTTGAGGGTACAAAAATCCTCGTATTCTATCCCAATGACGGTGTGAGCCCCATGCAGAAGCTCCAGATGACAACTCAGGAGGGCGAAAACGTTGGTGTTTGCGCTGTTTACGGCAACTTTGACGATTGCCAGACAGGTGTTAAAAACATCTTCACAAACGCAGAAATTCTTGAAAGATTTAAAAAGAATAACCTTGTTTTCTCATCTGCAAACTCAATCAACTGGGGCAGACTTGCACCTCAGATTGTTTATTATGTTTCCGCATATTGCGATATGGTGAATAACGGCTCCGTAAAATTCGGTGACAAAATCAACGTTGTTGTTCCCACGGGTAACTTCGGCAACATTCTTGCGGCATATTTTGCTAAAGAAATGGGCTTACCCATCAACAAGCTTATCTGCGCTTCAAATGCAAACAACGTTCTTACCGATTTCATTGAAACAGGCGTTTATGACAGAAACAGAAGCTTCTTCACAACTGTTTCACCCTCAATGGATATTCTTATTTCAAGCAACCTTGAAAGACTTCTTTATATCCTCTGCGGCAGAAATTCCGACACAATCAACGACTGGTTCGGCAAGCTCAAGGCGGACGGAAAATACACAGTTTCCGACGATGTGAAGGCTCAGGTTAAAGACCTGTTCTTTGCAGGCTGCTGTGACGACGTTAAAACTGCTGAAACAATCAGTGCAACCTTTAAAAATTACGGCTACCTTGCTGATACACATACATCCGTTGCTCTTAATGTGTGCGATGCGTACATTGAAAAAACAGGGGATGAAACTCCCGTAATCGTTGCTTCAACAGCATCACCCTTTAAGTTCTCAAAGGCGGTTTTAGGCGCAGTTGAAGAAAATGCAAAGGATTATGAGGATGAATTCAGCACAGTTGATGCGCTTGAAAAAATAGCAGCTCTTAAAGCACCCGAACAGCTTTCGGCACTCAAGGGCAAGGCGGTAAGATTTACCGACGTAACCTCCAAAGAGAATATGGCTGACGTTGTTTTCAAAATGCTCGGCATTTAACAGAAAGGTGGCTTCCGATGTCTTTATTTGCAATCGGTGACCCTCATTTATCGCTGTCCGTCAACAAGCCTATGGATGTTTTCCGCGGTTGGACTGATTACACGGACCGCCTGGCAAAGAATTGGAATGCAGTTGTGGGCGAAGGTGACAGCGTGGTTGTACCGGGCGACATTTCCTGGGCAATGAATTTTGAAGAAGCCAAAAAGGATTTCGGCTTTCTTCATTCTCTTAACGGCACAAAGTATATTCTCAAGGGGAATCACGATTATTGGTGGAACACAATGACTAAAATGACAAAATTCCTTGATGAGAACGGCTTTGATTCAATTAAAATAATTCACAATAACGCTTATTCCGTCGAAGGCTTTGCAATCGGCGGAACACGCGGCTGGTTTTATGATGACTCTGAGGGTGACGTCAATAAGGTCATCCTTCGTGAGGCAGGCAGATTGAGAGCATCTCTCAAGGCGGCTTCGGAGCTTGGCGGGCAGATAATTGCCTTCCTTCACTATCCGCCGATCAATGAAGTTCAGCGTTGCGATGAAATTCTTAACGTGCTCAAGGAGTTTGACGTGAAACGCTGTTATTTCGGGCATCTTCACGGCTTCGTTGCTCCCGGATGCGCTAAAATTGAGAGCGAAGGGATTTCATTTAATCTGGTTTCGGCAGACCATTTAGGCTTCACGCCGCGCCTTATTGCCCCGTGAAAGCGGTAAAACGGCAAAAAAACGCAAATATTTTCTTAAATTATGGAAAAATATTGAAAAAACAGTGGAAATTCGCGGATTATTATGATATAATCTCGCAGTTAATATTATTGTTCGCAACACAAAAGTTCGCAAAATGAAAGGATGTTATTCAAATGAGTTTAAAGTCTTGCGAAAAAATCGAAACAAACGTATATGCGGTTGAGCTTTCTCTTGAAGGCGATGCTTTCAAAGCGGCTGTTACAAAAGCTTACGCAAAAAACAAAGGGAAATATAACGTTCCCGGTTTCCGCAAGGGTAAGGCTCCCAAGCACATTATCGAAACATACTACGGCAAAGAGGTTTTCTGGTACGATGCAATTGATGCAGAATACGGCTCTCTTTACGAAGAAGCAATCACAGAAGCAGGTCTTGAACCCGTTGCTGCTCCCCACGATGATGAAATAGCTGACATCAGTGAAAACGGCGTTACAATTAAATTTAAAGTAACAGTTAAGCCTGAGGTTGAGCTTAAAGCTTACAAGGGCATCAAGGCTGAAAAAGAAAAGGTTACCGTTAAAAAAGCAGAAATCAAAGAAGAGGTTGAAAAGGCTCTTGAAAAGGATGCAAAGCTTGTTGCTGTTGAAGGCAAGGCTGCAAAGAAGGGCGATATTGCAACTATTGACTTTGAAGGCTTCCTTGACGGCGTTGCATTTGAAGGCGGCAAGGGCGAAGGCTATGACCTTGAGCTCGGCTCAGGCAGCTTCATTCCCGGCTTTGAGGATCAGGTTATCGGTCACAAGGTTGATGAGGAATTTGACATTGACGTTACATTCCCCGAGGATTACGGCTCAGAAGAGCTTGCAGGCAAAGCAGTTGTATTCAAAATCAAGCTTCATAAGATTATGAAGAAGGAGCTTCCTAAATACGATGATGAATTCGTTAAGGACGTAAGCGAGTTCGATACAATCGCTGACTATGAAAAGAGCCTTGAGGAAGAAATCAAAACAAGAAAAGAAGCAGCTGCAAACCGTGCATTTGAAAACGCAGTGTTGGATACTCTTGTTGACAACGTTGTTGCAGAAATTCCCGCAGTTATGATTGAAAAGGAAATTGACAATCAGATCAGCGAGTTTGAATATAATCTCCGTGCACAGGGTCTTGAGTTTGAAATGTATCTTCAGTACCTTGGTATGGACGTTGCCGCTCTTCGCGAAAACTACAAAGAAGGCGCAGAAAAACAGGTTAAGCTTCGTCTTGCTCTTGAAAAGATTGTTGCTCTCGAAAACATTGAAATCGCTGATGAAGACGTTGAAACAGAGCTTAAATCTTACGCAGATGCTTACGGTATGCCTATTGAAAAGATTAAATCACTCGTTTCCGTAAAGGACGTTAAGGCAGACCTTGCTTGCAGAAAGGCTATGGATCTTGTTAAAGAAACAGCTGTTGCAGGTGCAAAGAAGAAAGCCGCTCCCAAGGCAGCAGAGGGTGAAGAAAAGCCCGCTGCAAAGAAAGCTCCCGCAAAGAAGCCTGCTGCAAAGAAAACTGCAAAGAAAGCAGAAGACGCTGAATAATCATAGATTACTAAATGCCGCCACAGTTGATACTGCGGCGGTATTATGTGCTTTTTTCGGGGATGTTTAAACCCCGTAAAAATGCCAATAATTCATTTGTTATTTTGTTACAGGAGGTATAACTATGGCACTTGTCCCTTACGTTATCGAACAAACAAATCGCGGTGAACGCTCGTATGATATTTTTTCACGACTTCTCAATGACAGAATTATCGTTCTTTCCGATGAAGTTAATGACACAACAGCAAGCATAATTGTTGCTCAGCTTCTTTTTCTTGAGGGTCAGGATCCCGACAAGGATATAAGCTTTTATATCAACAGCCCCGGCGGAAGCGTAACTGCAGGTATGGCTATTTACGATACAATGCAGTATATTAAATGCGATGTTTCAACAATATGCATGGGTATGTCGGCATCAATGGGTGCATTCCTTTTCTCTTCAGGTGCAAAGGGCAAAAGATATATTCTTCCTAACGCAGAGGTTATGATTCATCAGCCTCTCGGCGGTGCTCAGGGTCAGGCAACAGAAATTCTTATTGCCGCAGACCACATCAAGAGAACAAAGGAGCGACTTAATAAAATTCTTGCCGAAAATACAGGTAAGAGTATTGATGAAATCTTTGAAGATACAGAGCGTGATAATTGGCTTACTGCAGAACAGGCTGTTGAGTACGGTATTGCAGATAAGATTATAGATAAAAGATAAATAATCGGAGGTGCTTTTTTTGGCACGAGATCGTGATGACGATATAAAAGAAAAGAAGGTCCGTTGCTCCTTCTGCGGTAAAACACAGGAACAGGTTGCCCGTCTTATTTCGGGCCCGGGTGTGTATATTTGTGACACTTGTGTTGAGCTTTGTATGGATATTGTTGAAGGTATTCCTTCAAATCAGAAGGGTGCAACACCTAAAAAGGCTGCAAAGAAGCTTCCTAAGCCTGCAGAGATAAAAAAGGCTCTTGACGAATACGTTATCGGTCAGGAAACTGCAAAAAAGGTTTTGAGTGTTGCGGTTTATAACCATTATAAAAGAATTTACCTTGATTCACCCGACGAGGTTGAAATAAACAAGAGCAACGTGCTTATGTTAGGTCCGACGGGTGTCGGAAAAACCTTGCTTGCTTCAACCCTTGCAAAAATTCTTGAAGTTCCCTTTGCTATTGCAGATGCTACCACTCTGACAGAAGCAGGCTACGTGGGTGAAGACGTTGAGAATATTCTTTTAAGACTTCTTCAGGCAGCAGATTTTGATATTGAGCTTGCAGAACGCGGTATCATCTACATTGATGAAATTGATAAAATCGGCAGAAAATCCGAGAATACGTCAATTACCCGTGACGTAAGCGGTGAGGGTGTACAGCAGGCGCTTCTTAAAATTGTTGAGGGCACTGTTGCAAACGTTCCCCCTCAGGGCGGAAGAAAGCATCCTCAGCAGGAGTTTATTCAGATTGACACGTCAAAAATCCTCTTTATCTGCGGCGGCGCCTTCGCAGGCATTGAAAAGCTTGTTGAAGACCGTCTCGGTAAAACAGTTTTAGGCTTCGGCGGTGAGCTTCACTCAAAAAGCGAGCTTAAAGAGATGGATATGTATTCAAGAGTTATTCCTCAGGACCTTGTAAAATTCGGTCTTATTCCCGAGCTTGTGGGCAGAATTCCCGTTATTACAAGCCTTGAAAACCTTGATGTTGACGGACTCGTCAGCATTATCACTCAACCCAAAAACGCTCTTTTGAAGCAGTACAAGAGCCTTCTTAAAATGGACAAGGTTGAGCTCGATTTTTCTGACGAAGCAGTCAAGAGGGTAGCAGAGCTTACCATTGAAAGAGAAACGGGGGCGCGAGGCTTGCGTTCCATTATGGAAAACGTGCTTATTCCCGTTATGTATAACGTTCCGTCCGATGAAACGGTTGAGGTTGTTAAAATTACACCCGACGTTGTTGACGGCAAATGCGAGCCGATCTACGTTAAAAAGCCCAAATCACACAATACCGCTGTTTAAAACAGCATTGTGCTAAAAGGTTTGTTTTAGTAATTGGGGAGTCGTAAGGGCTCCCCGTTGAGTTTAATAAGATTAATTAAATGGAGTTATTTATGACAGATAAAATTTATCAACCTGAAACCTTACCCGTGCTTGCTCTTCGCAATCTCGTTATATTTCCCGGGCAGACAATAAGCTTTGAGGTTGGCAGATTAAAATCAATCAGAAGTATAAAGGCGGCAGTTGATACAGAGTCAAGACGTATTTTCCTCGTTTCACAGGAGGATGCGCTTATTGAAGAGCCCAAATTCCGCGATTTGAGCGAGGTGGGCGTTGTTGCGGTTATAAATCAGATTTCGGGTACGTCCGACAGTAAAAATTTTGAAATTGTTGTTGAAGGCCTTTACAGAGCAAAAGTAACTGAGGTCAGCCGCGAAAGAATATCACTGCGCGCAACCGTGCAGAGAGTGCCTGAAATATATCCCGATAAAAACGCCCCTCAGACGGAGGCGATGCTCAGAATACTTAAAGACAGCTTTGATCGCTATCTTGCCGTAAGTCCGCGGATTGCTCCCGAAATTTTTCTTTCAATTCTTGAAAATAAAAACCTTGCAGAGGTTACAGACGATATAGCAGGGCATTTCCATTTCAGCTTTGACGATAAGCAAGCCCTTCTTGATGAAGCAGACGTTTATAAAAGAGCAGAAAAGCTATGCAGAATTCTTACAAAAGAAACAGGTATTCTTGCCCTTGAGCTTGAAATTTCCGATAAAGTTCAGGAAAGAATGGACAAAAGTCAGCGTGACTACTATCTTCGTGAGCAGATAAAGGTTGCTTCTGCAGAATTGGGCGACGATGATTCACCCGTTGCAGAGGCAAAGAAATATAAAGAAAAAATCAATGCTCTTCCCATTGATGAAAAGTCAAAGAAAAAGCTTATTGAGGAATGCGACAGATTAGTTAAAACCTCACCGGGCAGTCCCGAAGCCAACGTTTCAAGAACGTATCTTGAAAGAGTTACAAATCTGCCCTTCGGAGTGTATACCGAGGACTCAACGGATGTTTCTGCTGCTCGTAAAATACTTGAAAAGGACCATTACGGGCTTGAAGAGGTTAAGGAGCGCATACTTGAGCTTATTGCGGTTAAACGCCTTGCGCCTGATGCGAATGCACAGATTCTTTGCCTTGTAGGTCCTCCCGGTGTGGGTAAAACATCTGTTGCAAAATCCCTTGCAAAGGCACTCGGCAGAAAATACGTCAGAATTTCTCTCGGCGGTGTTCGTGACGAAGCGGAAATCCGCGGACACAGAAAGACCTACATAGGCTCAATGCCCGGCAGAATTATCACCGCAATTGAACAAGCGGAAACGGCAAATCCCTTGATTTTGCTTGATGAAATTGATAAATTAGGAAGCGATTATAAGGGTGACCCGTCATCTGCTCTTCTTGAGGTGCTTGACGGTGAGCAGAACAGCACCTTTACGGACCATTACGTTGACGTGCCCTTTGATTTAAGCAAAGCGTTGTTTGTTACAACCGCAAATGATGCTTCAGCCATTCCCGGTCCTCTTTATGACAGAATGGAAATTATTGAGCTTTACAGCTATACTGCCGAAGATAAACTCCTTATTGCGAAAAAGCATCTCGTGGGCAGACAGGTGAAAAATTTCGGTATG
This sequence comes from Clostridia bacterium, assembly GCA_017621885.1. GTDB lineage: Bacteria > Bacillota > Clostridia > Oscillospirales > Acutalibacteraceae > DTU089. The sequence goes on along the minus strand of JAGASD010000018.1, from coordinate 1,845 downwards.
AGCTCAAAAATGATTCGCTTTACCGACGGCGCATTAAGAGAGATTATTTCTGATTACACCAGAGAAGCGGGCGTGCGTACTCTTGACAGAGTCATTGCCAAGATTATCCGCAAGGCTGCGGTTAAATTTGCTGAAGGCTATGAAGGCAAAATTACGGTAGACCAAGCCTCGCTCAAAGAATATCTGGGTGCACCTAAATATAAAGCATCTAAATTTGATTTTGAAAAAATGGTAGGTGCTGCAAACGGTCTTGCGTGGACAGCCGTCGGCGGTGAGATGATGCAGATTGAGGTTGCCGTGCTTGAGGGTACAGGTAAGCTTGAACTGACAGGCTCATTGGGTGACGTAATGAAAGAGTCTGCAAAAGCCGCAGTTACGTACATAAGAAGCAGAGCCCAAAGCCTCGGCATTGACCCCGATTTCTATAAAAATAAGGATATTCATATCCACGTGCCCGAGGGTGCAGTTCCCAAAGACGGCCCCTCAGCAGGTGTTACAATGACAACAGCAATTGTATCTGCGCTTACGGGCCGCGCTGTTGTTAAAACAGTTGCAATGACGGGTGAAATAACACTCAGGGGCAAGGTCCTTGCAATCGGCGGTTTGAGAGAAAAATCAACAGCCGCCTTCAAAAACGGTATGAAAACAGTTGTTATTCCCGAAGAAAACAGGGCAGACCTTGAAAAAGTCAACGAAGCCGTAAAAAAAGCTGTGGAATTCATTCCCGTTTCTGACCTTGATGAGGTTCTTGCAATCGCCCTTGAGGATGCCGCGGTAACCGTAAAGAAAAATGCTGATACCAATAAAAGAAAAGCAGTAAAGGGCGAGCCCGAAAAGAAGGTGTCAGCCGTATATTGCAGAGAGGTATAAAAATGAATTATAACAAAGTTCAGTTCGAAGCCGCTTTCGGTACGTTAAAGCAGATTCCCGAATCGGATTTGCCCGAAATTGTTTTTGCAGGGCGCTCAAACGTAGGTAAATCCTCAATGCTTAACCGCATTTTTAACAGAAAAAACCTTGCAAGGGTTTCTTCTGTGCCGGGAAAAACAATTACAATAAATTTTTTCAGAGTTGAAGACGTGCGCATTGTTGACCTTCCCGGTTACGGCTATGCAAAGGTTGCAAAGGGTGAAAAACGCCGTTGGGCTGAAATGATGGAGGGGTATTTTCAAAGTCCCCGTAACATAAAGCTTGTGGTTCAGCTTGTGGATATGCGTCACAAGCCCTCTGAGGACGACTATATTATGATGCGTTTCCTGAAAGAAGCAGGTTTTCACTTTATTGTAGCCGCAACAAAAAGCGATAAGCTTAATAAAACTCAGTACAATCAGCGTAAAGAGGATTTGCGCAATGAATTGGCAGAGTTCGGTGATGATTTGGTTATCCTTCCGTTTTCATCAGAAAAAGGCGAGGGAACGGACGAGCTGAAAAAAATCATTGAAAGTGTAATATAAAAAATCCCCTCTGACAAAAGTCAGGCGGGTTTTTAAAATGCAAAATTCAAAATGCAAAATTCAAAATTAAGGAACGCTTCGCGTTGAATATATATAATGCGAAATGCGAAGTGCGAAACGCGAAATGAAGTTGTCAGCTGCCAGGGGTCAGGTGCCGGTTGAGGAACGCCACGCGTTGATTGTAGATTAAGTTGAAAGTAGGGTACGCATCTATGCGTACCGCCTTATCCTCCTTGCGAGCTTTAGCTCGGAGGGAGGGGGACCACCGCAGGTGGTGGAAGGTACCATTGTTTCGCGTAGCGGAATATATCGCATACGTAAGTATATATCGTATCGCAGATATAAGGCAAAAAGAATAAAGAATATAGAATAAATAATAAAGAATAAATTT
>JAGASD010000017.1 GCA_017621885.1 Clostridia bacterium | reverse complement strand
CATGCGTACCGAACAATAGTTCACGATTTATACAATTACTTTTTCGTTCTTCGGGATGCATAGATGCATCCCCTACGGATTGATTTGCATTTATATTCGTTTACTGAAAACGAACAACCGTAGCGAGAGGGAAATAACACGGATAAATAACACAGGGGACGGTTCTCTGTGTTGTGATGTGTTCGGTAATCAGACCGCACATTACCAGTCTGACCCGTCTACAATGGTTGGTATGGTTTATTGGGCAGAACAGGTAATAGTGCATGCGTTAACACCCTTCGGTTACCGCGGATATTGCTATGATGCTTACAGCGGTATGTATTATCTCCAAAGCCGTTACTACGACCCGCAAACCGGCAGGTTTATAAACGCTGACGATACAAATTACCTCAATGCCACAGGCACGGTTCTCGGCTGTAACCTTTTTGCTTACTGTGAAAATGATCCGGTGAATTTTGTGGATTCGAGCGGTTTTTACAAAGATTATGCTTTTACTATAGTTCCGTATATGCGTGTGGAAGATATAGTATATTCGATTTCTAGAAATGTGCAGTCTACAAGTAAAACAGATTTGAAAGCAAATGTTTGTTATGTTCCTGTTTCAGGAAAGAAATATTACTCATATAACGCTGATGTGTTATATATTGCAAGTAATTCAGCAATTTCTGTTAAATATTCAAATTTTCAAAATCGATATGCGATGTATCCATATTATTACACTACATATTATCACAAAAAAACATACAATGAGTGGCTTTACTATATTGCTCAAAGGCATACGACGGTTTTCGATGTAATTCAAGAACAAGTGATGAGTATATTAAATATGGATTACAGCGATTGGGATTCTGCCACATATGCGATGGGCGAGGTTACTTACCCTGAAAAGTTGAAAATGGTTTCTGATATCTTGTTTTATTACGAATTTCTATCATTGGTTACAAAGTTATTGACACAATGGTTTGACAAAGTTGATAACTACATTATGGAAATTTTAAACCGTCGTCCCAAACTCGAAAAAAGCAGTTGGAAAATTGCGATTATGTGGAGTATTAGTAGTTATAAATATGGTTTCCTTAATAGCGGGACAGGATATAGACGGACTTGGCATTTAACGAAAATGTATTATGCATGGGAATTATAGAGGTGTTATTATGAAAAAACGTCTAAAAAGAATATGTGCATCTGTTGTTTCAGTTCTTGTGTTAAACATTATATTATTCTCGATTCTGACTGTTGTTCAAGCTCCGTATTATGATGAAGCGCCATCCAAGGTGGAGTCGATATATAAGCTATATGCTTCTGAGGAATATAACGAGGTGTATTATACTGTTTCTGTTCCGCATAGCGTTATAAGAGAGGAAGAGGAAATACAAAAAATTGAAACTGCCTTGAAATCTGCATCTGCAATTAAACTGAATAAGGTAGAATCATATTTTAGAATGGTATTATTAGATAAAAGTGATTTCGCTTTGATGACGAGTAACAATTTTGATAGAGAAAAAGCAAAAGAAAAAATTGTATCTTCAGGTATTCTTGTGTATTCTAAAAACGATATAGTTTACATTATTTGCCCTGAGTTTAAATACGGAGTCAGAAATGTTGAAAATGTAGTATATAAATCCGAAAATTCGGAATTGGTGAAGTTGCTAACGGAATATAAATCAGCAGATGGTGATAGCTTTTCGATTTTAAGGCCTACCTGGCGTCAAGATATTTCTCGTTTCCCCGTGAGTCTTCGTGGAAGAATATATGTGTTATCATTTTTTGTCGAATTTGTGATTGCTTTGATTATAACAAGAATAATACAAAAAGATCAGAGGCAAGAAAAGAAATGAAACAAAAAATGATTCAAAACAACGGAACAATCAGGGGATGGTTCTGTGTCTTGTGATGAAACGTCTTGAATCCCTTAAAATCAACGTTTTTCAGCATTTTAATTAGTTAAATCCAACGAACTTAGCGGTGTTTTCTTCGGAATTCACCGCTATTTTTGATTTGTGTAGAAAAATAATGTGTTGTATGCGACGCCTATCCTCCTTGCCGCTTGCGGGAGGGAGGGGGACCGCCCTTGAAATGATTTTTTAATTCAAATTATTAAAAAGCGTGAAATATATTGAACTTTTTGATAAAGTCTATCGGGGTGGTGGAAGGTACAAGTAAGTCAATACCCAAACAACGCTTACCGGTTGAACACCTACCACCATTCCGCCCGAACTTTACTTTTGAAAATCAAATTAACATCCGAGGAAAACATAACACAGGGGACGGTTCTCTGTGTTGACAAAAATAAGCAGAATCTGTTAAAACCAATCATAGAATCTGTTAACAATCATGGGACGGTTCTATGATTGAACTGGAAATCCTTGAGAATTAAAGTGTTTCGTCGTTTTTAATTAAAATCAGGGGCGGTTTATTGGGTGTTTCACCAATACAACCCCAATCACAGAACCGTCCCCTGTCTCCCTTCTAACTAACAGAAGACAAACCACAGCCGAAACTACCCACCGCCGATACTTTCGGGCGATATATCTGCGATGCGATATATACTTACGTATGCGATATATTCCGCTGCGCGAAACAATGGTACCTTCCACCACCTGCGGTGGTCCCCCTCCCTCCGAGCTAAAGCTCGCAAGGAGGATAAGCTTCGCATCACAAATACTTTATTTATTAATCGCAACGCAGTTCCGGAATTTATTCTTTATTCTTTTTGCCTGATATCTGCGATGCGATATATACTTACGTATGCGATATATTCCGCTGCGCGAAATAATGGTACCTTCCACCACCTGCGGTGGTCCCCCTCCCTCCGAGCTAAAGCTCGCAAGGAGGATAAGCTTCGCACCACTTAAAAAATATATTGTAAACAGTCAATATATGTTGTATAATTTCATTGAGAAAGTTTAACAAAGGGGTTCCTTATATGGATAATTACAATGATTTCGATTGGTTAAACGGTGAACTTCTTCCTGATGAAATGGTTTTATGGCGCGGAAAGCCAAATGATAAAAAGCTATTAACCTCGCAGGATGTGTTTCTGATACCATTCAGTATATTATGGGGCGGTTTCGCAATATTCTGGGAAACTGCAGTCATAAGCTCCGGTGCTCCCGGTTTATTTCCCTTATTCGGACTTCCCTTTGTTTGCGTGGGTATATATTTTATGTTCGGAAGATTTATTCACAAAAAACACATACTCAAAAACACCCGATACGTTCTTACAAATACACGAGCCATTATTTACAACAAAGGTAAAATTTCATGCTGTGATTACAAAAATGAATCCACAATATCATTGAAAGTAAATAAAGACGGAAGCGGTACAATTACATTCGGATATGACAGAACCAATTTATTTTCCCGCACCGGCGGTAGTCTGTTTGACACCCTGAACGTAAGCACAAATGAATTTTTAAACATCCCCGAAGCGCACAACGTTCACCAAATAATAAACCAACAAAAAATGACAATTAATTAAACATCTGCCGTTGCAAGAAAAAACTTGCAACGGTTTTTCATTTCTATCACTCTTTACCGATAACTGAATATGATGTACCGAGAGGACTGATTATTTCTATGAAAGATAAATCTATTTTAATTTTAGGCGGTGACAACCGCTCCTTATATTTGGGCGAATTTCTTGAAAAGCACAATTTTAACATTTGCTACTATGCCTTTAACCAAACCGATTGCTACAACACACTTTTTGATGCAATAAACGACTGCGATTTCATTGTTTTACCCCTACCCTTTACCCGTGACAGAGTTACACTCAACGCTCCGCTTTTTGACGAAAGGGTTTTAATTTCCGATATTTATGCCTTAGCCTCACCGGAAAAAACATTCTTTGGAGGGCAGCTGCCAAAAAGCTTCTGCGAAGAACTGGATGCACGGAGTTCATCTTATTATGACTATCTTCTTTTAGATGAATTTGCGATATACAATGCCGTCCCCACCGCAGAAGGCGTTATTATGGTTTTAATTGAAGAACTCCCCATAACAATTCACGGTATGCGGTGTGCCGTAACGGGTTACGGTAAAGTGGGAAAGGTACTGGCACTCGCCCTTAAAGCATTAGGGGCAGATGTTACCGTTTTCGCAAGAAAAGAACAGGCATTTGCTGATGCATTTTCAAAATCTGTAAAATGCAGATATATTTCCGAGTTATCGGCAACAAACAACGACTTTGATGTGCTCATAAATACCGTTCCCACAAAAATATTAGGTTCAGAAGAGCTTGACAGATTAAACCCCGACTGTGTTCTTGTTGAAATTGCTTCAGCACCGTTCGGGATAGATTTTCAAAGCGCAAAGGAACGGGCTTTTAAGGTCATTAAAGCAAGCTCGCTCCCCGGTAAGGTTGCACCAAAATCTGCCGCAGAAATAATCGGTCGCTCAATTCTTCCGATAATAAGAGCGAGGGGGTATTCAGATTGAAAACAATTGGTTTTGCTGTCTGCGGTTCCTTTTGTACATTTAAAGCTGTATTTGAAGAAATCGAAAAACTGAAAAAGCTTGAATATAATATTATTCCCATAATGTCAGAAAATTCTTACAACCTTGACACACGTTTCGGCGACGCGGCTTACTGGAGAGGCAGACTGAAAAAAATTACGGGTAACGATATTATTCACACCATACCGAAAGCCGAACCCATAGGTCCGAAAAAGCTTCTTGATGCATTGATAATTGCGCCCTGTACGGGAAATACCCTTGCAAAGCTTGCGTGGGGTGTAACCGACTCCTGCGTGACCCTTGCCGCCAAAGCACACCTGAGGAATGCAAGACCCCTGATAATTGCACCGTCCACCAATGATGCTCTGGCAAATGCAGCAAAAAACATCGGTGCATTGTTCAATTATAAAAACATATATTTCGTCCCCTACGGTCAGGATAGCTTTGCCGGGAAACCAAACTCTATGGTTGCCGATTTTTCGCTAATCCCCGACACGTTACAGCATGCTTTAAACGGTATCCAGGTTCAACCCGTGATATTAACTCCCAGATGATAGTTTTTAAGCGTATTTTTTGTTAAAAATCACAAAAAACTATTTACAAACGTAAAAAAACAAGGTATACTAATAATTGTTGATAAAAGGGAGTAACTCGCATTCTCAATGCGATATTTGGCGTCAGTCACGGCAATAGCCCGCCAATATCTTAAAGAGTGAGACTTTTACCGCAAATTTGCGGTAAAAGTCTTTTTTGTTTTCTCCCAAAGAAAGGAAATGGATATAAATGAAGCACTATCTCGAAACTGCCGAAGCCGTTTTTGATGAAGTTAAGTCTTCAGAAAAGGGTCTTACCTCTGCGGAAGCAGCCGCAAGACTTGAAAAAAACGGCAAAAACAAACTTGCTGAGGCGAAAAAGGATTCAACTATCAAAAAGTTTTTCGACCAGATGAAAGACCCGATGATAATCATCCTTCTGATTGCCGCTGTTATTTCAGCTGTTACTGAAATGATTGAAGCCGGTGGATTCGTCCCCCCTACAGACTCCATCATCATTCTTGTTGTTGTTTTAATTAATGCAATTCTCGGTGTTATTCAGGAAAACAAAGCAGAAAAAGCCGTTGAAGCTCTTCAGAAAATGGCAGCCGCAACAACAAAGACTCTTCGTGACGGTAAGGTTGAAACCATCAAGAGCGAAGACCTTGTTGTAGGTGATGTTATTCTTCTTGATGCAGGTGATGCTATCCCTGCTGACTGCCGTATTTTTGAATGTGCAAGTATGAAAATTGAAGAAGCTGCACTTACAGGTGAATCTGTTCCTGTTACCAAGCTCGTCAACGCTCTTATGGGTAAAGGCGCTGACGAAGTTCCTCTCGGTGACCGTAAAAATATGGCTTATATGGGCTCAACACTCGTTTACGGTCGTGGTAAAGCTGTTGTTGTTGCAACGGGCATGAACACCGAAATGGGTAAAATTGCTACAGCTATCTCAACAGCAGAAGAAAATAAAACACCCCTTGAAATTAAACTTGAACAGCTTTCAAAAATTCTTACAAAGCTTGTTCTTGCAGTTTGTATCGTTATTTTCGGCTACAATATTGCAATGCATTTCATCACAGGCGGAACAGGTGAGTTCTACCACGTAGCACTCGACTCCTTTATTACCGCTATTGCTCTCGCTGTTGCGGCTATTCCCGAGGGTCTGGTTGCGGTTATGACAATTGTTCTTTCCATTGGTGTTACCAATATGTCTAAAAAGAACGCTATCATCCGTAAAATGACTGCGGTAGAAACCTTAGGTTGCACACAGATTATCTGTTCCGATAAAACAGGTACACTTACCCAGAACGTAATGACAGTTGTTGACCATTACGCCGAGGATGAAAAAGTTCTTGCTACCGCAATGGCACTTTGCACCAATGCAGAGGTTGAGGAAGACGGCAAGAGCACAGGTGAACCCGATGAGGTTGCACTTATTAACTACGCTAATTCATTGGGCCTCAAAAAAGCTGATTTACTTGCTGATAAACCCCGTGTGGGTGAAGTTCCCTTTGACTCAGGCAGAAAGATGATGTCAACCGTACATTCATATAACGGCAAATTTGTTCAGTACACAAAGGGTGCTCCCGATGAGATTTTCAAAAAATGCACAAAGGCTTTAGTTAACGGCGAGATTGTTGACATCAACGACGAAATCCTCAGTAAGGCTGCCGAAGAAAACACAAGAATGGGTAACAAGGCCCTTCGTGTATTCGCAGTAGCTTTCAAGGAATACGACACAGCTCCCGAGGTTTATGAATCAGCAAAGCTTGAATACGATATGATATTCATCGGTCTTACAGGTATGATTGACCCTGTTCGTCCCGAAGTTAAGGATGCTATTGTTGAATGCCGAAGCGCAGGTATCACACCTATTATGATTACAGGTGACCATATTAACACAGCTAAAGCTATTGCACGTGAATTAGGTATTCTTACAGACGATTCACAGGCTATGATGGGTGCAGATATTGACAAATACTCCGATGAAGAATTTGAAAAACTCGTTGAGAATGTATTTGTTTACGCACGTGTTCAGCCCGAACACAAAACAAGAATTGTTAATGCCTGGAAAAACAAAGGTTATGTTACCGCTATGACAGGTGACGGTGTTAACGACGCTCCCTCTATCAAGAGTGCCGACATCGGTGTTGGTATGGGTATCACCGGTACAGACGTTACAAAGAATGTTGCTGATATGGTTCTTACTGACGATAACTTTGCAACCATCGTTTCAGCGGTTGGCGAAGGAAGAAGAATATATGATAACATCCGTAAGGCTATTCAGTTCCTCCTCGGCTCAAACCTTTCAGAGGTTATTTCAATCTTCTTTGCAACAATTATGAGCTTTACAATTCTCAAGCCCTCTCACCTTCTCTTTATTAACCTTGTTACAGACAGTATCCCTGCTCTTGCTCTCGGTCTTGAAAAACCCGAAGCCAACATTATGAAGCGTAAGCCCCGTAACAAAAACGACGGTATTTTCGCAGGTGGTCTCGGTGTTGACTGTGCATACCAGGGTATTCTCGTAAGTATTCTTACAGTTGCCGCTTTCTATATTGGTGAATTCCTTGAAACAGATCACCTTATATGGAGAAACATTCCCGACAGCACAGAGGGTATGACAATGGCTTTCTTCACAATGGCAATGTGCGAAATTTTCCATTCATTCAATATGCGTTCACAGCGCAGTTCTTCAGTCGGTATGGTATTGAAGGGTCACCAGAACGCTATTCTTTACATTGCAATGATTGCTTCATTCGCACTTACAACACTTGTTGTACAGGTTGAACCCATTGCAGCTGTTTTCCACTTTGAGCCTCTTCCCTGGGATGCATACTTCATCTCTCTCGGTCTTGCATTCCTTATTATCCCCATCGTTGAGATTGTTAAATTCTTCCAGAGAAAGCTCTCAAAAAACAGAGAAGCATAATTACTTCTTTAAATCGCAAAACCTCTTAACGGCAAAATCGTTAAGAGGTTTTTATTTGCATTATATTGACTATTTACCTTTTTATGGTATTATATATGTATATATTATGCAGGAAGTGATATTTATGACAAGCTCGCTTATTTCCGGATTAGGCGCAATCATAATGGCTTTTATAACCTTCTTAACCTCGGTTATCGGCATTATTCAGAACAAACCCGACAATTCGGTTATCAGAGGCTTTGAACCCAAGGAGGTAAATGTTATGCGTATTATGTCTTTTAACATCCGTTGTGCAAACGTCGGCACCGACACCTGGGAAGACCGTATCGATATTGTTTCTCAGACGATGCTTGACAGCGAGGCTGATTCTATCGGTGTTCAGGAGGCAACTCCCGAGTGGATGGCAACTCTTAAAGAAACCGTCGGCGAAAAGTATGCTTACGTTGGTGTTGGCCGTGATGACGGCAACAACGATGGCGAGTATTCAGCCATTTTCTATTTGAAGGACGTTTACAACGTTTGTGACAGCGGAACGTTCTGGCTTTCAGAAACACCCGAAAAGCCCTCGTTCGGTTGGGATGCCGCTTGCAGAAGAGTTTGCACCTGGGTTGTTCTTCAAAACAAAGAAACAGGTGAAAAATACGTTCATCTCAACAGCCATTTTGACCACATCGGCATTACTGCAAGAGCAAACAGCGTTGATATGATTGTTGAAAAAGCAAAGGAATACACAGACCTTCCCGTTGTTTTCACAGCTGATATGAACGTTCGTCAGGATAGTGAAAACTATAATCAGTTTGTAAATTCAGGTATTCTTCGTGACACAAAATTCGCTGCAGAAAACACTATGGATTATTGCACATACCACGATACAAAGCCTAATATGCACAAGGATGACGTTATTGACTACGTAATGATTAACGATAAATTTGATGCTCACACCTACAGAGTTGTTACTGAAGGTATCGACGGCAGATTTGTTTCTGACCACTACCCCATTTACGCGGACATTACAATGAAATAAACGGCACAGAAAAAGCGGTTGCTTCCTTAAAACGGAAGTAACCGCTCTTTTTTATTTTTTCACGTTATTTGCGCCCCAATAATAAATGGGAATTATAAGGAATAAAAGCCACGCATATTTCCAAAGACCCGCAAAAAAGCCGAGGCAAAGGAAAACTACAATTACAGTCGGAATAATCGGTAAACGTCTGAAAAACGAGCGTTTGTTTTTTGCACTGACAGCGTGGCAAAGCTGATAATAGAAAGGTATAAAAAAGAAGATAAGCCACATAGGGTGCCACAATTTTCCGAGCATACCCGCAACCATATAAATAATGGGAACAAATAACCACACAGGAACTTTTAATAAGAATGATTTGAGTTTTGGGTAAAGCGGCGGCTTCGCCTTTTCAATGGCATGCTTTTCTTTAAAACTAAGCTTTTCTTCCGACTGCGGAACATCATATTCCGGAGTTATTTCATCAACGGGCTCTTCATACAAATCCGCCTTCGCAGGTTGTGAATCATTCCCCAAAAGCTCATCAATGCTTACACCGTATATTCTTGAAAGTGCAATAAGATTCTCTGTGTCGGGCGCACTCTCCCCTCTTTCCCATTTAGATATTGCCTGACGGCTCACACCTAATTTTTCAGCCAGCGCTTCCTGAGAAAGCTTGTTACGTTTTCTTGTTTCCTGAAGCTTTAAACCTAAGTTATTATCCATAAATCTCTCCTGAAAAAATCTTTATTAAATAATAATATATTTTGAAGAATTTGGCAAGTTTTTTGAAAAAACTGCTAAAAATAAGGGCGCAACCGCTTTTTGCAACCAATAATTTCCTTGTTTTTTTACATTTGCAACCAATATATGGTAGTGCAACCGCCTCTTTTTTTGTAAGATATAGCTGCCAAAAGATCAATGCGGCAGAAAAAACGTACTTAAAAGGAGAAATAATTATGACTGTTACAAATACAGAACATTTCGGAATTCAGAGAAAAATTGTTGCTAACATGACAAGCCAGAGCTGGCACGACATACCGCACGTATCATATTTATATGAAGCTGATGCTTCTGATTTTTTATCGGTATTCTCGCTTCTTAATTCAAAAAAAAATAAATCTGAGAGAGTATCTTTAAATATACTTACTTTAAAAATAATCACAGAGGGATTGAAAGCAGCGCCTCAGATGAATGCACACATCGATTTCAACAAAAAGCTTGTGCGCGGCAGAATTGATACTATCAAAGAGATAGATATTTCAATGCCGATGATTTTACCTAACGGCAAAATGATGACGGTAAATCTGAAAGATTTCGGCAACAAAACGCTTGATGAAATGAAATTTTATATTAACGACGTGCGGCGCAGAGCACTTAACACAAACCTTGACGAGGCTATGTTTGAGGTATCCTTCAGAGATACAATCAAAGGTCTTTTTAAGGGTGAATTCAGAAAAGCCTTCTACCGTCTTATCGGTTCGAAAACGGGCAAACACAAGGTAAAGACTTTAAATAGAAAAGCAAAGGCGGAATACCTTAAAATACCCGAGCGCGACCGACTTACCTACAAGGATCTTGAGCAAGGCACGGTTACAATTTCAAACATCGGCTCTGTTTGCAGAAGTGAACACGGTGCGCCTGCGCTTATTGAAATAATACCGCCGCAAATAACTGCATTTGCCGTTGGTTCTGTTTGCGAAAAACCGGTTATAAGAAAAAATGAAAAGGGAGATTCTCACGTTGAAGTCGGCAAGGTTCTTCCGATTACAATTTGCTTTGACCACAGAGCTCTTGATTTCGGAGACGTTGTTCCCTTCATAAACAAGCTTGATGAAATTTTCTCGACTCCCGAAATTCTTTTAGAATGGATGGGCGAAAATAACGTCTCCGTTGATGCCGCCTGAAGGTTGCAAAAATCCCACCTTATGATATAATGAGTATATAAACATTATTATCAGGTGAGATTATGAAAAAAGGATTTTTAAAAGGTAAGTTTTCATACGGTATAGGTGCTCTGGGTCTCGACCTTAGCTACGGTATGTTTTACTCATACCTTGCAAAGTATATGACTGATATTCTTCAGTTAAAAAGCTCGTTTTTGTTGCTTATAACCCCTTTAGCAAGAATATGGGACGGAATAAACGACCCTATGATGGGCACAATCGTCGATAACACAAACACGAAAATGGGTAAATACCGCCCGTGGATTCTTATCGGTACAACCTGCAATGCAATTGTGCTTTCACTTTTGTTCACAAACCCCGGTCTTGAAATCGGAGGTATTCCCCTGCACATCTACACAGCTGTGCTTTACGTTTTCTGGGGTATGACAAATACTATGGCAGATATCCCCTATTGGTCAATGGTGCCGTCATTCACAAATGATCCCGGTGAAAGAAACATTATTGCCACAATTGCCCGTGCTTTTTCGGGACTCGGTCAGGGAATCGTTTCAATACTTACCCCCGTATTTATACCTCTTCTCAGCGCAACAGTTGATGCAGAGGGCAATAAAATGTGGGATGCGCGCGGCTATAGTATATGGGCTACAATCTGCGCTGTGGCGCTTGTGGGCTTTGCAAGCATCTCTGTTGCAAGAACAAAGGAAAAACACGTTATAAAGCCTAAAGAAAAATTCACATTTAAAAAGATGTTTCAGATTGCAAAAACTAACGACCAGCTTTTGGTATTTATGCTTTTTGCAATGCTTTCAAATGCAGGCTGGTATATGGTTTCGGGCGTTGCAGTTTATTTCTTTGACGTTGTTGCAGGTGACCCGTCAAAGCAAAGTGCATTCAGCACCATTGGTGCGATAGGCTCAGTTTTAGGTCTTCTCGTTGTTCCTATTATGACAAAATATACGTCTCGCCGCCGAACGTATCAATTCTCACTTATAATGACAATACTCGGTTTCTTTGGTATGTTTATTTCATTTAAAACGGCAAGCTTATATATGGCAATGAACTTCTGTTACCTTGCAGCTTCAATTGGTATTGCTTCAATGTTTGTTGCACAGACAGTTTTCCTTGCGGATATTGTTGACTACGGTGAGGTAAAGCTTGGGTTCCGTTCAGAATCAATCATTTTCTCAATGAAGGGCTTCTTGCAGAAAATGGCATACACTATTCAGACAATTATTCTTTTTGCCGGACTTAACATTTCAAATTATGACGGCAATCTTCACAGCAAAAATCCGGAAAGTGCAAAATCGGCAATAAGCCTTATGATGCTTGTTATTCCCGCAATACTCATTATATTGTCACTTATAATCTTCTCAACAAAATTCAAGCTTCACGGCGAGTATATGGAAAGCATAACCGCCCAATTAAACAAAAAGAATGAAGGAGCAGAAAATGAAAAAGCTTAAACTCCCCGTTTCAATAATCCGTTTTGCGACAAACCTTATCATCGCTCTGTCGGGACTTATTCTTCTTATATTCCCCGAAACATCGTTGGTTACCGTTTGCTTTATCTTAGGCATAACGATGCTTATAAAGGGTATATCGAGGATAACAAGCGGTTCTGTTGTATCCGGTGTGTTTGTAATTATTCTTGCGATAATCCTTTTTCTTCATCCCAAAACACTTCTTTCCGTATTTCCGTTTATCATTGGCTTGATAGTTCTCGGATATGCAATTTTTTCACTTAAAAACAAGAAAAAGCTTTCAAACAAAATATCAGCTGTTCTTATGATAATATGCGCTGTTGCAATTATTATTGCGCCCTTTAAATTTGCAACCGCCGTAACGTCAATTACAGGCGCAGTTCTTTTGGTTTTAGGGCTTGTTCTTATAATTTCGCAAATCACCTCTAAAAAGAAAAATAACGAAACAAAAGACGTTGTTGAAACAGAAATAATTGACCTTGAGGATGCACCTGAAATTATCGACGTAACAGATTTTAAAGATATAGATTAAATACATTAATCCTACAAAAAACACCACCCGGAATCATTTCTGATTCCGGGTGGCATCTTTATGTCAAGCTTTATCAGCTTCCAAGAATTTTTGAAGTTGCACCGTTTTCAACAGATGTGAATTTACAGTATTCTTCAATGGGATATTCTACCTGACAGCCCTCACCTGTTGCAAAAGCTGTGTCCCAGTTGTCAATACCGAAAACATCTTTTAAAAGATCAAGGTCATCTTTTGAAGTTGTGCAGGATGCACCAAGGCTACCTGTACCGGCTGCTGTAATAAACATTGCACTTGGCTTAATGTACATATTCATTTATAAAACCTCCCCTACAGGTAAAAATGTAAAGATTTGAGAAAGAATATCAAAAAGTTTAGCAAGAAGCTCCTGAACGAATGAGGGAGCTTTATTTATAACGTCGCCACCGGGAATGGTTGTGTTGTTATCAACGTCTGCATCATCTTCAACGGGTGTAACAACACCGTTTACAACGGTTGCTCTTACGGGAGCAGCCATCATATACTCTTTGGCATCCTGCATATCCTCTTCAGTAACAATTCCCATTGTAGCGTCGCCTGTTAACTTAACGTTATTAACAGCAAGAATGCCTGAGCCTGTATTCTGAATAGTAAGAGTTGCAACCCCGTATTCATCAATATCTATACAGTCAGTAACATCATAGTACATTTCGGTTGCGCTATTGATCTGGAAGTCTGTTGCGCCGATTTTTACTGTTGCAGAACCTGTAACAGCTCTGAGACCCAACTGAACTCTTGAACCGGGTGCAAGCTGAGCTTTAAGAACAAGTGCATTTTCAGCTGAAGCATTTGCCTTGAGATAGAACTCATTCTGAGGACCGAAGCTCTCATAGTTTGCAAAGGTAAGTTTTTCATCTTCGCCGGGCTGAGTTTCAACGTAAGCAATACCGTCAAGTTCAGTGTTATCTGTACCGATGTGATTATCGTTGATGCAAGCGATTACGTTATGGTATGTTGCTTTCTGCTCACTTGCAATATAATCAACTTTTTCAGAAGACATGGGATAATAAATACGGAAGCCGTCAATGTAACAATCAAGAGACTTAGTTGTTTCACCTGCTCTGTTTGTCTTAACGTTGCCTACAGCACCTGTACCGCCGTTAAGAACGGAGTTATCATCGAACCATACAAGCTCAAGGTCTGAGTTTGCAAGCTCGTTCATACCGAGCTCTGCAAGAAGTGCCTTTGCATCTGCAGTTGCGGTTGCTGTTGTAGCACCGAGCTTACCGTTTGCAAGGTTAGTACCTGTAATGCTCTTTGCAAGAGCGCTTGCAGTTGAAAGGTAAAGTGCGTTAACCTCAACTGTGTATGTGTTGTGGTCACCCTTGAACTTTACAATGGGTGTCTGACAAATAAGACCTTCACTGTTTTTAATATCACCACTATAGTAAGTGTCAACAAGGTAGCCCTTTACAAGCTCGCCTGTCTCTTTATCCTTAACAGTAACTGCCAGCATACCTGTGTTTTCACCGCAAGCAGAAATAAGGTCGAAGCCTTCGCCTACGAAATCAAAGGTCTTGGGAACACTGCGATTAAGTGTCGAAGATGAAGATACCGAAACCTTTGAAGCTGTGTTGTTTGAAAAGTTATGCTCGGCTGTTTCATATTTTTCATCATAACCGTAAACATCACTACTATCGTCTGTGATTGACTGATAGGTTTCTTTGGGGCTGCCTAAGCTTTCCCAGGCTACACCTTCAGCGCCTTCCTTATCTACCACGTAATCCTCTTCAAAAAGAACGTTTGAAGCGGGAACAACCTTAATTTCGAACCAGTCATACTGACCGTTATCACGCTGAATTAAGCAGTAGCCTGAGTCAGCGAAGTTTGTGGGGGTTGATCTGTAAATAAGGTCAAGCTTATCTTCTGTGATTTCAACAAGTCCGTTTGAAGAAATGTCTTTGTATGCAAGATTACCATTTACATCGCGTTGTGCCGAAAGGTCCGCACTAACTGATTTAAGTGTACCGTTAACAGCAGAGTCATACATAGGAAGACCGTAGTCAAGAACGTAGGTATACTCGGGGATGTTGAAGTATGAGGTAGGCAACATCTTGAACTCTTCATTGTTGTTCATATTTGTCTGAGTCTTATATATACCGGTTGTATCAAGGTTATTGATAGATGTGTTACGAATCTTCTTGGTTTCGTCTGCAAGAAGACCCTTCAATGTTACACGAAGCTTTCTGCCGTCTTTATCCGTTCTGTTTCTTGCAACATACTCATCAGAGTAGTCATATTTAGTAACAGTAAGGGTTCTGTTTGCAGCATCAACTGTTGTAGCATTTTTGATTGTAAGTGCATCAATTGAGTTAGAGCCTTTATTAGCTTCGTTGAAGGAGAATCGACCGACCTCGTCATATTCACCTGTAATAAGCTCAACTATAAGGTCTTCGTCCTTATTGAAATCAGCAGGGAACTTGAAGGCATCATTAAGCTGCTGACGAAGGTAGGAGTTTGCGTCAAGGTTATCAAGACCAACTGCAGCGTTAGCTGAAACCTCTTCAGTAGTAATTGCACCGAAGTTAACGAAGTTGTTCATAGTGGTTGTAGCCAAGCTGATTGCGTAGTTAACGCCGTCAACGCTCTGACCACCAAGGTCGGTTATACTTGCAGCGGCGGCATATTTACTGGAAACACCGTCCATATAAGCCTTTTTGTTAAATCCGCTTACCTCGTTATTACCGATAAGAACCGTGTAAACAAACGCACCGTTATTTTTTGCTGTAAGAGCTTTTGTGATAACTGAGTTTGCAGCGGCTGTTGTTGCACTGTTGCTGTCTGCACCGGGAATACCGTCGGAAAGAAAGATAACCGCAACGTTTCTTGTACCGTCCTCTTTATAGCTATAGCCTGAGTTTGCAATAAGTGCGTTTACGTAATCGAACTCAATACCTGCATTGTTGGTCTGAGCTGATGTTGTGAGGTTATCAATATACGGTTTAAGCTGGTCAACAGTACCCGTAGCCCAGAAGGCATTTGCATAATCGTTGGTAGAAAGCGAACCGCTTTTTGTAATGAAGCCGGAGTTGGCATCAGCACCGTACTGAACAAGTGCTATTCTGTTACCGCTGTTCTGTGCTGCAATCTGTGTAGCAAGATTTGATATTGCTGTTTTTAATGTATCAAGACGTACATGCTCATCAGTGTAGGAAGAGTTAACATCGTCGAAACGGTAGTGGTAACCTACATAAATATCTTCTTTACGTCTGTTTGAGTTGCTTGTCTTTGTACTGTAGTCGGATTCGTTTTCGCCGCTGTCAACCCAAGCTTTCCATTCGGTGTAGGTTCTGCCTATAGGGTTAACTGCATGGTCCTGGATACAATAATAAAGACCGTCGTCAGCAATATAATATGCGTAATATTTCTGACGCATTGATGTGATCATACCAATAAATTTATTGAGTTCAGTAGTATTAACAGCCATATACAATTTATAATATTTACCGTCGGTATGCTTAAGGTAAATATCCTCGTCAGGGTTAGTGAAACCGTAGCCGCTGACACCCGTACCGTTATCGTCAGAGGTATTTGCTTCAAGGCTCATTGAGGAAACTGAAAGGCTACCGGTGTATTCGTTAATACCTGTACTACCCTTTGAAGCCATTGAGGAAGATGTATCGGCTACAATGATGTAGTCGGTGGGTCTTTCTCCCTTATACTGATAATGGTTGGGAGAAATTGCAAATGTTTCAAGAGTAACGTCGTATGTACCGTCCTCCTGAAGCTCTGCCTGAAGGTCAGTGTAAACACGGCTTTCGTAAGTAGAAGCAGCCTCGTCAACTACACGGCGATAAATCTGGAATGCATTCTCTTCATACTGAACGTCATCATCAGAAGTATCAATCTGACCGCCGAGAATATTTGAAGTAGTACCATTCAAAGCATCGCAATGGAATGTACCGGGAATTTCGGTAACACCGTCAAAGATGGGGTTTGAAGCGTTAGCTGTGTAATATGCGTTTGCCTTGGTGTTGTAGGTAGCGTTTTCGCCGTCATTACACCAGAGGAAATACCGACCGTCATTTGAAAAATAGAAATAACCGCTGCTGTTTTCCAACTGAGCGATTTGCATATTATTAAGGTAAGTTGCGTTGGAAGGAGCCATTGTGATTTTGCTGCCGTCAAAATAGAATGAATCACAGTTAGCAAAATATGTTTCGGTTGATTTTATGCTATATTTTCCGTCACCGATTTTAGTAATTGTCCAACGGATGCTTTCAATATCGTCTTGTTCGGGATGTTCAAGATAAAGGATGTCTTCATCATAAACGCCCTTTTCAAATGAATAGTAGCTGATGGGGTGACCTATCATACCGTCGTAACCCTTAACAACGTCAGTACTGCTCTTTGAAAGCTTGTGACCGCTGAAGTTACCGTCTGCATTGAATGCATAAAGGTAATTCTTCTGAGTAACAGGGTCTTTTTTGTTGGATTCGTGAACGATGATGTATTCCTCACCGTCTTTTATATCTGCGAGACTGTAGAGCTTTTCGTAATAAATACTCTTTTCAGGCTCAGCAACTGTGATTTCCATAAGCTCGTAGGGGTCAAGCTCCCAAACAACGTCAACGGGCTTAGTACAGTTACCGATTGATGTAAGACCTGAACTTTCGTTCATGTACTTATTGGAAGCACCTTCGAAGGTAACGAAAATCTTGTTGTTAACAACGCAAAGACCTTCTGACATGGGCATCATAGCGTAATTGTCATAGTCATCGATATCGTAAGCCATAACAGTTTTGTCAAGAGAGCCTGTGCTCTCTGTACTGATTGTAACGGGAGTGTCACCGGGCTGAGAAAGGTCGATATCAGCAACTGTAAGGAAACTTCTGTCACCGAAACCGAAGTTGATTGAGTTACCTGCACCTGAACCGTAGGAACGGCTGAGGTAAAGCTTACCGTTATCAACAACAGCGTACTGAATATCCTTAAGAGCGTTATCAAGACCTATGGCATAGCTGGGGTTACCCTGACAATCCTTGCCGGTTGCGCCAACGAGGTTTGCCCACTCCTCAGCGGAGGAGTTACCCGAAAGCTCATAACCGAAAATCATTGAGTTATACTGGTTGTTTGAGGGGGCATTATAGTCAGCCGCCGCAATGGTAATACCGAGGAGCTTAGCACCAAGGTCATAGAAGTTACCCATCCAGAGAACACCCTGGTCGTAACAAACGTAAGCTGAATAAGCTGTTTTGGAGTCGTAAGAAACAGAACCTATTTCAACGAAATCACGTTCAGCAACAAGCTGAATCACTGTATGCTGATCCAAGGGTGCGTTTCTTAAAGCATCCAGGGGAGCATAAGCAATCTTTCTGTCCTTATCGCCGCAGGAATAGTAGATATTGTGCTCTGAAACCGCAATACCGCCGCCGTGGTCCATATTAACTGTACCATCAACATTAAGGAAAGAGAACATTGCTACGAATTCACCTGTTGCAGCATCAAGAGCAAAAATCTTACTTGATTCTGTACCGTCATTGTGATATGCCGTAACAAGCATCCAGTCCCTTTCAGGATAATATGTAACACCCTGAATAACGTAGTCCTGGGCCGCATTAAGACCGGGGATAACAATGTTAGTCGGGCTGCTTGCACCGTTAAGGTACATAGCCGCATAGTTGTCGTAAGTTGATTTGTATGAGCCGTCTGTACCGACAACACGTTCCTGAGTAATGCCGTCGATAGTCGTAGCTGCATCCGCATCAACAAGAAGCGTGGGAATCGCTACTACAAAAGTGGTCGCTACCATTATTGCTGTGAGCAATAATGATATGATTCTCTTTGACTTTCTCATAGAAAAAACCTCCATTCAGATTAAAAAAGGGTGCACTTCTACACCTATATTTTTACATTTACAATTTTACACTACATATTCATCAAAGTCAATACAAATGTTAACTTTTTATTAAGCATTATTCAACATTTTTTTGTTGAACTTTACCGTTTTTTCCAAGTGAGAAAAAAGCGCGATACCCGTACCTTAACAATACATGGTATCACGCTATATTTTTGTTATTGGTTATAACAGTTTAGAAGTATCCAAATCCGCATATTCTATTATAAATTCTTTGAAAAACTCAAGCATTTTTTCACAGCCGCCCAAAATCTTGCTCTCACAATTGAGAACGAGCAACGGTTCGTGAACGCTCATTCTCAAAAGCTGCCAGCCGTCACCGCTGTTTTCATCAAAATTCACCCTTACACCCTCGTGATTCACAGGAGCAACGGTTATCCCCTCTGTATTCTCGCAAAGAGTCTTAAAATCATTTATTACAGAAAGACCGTAATCTCTGAAATCGTTAAGCTTTATGGTAAATCTTACCTCTTTTTCCTCTGCGGGAATTTCGAGATTTTCGATTATACTGCCTATGGTTTTTCCCTCTTTACGTAGCTTTGCGGCCTCAATAATTATCTTTGTTACAAGATAAGCACCGTCATCAAGATAATAGTTTTCTCTGAAGGCTGCGTGACCCGAGGTTTCTATTGCAAGAGGAGCGTTTTTCCCCTCTTCATTTTGAAGTCTTATTGCTTCATCAATGACGTTTTTGTAACCGCGTTTGAATCGGTGGTGAACACCGCGGAGGTCATTCTCTATAAATTTATTGAGACCGTCAGAGGTTACGGAATCCGTAACGATTGTGCCTGCGTCATTACCTTTAAGTGCAATAAATGAAGCAAGGGCAACAAGCTTATTTCTGTTGATTTCCTGTGCTTTTTCATCAACGCAGGCGGCTCTGTCGCAGTCTGTATCAAATATAACACCGAGGTCTGCACCGGACTCTGCAACAGCCTCGCAAATACTCTGCATAGCAACCTTGTTTTCGGGGTTCGGGATGTGATTAGGGAATGTTCCGTCAGGCTCAAGAAAACGGCTTCCGTCAGTATTCGCACCCAATACGGACAACACTTTACCTGCGTAAAAAGCGCCTACACCGTTACCTGCATCAATAACAATTTTAAGTCCCTTTAAGGGCTTATCGTAGTCCTCTGCATCAACACCTCTTTTTATCATTTCACAAAGGTCAGAGCAGTATTTTTCCATATTGTTGAGTTTCAAAACATCCGAATTTTTTAACTCGATTTCTGCTTCAAGCTCTTGTGCCGCTGACAGAATAGACTTAATATCATCACCCGAAAGCCCGCCCTCACGGGTAAAAAATTTAAGTCCGTTCATCTCCATCGGAAGATGACTCGCGGTGATTTCAACAGCAGAATCCACACCGAAATTTATAACAGACATAAACATTGAAGGAGTTGAAGAAAGACCGCAGTCATACACCTTCACACCGAGAGAAGAAAGAGCCTTGCATACAGTTTTTGCAATGCGCGGCGATGACACTCGGGAGTCGTACCCAACAGCTATTGAAAGCTCGCTTTTCGATAATTTTTCTTTCAGAAAATCAACGTAGGCACACACAATTTTAACGAGACGAGCATCAGTAAGGTCAATGGGCTTACCATCCTTTTCAATTGCTGTACCGCGTATATCCGTGCCGCTTTTTAAATACATAAGATTATCCATAATCAATACTCCCTTCTAATTACGTAATACACTCTTTCGGTGCTTTCACAAGGCTGTTTACAGCTCAAATCCGCATATTTTTTTATCACCTTAAAGCCTGATTTTTCCGCAGCAGACGTCAATTCCTCATCAGTAAAAGCAATCTCCTTAAACGCCTCGTTAAAGCGCTCATAGGATGCTCCGTTTTTTACAAAAAAATCAAGATTTATGCTCACCGTTTTATCATCGGGAAGAAGTCTGTTCTGCCACACGCAATAAACATTTTTTTCGTCATAAACAAAGGTATTATTACCTAAAACATATCTGTGCTTATAAAGAGTGTTAACGTCAAAAATCATTATTCCCTTATCGTCGATAAAATTCTTTAAAACAGCAAAGGTTTTTTCGACCTCTTCAATGCTTTCAAGATGATTTATACTGTCAAGAGAACAGACAATTGCTCTCACCGTGCCGTACAAATCGGTTTCCTGCATTTTCTGGCAAAGGAACATTACGTTAAGACCTTCCGAAAAGGCTTTGTTTTGCGCTTCCATAAGCATATCGGGTGAAGAATCCGTTGCTATAACCTCAAAGCCTTTACGGGCAAACTCAACGGACAAAGAACCCGTACCGCAAGCGAGATCAAGAAGAAGACCGTCTTCAATACCGTTGTCTTTAAGTATACTGCATATATATTCGGCGCGTTTTTTATAATCAACATTAAATGTCAACGCATCGTAAACACTTGCAAAATCAGAATATGCCATTTTTGCCTCCTGAGTTAATTATAATTAATTTTATCACAACAAAACCCTTTTAACAACAACCTGACAATAGTCGTTTTGCAAAAAAACATTTGACAAAATTTGTAAGTTTTGCACACTTTAAAGAGTCGTTTTACTATGTTAATATTATGCTATACAATTAATACATATTGGGGGTTAAATAATGAAAAAAACACTTTCAGTTATACTTTCTCTGGTATTTCTCGGTTTAAGCATTTTACCTTGCTTTGCGGCAACCACAAAATGCAGCTGCGGTGAACCGCCCATCATTTACGTTGCGGCTTTAGGCAGCGGCTCTGTTTACCTTGATGCCGGCACAGAAAACGAAAGGACACTTTTCCGTCCGGAAACAAGCGATATTCTCAACGATTTTGCACCACTCGTTCCTGCGGCGGCACAGCTTTTGCTCGACAGTGACTATGATGCTTTCGGTGACGTGCTTATTGAATGTGTTAACGCATCATTCGGTATGCTCGCTCTTGATAACGAGGGAAAATCCCATGAGAGGGTTACATCCGAGGAATTCCACCCTGAGGCAGACCCGCCCCACAGCATTGACCATAACTATTATTTCGGTTACGACTTCCGTCTTGACCCTGTGGAAAACGCTCAGAAGCTTCACACCTACGTTCAAGAGGTTAAGGAGCTTACAAACCACGACACAGTAAGATTCAGAGCATCCTCAATGGGCGGCGTTGTTACGATGTCTTACATCAAGCTTTACGGCACGGATGATATTGAAACAATCATATTCCAGTGCTGTCCCTTACAGGGTACTGCCGTTGCAGGTGAGCTTTACAACGGTAAGGTTGAAATAAATAAGGATGCGCTTCTCAACTACGCGACCTGTGCCCTTCCCGATTTGGGCAGTGATGCTCTTGCCGGTATTCTTTACACACTTATCGAAATGCTTGACGCAGGCGGTGTATGGGCAGGTCTTATCGGTATAGCAGACGAGCTTGTCTTAAACCTTAAAGACAGAGTTTTTGATGAAGCCCTTATTCCGATTTTCGGCACAATGGCCGGTATATGGAGCTTTGTCCCCCACGAATATTATGAAAGCGCAAAGGCTTTTATGAAGCTCGATGAAAGCACTCACCCTGTGCTTCTTGAAAAGCTTGATTTTTATCATTACGAGATTCAGCAGCAGGCTGAAACACTTCTTAAAGATGCTCAGGCAAACGGCACAAAGATTTATATCGTTGCAGGCTACAATATGCAGAGAACACCGCTTGTTACTGCATACAAAAACAACTCTGACGGTACCGTTGACACTCAGTATGCAACAATCGGTGCAACCTGCGCTTACATCGGTGAAACTCTCCCTGCCTACTACAAGCAGGCAAGATTTACCGAAACCAACTATATTTCTCCCGACAGAGTTATTGATGCTTCCACCTGCGCTCTTCCCGAATGCACTTGGTTCATCAAGGATATGCTTCACAGCACAACCCACGACGGCCACGGTGAGTTTTATAAGGTCCTTTTCAGCAGCGACGTCCAGCTGACTGTTAACGATATGGAAGAATATCCGCAGTTTATGCAGAACGACGTTAACAACCAGACCTTTACAAAGGTAAGGAAAATAACAGGTAATGACGTTGTTGATGCATTCAACGCCGCAGATGACCAGCCAACCTTCCTTAACGTTATGAAGCTTTTTGCAGCATTCTTTAAAACTCTTTTCGGCTTTTTAGGCACAATCAGATAAAACTCTGTAATAAATAGGAGGGTTATTTTGGATTATCAAACACAAAAAAGAATATTGACAGACGATATAATACGCGCTGACATTGCCGCGGCAAAACCTAAAAAAGGCATTCATATTGCGCATATTGTAAGCTGGATAATAATGCTTCTTGTCCTTATATTTACAACTTGGGTTGCTTGGTATTTATTACCGATATGGATTATTCTTATGATCAGAGCGGCAAAGCACATTTTTAATTATAAACTTTTTGACAATCCCGATTATATGGTTGTTGACAGAAGAGTTATAAAGAAGCAGACATATTTATCTTCAAGATTTTTGAATTTCAACCTTTTTGGTGACAACAAATTTCAAAGAATTGCTGTTAACGATACTGTTTATGCATCCACAGAAGTGGGCGATGAATTTTATGTAGTCGTACTAAAAAAATACAAACCGATTCAAAAAATTCATCCCACAATAATGTACTCTAAAAAAGAGTGGGTACTTCCCCAACAGAATATCACTCAATAAAAAAACAGATGAGCTGTAAAAAACTTTCGTTTTTTACAGCTCATTTTAATTTATAGTGTATCAAGCGTTTGCTCATACGCAGGTAAAAATTCTTCAATAAACACATTCGCTTCAGGAAGGTTTGTTTCAAGAATACGCTTTCTTGTGGCAATTTCCGCTTCCTTAAACTCAGTGTTACCTGCTTTGCGTTCTTCAATACATTTTATAAGAGCGCTTATTTTATCTGCCGCTTTTACAAGTGGTTTTAAATCATCGTCATTTTCCGTCAATAAATCGCGGAATTCATCCTGCAAATCTGCAGGCAGCTTGTTCAAAAGCTTTTCGTTTGCAGAATTCTCAACCGCCTTAAATGCAATCAGAATATCTTCATTCTGATATTTTACGGGAGTCGGCATATCTCCCGTTATTATTTCGTGAGCATCGTGATAAAGCCCTAAAACCGCCGCACGGTCCGCGTTATAGCTTTTACCGAAACGCTTGTTGCCTATTAAAGCAAGAGCGTGAGCTATAACAGCCACTTCTTTTGAGTGACTGTCAAGACTCTCATTTTCGGTATTACGCATAAGCGCCCAACGGTCTATATACTTCATACGCGACACCATAGCAAAAAAACTATAGCTCATATTTACACCTTTTATTTAAATTTAATCTTGAAGGTTTTAATTTCAAAGGGCTTAAACTCCGCAGAAAGGGCATTACCCGAATATTCAACGGCAACGTCCTCTTCCTCCATAAGGTTACACTCTGTAGCCTCTGCAATTTCACTTGCGAAGGTGAACGTTGCAGGGGTTTTGCTGTTCCATGTTTCATAAGCTCTTACGATTATGCTGTCACTGTCCTCTGCAACCTTTACCGTTTCAACAACAACGTTATTCTTGTTACACTCAACAAATGAGTATTCAGGTGCTAAAACACCCTCGTGGGCTGAAACGGGAATTGCATAAAGCGGGAAGTTCACGTTAAACGCTTCGTTAACAACCGCAGAATCGGATACTCTGCCCCCGTGGGGATAAATTGAGAACGTAAATGAATGCTTTTCTCTGTCCTGAACCTTATTAGGTTGTGTTGCGCATCTGAAGAGAGTGGGTCTGATACGTCCGTCTTTAACGTCACAGCCGTATTTACAGTCATTGATAATTGAAAGACCGAAGCTGTTATCTGAAAGGTCAACCCACTTGTGCATACTTTCTTCAAACTGAGCAAATTCCCAAGTTGTGTTCGTTGTTGTGGAACGCTCAATATTACCGAACTGAATATCGAAAGTTGCTTTAACCGCATTTACGTCAACAGGATAATCTGCTTTAAGAACAACGTGATCCTCTTTCCAATCTGCTTCGTAATCAACGTCAATTCTTTCCAGGTCATTATAAATACAATAATACTCTGTAAACGTTGATTTTCTGAATGCTCTGTCAACCTTATAAACAGCTCTTACGGGGCCGTTTTCAACAATCGAGGCATTCTTGAAATCAAGCTCCCAGCTTTTTTCATCAAAATAGCATTTAATATCCCACGCCTCGTGGTTATGGGGTCTGTCCTGATAAGCAACAACCTTACCAACCGCTTCACCGTCGGGAGAAACACTTCTGCCCGTCTTTTTATGAATAAGCTTTTTAATGTTACCTTCTTCATTAAACTCAACCGTAAAGAATGGTGTTTCTGCCTTTTCGGGTTTTGCATTAACACTTTCACAAACAGACGGTGCACATCTTTTTACTGCATAGCTTGTATAACCCTTGGGACACACCTCTGCAATAAACACAATTTTGCCGTCATAGGTTTTCTGATAAGCAACCTCGTTATCATTTTTGTCAAAAATTGCGAAATCACCGTCAACGGGAATTTCACAAACAACTGCATCCTTACGTCTGAAGCCGGTTGTGTTGAAAATAACGATACTGTCATTTTCAAGATTCATTTTTGAAATAAGGGTGCTTTCTGCTTCACTTGCCATTGCACATCCGTCAGCAAGCACATTTTCATAGTCTTCCTTACTATCTTCGTAAACAACTGAAATTGAAGAACCGGGAAGAATATCGTGGAACTGATTGAGAAGAATAAGCTTCCAGTTTTCAAGGAGCTTTTCTTTGGGATATCTGAAGCCTGTTTCTTTATTTGCGATAGCTGAAAGTGTTTCAACATCGTGATAAAGGCACTCGCTCTTACGGTTATATTTCTTATTTCTTGCCTGACTTGTAAGGGTACCTCTGTGGAATTCAAGGTATAATTCACCACACCAGGCAGGAAGATGCTTATTACCCTCAACCTGCTTTTCAAGATTACGGAAGAAATCAAGAGAGCTTGACTGTTTAACAACGGGACAGCCCTGAATACCCTTTGACATACGCTTACCGTATTCGAGCATTTCAACAGTAGGACCGCCGCCACCGTCACCGAAGCCGTAGCTCATAAGGTAGTCTTTACCCAAATCCTTCTGAGAATATCTCTTATAACCGCCGATAACGTAGAGAGGTCTTAATTTACTGTTATAAGTTGTCTGCCAGTTTGCTCTTTCGTTAACGGTTGCGTGACAGCTCGGGGGAAAATGTGAAAGAACTTCTGTACCGTCAATACCGCGCCATTTGAAAGTATCGTAAGGGAATTTATTATATTCATTCCAGCTTATTTTTGTAGTCATAAAGTATTCCATACCGCTCTTTTTAATAAGCTGAGGAATAGCGGCAGAATACCCGAAAACATCGGGAAGCCACATAATTTTATTATCAATGCCGAATTCATTGCGGAAAAAGCGCTTGCCCACAAGAAACTGACGCACAAGGGCTTCACCCGATGCGACGTTTGTGTCTGCTTCGACCCACATTGAGCCTTCGGCTTCCCATCTGCCCTCTTTCACGCGCTGTTTGATACGCTCGAAAACCTCGGGATAATCCTGCTTCACGTAATCGTAAAGCTGAGCCTGAGAGGACATAAATTTATACTCAGGGTATTCCTCCATCAATTTGAGAACCGTTGAGAAGGAACGGCAAGCCTTATCTCTTGACTGACGCACTCTCCACAGCCACGCAACGTCAATATGTGTATGACCCACAGCCCAGCAGGTTGCTTCTTCAAACTTTCCGTAAAGGTTTTTGTCAAGATATTCTGATGCTTCGACACAAGACTCGTGGAAAACCTCGCGGTCATTTGTATCAATATCAAGAATATTACAAGCTGCGTTAAGTGCATTAAGGATATTCACACGGGCATCGCTGTCTTCACCGTGATACTTTGCAACCTTCAAGGGTGTAAGAATATCAAAGTATGTCGCATAAGCCACGTCATCAAACACCTGAAGCTGTGCGCCAAGCTGTATTTCACCTCTCCATTCCCAATCATCAGAATAGGCATTAATGTAAATCTCAAGCTCTTCGCCGCCCTCTGCACAGGGAGTTACCGTAACGTAGCGGTGATTGCTGTCCGCACCCTGAGCAACCTTACCGTTTATGTAAACAATAAACTGAGGGTTAACCTCATTTTCCCAGCTGCGTGCATAGGGAGTAATATTATATATAACGTGCTGACCCTTAAAACTTTCGGGAATTTTTACGGTCTGCTTAAACCAACAATAGCATTCACGGTAACCCCAATAATCTTTGTTAGCCTTAAAGGGTACCCATTCCCCAACATCCCTATCTTCAAAAGTATACTGACCGTCGCGGAAGAAAAAATCACCCGTATCAACGCTGTCAACAATAATAAACTTAGCGTACATATCTCTCAGAATCTGATTGATACGGCCGCTTATCATAAATCTTTCACTGTTTTTGTCGTGAAAATCAATTTCAAAATGTGCCATAATACACCCCGCGTGAACTATTTGCCCGGGAAAGCATATTCCCTTAACATAATTGTTCATTCATATTATCACAGAATATGTCATTTTACAATAATTTAACTTAAAAAAAGTTCAATATTATCGTTATATTTTATAGTTGACTTTTGGAAAAATAAAAAGTACAATGTAAGGTAATAATTAATAGTCAAAGGAGAGATTTGAATGGCTCGTTACTGTCAAGAACCCTCAAGAACATTCAGTGAATATTTGCTTATACCCGGTTACACAGGTCCCGATTGCATACCTGCAAATGTTGACCTCAGTACTCCTCTTTGCAAATTCAAAAAAGGTGAAGAAGCACCCATTACCCTCAACATTCCTCTTGTTTCTGCAATTATGCAGTCCGTTTCCAACGATACACTGGCAATTGCTTTGGCAAAGGAAGGCGGTATGTCATTCATTTACGGCTCACAGTCAATTGAAGATGAGGCCGCAATGGTTGCAAGAGTAAAAAGCTACAAAGCAGGCTTCGTTGTAAGTGATGCAAACCTTCGTCCCGATAACACACTTGCAGACGTTATTGCTCTGTATAATGCTCTCGGTCATTCAACAATGGCTGTTACTGATGACGGCACAGCAAACGGCAAGCTTCTCGGTGTTGTTACATCAAGAGATTACAGAATCAGCCGTATGCCTATGGATTTAAAGGTAAGCGAGTTTATGACTCCCTTTGAAAAGCTTGTTACTGCTCCTGCTTCCACGTCTCTTAAGGAAGCTAACGACATTATCTGGGAAAACAAGCTCAACTCTCTCCCCATTATAGATAAAGACGGCAAGCTTATGTACTTTGTTTTCCGCAAGGACTACGCTCAGCACAAAGAAAATCCTCAGGAAATTCTCGACAGTCAGAAGCGTTATATGGTTGGTGCAGGTATCAACACACGTGACTATGCAGAGCGTGTTCCCGCACTTGTTGAAGCCGGCGCAGACGTTCTTTGCATCGACTCTTCCGAGGGTTACACAGAGTGGCAGAAACGCACAATCGCTTTCATCCGTGAAAAATACGGTGATACCGTAAAAGTCGGTGCAGGTAACGTTGTTGACCGCGACGGCTTCCGCTTCCTTGCAGAAGCAGGCGCAGACTTTATTAAGGTCGGTATCGGCGGCGGTTCAATCTGCATCACCCGTGAAACAAAGGGTATCGGCAGAGGACAGGCTACTGCTCTTATTGAAGTTGCTGCAGCACGTGACGAATACTTTGAAGAAACAGGTGTTTACGTTCCCATCTGTTCAGACGGCGGTATCGTTCACGACTATCATATGACACTTGCCCTTGCAATGGGTGCTGACTTTATGATGCTCGGCAGATATTTTGCAAGATTTGACGAAAGCCCCACACCTAAGCTCAACATCAACGGCACATACGTTAAAGAGTATTGGGGTGAAGGCTCAAACAGGGCAAGAAACTGGCAGAGATATGACCTTGGCGGTTCTTCAAAGCTTTCATTTGAGGAAGGCGTTGACTCTTACGTAACCTATGCAGGCTCACTCCACGATAACGTTACAAAGAGCCTTTACAAGGTTAAATCAACAATGTGCAACTGCGGTGTAATCACAATCCCTGACCTTCAGAGGGACGCAAAGCTCACTCTCGTCAGTGCAACAAGTATTGTTGAAGGCGGCGCACACGACGTTACGCTTAAAACAAATACAGGCAACATAAGATAAATTTTTTAGCCGTGCATCCCGAAAAAGGTGCACGGCTTTTTAATTCTTAATTCAATGCTTCTTACCCGAAAAAACCGCCTGACCGAAGGGTCAGACGGTTTTGTTATCAGTCTTTAAAGAACTGAGGAAGATATGCTTTATGTGCTTGTTTCATTTCTTCGAAGCAAGCCTTTGCCTTAGCAAAGTCACCGCAAAGAGGATGAAGCATAAGAGCATTAAGAGCGTCTTCGTCGGAGCCCTTGATTGCTGCTTCAACTGCATATTTTTCATAAGACTTAACTGTACGCATAAGGCTTATGATGTGGCGGTTGTTGAATTCATCGATTTCAACGGGTGTTGCACCGTCTGCACCGATGACTGCGGCAATTTCAACAATATCATCATCGTCCATAAATTTAAGAGTACCGTTGTTTTTAATATTAACAACGTGAACGTCCTTTTTATCGTTAGCAATAGAGTCAATAAGAGAAACTGCTGCAAGTGAATATTTATAACCACCGCGCTGTTCGAGAAGAGCGGGTTTAATTACAAGGTCATTATCACTGTAAAGCTTGAGAAGCTCCTCTTCAATTTCCATACATACCTGTGCACGGCTCTTAGGATTTGATTTAAGGTAAGCGAGCTTTGATGCACGACTGTAATAATACTGGAGGTATGATGAGGGGAAGCCCTTGCAAGCATCAAGACATTCCATATCAAAGCCGTCATCGTGAATGTTCTTCATAACTGTGGGAGCGAAGTTGTCATCAAAGATGCTGTCAAACTTCTCTTCGCCGTTAACCTTAACCGATGTAATCCAGCTGAGGTGGTTAAGACCGAGGTATGTGATTTTTGCATCCTCGCCTACTGCTGCCTTAACGTCGTCAATCATAGCGATGGGAACGTTGCAAAGACCCATTGCTTTAACGTTTGTGTGATTAAGAAGGAACTCAGAAATAATACCTGAGGGGTTTGTGAAGTTTATAAGCCAAGCGTCGGGGCAAATTGCTTCTATACGCTCTGCAATGTGTGCAATAACAGGGATTGTACGAAGAGTCTTGAAGAAGCCGCCGATACCTGTTGTTTCCTGACCGATAAGGTCATATTTGAGAGGAATGCTTTCGTCAATGTGACGGCAAGGAAGCTTACCAACACGAATCTGTGTAACAACGAAGTCTGCACCCTGCAAAGCAAGATCAAGGTCGTCTGTCATAACGATTTCACAATCAATGCCTGCGCTCTTGAGCATACGCTCACAAAGACCGCCAACGATTGTACGCTTTCTGTCATCGATATCCATAAAAGCAACTCTCTTTAATTTAAGAGAATCCTTTGCCTCAATAAAGCCGTAAATAAGCTCGGGGCAATATGTAGAGCCTGAACCGATGACGGTTACGCTGATTTCTTTCATTTATATCAATCCTTTCAACGAAAAATGTTTATCTGTCTTCAAGAAGCCAGTTTACACAGCCCGTAACGGGTGCGCAATCGAGTTTAATGAAATTGAACTTTCTGCCTGTTTTTTCAGCAACAAGCTCAGCCATTCTGTCTGTATATTTATATGAAGGAAGCTTTGTGTGAATTGAGCCTGACAAAACAACGTTGATAACGTCACAATCAAAGTTCATTGCTTTAACGTGACCGCAGATGAAGTCTGCGCCTCTCTGTGCCATTTCTTCAATAACAGAAAGTGCTGCTTCATCATCGTTATTAGCCGCATCAAAGAAAGAAACAATAAGCTTACGAAGGAATGCTTCGCCCTCATCCTCGCTTTCTAAAACAGCGATTGAATCAAGAAGTGTTGCTCTGTCAACAATACCTGCTTTTTCTTTCATATATTCTGTAATCAAAGATTTACCTTTACCAAGGCAAATTTCATCATACATAATTCTGAATGCCTGTGAGCCTACCCAGTGACCGTTACCCTTGTCACCTGAAAGCACGTCAAAGCCGCCAATCTGAAGCATATTACCGTCAGAGTCAAGAGAGTTACAGCAAGTACCTGTACCGCAGTTGTAGCCGATACCGCAGCCTGCACCTACACCTGCTTTAATAACGATGAAGCCGTCGTTATAAATACGGCAACCTTTAATGCCTAATTTATCAAGCTCTTCAACCATTGCATCGTGCTGATAAGGATGGTCGATACCTGCAAGACCCATAAGAATACCGCTTACATCATCAAGAGTGATGTTTGCTTTTTCTAAAAGCCCTTTTACTCCACCTGCAATAATACCTGCCGCCCGGGGGAATGAGCCCTCCATATTTTCGTGGTTTGAGCCCTCTGTTTCATACTGCTCAACAATATTTTTGTTTTCATCAAAAAGGGCAAACGCGGTTTTTGTGCCGCCGCCGTCAACACCTATGTAATATTTCATTCTTCTGTATTCTCCTCATAAAATTCTTCGCAAACCTCTTCAAGGCAATACATACCGCGTCTGATAGGCTCGCGGTCAATCCATTTACCGTTTGTGAAATCGGGAACGGGAACGGGTGCTCCGCCCATAGCAACTGACTGTTCCGAAAGGCAAGTGATTACCATCCAGGTTGCTGTATCATAAACGTCGATATTAGCCTTTTCGCCTTCATAAACACTATCTACGAAAGAAGAAAGGATAAGGTAGTCCATACCGCCGTGACCTGCTTTTATACCGCCCTTTTCATAAAGTGCCCAGAGAGGATGCTCATATTTTTCACGCCAGGGCTCAAAATCGTCCCATTCGTGAGTCCAGCTCTGATGCTCCTTGTGAGTACCGTCAATATAAATTCTGCCCTTACCGTCTTCAGGTTCGGAGTAAATACCCTTTGTACCCTGAACCTCGTAATCACGTGTGTAGGGTCTGGGAAGTGAGCAGTCGTGTGTAAGCTTGATTGTTTCGCCGTTTGCGCACTTGATAATTGTTGTAACAATGTCGCCGCAATTAAAATTTGTATTATAAAGGTCGTATTCTTCACCCTTATTATCTTTGATCCACTGGTGAAGACCGCGCGACTTACTTGCAACTGAATTAACTGTAAGGAAGCGGTTACCTCTGTTAATGTTAAGGGCCTTTGCGATGGGGCCTAACTGATGAGTGGGATAAACCTCGCCGTTGCGGTGGATAAAGTTATAAAGTCTGCCGTGAATATTCTCACGGCCAAGAACAATTTCATCACGCAAATCGTGACGGTAACCGCCCTCCATATGAACAATTTCACCGAATATGCCCTTACGAATCATATTGAATACTGCCATTTCATTTCTGCAATAGCAGCAGTTTTCAAGAAGCATACAGATTTTGCCTGTGCGCTGGCTTGTTCTTACCATTTCCCAGCATTCTTCAACAGAAGCGGCACCGCCAACCTCCATACCAACGTGAAGACCTGCATTCATAGCGTCAACGGCAATCATAGCGTGAGTGATCCAGGTTGTTGCAATAACAACTGCATCAAGCTCTTCCTTCTCAAACATTTCTTTATAATCAAGATAAGCGTGAACGGGATAAGCCTTCTCTGTACGCTCTTCGACAATTTCAATACCTCTTTCAGCTCTTTCGGGAATAAGGTCACATACCGCAGGAACCTTTACACCCTCAACCTGTAAAAGAAGGTCAAGCATGCCTGAACCTCTGCCGCTTATACCGATAAAGCCGATATTTGCTGATGTTTTTCTCATAATATCACAACCTAACTTTTTTAATGCGCTATTAGCATCATTTTAGCATAGATGTATTATTTTTTCAACAAAAAATCCCCTATTTTCATAGGGAATTAAAAAGTTTTTTATTATTCCGTTCTCAATGCCTCAACCGGGTCTTTCTTTGCCGCCATTCTTGAAGGAATAAGTCCTGAAATAAGCGTAAGTGTCACACTTATTATAACAAGAATTACAGCACCCACAGGCGGTAGAGATGCGGCCGCAGGAAAATGCGCCACATATTTAAGCAAAAGGTTTATGGGAATTTCCAGGAGCAGCGTGGAAACAATACCGATTATACCCGCACCCAGACCGATTACCGCGGTTTCTGCATTAAACACCCGTGCAACGTCTTTTTTTGAAGCACCGATACTTCTGAGAATACCGATTTCCTTTGTTCTTTCAAGAACTGAAATATATGTGATAATACCAATCATAATAGACGATACCACAAGTGATATTGCAACAAAGGCAATGAGCACGTAGGTAACAATATCAATTATTGTTGTAAGGCTGCTCATCAGCACGCCGATTAAATCGGTGCATTTTATCTGTGCTTCAGGGTGACCGTCAGCCTCCACCTGAGTATTGTAGTAATTTATAAGCTCGTTGATTTTTTCTTTAGCTTCAAAGTTTTTGGGATAAAGACAAATCATTGAAGGTGATTCAAAGGTGGAATAACCGATTTTTGTCAATGTACCTTCGAGGGAGCTTTTGGAAGCAAGGGTATCAACGTAAGCCTGTTTAAGAGCAATCACCTGTTCATCACTTAAAAAGCCTTCCATAAGCTTTCTCTGAAGCTCACTCATATCATCAAAACCGAACATTGCCGCCATATTTGTCATATCAATCTGCGACACATCCATTCCCTCTGCCATCGACATAAAAGGACCGTAATCAAGATAAGTAAAATCAATTAAGCTTAAATCAATGTCTTTTAAATCAAAATCGTTAACTGTAAGAGTCGAAAACTCATAGCCGGTAATAACATCACGGGTTGTATCTGCAAGCTGTTCTTTTACAATGGGCTTTTTTGCACCCTCGTTAATAGCGTAATCCATAAGCTCGCGCATATAACCGATACCGCCCGTACCGATTGAAAGAGTGTTGTTTTCGTCGGGCTTGAGAATGCCGACTATGCTAATTTCTTCACCCTGTTCAACAAGCTGCTTTACATAGTAATCGTTTTCGCTGTTATCTGTCCAAAGACCCGTTTTTTTGTTTTTTACGTAATAATCTCCGCTTAAAACAAGTTTGAATTTCATATTAAGAATATCATCGTAAGAATATTCTGTTATAGATTCGCTTTCAAGAGATTCACCGCTGGCAAGAGCCGCCATAATATCTTTTGTAAACTCTTCCTGATTTTTAAGACCGAGAGCGTAAACAACAAGCTCGTTTATATAATTATTGCCGTCAACAATAAGCACAACCTCATTGTATTTTTTCGGCATTCTGCCCGCTATAACATCGTACTGAGCATCCATAAGCTTATCGTCACCGATAAGCTCCATCCATACGCTGAAGTTCTGGGTCATACTTGTCATTGAGGATGCCATACCTGCCATACTTTCGTCCATAGGCATATTTTCCATAAGGGTGCTGGGATTTACCTTAACAACACCGTCGGAGGTGTCTGCCTTGTAGATGTTAAGCTGTGTGCTGTATTTATACTGAACGTCATTACAGCATTCATCAAATTCTTCCTGATTATCTTCGATATACTTTTTGAAGTTATCAAGGTTATTGGATTTCGACTCGGAAATAAACGCATTCACCATTTGCATAAGTGATTCGCTTACGTAAACCTTACCGTCCTCCGCATTCTCTTCACCCTCAATAATATCCTGACTCAGACCCGTAAAGGACCCCATAATGCTTTCAAGGTCCATAGACTGTTTTTCCACGGTCATAGGGTATGAAAGAAGCATATCCTCCTGCACGCGGTCAATATAAACCTGAATACCGTTTGAAAGAGCAAGAACAAGGGCAATACCTATGATACCTATACTGCCTGCAAATGCTGTAAGGAATGTACGGCCTTTTTTTGTTCTGAGGTTGTTTATACTTAAAGCAAAAGCAGAAGAAAAAGACATTGATTTTTTGCCCTTAACTTTTGCAGAGGATTCCTTTTCCTTTTCGGCGGCGTTATCCTCTTCAGTGGGATCGAAGGGATTTGTATCATCAATCACCTCGCCGTCAAGGCAACGGATTATTCTGTTTGAATATTCTTCTGCAAGGTCAGGGTTATGGGTAACCATAATAATAAGCTTTTCTTTGGAAATTTCTTTAAGAATTTCCATAATCTGAACACTTGTTTCGCTGTCAAGAGCACCTGTAGGCTCATCGGCAAGAAGAATATCAGGGTCATTTATAAGAGCTCGGGCAATAGCCACACGCTGCATCTGACCACCGGACATCTGGTTAGGCTTTTTATATATCTGCTGCTCAAGACCGACCTTTTTGAGAGCATCAATCGCCCTTTGCTTACGCTCCTTTTTAGAAACGCCCGAAAGCGTAAGAGCAAGCTCAACATTGGCTAAAACCGTCTGATGCGGAATCAGGTTATAGCTTTGGAAAACAAAGCCTATTGAATGATTGCGATAGGTATCCCAGTCGCTGTCCTGAAAGCTTTTCGTAGATTTACCGTTAATATAAAGGTCACCGCTTGTGTACCTGTCAAGACCGCCGATTATGTTAAGAAGGGTTGTTTTACCGCAACCTGAAGGACCTAAAATTGATACAAATTCATTTTCACGAAAATTTATATCAATTCCCTTGAGGGCTCTTACGGTAGTATCCCCCGTAACGTAATCTTTAACTATATTTTTTAAAACTAACATATTATCACGCTCTGTTTATCTGTACAACAATTTATCCGTACAATCGTTTTCTGTTCACTAATATAATAAGACCGACAATCAAAGCTATTCCCAGATACGCACCAACGTAATAAAGCGGTGTGTAATCCTTTTCTGCAGGCTTATATATTATTGTGGGTTTATAATCTTCCTCGACCTTTATTTCAACCTGAACACGCTCCTTGAAAAGCAAATTATAAAGCCATTCAATTAGCTCATCCTCATTCATTGCGGCAAACTGCTCTGACAGAGAGGTTGAATATGCGGCAAAGGACTCATTTTCACCCATTGCGCCCATTAAAAGATTTTCGTTACCGGGCATTTTAAGAGTCCTTGCAAGAACTCTTAAAAGCGTCATAAGAACACCCGTGCGGTCTGCCTTCACGTAAGAATATGTCACTGCACTGCCGTTTAGAGTACCTTTGCTTTCTCTTTTTTCAACAGTACCTATTGATGAAAGTCCGTTTATATCAAACTCAGCAATATTCATCCCCGTGCCCTTGAGCATATCCTTTAAAAGCACGTTCAAATCAAGCTTATTGGTGACGGAGGTTGTGTCAAACTCCATATTATACACACCCGAAAGCCTTTCGCTGAATGCCGTAACGGGAAGAAGGAGATTGTTTATACATTTATCAAGAGAACCGCTGTTAACGAAATAAACAATGTTTGGTAAAATTCCCGTCAGAGTATAAACGGGTTTTTCAGCAATTTCATCCACCAAATCAAAAACAGGTTCAAGAATGTTATCAAAAACATCATCCGTGTTTGAGCTCTTTTTGTATTTATCGTAAGTCTTTATGTCCTTTTCGTCACAGCCCAATGCCTCAAGAATAGGGATGATTGCCGTGTTATATCCGTCTGCACCCTTTATTGTAATGGTATCCATAATGACAATATCATTCTCTGAAAGAAGCACCCTCATAAGCGGATAAAGCGGTCTGAACACAGCACAGATTGCATTCTGAAAGCCTCTGCGGGAACCGTCATAAAAGCCCCATCCCACATTATCAAGCGATACCTTTGACCATGACTCTGCTTTTGAAAGTACAGAAGCCGCATTTTTATATTTATTCTCGGTAAGAAGCTTTGCAACACCCTTAGGGGATGCGTCAACACCAAGAATTTTCAGAAGGTCAAGCATACCGTTTTCTTCAAGCAACGGGTAAATACCCGTAACAAGTGCGGTTACGTTGGCATTTGAATAAATTGCAGATGTTAAAAGTGCTTCAACACTGTGGAAGCTTCCGCCTTCTTTTACAAAATCATTCAGAAGAGGGTCAATTTCATCAAGGACTTTTTCAAAATCCTCTTCACCCAGATTAGGGGTATATTGAACTGTTGCAGTTGTTATTGAGGGATACACCATTGCTTCTGCCTGACCGGGTTCGGCAGGCTTAAACAGAAGAATAAGCGTACCCACAAGCGCATCTGTTTCCTTTGACAACAGCTCTTTAAGAAAATCTTCGGAAATCGGGAGTGTATTCACGCCTTCATTCCCCAGAAGCTTTGGTAAATCTGCAGAATTAAGCTTAAATGAATCAACAAGCCATCGCATTATTACAACATACGCTCTGGGACAATCTGAAACAAATTTACCGTTTTCGGCTATTCCGCATTGCGAGAGCATTTTCATATCGAGGGGGGCAAGCCTGAGTCCGCCCTCGCCCGTCATATCCTTAATAAAACCGCCCATCATACCCTCAATATCAAAATTGAACATTTCGGGGTCAAATAATTTCAGCAATACCGCAACCTCAACAAGCTTGTTGGAAAGTATAGGCTCAGTGAGAGCATCCATACATTTTTCCAGCTCACCGCTTTGCGTAAAATACGCAAAAGACGGAAGAGCATCACTGAGGGTTGCTGCAGGAGTTACGAAGGCTTGCTCAATAAGATTGAGTAACGGTAGAATTATATTTTTAACCATTGTGCTACGGTCTTTTTCAGCAGCAGCCGTAAACTGTGCCTGATTAAGCACTCCCTTACACTTAAAAGCATTGAGCATAGGCACTATTGCTGCAGAATATCCGTCACCGCCCTGAATTTCAATGAAGCCTGCAAATTTATACGTGCCTGAACAAAGAATCATAAAAAGAACATCGTTAAAGGGTGAAAAAGAGGCGCTCAAAGCGTTTGCAAAGCCGTTTTTATCTTTAACACCCCAATCAACACCATCAAGCGAAGCTTTGTCCCATGAGTCATATTTAAGAAGAGCTTTGCTTACGTTGGGATAAGCTTTAAGTGCATTTGCAACACCCGTAACAGAGGTATCTATGCCTATCTTTTCAAGGTCAGCACTTTTCTCACCCAAAGATTGGTACATACCCAAAAGAATAGCTGATAAATTATCACTGTTATATATCATAGGCGAAGCCAATTGACTCAGATTCCCACCCGTAAGAGCAGGAAGCATATTTGCAAGAAGCTTATCTGTGCCGGTAATTGCATTTTTGGCGTCCTCGGCGGTAACACCATCAGGGTATGCTCCGCCGTTACCTGCCGCCGCAACAACAGTAAGCGGTGAGCAAGCAACAAAAAGGCAAAGCGCCACAGATAAAATTTTGACTAAAATTTTTCTCACACACATCACTTCGGAATTATAGGTTAAAACTGACATATAATAATACTATTATATCAATTTAAATTTTTCTAATTTAATTATATATTTTACGGATAATAATAATGTTAATATTTTGTGAATTTTGGGAGGTATTTTTTTTGAGAAAAACAATTTTTTCAGCAATGTGTTGCATTTTGATTATCCTTCTTTTTACAGGATGTTCATTATCCTCACAGGGTAATAATCTGCACGGCTTCACTCAGCGAATGAATGAACATTCCGAAAATTACAATCTGACTGAATCAGGGTATATTTTTGACCAAAAAAACAATACTCTAACCCGCTTTTTCAAATTCACCGACAGCGAGATTATGCTGCAGTTTGAATGCGGTGAAAAAAACGAATTTACTTGTCTACATATTGTTTTTGACAATAGTTGTATAAAAAATACACAAGAAATGAACTTTATAAAAAACTGCATTGAAGCATATACGGAAAGCTCTGAAATCACAAACGAGCTTTTAAAAAACATTGATTTTGAAAATGCAATCAATAATATTTCTTATGAAACTAAAAAAGCAACAAGCGGTGATACCGAGCTGTTGCTCGATACCACCGCTATAGGTACTGTTATATCTGTTACCCGAAATACGCAGTAAGCTTTTCTGCAAGAAGTCTGAGGGCGTTTCCCCTGTGACTGAGAGCATCCTTTTGTTCAGGCGAGAGCTCAGCAAAGCTTTTATCGCCAACCATAAAAACAGGATCATAGCCAAAACCGCCGTCACCCTTAGGCTCAAAACCAATATAGCCTTCGCATTCACCGCGGGCGGAAATCACATCGCCGTTAGGGAATACGCAACAAACAACAGAAACGAAACGTGCCGTTCTTTCTTCAACGGGAACGTCCGCAAGAATTTTAAGAAGCTTTTTGTTGTTGGCTTCATCATTACCGTGTCCGCCTGAAAAACGTGCCGAATAAACACCGGGGGCACCCGCAATATAATCCACCGCAAGACCCGAGTCATCTGCAACACAAGGCATACCGCTTTCGTCACAGCCGCTTTGCGCCTTCAAAAGTGCATTTTCATAGAATGTTTCACCCGTTTCTTCAACGTCGGTAATTTCAATACCAAGCTGATCTGCAGTTTTAACGTCAATGCCTAAGGGTGAAAGTATGCGGTACAATTCATCCCGCTTTTTCATATTGTGTGTAGCAATTAAAAATTCCTTGCTCATCCGCCAAACAACCTCCCGAAGAAGCCTTTTTTCTTTTTAGGTTCTTCTTTAACAGCTTCAACCTTTTCTTCAACCTTAGCGGGTTCAACAGCTTCAGCTTCTTCAGCTGTATCATCCGCACTCTCTTCTGTTTCTCCGGAAACCTCTACGGGTTCTTCTGTTACAGCTTCTTCAACCGCATTTTCTTCAACAGCCTCTTCCGCAACAGCTTCATCTGCGGTTTCTTCAGCAGAAGCATCCTCTTCACTCTGAATTTCAGCCATTGCCTGAAGCACCTCGCCCACAGCCTTAACAAGCTCTTCGCTCTCTGAAGGTGTTGACGGTATTTCTTCCTTGATTTTTGAAAGGTCAATTTCATCTTCCTCAAAATCCTCAGGCAAAGCTTCAAAAAGACCTTCGGCAAAGGCTTTGGGATTAAAGGGCTGTAAATCGTCTATACCCTCGCCCACACCAATGAATTTAACGGGGACCTTCAAATCATTTTTTATTGAAAGCACAACACCGCCACGGGCTGTACCGTCAAGCTTTGTAAGAATAATGCCCGTAATCTCTGCAATTTTTGCAAACTCACGAGCCTGATTAACCGCATTCTGACCGGTTGTTGCATCAAGCACAAGCAAAACCTCGCGGTCAGAATAAGGCAATTCACGGTCGATAACTCTGTAAATCTTACCCAATTCTTCCATAAGATTCTTTTTGTTATGGAGTCTGCCCGCGGTATCGCAAATGATGATTTCAGTACCGCGCGCCTTAGCAGCAGAAATAGTATCGAAAATTACCGCCGCAGGGTCAGCACCCTCTTTATGCTTTACAATATCAACCCCTGCGCGCTCCGCCCAAACGTCAAGCTGATCAATAGCAGCCGCACGGAAGGTATCTGCAGCCGCAAGAAGAACACTTTTACCCTCTGCCTTGTAACGGGCAGCAAGCTTACCTATAGTGGTTGTTTTACCTACACCGTTTACACCGATAACAAGAATCACGGAAGGAATGGTAATAAGCCCCATATCCTCTCCGCCTTCAAGCATTTCAGCAACAATTTCTTTAATTTCAGCTTTAACATCAGCAGGATTTTTAATATTCTTTTTGCGAACGACGTCATTAAGTCTGAGTGTTATTTCCGAAGCGGTTGTAACACCAACATCACCCATAACAAGCGCTTCCTCAAGCTCGTCAAAAAGCTCCCGGTCAATAGAAGTATAGCTGTCAAGCACGTTATCAATAGCGCCTGAAACGTTGTTTCTTGTTTTTCTTAATCCAAAGTTTATTTTTTTGAAAATACCCAAGTGAAAAAACTCCTTTTTCTAAATTAGGAATGAGGAATTAGGAATTAGGAATTTCGGGACCTGCGGTCGGCTTATTATACACGTTCTCTTACCGCAACCGATTTTCCTGTTATAGCTAATTCCGGTATTTTTTTATTTGTTTAATTTATCTCTTACCGTTTTGGTAATTGAAGCTAATATCATTTTAATTTCATCACAATCTGATTTAAGTGAACTATATTGAGTTTTGGTAATGTATTCGCTCTCATATAACAAATCCAACCAATATAATGTTTCAGCTGACTCTTTATATGCAATATACATTTTTGCCAAAAAATCCTTTTCGCTGAAGCCACACTCAGCTTCAACAACATTTGCACCAATACTTGTTCCGCATCTCAAAATTTGACCTGACATTACAGTTTCGTGTTTTTCACGAACTAAATAATCAGCAAGTTTAATAATCCGAAGAGCAAATTTTTTAGTTTTCGGTTGAATTATATCATCCATGCAATCCTCCGCTATTTAGGAGTATTTTTCACTTTAAAAGTACTGAAAATGAAATTATAATCGGCGCTTTGCGCCCCACAAATCCTAATTCCTAACTCCTAATTCCTAATTATTTATGTTAAGTCAAATCAAACTTACTTGCCATCTCTGCTGTTTTCAACTCCAGCAATTTGGACACACCCTTCTCCTGCATTGTGACACCGTAGAGCATATCTGCCTCTTCCATTGTACCGCGACGGTGAGTGATGAGGATAAACTGTGTGTTATCCGTCATACGGCGAACGTAAGATGCATAGCGCGCAACGTTAACATCATCAAGTGCTGCCTCAACCTCATCAAAAATGCAGAAGGGACAAGGATTGATTTTAAGAATGGAGAAAAGAAGTGCAATTGCTGAAAGTCCCTTTTCACCGCCTGAAAGGAGTGAAATATTCTGAACGTTTTTGCCCGGGGGCTGTACCTTGATATCAATATCACATTCAAGAACGTCGTTTTCATCGGTAAGAACAAGGGATGCCTTGCCGCCGCCGAAAAGCTCAGCGAAGGTCTGACCGAAGCTGAAATTGATTTTATCAAACTGCTCTTTAAACTGAATGCCCATCTTATCTGTAAGCTCGTTTATAAGCTTAATAAGCTCGGCTTTTGATTTTTCAACGTCGCTGACCTGACCGTGCATAAAGCTGTAACGCTCCGAAACTTCTTTATACTCTTCAATTGCGCTGACGTTTACGTTACCTAACGCACGGATTTTGCCTTTCAGCTCATTAAGACGTTTTCTTGATTCGGTGACATTCTCAACAACAATATTCAGAGCCTCCGCCTCACTGCGTGTAAGCTCGTATTCATCATAAAGCTTATTTGAAATATCATCAAATTCCTTTTGCATTGTTTCACGGCGTTCGGCAAGTCTTGCCTTTTCACCGCCCAGCTTTTCGCGTTCTTCAAGCTTTTCACGTTCAAGGAGTCTTAATTTACCTGTTTCCTGCTCAAACTGTTCACGCTTTGCAATTTCTTCGGCAATCTGCTCCTTTGACTTTGCACTCTGCTCCCTTAAAGCGTTTGCTTCATTGTGCAGAACCTCAATACGCTTTGTGATTTCTTCGTTTTTAAGGTTAATCTCTTCAATTTCGCTGTTAAGCTGTGAAAGCTTATCCTTATGGCTTGTGCTTCTGCCTTCAAGACGTGTGATTTCGTCTTTCTTTGCTTCAATTTCCTTTTGTGCAGTAGCAATTTCAAGGTTGATTTCTGCAGCATCGGCAGTAAGCTTTTCCCTTTTTTCAGTAAGGCTTTCTCTGTCACCCGTAAGTGCAGAAAGCTCTGTTTCAGCTTTTTCAAGGGCTGCTTGAAGGTCAGTAAGCTTCTCTTTTGCACCCAGAACGCTTTGATTTATACCATCAATACGTTGACTCAACTGTGTTTTTTCAAGAATTGCCTGTTCACGGGCATCTGTAA
The DNA here is from genome assembly GCA_017621885.1 of Clostridia bacterium. Classification (GTDB taxonomy): domain Bacteria; phylum Bacillota; class Clostridia; order Oscillospirales; family Acutalibacteraceae; genus DTU089. The sequence goes on along the minus strand of JAGASD010000017.1, from coordinate 17,341 downwards.
GATTTTTAAGGTTACCTTCTTTAAGAGCAAGGACGCCCTCAACTCTGATTTTATCTTCACCCAATGCAGTGATTTCTGCTTTACAGCCCTCAAGCTCTGCAGTAACAGCGGAGCAGTTTTCCTGCTGTGCCTGAACCTCTTTGAGAAGACTTTCAAGCTTTTGGGCAAGCTCTGCACATTCACCTTTAAGCTTTTCAAGCTCGTTGCCTCTGCTGAGAATACCTGCATTCTGAAGCTTCGCACCACCGGTCATTGAACCGCCGGCATTTACAACCTGACCGTCAAGGGTTACTATTTTGAATTTATAGTTGAATTTTTTAGCAATGGCAATTGCCGCATCAAGGTCATCCGCCACAACGGTTCTGCCTAAAAGAGATTTAATAATCTCAGCATATTTGCTGTCATATTCAACAAGCTCCGAAGCAAGGTTTATATAACCGAAGCAGTCATCAAGCCCCTTTTCATCAAGAGCTCTGCCCTTAATGGCTGTAAGCGGAAGGAAGGTTGCTCTGCCTGACCTGCTCTCTTTAAGAAAACCGATGGCTTTCTTTGCATCGTTTTCGTTTTCGGTAATAATATTCTGAATCTGTGCACCCAAAGCGGTTTCAATTGCGAGAGAATATTTTTCTTTTACGCTGATAACCTGAGAAACCGGTGCGTGGATACCTCTGAGAGTACCTCTTTTAACCTCACGCATAACCGCTTTAACGCTGCCCTGATAGCCCTCCATATTTTTTTCAAGGTCAGAGAGCATATTAAGACGGGATTCCTTAACGTGCTTTTCATTGCGAAGAGCATTTTCATCCTCTTTTAATTTTTCAAGCTTTTCAAGTCGCTTTGAAGCGAGAAGCTGTATTCCCGTAAGGGCGTTGTTGAGCTCGGTGCTTCTTTCTGTGATTTTGCGGAGCTCGCCTGATGCATAATCGCGTTCCTTTGCAACGCCGTCAATAACAGGTTGCTGACTTTCAATTGCTTCATCAATTGTCTTTATTCGGTTTTCAATTTCTTCAATTGAAGATGCGGCTGTGGAAACGATAACACGGTTATCCGCGATTTCAACCGAAAGCGCAGAAACCTCACCTGAAAGTTCAACGCTTCTTTGAGCAGATTTACTGTTTTCGTCACTTAAAACTTCAAGCTCTGTTGAAAAAGACTCAAGCGTTAATTTTTTATTTCTGATAATTTCGGTTAATTCATCAATTGCTTTCTGTGCTGCATCAATCTGTGATGATATTTCCGTATCGGTATCATTTTCTTCTGTTTTTTCTCTTTCAATACGGCTGATTGTTTCGTTGTTGTGTTCAATGGTATTTTCCTGAACGGCAATCTGGCTTTCAAGCAATGCTGCCTGTTCCTCGAGCTGTGATGAGGCACGTCTGATTTCATCAACCGCAAGTGTGATTTTCTGGCTGTCTGCAATTGCAGAGTCAATTTTTTCCGTTATTTCATCAAGAACCTTGCACACCTCGTTATACTGTGCTTCGGTTATTGTTATTTTCTTTTCATTTTCACGAAGGTCATTTTTTGTCTTTTCAATAGTGTATAGCCAGATACCTATTTCAAGATTTTTCTTTTCCCCCGCATACTCAAGGAATTTCTGTGCTTTTTCACTTTGGTTTTTCAAAGGACCGACACGTGATTCAAGCTCTGTAAGAATATCTCTTAATCTTAAAAGATTCTCTTCTGCCTGATTAAGGCGGCGCATTGCATCAGCTCTGCGGTATCTGTAATGAGAAATACCTGCCGCTTCCTCAAGCATATCACGACGGTCCTCAGACTTACCCGAAATAAGTGTTTCAACCTTACCCTGGCTTATCATTGAATAACCGTCACGGCCAAGACCTGTATCCATAAACAGTTCGTGGATATCTCTGAGCCTTGCTGTTTCACCGTTTATTTTATATTCACTTTCACCTGAACGGTAATATCTTCTTGTAACGGTAACGGTTTTTTGAGGGTTATTAAGCGCCATATCGGAGTTGTCCAGCCTAAGCGTAACCTCAGCAAAGCCTACCGCACGTCTTGAATCGGTACCGCTGAAAATAACGTCTTCCATTTTTGAACCACGAAGGTTTTTTGTGGACTGTTCGCCTAAAACCCAACGCATAGCATCGGAAAGATTACTCTTACCGCTACCGTTAGGACCCACAACAGCCGTTATACCTTTACCGAATTCAAGCACCGTTTTATCGGGAAAGGATTTAAAACCCTGCATTTCAATGGCTTTAAGATACATTTACTTTCTACCTTTCATGTATTATCATTTCATATTTATTGAGGCTGTCATCACCTTTTACGGAAACTTCATAGCCTTCTCTCAATAATTTCTCTTTGTTGGAACCTTTCTGCCCCGTCATTTTTGATATTTCGCGAGGATTTACAAAAATCGTAACCTTGCCCTTTTTTATTTCTTTTAATTTTTCCTTTGCAATATTCATGTAAACATCTGATTCGCAAAGCTCACCAAAAGCCGGATGATAAGGCCCCGCAAGATAACCTTCTTCAACGTTACCGCCTGAATGAAGACCCAATCTTATGACTTTTATGTTATTTTTATAAAACTTTTCAGATAAAATGCTGCAGAGCCTGACCGCTTCTTCGGTTGTCTGAGGTACATACTCACCTTTTTTATACAATTCCCCAAGCCTCGTGCCTTCAAGGACAATCGTGGGATAAATGCGTACTGTATCAGGCTTTATGCTGACAATATCGTCAGCGGTTTTTAAGGATTTTTGAAAGCTATCGCCCAAAAGCCCCGTCATCATCTGAAGGCCTAAAGAAAACCCGTTATTCTTAACAAGCTCAGATGCTTTAAAAATATCATTCCTTGTATGACCGCGTTTGTTGAGCTTCAAAACAGCTTCATCCGTACTTTGCGCGCCAAGCTCAACAGCAGTAACAGAATACTTTTTAAGAATACTCAATACATCCTCATCAATCGCATCGGGTCTTGTGGAAATTCTTATACCGCCAAAAGCACCTTTATCAACAAAAGGCTTTGCCGTTTCAAGAAGCGACACCATATAGTCACGTGGTATTGCCGTAAAGCTTCCGCCGAAAAAAGCTATTTCAGTATTCAGCGGATTATTATTATGTCTCTCAGCTTCATTCAACGTATCAAAAACATCTTCGGGTGTAAGCTGTTTTATACTTCCCGAAATCGTTTTCTGATTACAGAATGAGCATTGATGAGGACACCCCATATGGGGCACAAAAAGAGATATATTTGCATGTTTCATACATTGAACTTCACAAGAGCGTCGCCTGCAGCTGCCTGCTCAGCTTCTTTTTTGCTTTTTCCCTCACCCTGACCTATAACCTTGCCGTTAAGTTTAACAACAAAGGTGAAAATCTTTTCGTGATCGGGGCCGCTTTCGCTGATTTCTTCATAAACCAGGGTATTACCCTTGTTTTTCTGGATTTCTTCCTGCAAAAGAGATTTATTGTCTTTAAAGCTTGCTTCGCGCTTTACAGCATCCTTTATGAAACCGAGAATATAAGGTCTTACGGCATCAATACCGCCATCAATATACATCGCAGCAATAACTGCTTCAAAAGCATCCGAAACAATTGAAGGTCTGTTTCTTCCGCCTGAATGCTCCTCACCCTTGCCCATAAAAATATGTTCACCAAGAGATATTTTTTCAGCAAATCTGAAAAGAGATTTTTCACAGACAACAGCAGCCCTGAGCTTTGTAAGCTCACCTTCGGGACGGCCTTTAAACTGAGAAAACAGATATTCCGCAGTAACAAATCCCAAAACAGAATCGCCTAAAAACTCAAGTCTTTCATTATTGAGAGGCATTTTATTCTCATTCGCATAGGAGGAATGTGTAAGCGCTATTTTGAGAAGCTCCTTATCCTTAAATTCATAGCCTATAACAGATTCAAATTCCGTAATACCCATATTTACCTCCGATTTAAACTTATAGTTCTATGGTTTTGTAATAATCAAGACTTCTTTGTGCAAGTCTTTCATAACGTTCTTTTTTATCCCTGATACGTTCAGGGAGAGGATCTATTATACCGAACGCCGCCCCCATAGGCTGAAAATGCTTGACCGATTCATCTGTAATATACTGAGAAAGTGCACCGAGCATTGTAATTTTGGGAAGAAGTATAGGCTTCTCACCAAATATCCGTCTTGCGGCATTGTAGCCCGCAAGGATACCCGATGATGCAGATTCCATATAACCCTCAACACCCGAAATCTGACCTGCAAAATAAATCCGTGGTTCTTTTTTCATACTGAAATCGTAAGAAAGAAGGCCGGGTGAATTAAGAAAAGTGTTTCTGTGCATAACACCGTAACGGACAAATTCTGCATTTTTAAGAGCAGGAAACATTGAAAACACTCTTTTTTGCTCGGGGAATTTAAGATTTGTCTGAAATCCCACAAGGTTGTACATTGTGCCGTCCTTATTCTCTTTTCTTAACTGAAGGTTTGCCCAGGGTCTGTGACCGGTTTTAGGGTTTGTAAGACCTACGGGCTTTAACGGACCGTATCTCATAGCGTCCGTTCCTCTTGAAGCAAGAACTTCAATCGGCATACAGCCTTCATAAACGTCTTTTCGTTTGTCAAAGGAATGAAGCTCTGCACTTTCTGCATTTATGAGAGCCTCATAAAACTCTTCGTACTGTGCTTTGTCAAGAGGACAGTTTATATAATCATCCTCTCCGCCCCTATCGTAACGGGACTGAGTGAAAGCATTTTCCATATCAATGCTGTCCGCTGTTACAATGGGTGCTGCCGCATCATAGAATGAAAGGAAATCTCTTCCGCAGAGCTTTGCCACAGACTCGGAAAGAGCTTCTGACATAAGAGGACCTGCGGCAACAATAACAATTCCTTCTTCCGGAATTTCTTTCAACTCTTCTCTTACAAGGGTGATGTTTTCATCAGCTTCAATTGCCTTTGTTATTTCCTCAGAGAAAATATCTCTGTCAACGGCAAGAGCACCGCCTGCAGGGACCTTCGCCTTATCGGCGGCTTCAAGACAAACTGAACCGAAGAGCCTCATTTCTGCTTTAAGAAGTCCTGCTGCAGAGCCTACCCTTTCCGCTTTAAGGGAGTTTGAGCAAACAAGCTCTGCAAGAAGCTCACTTTTATGTGCAGGCGAAAATTTCACGGGCTTCATTTCATAAAGTGTTACCTTTATTCCGCGTTTACTGAGCTGGTGTGCCGCTTCCACCCCTGCAAGACCGCCGCCTATTACAACTGCTGTTTTATCATTCATTTTCGTTTTCCTGTGTCTTTTTAGCGTTTTTACGAGGTGCTTTAAAGGAATAACCGCAAGCACTGTCAGGACAGGTAATCAGACCGCCCTTACCTTTAAACAAGGATTTTCCGCACTTAGGACAATTTTCACCCGTAGGCTTATCCCACGTCATAAAGTTGCATTTCGGATAATTACTGCAGCCGTAAAACTGATAACCGCGCTTAGATTTTTTACCGATAACCTTGCCGCCGCACTCGGGGCAAACTGCATTTGTTTCTTCCACAAGGGGCTTTGTTGTTTTACATTCGGGATAACCGGGACACGCAAGGAATTTACCGAAGCGACCTGTTTTAACCACCATATTTCTACCGCAATTTTCACATTTTATGTCGGTAATATCCTCTTGAAGCTGAATCTTTTTACCCTGCATATCTGTTTTTGCTTTAGCAAGTGCACCTTCAAGGTCGTCATAAAATTCATGAAGCATTTCAATGTAATTACATTTACCTTCATCAATTTCATCAAGCTTTGTTTCCATTGAAGCAGTAAACTTAGTATTAACAATTTTATTAAAACGCTCTTTAAGAAGAGCCGTTGTTGCGCAACCAAGCTCAGTTGCCTTAAGAAGCTTGCCGTCACGCTTTACATACTCTCTTTTAATAATTGTGCTTACAATTGAAGCGTAGGTACTGGGTCTGCCGACACCTGTTTCTTCAAGAGTTTTTATAAGGGAGGCTTCTGTAAAATGTGCCGGAGGCTGTGTAAAATGCTGATTGCCCGTAAGCTCTTTAAGCTTAACTGCATCCCCCACCTTGATTTCGGGGAATGTGCCTGCACTGTCACCATCGTCAACAGCATCCTCGTAGAGTGCAGTAAAGCCGTCAAATTTAATAGAATAACCGCTTGCAGAGAAAATACAATAACCCTCTGCACCTTCTTTTTCAGCCTTGATTTCAACCTTGATTGTGTCCTGCACGCAGGGAGCCATAAGACTTGCTACGTATCTGCACCAAATAAGGTTATAAAGCTTATACTGGTCGTTAGAAAGGCTTTTTTTCGCAATTTGAGGAGTAATTGCTATGTTGGCCGGTCTTATTGCTTCGTGACCATCCTGCGCAGTGGAACGGGTTTTAAAATATCTGGGCTTTTCGGGAAGATATTTTTCACCGTAATTTGAAGAAATAAAAGAATTAGCCGCTGCTCTTGCTTCCTCGGAAATACGTAACGAGTCGGTTCTCATATAGGTTATAAGACCTGTCATACCGTAACCGTCAATATCAATACCTTCATAAAGCTCCTGAGCAATTTTCATCGTTTTCTGTGCCTGGAAATTAAGCTTACGGGATGCATCCTGCTGCATTGAGGATGTAATAAATGGCGGTGATGGCTGTTTCTTACGCGTTCCTTTTTTTACTGACGAAGCGGTGTAGGTTGCATTATCAAGACGGGCAAGATACATATCGGATTGCTCTTTATTTTCAATTTTAACCTTGCCGCTTTCATCAGCTGTAAGAGATGCAGTAAACGTTCTTCTGTTCACTGAGAATTTAGCATCAATTGACCAGTATTCTTCGGGAACGAATTTTGAAATCTCATCCTCACGGTCAACAATAAGACGAACCGCAACGCTCTGCACACGACCTGCTGAGAGTCCGCGTCTGATTTTCTGTGAAATAAAGGGACTCAATCTGTAACCGACAAGTCTGTCAAGAATACGGCGAGCCTGCTGTGCATCAACGAGACCCATATCAACAACCTCAGGACTGCTTATGCCGCGTTTGACACTTTTTTCATTAATTTCATTAAATTTAACTCTGTTCTTTTCGTTAAGGTCAAGCCCTAAAACTGTTGCAAGATGCCAGGAAATGGCTTCTCCTTCGCGGTCCGGGTCAGTTGCAAGATAAACTGCTTCGCTGTCGCTCACGCGCTCTTTGAGTTCTTTAACAAGCTTTTCCTTCCCTTTTATTATTGCGTATTTAGGTGCAAAATCATTTTTAACCTCAACGCTGAGCTTTGCTGCAGGCAAATCTCTGATGTGACCCATTGAAGCCACAACATCATAATCTTTTCCAAGATATTTTTTAATTGTTTTTGCCTTTGCAGGGGACTCAACAATAACGAGCTTTGACATTTATTTCATCCTTTCTGACTTATGTAGAAAAAAGTTTAAATCAATTTATATTTTTTACCTGTCACCTGTTCAACGGCACCCTCAAGCTCAAGCTCCGTCAATGCTGACAGGACAGTATTCATTTTCATTCCCGTAACTCTGATTATATCATCAATATGCAAAGGTATTCCGCTTAATACTTTAAAAACCTTAATTGCATCTTCTGAAACATCATCGGGAGTTTTATATTGTTTTACGGTTTCAGGCTTAGGTTTTGTTTTTTCTTCAACACTTTTTCTTTGCGCAGACCCGGGAGCTTTCTTTTTTCGATAGTCTACGTATTCAATTTCATTCAAAGATAAATCAAGATATTCGTTGTTAATGTATTCTCCGTACAAATAATCATATTCACTCAAAACATCTTCTGCTTTAAAAACAGGCTTGGCACCGTTTTTTATAAGGTGGTTAGCACCGTCAAATGACGAGCGTATTATATCACCCGGCACAGCAAAAACATCTTTACCCTGGTCCAATGCACGGGAGGCGGTAATGAGCGACCCGCTTTTCACGCCTGCTTCGATTACAATTATGCCCAACGAAGCACCCGAAATAAGGCGATTCCTTATGGGGAAGGAGCTCTTAGACGGTGCCACAAACGGGGCATACTCAGAAAACAACGCTCCGTAACGCGTTATTGCTTTTCTTAAACCGGCGTTTTCCATAAGATATTTATAGGACAGACCGCAGCCCAGAAAAGCCATCGTGCGACCCTTAGCCAGCATTGCGCCTGCGTGAGCTTCACTGTCTATACCTAAAGCACCGCCGCTGACAATGGTTGCACCGCCCTTAGTCAAGGCATAAGAGAGCTTTTGGGCGGTCTTTATACCGTAATCACTTGCATTTCTTGTACCGACGATACCAATACTTAATCGGTCTTTGAGGACGGAGCAGTCACCCAAGCCGTAAATGACCAACGGCATATCCGGAAGATTGCCGAGTCTTTCAGGGTACAAATCACTGTGAGGCGTAATAATTGTGTATCCGCTGTTTTTACACTCCTTAAAAATCTCTGCCGTTTGTGACGGTGTTGAATTTTTAAGTGCAGCTATTCTTTTTTCGGTAAAAAGTCCTGATAAGCGCCACTCATTTGAACCAGCAAGATAAAGCTCTTCAGGTGTTTCAAAATAAGCGAGTATTTCAGATACGTTGGCACCTGCGCCTAAAGCGTTTTGCAGCCATATCCAATATTCAGGAGGACAATATTTCATCTCATCATTTCCCAAATCATTATTGAAGCCGCTGCTGCGGCATTAAGGGATTCAGCTCTCCCTTTCATGGGAATTGTAACAAGCTTGGTTGCCGCCTTGCAGGTTTCTTCACTTATGCCGTTACCTTCATTGCCGATTATGCACACAACACCGCCGCTCATATCAACCTCTGTAATTTTATGAGCATTGCTGTCAGGAACCCCTGCATAGACACTCATTCCCTTTGCAGCAAGTTCTGTGAGAAATCCGGGCAGATCATCAACCTCAATAACATTGAGCCTGAAAAGTGAGCCCATTGCTGCACGCTGTGATTTAGGATTATAAATATCACAACCGCCGCTGACAATGACTCCGTCAAGGCCAACAGCTTCGGCAGTCCTTATAACTGCGCCGAAATTAGAGGGGTTTGAAACATCTTCCAAGGCAATATATTTCCCATTGTATTTTATTTTACCTATATTTGTATTTTTGTCAAGCATTTTGCAGATACAGAAAACTCCCTGAGGGGTCTTTGTATCACTTAATTTCTGCGCTATTTCCTCAGACACAAGAAAACTGCGCTCAGCAGTGTTTTCTACCAAACGTACATAATCAGAATATTTATTTAAAGCATTCTCCGTAACATAAAGCTCTTTTATTTCCACAGAGCTTAATGCAGCATCGGAGCAAAGCCTTGCACCCTCAATAAAGAACATACCCTCCGCCCTGCGGAAGCTTTCTTTTTCACGAAGCTTTACGGCATATTTCACTCTGTTATTTGTTTTTGCGGTTAAATTTTCCGTAAAAATACCCCCTTCTAAAAAACATCTAACGCCCGACCGTAAGCCGGCCGGGCGTAACAATTGATTATTAAAGGGCTGCTTTTGCCTTTTCAACGAGTGCTGCAAAGCCTTCGGGATCTGCAATAGCAATTTCAGAAAGCATTTTTCTGTTGAGCTCGATACCTGCTTTTTTGAGACCGTTGATGAATGTTGAATAGTTGATACCATTCATTTTGCAAGCTGCAGAGATTCTTGTAATCCAAAGACGACGGAAATCTCTCTTTTTCTGTTTACGGCCAATGTAAGCATAGTTACCGCTTTTCATAACAGCCTGTTTAGCTGTTTTGAAAAGTTTGCTCTTTGAACCATAATAACCTTTTGCGAGTTTAAGAACTTTATTTCTTCTTTTGCGAGTCATCATCGCACCTTTTATACGTGCCATTTTAAGTTACCTCCGATTATTTGTAAGGGATAAGACGTTTAATCTGCTTCTGATTTGTTACGTCTGCAACATTTGTCTTACGAAGACCTCTTTTACGCTTTGTTGTCTTCTTTGTAAGGATGTGAGATTTGTTGGCATGTGCGCGGATGGGCTTGCCGTTTTTAGACATTTTGAAACGCTTTTTAGCGCCTGAGTGTGTTTTAATCTTAGGCATAATTAATCCTCCTTAATATTGCAATCACTTTGATGCCTTGGGTACAAGAAACATAAGCATTGAGCGACCTTCAAGCTTTGCAGCTTTTTCAACAGTACCGTTTTCTGCACACGCTTCAGCAAAACGCTGCATAATAACCTTACCGTTTTCAGCGTGAGCCATCTCTCTGCCTCTGAAACGGATTGACACTTTAACCTTATCACCATCGCGTAAGAAACGCAATGCATGATTAACTTTAGTGTTAAAGTCACCTGTGTCGATGTTCAAAGATAAACGAACTTCTTTGATGTCCATAACCTTCTGGTTCTTCTTGGCTTCTTTTTCGCGTTTTGCCTGTTCAAAACGGAATTTGCCGTAGTCCATAATCTTGCAGACGGGCGGATTAGCACCGGGAGCAATTTTTACAAGGTCAAGGTTGCTTTTTTCTGCCAATGAAAGAGCCTCTTTCGCGGACATAATGCCGATTTGCTCACCCTGTGCAGAAATAACTCTTACTTCTTTATCTCTGATTTCCTCATTGATCTGATTTTCCTTGCTGATACCAAAGCACCTCCTGAAAATATTAAAAGCTTGAACGAAAAATTCCGTTCAAGCCCAATGACACACTAAGTGTGTGAAAATCAACAGCTATTGACCAAACAATACGCTCGTTTGGTGAGAACGGAACTGTTCTGCTTTATTGCTCAAATATAATAACAGTTACACCGCTGTTTGTCAAGTGTTTTTTTATTTTTTATAAAAAATCGCCTGCACGTGTGCAGACGATTCTCATATTAAGGTTATTCGGGTACAACCTCACCCTGTGCACCGCCTTCTCCTTCAGGCGGTGTTTGATTATTTTCGCCTTCGTTGGGGTCAGGTGTTTCAACGGGAGGCTGTGTGGGAGCCTCTGTGGGAGCCTGAGTCTGGCTCTGCGTTGCAGGGGGAGCACTTGTTGTGTTCTGACTTTGCGTGGGTTCTGTTGACTCTTCTATTTCACCGTAATAGTAAACTATAAGGGTATCTGTCGAAGAAAGATGTCTGTCGGCAGGAATTTCTGCCCAATCATCCGCCTTGGGATTATCATAAACAACTCTGTAAACCTTACCCGACTGAGAAGCATTACTTGCTACCTGACCGGACTCAGTTGTAACATTCGTAAAGCCTGCAGATTTCAACTGTTCAAGTGCATCCTTAACCGACTTACCTACAACATCGGGAACCTCAAGACCGTTACTGATTTTAAGCGTGATTGTTCTGGGGTTAAGTGAAGTAACCTCTGTACCCGCATTTATACTCTGTGACACAACAGTACCGCGCTTTTCCTTGCTGTCCACATATTCAGTTTTGAATTTAAGAGCAGCCTTGTATTTCTCGTTATTCTTGATATCGTCATACAATTCACCGCGGAAATCGGGGACCTTGAACGCCACGTTACCGACTTCGGTTTCTTCTTCGGTTTCTTCAGTAATCTGCTCCTCGGTTGAAATCTCGGTTGTTTCTTCCTCTTTATCTGAGCAACCCTTGAAGCCTGCAAGAACACCTATAAGAATTGCAAGGCAAACAACTGCACTCACAACAAATGCGATAACAGTATTCTTTTTGTTTGCGCTATCTTCATACTCTTCTTCATCATCAACGTCAAGCAACGGCGGTGTGCTTTCGTCCTCATCGGAATAGTCGTCATATTCCTCGTTGTGCGCTGCATACATAGATGAGTACGCCTCAGCAGAAGTACCTGCCGCCGCAGGAGATGCAGAAAGCTCATCTCTGAGCTGTTCAGCTGTTTCGGTTCTGTCCTGAGGAAGAATCTGCAAAGCGTTGACGAGTGAATTTATAACGTAAGCGGGCAATTGCTCGGCAAATTTGCCGGGAATCATAAGCTTATCGTTAGTAAGTCTTGATGCTGCGCTTATGGGTGTACTGCCGATAAGCGCTCTGTAAAGCACAGCCGCAAAGGCATAAATATCAGTATATGTACCGAGTCCGCTGCTCATACCATACTGTTCAACCGCAGCATATCCGTCAAAAAGCTCACACTCCATACCGCTTTTTTCAGTGCGCATTGCCTGAATACAGTAGCCTGTAATTCTGAGCTTACCGTGTGAATCTATTACCAGGTTTGTGGGAGAGATACCGCCGTGAATAATACCGGATGCATGAAGCTCATCCAATGCGGACAGCACCGGCATAAAGAGCACTCTTGCTTCATCCCACGAAATATAGCCCTGCTCTTTACCTAAAAGATATTCACGCAGGGTCTGACCGTCACCTAAAAATTCGCTGACGGTGTAAACCGTGCCCAAATCTTCAAAAATATCGGTTACGGGAGTCAGAGCGGTAAAGCCCTTGAGTGATGCAAGCTTTCTCCACATTTTAAGGAATGAATCCTTTGCATCTATAAACTCCGATGCTTTACCCACATTTACGAGGCAATAGTTACCCTCTCCTCGTGACAAAAGACCGTTGGGATAGAGTTCACGAAGAGTAACGGGCTTTTTAGCCTGAAGGTCAAAAGCATTGTATGTTGAACCCTCACCGTTGGAACTTACAACCTTACCGATAAGGTATCTGCCGCCAACAACCGTTTTTAAAGGAAGATAGGGCTCTTTCTGAGGTTTGTTGCTTTCGTTACGGCAATAAGGACACGTTGTATTATTACCGATTTTTCTCATGCAACGTAAACACAATTTTTCTTTTTCCATTATGTGCAGTCCTTATTATCAGTCGTCAAATCCGGGTTTTGAAGCCGCGCCGTTCTGAGCCAAAGCATCTCTTACACTCTGACGGAGTCTTCTTACGTCGTTAACGCTCTTTGTAAGTGTTTCATCAGTGTCTCTGATGATATTCTCAACATAAGCGCTTGCGTTTTTACGGATATCGTTAGACCATCTTTCGGCCTTATCCGTGATTTCACGTGCGTGTGTTTTTGCTTCGGAGCGGATAGCATTTGCTTCCACTCTCGCCTGCTGAAGAATACCTTCTGCAGCGCCCTTAGCCTCTTTTGTGATCTGATGCTCCTCAACCATAATGTCAGCTCTCTGACGAGCCTTATCAATAATTTCTTCAGCCTGTGCCTCAGCATCGTTAAGAATGTCGCGTCTTTCCTGAGCGATTTTCTTTGCCTGAGTAATTTCTACGGGCATATTCAAACGAATATCCTCAACAAGTCTTGAAAGCTCCTCCTCATCAACAAGAAGTTTTGATGAAAAGGGCATAGCCTTTGCTTCAGCAATGAGTTTATCAATGCTTTCGAGTGATGCTTCAATATTGCTCATAATAATCGTTCCTTTCATTTATTATAGGCATTAGCTCTGCCCAGTCTTTTAATTATATCGTCACAGATTTCAGCAGGTACAAACTGAGTAATATCCCCACCTAGTCTGCAAACTTCCTTTACAACGCTTGAGCTTAAAAACATATGCTCTGCGTTCGAGACCATAAATATTGTCTCCATTTCGGGATTAAGACGCTGATTGGTAAGCGCCTGACGGAATTCATCATCATAGTCAGATATAGCTCTGAGGCCCTTAACCACTGCCGATGCGCCGTTTTCACGGACATAATCTGCAAGAAGACCTGCATAGGTATCAACGGTAACATTTCCTAAATCCTTTGTGCAGCGTTTTATAAAATCTACTCTTTCTTCGGTAGTGAAGCTACCCACATCCTTGTTGAAATTACGCATAACAACAACGATTACCTTATCAAAAAGCTTTGAAGAACGGGTGATAATATCAAGATGACCTATGGTAAGCGGGTCAAAGCTACCGGGACAAACAACTGTTTTTCCCATATTAAACAACCTTTCTGTAAACGGTAAGGGCAATTTTGCCGTATTTGTATCGCTTGGACGTATAACCCTCTATATCCTCCGGCAAAACCTCTTCCGATGCGGTTTCGCAAACTATGATACCGCCGTCTGCAATATGGGGAGAAACCCTTTCAATTGCGTCTTCCATAATGCCTGCCTTATAGGGAGGGTCAAGAAAAGCAATATCAAAAACTTCAGACGTTCTGTCAAGATATTCCAAAGAATTACCGAGAACCGTTTTTGAAAGGCCTCTGAATCCCGTTGCCTCAAGATTTTCTTCCGCAACGGCAATTGAAGAACGGGAAATATCAACAAATACTGCGGACTGTGCGCCTCGGCTCAATGCCTCAATACCCAACTGACCGCAACCGCAGAACATATCAAGCACACGGCTGCCTTCAACATCAAACTGAATGATACTGAACATTGCTTCTTTGACCTTATCCGTTGTTGGTCTGACGCTTTCGCCTTCAAGGGTTCTGAGCTTTCTGCCCCTTGCTGTACCTGTTATAACGCGCATTTACGGCACCCTTCCGAAAAGTAATATGACATACAAACCCATTGAATATATATCATCAGTTTATTATTACATTAAATAAGCTTTTTGTCAAGTTTTTATTGAAATATACTCCCCTGCAAGTGTATTGAAAGCTGTTGAATAATATGATAAAATACTTTACAGGCGGTGGTTGTATGTCTAAAATTGAAATTACTAATATGATTATGGTGCAGAATCCCGAAAATAATCACGTGCTTGTTCAGAAAAGGGTTAAATATTGGTGCGGTATCACCTTTCCCGGAGGACATCTTGAAAACGGAGAAAGCTTATATGACAGCGCCGTAAGAGAGGTTAAAGAAGAAACAGGACTTACTGTTAAAAACCTTAAATATTGCGGTATGGTGCACTGGTATAACAACGAAACCGACGCCAGATACTTTGTTCATTTTTATAAAACCAACGAATACAGCGGTGAGCTTGTTGAAAAAACCGACGAGGGTGAAGTGTTTTTCACATCACTTGACGAGCTAAAAAATATGAAGCTATCGCCTAATTTTGACAAATATCTGCCTATGTTTTTAAGTGATGATTATAATGAAATATATTGCGAATGGAACGAAAAAATGAAAGAAAATTGCAACGGCGAGCCTGATTGGGATTTTCAGTATAAATGAAAAAACGATGTAAATTCTTACAAAAGAGTTTACATCGTTTTTTTATTCACCCTTAAAGGCTTTTATTATTTCTTCTGCGTTTGCCTCGGTTATTCCGGGCACACTCATAAGAGCTTCTTTATCCGCATTACCTATTCCTTCAAGAGTTTTAAACTTTATCATTAAATTTTTAGCTTTCTTTTCTCCTATCCCCTTTATTTGCGTAAGGGTGGCAGAAAGCGCAGACTTGGTGTGCTTTTTTCTGTGGTAAGCAATTGCATATCGGTGCACCTCATCCTGAATATTGGTTACAAGAGTAAAAGCCTTTTTACGGGCGTTAAAATCAATTCTGCCGTTTGCCGTTGAAATTGCAGACGTGCGGTGCTTACTGTTTTTCACCATACCGAAAAGCGGAACAGAAATATTATACGCCTGAAGCACAGGGATTACCGCATTCACCTGCCCCTTACCGCCGTCAAGAAGAATTAAATCAGGCAATCTGCCGAAGCCTACGGTTATACCCGATTCTTTACATTTATAATATTCTTCAAACCTTCTGGACAAAACCTCTGCCATTGAGCCGTAGTCATCCTGACCCGTAAAGCCTTTGATTGCAAACCTGCGGTATGCTTCCTTCAAGGGCTTACCGTCCTTGAAAACAACCATTCCTGCAACGTTGTCGCTACCGCCCGTGTGGGATATATCATAGGCTTCAATATATTCCGGAACATTGTTAAGACCCAAAAGCATTGCAAGCTCTTCAAGTGCTTCTCTGTTTCTGTCGTTACAGCGGTATTTTTCGGAAAGCTTTTGCATTGCGTTACTTTTACACATTTCCACAAGCCTTGCCTGAGTCCCCTTTTGAGGAATAACGATATTAACATTGCTTCCTCTTTTTTCGGAAAGCCATTTTTCAATGTTTTCTTTATCCTCAACGTCGCCGTCAATTTCTATACGGGGAGGAACATTCCTGTTCATAGAGTAATACGAAACCAGCAATTCTGCTCGCATTTCGGGTATTTTATCACCCTCATCAACAAAGAAATGCTCACTGTCGCAAAGGCGGTTATCACTAAAGCGCAGCACGGCAAAGCAAGCCTTTCCGTCCATAACGCAAACAGCAAAAACATCCTGCTCCTTATAGGTTGAAGAAACAACCTTCTGGTTGCTGCCTACCTTTTCAATGCTCCTTATGGTATCTCTTATATTCGCCGCTTTTTCAAACTCAAGATTTTCAGCCGCTTTTTCCATTTCTTCGGTTAGTTTTTTCACTGTTTTTTTACCGCCAAAGCGAAGAAAATCCAATGCTCCGTCAACATTTTCGAGGTATTTACCAAGGCTTATTTTACCCGAGCACGGGGCACAGCAAAGCCCAAGGTGATGATTAAGACAAGGTCTTCCTTTGCCTATATCACGTGGAAAAACCTTGTTGCACGTCGGCAATTTATATATCTTTTTAGCCTGCTCCACTGCCTTTGTAACGGAAAAGCCTGCCGTGTAAGGACCGAGATACTCTGCATCCTCATCATCTTTTTGAAGAACTGCGTAAATATTGCGCCAGCCCTTTGTAATCTTTATATAGCTGAAGCCCTTATCATCCTTTAAAAGGATGTTATATTTGGGCATATTCCGTTTTATAAGGCTGCATTCAAGAACCAATGCTTCGAACTCGCTGTCGGTGAGTATATAATCAAAATCATCAACGTTTTCAACCATTTTACGCACCTTTACATAGTGCTTTTCCTGAGAACCGAAATACTGACTCACCCTGTTTTTAAGAGCCTTTGCTTTACCGATATATATTATTTTCCCGTCTTTATCCTTCATAATGTACACACCCGGAGAAAGGGGTAATTTATTGGCTTTATCCTTCAGCTCACGAAGCTTGTTATTCATATACTCACCTACTCTTCTATATTTTATCCGCTCATAATATACTATAAATTCATATTAAAAGCAAATACAGAGTGTGAATTTTTTAGTAATTATAAAAAACAGTCAATCATCGTAAGGGACGGATACATCCGTCCCGCGAGTAAGGAAAATTTATTTCCCCTAAACAAAAAACTCAAAAGATGCACTTTATCTCTCGCGGTACGCATATATGCGTACCTTACCATAGTCAGTTTTTCTATTCTATTTTTTGTTAGAACGAGACCCCGGCGTAGGGTTTAGGCTTGCCTAAACCGCGTTATTGATGTGTATTTTCTCCGGGTATGCCGTTTTATATTAATATTTTAAGTGATGCGAAGCCTATCCTCCTTGCGAGCTTCAGCTCGGAGGGAGGGCAAGGAACACGACCGCGCCCTGTGGGCGATACAGGGAGTGCGAGTTGGCGCAGTGGTCAAAATTGTGCGAAGTGAATAACGAGCAAACAATTTT
>JAGASD010000016.1 GCA_017621885.1 Clostridia bacterium | reverse complement strand
ACTGCAGGTCGCTATGAATGAGATCAGCGAAGCATACCAGACCATCTGCAAGTCCCGCAAATTTATCAACGAGCTTCGCCGTATACGCAAGGAATTTCAAGGCAGACCGACACCAATCTCCCATCTTGCAAGGCTTTCGGATAAAATTGGCACAGGCGTTCAGCTCTATGTGAAGCGCGAGGATTTGAACCACACCGGCGCACACAAGCTCAATCACTGTATGGGTGAGGTGTTGCTTGCAAAGTATATGGGAAAGAAAAAGGTCATTGCCGAAACAGGTGCAGGTCAGCACGGTGTGGCTCTTGCTACCGCCGCCGCATATTTCGGCTTGGAGTGTGATATCTATATGGGTGCTGTAGATATTAAAAAGCAGGCTCCCAATGTGGCAAGAATGAAGATCCTTGGTGCAAGAGTGGTCGAGGTTACAGATGGTCTACAAACCTTGAAAGAAGCAGTAGACGCTGCCTTCGCCGCATATTGCAATGAGTATAAGGACGCTATCTACTGCATAGGTTCAGTTGTCGGCCCTCATCCGTTCCCGATGATGGTGAGAGACTTTCAGAGTGTTGTTGGTATTGAAGCAAGAGAACAGTTCATTGACATGACGGGTGAGCTTCCCGACGCGGTGGTTGCCTGTGTGGGCGGCGGTTCAAACGCAATGGGACTTTTCTCAGGCTTTTTGAACGACCCCGTTGATATTTACGGTGTAGAGCCTCTCGGAAGAGGCATTAAAATGGGTGACCACGCCGCAAGTCTCACCTATGGTGAAGAAGGCATCATGCATGGCTTTAACAGCATTATGCTGAAGGATGAAAACGGTGATCCTGCTCCCGTGTATTCCGTGGCAAGCGGTTTGGATTATCCATCCTGCGGACCGGAGCACGCATTCCTGCACGACTTGGGCAGAGTAAAATATGATGTTGTTACTGACGACGAAACCATTGTTGCATTCTTTGAGCTTTCCAGAATGGAGGGTATCATCCCGGCTATTGAAAGTTCCCATGCCGTTGCTTACGGTATGAAGTTGGCGAAGACGATGGGCAAGGGTTCCGTGCTTATCAACCTCTCGGGCAGAGGCGATAAGGATATGGACTATATCATTGAAAAATACGGTATTAGATAGTGTAAAAACAAATAACTCCAAAAGCCAAGATACTGCTTCTATCGGTATCTTGGCTTTTTAATATGCGTTTTAATCGCCTGTATATAGATAATATATCTCTTATTACAGGATTGTATATCTCGTTTAATGAGAGATGCTATTTCTGTATAATATTATAAATAGACAAAATACAACAGGCGGTGAGCTTACACGGTGTTTTCACGCTTCCAAAGCCAACCTCAAAACCCACTTTGTTAACAGCCCTCAACTGGATGTCAAGTGCAAGGGAACGCTTGAGAAAGTCAGAAAAGAAAGCACTATCCATTGAAGAAATCCGTATCGTTAACCGTGCAAAATGGTTGCTTATCAGCGAACTGAAAATGGACGAGCAAGGAGCTCATCGCTACATAGAAAAACAGGCAATGGACCGATGCATTTCAAAACATTTTAACCACGAAACTAATGGTTTTCGCCATTGGCTTTGTCGTCTTGTTCAAAACTTAACTTTTTTCTTCTTTTTTTACTATTTTCTAAAACTAAACACAAAAAATCATCCGAGACCCACTCTTCTCAGTGAATCTCGGATTTCTTAGACTGTTTTTTTACAGCTCCTTTTCACACTTTATATATTCAATTTCTCAGTCTGCAAATACCATCCGACTCATCTCGTTTTCTCAACTCATCAGCAAAAGCATTTATCATTTTCTGATTCAGATACACCACACTACCCCGATTAATTCCATGCTCATCAGCATATTTGCGAATTGATTTCCCTTCCAGATAGCGCTCCTTCATAAATTGATGATATTCAACCAAAACCGTTTTGAAGCAATCTCTCAAAAAAGTAATGTCTTCTTTGAGACATCGGGAGCCTTCCTTACCCGGTACACCTATGTACCTACCGTATTGTACACACAGCTTATATCGTTTAATGTCAACTCTGTAGTTTTCAAGAAGGTCTTTTGCGTAGGAAACATAATCCGGTGAGCATCTGAACATGCGACCATCAAAAACCTCAATATCACCATCTTCTTTTTTAGGCTTTTTCATGGGAGGGTTGAATCCGGCTTCTATTATATTTGTGTCATGAGCTTCGGTTATCTTCATATTAGTTTGGCGAATAAACTTATCAACCAGTTCACCATCAACCTCAACTGTTTCGCAAAACGATTCCCTACTCATTGATTTGAATGTTACATTTTCTGCATATACGCCTTCGTGAAAAATTACACTTTCAGCACCTGTATCCACATCAGTTACAAGCGTAACAACATAAATCAAGCTGTTATCATATTTCTTATAGTATCCGGCGAACAACCTTTTGTTTTTTCCTTTCACCATTTCAATCTCCTTTATCATATCGGTTTCCACATCTACAATCATCTACAGTCAGCTACAATCTACAATCTACAATCAGCTTACAATCGCTTACAATCATATCTTACCATATCCATTGTACCATTTACAGTACCGCTAATGCCCAATCTAAACCGAAACTGCTTAGTTATGACGCAAATGACGCAAGTGACGAAAGTTTTAGCACCCATAAAAGTTGCGTCATTAGCGTCACTTGCGTCACTGTTTCTGAAAAAAATCCTGACTTTCTCTTCTTTGATTTATGCAGTTAAAATTTTTACATATGGGCAAGGAAAGAAAAAATGAGAGCAAGGATTAGAGTTTCCCTGCTCTCGCTCTAACTCTTCTTGTTCGGCTTACAGTGGCGAACAAACGGAAAATTTCACTCTTGATTATATATCACTTGATTTGTCATAAACCGATTCTGCCATCAGCTTCAACCCTAACCTTAAGCCATCTATGAAAGCTTCTTTCTCCAAGATGTTATTCATATCTGTCATACACTCTTTTAGTTTTTCAAACACTTCTTTTTGTTGTGGTGATAGTAGTGCTGAAAGATTTTCCTCGTTCTTCACTGCTAAATCCAAGAGGTGTGAATACTCGCTCCCACGAGTTAAACTCTTTTCACACGGACATATGTTGCCATAGAATAAATCTTCAATCATTCTCATATGTTGAACTCCTTTCTCGCAACACAAACATATATCACAAAAGTTTTTATAAATCCAGAAAAAATAATGACGATCAATCGCTTTTTTTATGCGATTAACCGTCATTACAAATTATTTTAAGTTTTATTATAAAAATTTATCTAGAAAGCATTACCTTATCGCTTGTGAACTGACTACCGCTTGATGCTTCGAAAAGCTGAAGAAGCTGTTCAATTGTCAGGTTTTTCTTTTCCTCACCTCTAACATCAACCACAATCTGACCCTCGTACATCATAATAAGTCGATTACCTACTCTGATTGCATCTGCCATATTGTGAGTAATCATAATTGTTGTAAGATTATTCTTTTCAACAATCGATTCCGTAATATCCAAAACCTTTTTTGCGGTTTTAGGGTCAAGCGCTGCTGTATGCTCATCGAGAAGAAGTACCTTAGGTTGCTTAAGTGTAGCCATAAGAAGCGTTAAAGCCTGACGCTGACCACCGGAAAGAAGACCAACCTTTGCAGTAAGTCTATTTTCAAGACCTAAATCGAGAATTTTAAGAAGCTCAATATACTCTTTTCTTTCTTTCGCGGTTATGCCGGCACGAAGAGTTCTTCTTTTACCTCTTCGTGCCGCAAGAGCGAGGTTTTCTTCAATTTGCATATCCGCAGCAGTACCTGTCATCGGGTCCTGGAAAACCCTTCCCAGGTATTTTGCACGCTTGTATTCGGGAAGCCTTGTGACATCAACACCATCTATAACAATGCTACCACAATCCACAGGATAAACACCTGCAACCATATTAAGCATTGTTGATTTACCTGCACCGTTACCACCTATAACAGTTACAAAATCACCTTCGTCAAGGTGAAGATTTATATTATTAAGAGCCTTTTTTTCGTTTATTGTTCCGGGGTTAAAGGTCTTTTCAACATTTTTAATATCAAGCATTTGCCTTACCCCCTTTTGATTTTACCATATGCTTAGCTTTGTGCTGGTTTTTCCAATAAGGAATAGCAAGGAATATTGCAACGATAACTGCAGAAAGAAGCTTTAAAAGGTTAGCATCAAGACCCATTGTAATAACTGCCTGAACAACAATGTAATAAATAACAGAACCTAAAGCAACACTCAAAAGTCGTAATGCAAAATTTTTAAAAATCTTACCGAAAATTGCTTCACCGATAATAACCGCAGCAAGACCTATAACAATAGCACCTTGTCCCATTTTTACATCTGCAAAGCCCTGATACTGTGCAAGGAAAGCACCTGAAAAAGCAACAAGACCGTTTGAAAGCATAATGCCGAGAACTTTATTGAAGCTTGTATTGATACCTTGTGCACGGCTCATATTGATGTTTGCACCTGTTGCACGAAGAGCACATCCTGTTTCTGTGCCAAAGAACCAATATAGAACTGCAATAAGAACAATAATTACAATGCCAACTGTTATGAGCGGATTGTGGAAAGCAAGTTCCTTAACCCAACGAAGTGAAATTAACAAATCTGTCTGATTAACATTTACAGATTGATTTGCTTTTGCCATAATTTTAAGGTTTATTGAGTAAAGAGAAAGCTGAGTGAGAATACCTGCAAGAATTGGCGGAATTCCCATAAGGGTATGCAAAAGACCTGTAACTGCACCTGCGATCAGACCCGCAACAAACGCCAAAAGCATAGCTAACCACAAATTGCAACCGTTAAGAATAAGCATAACTGCAACTGCACCGCCTGTTGCAAAAGAACCATCGACAGTAAGGTCTGCTACATCAAGAATTCGGTATGTAATATATACACCGATTGCCATAATGCCCCAGATAAGCCCTTGGGAAACAGAGCCCGGAAGAGCATTAAGAAGTTGTCCTAAAATTTCCATTTAATTCACCTGTATGATTAAAAATGTGTAATCGGAGGAGAATTTTCATCCTCCTCCGCCTTACAAAACGAATCAGAAATTATTCTGCTGCTTCGATAGCCTCGTAACTCTTAAGAGGAGTAAGTCCGAGAGCATCGCAATTCTGTTTGTTATATTTGGGTGTCTGTTTTTCTGCGTATTCGATAGGCATTGTTGAAATATCTTCACCGTCTCTGAGAATCTTAACTGCCATTTTACCTGTTGTGTAACCAAGGTCATAGTAGCTGATTGAAAGAGTTGCAACACCGCAACCTGAACAGATACCTTCTTCACCGGCGATTACAGGAATTTTTTTAGGTTCGCAAATGTTATCAATAATACCTGTATTTTCAGCAACTGTGTTATCCGTAGGAACATAGATTACATCCGAATTATCTGCAGCTGTTGTACAAATCTGGGCAAGGTCATTTGAATCAGTGAACGGATACATAGTTACCTTAAGGCCCTTCTTTTCAAGTGCTGCCTTAACAACATCTACCTGATACTGACTGTTAGCTTCCTTTGAGCAGTAGAGAAGACCAACCGTTTTTGCATCGGGGCACCATTCTGTAATCATATCTGCCTGCTTATCAAGAGGAGCAAGGTCAGATGTACCGGAAATGTTTCCGCCTACTGTACCGTTAAAATCTTCAAGTTCAAGAGCAACACCATATTCTGTAACAGATGTACCGAGAATCGGAATATCTGCAGTTGCTGCCGCTGCTGCCTGAAGAGCAGGAGTAGCGTTTGCCATAATAAGATCTACACCGTTTGAAACAAATTGGTTTGCAATGGTAGAACAAGTATTGGGGTCGTTCTGACCATTCTGGAAATCAAACTCAACAGCATCTTCGCCGAGTTCATCAATAATTGCCTGCTTGAAGCCTTCGGTTGCAGCATCGAGTGCCACATGTTCAACAAGCTGAACAATACCGATTTTGTATTTAACTGCATCGGTTTTGGGTGCGTCTGCGTCGTCTTTACTGCAGGATGCAAAAACAAAGCAAGCGCCAACACATATAGCGAGTGCTAAAACGATTGATAATACTTTTTTCATAATAAATTCTCCTAATTCATTTTTTTAAAACACAAGATTAATTATTAGGTCTTGCATTTTCCTTGGCTACATTGTATAATTCAATTAACCATAAGTCAAACAAATGGTTTTTATGTTTACTATAAATTTTCTTTATGATGAAAGGAGCTAAAATGGATTTAAAAAATTTAATTACTTTCATTCACGTAGCGGAATTGGGGAGCTTTACAAAAGCCGCCGAACAGCTTGGTTATTCACAGCCTTCTATTTCCTTCCAGATAAAACAGCTTGAAGAAGAATTCGGTTGCCTTTTATTTGAAAGAATAAATCATACAATAACACTTACCGAAAAAGGTCATGAGCTTGTTTACTGCGCGCATCAGATTCGTGCTCTGACAGACTCCTTCAAAGAAAGTGTCGCAGAAAACGATGAATGCAGCGGTCATATTCACATCGTCACTCCTGACTCTGTATGTGAAGAAATGATAAATTCTCATTATACAGATTTTCATAACAGATATCCTGATATTTCCATCAGATTCTCTACCGGAGACTCTGCAGTTATGCTTGATATGCTCGACCATAATGAAGCAGATGTAATAATAACTCTTGACAATCACTTATATAACAAAGATTACATAATAGCAAAAGAACAACAGTTACCGATGCATTTCGTTGCTTCTCGAAATTCAAAATTTGCAAATCGTAAAAACTTATCAATTAAGGATATAATAAATGAGCCGTTTATTTTAACGGAACACGGACAAGGCTACAGACGAGTTTTTGACAGAGAGCTTGCGAAAAAATCCTTAGAAATAACTCCGTTTCTCGAAATCGGACGAACCGATATAATTACATCAATGCTTAGCCAAAGTAATATGATTTCATACCTTCCCGATTTTGTAACACAGCCATTGGTAGATTCCGGTAAGCTTTGCTATCTTGATGTGAACGATTTGAATATAGACATTTGGAAACAGCTTATTTATCACAAAAACAAATGGTTGTCAAAAAGCTTAAAAGCCTTTATTGAATATGTAAAAGAAAAAGAATTTTCAGCTTAAACATAAAAACAAACGAGAGATTCTCCGCTTTTTGAGAATCTCTCGTTTTTTCACTTCGAAAGCAGCCCATCAACAAACTGCCGTGCAAGACGGGCGGATCTTCCGCCCCGTTCTAAAGCAAAGCGTTCTGCAAGCAAATCTAATTCGGTATTCGGCATACCGATGCCGTTCTCTTCAGCCAGATGGTGAACAATGTGAAGATAGGTTTCCTTGTCAGGCTTAGAAAAAGTAACGTGAATACCAAAACGCTCCGAAAGGGAAACAAGCTCCTGCATTGTGTCATTTCTGTGAATATCATCGCCGTCACGGTCGGAGAAGGTCTCCTTTATAATATGCCGGCGATTGCTTGTAGCATAAATAACAACATTACTTGATTTTGCTGTCACCGAGCCTTCAAGAACTGCCTTAAGAGTATTGAAATTATCGTCATCCTTAAGGAAAGAAAGGTCATCTATAAACAGAATAAATTTCAACGGATTCTCTGATAGTTCATCAAGAATTTTCGGTATAACACGAAGCTGGTCCTTTTTTACCTCTACAATACGAAGTCCATCTTCCCACAAGGCATTGGCTACCGCTTTAACGGTGGAGGATTTACCCGCACCGGCATCGCCTGTTAAAAGAATATTTGCGGCAGGCTTTCCCGAAAGCAACGCCTTGGTGTTGTCAATAATAATCTGCCTTTCTCGCTCATAGTCCACAAGCTGTGAAAGCTTTGTAGTATCGGGATTATGAACAGGAGCTACATTTCCTGATTCATCTGCATAAAACATTTTGTTTTTTGCATAAATACCATAGCCGTATTTACTTATATTTTCTGCTCTGTGAAGATAAATATCTTTAAGCCTTAACTTTGTGGTTGTGAAGTCGGGAAGATATACATCGCAGTCAAGATCTGCACAAAGGTCATCCTTGGTAAGTTCTGCCACTTCCTGCAAGATATCAAGTTCCGCAACGATAGTATTATACATATAATTGGGAACATTTTTACCTGCACCTATACTGCGCACATATACATTGTCGCTATTAGAGCAAATTTCCTTTATATATTCACCCAGATTGCCGCCATTTGCTTTGTAAAGGGATGCTACGAACTCTGCATAAGCCGATTCATTCGGTTTTTTCAGATAAACGCACAAGGCATCTATTACATCGTCTTTCAGCAAATCTCTGAAAACGCAAAGGGTTGATAATTTGGTTCTTAATTTTTTCATATCAGTTTAAAATCGCTCCGCTTGCACCGCCTGAAACAAGAGCCGCGTATCGTTTAAGATAACCTGACAGTTCCTTAGTTTTCGGTACAAAATTTTTCATTCTTTCTTCAAGTTCTACAGGATCAACTTTAAGTTTGATTGTATTCTCGGGAATATTGATACTGATAATGTCGCCATCCTTAACAACACCGATCATACCTCCGGATGCAGCTTCAGGTGTAACGTGACCTACACAAGCACCTCTTGTTGCACCGCTGAATCTTCCATCAGTAATAAGAGCCACACTGTTTCCGAGACCCATACCCATAATTGCAGATGTGGGGTTTAGCATTTCTCTCATACCGGGACCGCCTTTAGGACCTTCGTAGCGGATAACAACTACATCACCTGCAACTATCTTTCCTGCATTTATAGCCGTCTGTGCATCTTCTTCACAGTCAAACACCTTTGCAGGACCTTCGTGAACAAGCATTTCAGGTAATACGGCAGAACGCTTGACAACACTGCCTTCAGGTGCAAGATTACCTTTAAGCACCGCAATACCACCTGTTTCACTATAAGGGCTATCAACAGGACGAATAACATCGGGATTGAGATTGACACAGTTTGCAATATTTTCACCAATAGTTTTACCTGTAACAGTCAGGCAATCGGTATTAACAAGCTTTTTCTTCGTAAGCTCATTCATAACGGCATAAACACCGCCTGCTTCCTCCAAATCCTCCATATATGTTCTGCCTGCAGGAGCAAGATGGCAAAGGTTAGGTGTTTTTGAGCTGATTTCATTTGCTATATCAAGATTCAGTTCAACACCGCATTCGTGAGCAATTGCAGGTAAATGAAGCATAGAATTTGTGGAACAACCAAGAGCCATATCAACAGCAAGAGCATTCAGAAGTGCTTCCTTTGTCATAATATCACGGGGACGGATATTTTTCTTGACCATGTCCATAACCGCCATACCTGCGCGTTTTGCAAGTTCAATGCGAGCAGAATATACCGCAGGAATAGTTCCGTTACCCTTAAGCCCCATACCGAGTGCTTCGGTCAGGCAATTCATTGAGTTTGCTGTGTACATTCCCGAACAAGAACCGCAGGTGGGACAGGTTTTGCATTCATATTCGATAAGTTTCTCATCGCTGAGTTTTCCTGCATTATAAGCACCAACGGCTTCGAACATACTTGAAAGGCTTGTTTTTTTGCCTTCCACTCTGCCGGCAAGCATAGGACCGCCACTGACAAAAACAGTGGGAACATTTACTCTTGCCGCCGCCATTAAAAGTCCGGGAACATTTTTATCACAGTTAGGTACCATAACAAGACCGTCAAAGCCGTGGGCAAGAGCCATAGCTTCAGTTGAATCGGCAATAAGGTCACGGGTTACAAGGGAATATTTCATCCCCTTGTGACCCATAGCGATTCCGTCACAAACGGCAATCGCAGGAAATACAATGGGCGTACCACCTGCCATTGCAACGCCTAATTTTACTGCATCAACTATTTTATCAATGTTCATATGACCGGGAACAATTTCGTTATATGAACTGACAATACCGATAAGTGGTCTTGATTGCTCCTCTTCTGTGAGACCTAAGGCGTGAAAAAGACTGCGGTGAGGAGCATTCTGCACGCCTGTTACTATATTTTCTTTTGACATAAAAATCACCTTTAATTATTGATAAGCTTATCTTCATCACTCCAGCTATAGAGCTTACGAATATCTGCACCTACAACCTCACTGGGATGCTCGGAAGCAAGCTTTCTCATAGCATTGAAATGAACCTGTGAGCCTGCTGAAGACATATCAAGAAGGAAGTCCTTTGCAAAGGAACCGTCCTGAATATTTTTGAGAATCTGTTTCATAGCTTTCTTGGTATCTTCTGTAATAATCTTAGGACCTGTGATGTAATCCCCATATTCTGCAGTATTTGAGATAGAATATCTCATACCTGCAAAGCCACTCTGATAAATAAGGTCTACAATAAGCTTCATTTCGTGGATACACTCAAAGTAAGCGTTTCTCGGGTCATAGCCTGCCTCTACAAGAGTTTCATAGCCTGCCTGCATAAGTGCGCAAACACCACCGCAGAGAACTGCCTGCTCACCGAAAAGGTCTGTTTCTGTTTCAGTACGGAAGTTTGTTTCAAGAACGCCTGCCCGAGCACCTCCGATACCGAGAGCATAAGCAAGACCTAAATCCCATGCATCGCCTGTTGCATCCTGCTCAACTGCAATAAGGCAAGGAACACCTTTACCTGCCTGGTATTCTGAACGTACTGTGTGACCCGGACCCTTGGGAGCAATCATAATAACGTTTACATTCTTGGGAGGCTTAATGCAACCGAAATGAATATTGAAGCCGTGTGCGAAAGCAAGAGTTTTGCCTTCTGTGAGATTGGGTTCTATACTTTCTTTATATAGAGCAGCTTGTTTTTCGTCATTGATAAGTATCATAATGATATCTGCATTTTTTGAAGCCTCGGCAGCAGTCATAACCTTAAGCCCCTGCGCTTCTGCCTTAGCCCAACTTTTTGAACCTTCGTAAAGACCTACGATAACGTCAACACCGCTGTCCTTAAGGTTAAGTGCGTGAGCGTGCCCCTGAGAGCCGTAACCGATAATTGCAACGGTTTTTCCTGCTAATTTCTGAAGATCGCAATCCTGCTGATAAAAAATTCTGTTTGCCATTTATATTACCTCTTTCTGATTATAAGTTCAAATTTTTTCTGAGTACTGAACTGCCTTTTTCAATAGAAGCTGTTCCTGTACGACATATTTCTAAAATAGTGAAATCTCCCATAAGTGAAATGAAATCATCCATTTTTCTGCTGTTACCAATTAATCTAAGAACAATGGAATCCTTTGAATAATCAATTGTTTCCGCCTTAAAAGCTTCTGCCGCTGAATGAATTTCCTCTCTTGTGTCGGGATCATTTTTCAACTTAATAAGCATCAGCTCACAACTCAATGAGTTTTCATTTGTTAATTCCTTTATGGAACAAACATCGGGCAATTTATAAAGCTGGTTCATAAGAAGCTGTTTTCCTTCTTCTTCTCCATCAAAGCTGAAGGTGATGCGGGAATACTCAGCTGATTCAGTTTCACTTGCAGTAATGGAGCTTATATTAAACTGCCTTCTTCGGAACATACTTGTTAATCTGTTAGAACACCGAACTGATTTTTCACAAGCACTGCTAATGTATATCTGTTCATTCCTGCACCTCCAATTTTGTAATAATATCATCCATACTGCCGCCGGGCGGTAGCATAGGAAGAACAAATTCGTCTTTATCAATTTTACAATCAATAATATAAGGGCCTTCACAGTTGAATGCTTTTTTCAATGCTTCATCCAATTCTTCCGGAGTTGTAACCGTTTCACCGTCAGCACCAAATGCCTTAGCAAAAGCAGGAAAATCTGTTTTTCGTTCCAGAACGGAATTAGAATAATGCTTATCATAGAACAAAGTTTGCCATTGACGAACCATACCAAGCACACCGTTATTTATAATAATTACCACAACAGGAACATTATATCTGACTGCAGTAGCCAATTCATTGAGGTTCATACCGAAGCTACCGTCACCGGTAATTAAAACGCTTCGTTCACCTGTTCCGTATGCCGCACCGATTGCAGCGCCAAAGCCATAGCCCATTGTGCCCAGACCACCGCTGGATGCAAATCGCCTTGAGGTTTTGAAATTAAGATTTTGTGCTGACCACATCTGATGCTGACCAACATCGGTACATACTGCAGTATTTTCACCAAGATATTTATTCAATGTTAAAATGGCTCTGCGTGGTGTCAAGCCGTCACGGTTATCAAGATAATTTTCTTCTTCCTGACGGAACGCATCTACCTTTGCCATCCACTCACTTTTTTTGCTTTCATCCAGCATGGGCAGGAGCTTTTGTAAAGTAAGCTTTACATCTCCTCTGAGACCGCAAACAGCATTAACGGTTTTATTAAGCTCGGAGCCATCTACATCTATATGAATGATTTTTGCTCCTTTTGCAAATTTCTGACGATTTCCCGTAACCCTATCGTTAAAACGAACCCCAAGAGAAATAATCACATCAGCATTGTGCATTGACATAGATGATGCAAAGCGACCGTGCATACCTTGCATACCGAGAAATCCGGGATGGTTGGTGGGGATTGCTGAAAGACCCATAAGAGAGCAACCGATTGGTGCATCTATCTTTTCAGCAAGAGAAAGCATTTCTTCCGGCGCATCTGCCGTAATCAAACCGCCGCCAAAATATATAAATGGTCTGATAGCGGAATTTATTATTTCTGCTGCTTCTTCTATTCTTGTATTTTTTGCAGGTTGTGGTTCTTCTTTTTCTACAGGTGATTTTGGTTCATATTCGCATTTAGCAATTTGCACATCCTTGGGAACATCAATAAGAACAGGACCGGGTCTACCTGATTTTGCCAGAACAAATGCTTCACGGATTGTATCTGCCAGATCCTCTACTTTTCCAACAAAATAATTATGTTTTGTAATCGGAAGTGTAACGCCTGTAATATCAATTTCCTGAAAGCTGTCAGAACCGATTTGTGTTGTTGGTACATTTCCGCAAACGGCTACCATAGGAATTGAATCCAAATATGCCGTTGCAATTCCCGTAACAAGATTTGTAGCACCGGGACCTGAGGTTGAAATAACAACGCCAACCTTGCCCGTAGTTCGTGCATAGCCGTCTGCTGCGTGAGCAGCACCTTGCTCGTGTGCCGTTAAAATATGATTAATTTCACTCTGATGAGTATAAAGGCTGTCATAAACATTAAGAATTTGTCCGCCCGGGTAACCGAAAACGGTATCACAGCCTTGCTCTATCAGAGTTTTTACAAGTATATCTGCGCCGGAAAGGAGCATATAATCACACCTTTCTTAAATTTTCTGTAACAAGGTCACCGCATTTTTCACAGCCCACCTGTGTCATACCGTCGCTCATAATATCAGCGGTGCGGTAACCTGCATCAAGATAGGCTGAAACTGCATTTTCAATTGCATCTGCCTCTTCATCCAAATCAAAGCTGTATCTTAACATCATAGCCGCTGAAAGAATTGTGCCGATAGGGTTTGCAAGGTCCCTTCCTGCAATATCGGGAGCAGAGCCGTGTATTGGTTCATAAAGACCGCAGGTGGTAGCACCGAGGCTTGATGAAGGAATCATACCGATTGAGCCCGTTATCATAGATGCTTCGTCGGAAAGAATATCACCGAACATATTCTCTGTTACTACAACATCAAACTGCGAAGGATTCTTTACAATCTGCATTGCACAGTTATCAACAAGCATATCTGAAAGCTCAACATCGGGATATTCATCTGCTAATTTATGCATAACCTTTTTCCAAAGCCTGCTGCTGTCAAGAACATTGCTCTTTTCAACCGAACAAAGCTTTTTATTTCTTTTTCTCGCAGTTTCAAAACCGATTCTGCCGATACGCTCGATTTCTTCTTCGTTATATGTAAGAATATCAATTGCAGTAGGTTTTCCGTCCACCTCTTCAGTTTTATGTTCACCGAAATAAATACCACCAATGAGTTCTCTTACGATGATAAAATTGATACCCTTATCCACAATTGATTTCTTAAGAGGAGAAGCATCCGCAAGCTGTTTCCAAATCTTTGCAGGACGGTTATTAGAATAAACGCCCATTCCTGCACGAAGCCTTAAAAGTCCTTTTTCGGGTCGCATATAGCCCGGAACATCATTCCATTTATTTCCTCCAACTGCACCTAAAAGAACGCTGTCGGACTCAACACATTTTTTAAGTTCAGCTTCCGGCAACGGGTCACCGTATTTATCAACAGCACATCCGCCCATATCAACATCGGTGTAGTTAAAGGTGTGTCCGTAAGCTTTAGCAACCTTATTAAGTACTTTAAGTGCTTGTTCAACTATTTCGGGACCGATACCGTCACCGCGGATAACCGCAATATTTTTAACCATTCTGTTCGCCTTCTTTCAGAGATTTAAGTAAACCTCCGCATTTAATAATACTCTGTATAAATTCGGGGAAAGGCTGCGCCTTGTATTCTTTACCCGTAGTAATATTTGTAATAACGCCTGTATCAAAATCAACCGTTACTTCGTCGTTTGCATTAATTTCTTCTGCCGCTTCTTTACATTCAAGAATAGGAAGACCGATATTTATAGCATTACGATAGAAAATTCTTGCAAAGCTTTTTGCGATAACGCAACCTGTACCGCAGGTTTTAATAACAAGAGGTGCATGCTCCCGGGATGAACCGCAACCGAAGTTCCAGCCGGCAACCATAACATCACCGTTATTTACTTTTTCAACAAATTCAGTATCAATATCTTCCATACAATGCAAAGCCAATTCCTGTGCATCGGGAGTATTAAGATAACGGGCAGGAATGATAACATCCGTATCAACATTATCGGGATATTTAAAAACTTTACCTTGTGTATTCATCTCTTAATCCTCCTTGTATTCTGTAACATAACCTGTTAAAGCGCTTGCGGCGGCGGTGTGAGGTGAAGCAAGATAAACTTCGCTATCAACATGACCCATTCTGCCTACAAAGTTACGGTTAGTTGTAGCAATGCATTTTTCACCTGCTGCAAGAATACCCATATAGCCACCAAGACAAGGTCCGCAGGTTGGTGTGGAAACAACTGCCCCTGCATCAATAAAGGCAGTGTAATAGCCTTTTTCAACACACTCTCTTAAAATCTGCATCGTGCCGGGAATGATAATGCAACGAATACCGTCTGCAACCTTTTTGCCTTTTAAAATGTTGTATGCAGCTTCCATATCTTCCATTCTGCCATTGGTGCAAGAACCGATAACAACCTGGTCAACTTTAATATGGTGAAGTTCACTTGCAGGATGTGTATTTTCGGGAAGATGGGGGCAGGCAACTGTTGGAACAATCTTTGAAAGGTCCATATCAATAACCTTTTCGTATTCTGCATCTAAATCCGCTTCAAAAATAACGGGTTTTCTTTCGCTTCTTCCTTGAAGGTATTTCATTGTCACATCGTCAACGGGAAAAATACCGTTTTTAGCACCGGCTTCAATTGCCATATTACAAATACAAAGACGGTCATCCATTGAAAGAGCGTGAGCGCCGTCACCTGCAAATTCCATACTTTTATAAAGAGCACCGTCAACGCCAATCATACCGATAATTGTGAGAATAACGTCCTTACCGCTACAGTTTTTCGGTAACCTTCCTGTAAGGTTGAATTTAATTGCAGAAGGAACCTTAAACCAAGCCATACCCGTTGCCATTCCTGCCGCCATATCTGTTGAACCTACACCTGTCGAGAATGCACCAAGAGCACCGTAAGTGCAAGTGTGACTGTCTGCACCTATAATGCAGTCACCTGCAGTAACAACTCCCTGTTCGGGGAGAAGCGCATGTTCGATACCCATTTTGCCAACATCATAAAAATGGCTTACACAATGGGAACAAGCAAATTCACGGCAGGTTTTACTCTGCTCCGCAGCCTTAATATCCTTATTGGGAACAAAGTGGTCAAGAACGATTGCCACTCTGTCTTTATCAAAAACCTTTTGAAAGCCGGCTTTATTAAACTCGTTAACAGCAACCGGAGTTGTAATATCGTTCCCTAAAACAATGTCAAGCTTTGCATTTATAAGCTGACCTGCAACCACGTTCGTGAGTCCTGCGTGAGAAGCAAGAATTTTCTGTGTCATTGTCATACCCATTATCAGTCATCTCCTTTTGTCATATTGCGGAAAGCACTGAGAAGTGCATTTGTACTTGCTTTAATAACGTCAGTATCTGTACCTGCACCCCAGAACATATCACCGTTTTCTTTTTCAAGACCGATATAAGAAGCGGCAACGCTCTGTGAGCCCTGACCCTGCATACTGTGTTGAGTGAACACCTGCAAGGTATATTCTTCTCCCGTATAGGCTTTGAGTGCATTGTTTATTGCATTGAGAGAGCCGTTGCCCTCTGCTTCCATTTCGGTTTCTTCTTCGCCTTTCATAAATGTGATGATAATTTTCACCACGTCATTTTCACGGGAGAACTCAAAGTCTGTAACACTGATAGCAGATGGTGTGTTGAGATAATTCTCTGTGAAAATTCGGAGCACTTCGTCGGCTTTGAGCTCCTTGTGCTCGTGGTCTGAAATATCCTTGCAAAGGTAACTGAAATGCTCACGCATTTTCGGTGGTAAGTTATAACCGAAGGTCTGTTCGAGAAGATAACCGATACCGCCCTTGCCTGATTGAGAGTTAACTCTGATAACATCAGCGTCGTATGTACGTCCGATATCCTTCGGGTCAATGGGAATATACGGTACATTCCATTGATGAAGCTTATTTTTATTTCTGTACTTCATACCCTTTGCAATAGCATCCTGGTGAGAGCCTGAAAATGCGGCAAACACAAGTGCACCTACATATGGAGCTCTATCATACACATGCATTCTTGTGCAACGCTCATACACCTCAACAAGCTCTGTCATATTTGATAAATCAAGCTTCGGGTCAACACCGTGGGAATACATATTCATTGCAAGAGTGATAATATCTACATTACCTGTTCTTTCGCCGTTGCCGAAAAGTGTACCTTCAACACGGTCTGCACCTGCAAGGAGTGCAAGCTCCGTATCTGCAACACCTGTTCCTCTGTCATTGTGAGGGTGAAGGGAAAGAGTTACATATTCACGGTATTTAAGGTTTTCGCTCATATATTCAACCTGCGAAGCGTAAACGTGGGGAAGGCTCATTTCAACCGTTACAGGAAGATTGATAATTACATTGTTTGTTTCACTTGGCTCTAAAACATCAAGAACGGCATTGCAAACCTCCAAAGCATATTCAGGCTCTGTTCCCGTAAAGGATTCGGGTGAATATTCAAATCGGAAATTACCGACATATTCACTTGCTAATTTCTTTACAAGCTTTGCACCGTCAACTGCAATTTGCTTGATTTCCTCTTTTGATTTTTTAAAAACCTGCTCACGCTGTGCAACACTTACGGAATTATAAAAATGAATAATGGCACTTGGTGCACCCTTGCAGGCATCAAAGGTTTTTCTGATAATGTGCTCACGGCATTGGGTAAGAACCTGAACCGTAACGTCCTCGGGAATCATATTATTGTCAATAAGAGTTCTCAAAAACTCATATTCTGTTTCACTTGCGGCAGGAAATCCAACTTCAATCTCCTTAAAACCTACATCAAGAAGAACCTTATAATATTCAAGCTTTTCTTCAAGACTCATCGGAATAACAAGGCTTTGGTTGCCGTCACGCATATCAACACTGCACCATACGGGAGGGTTTTCAATATGGTCTTTCTCTACCCATTTGTTATATTTTTTATCTACAGGGAAATATCCCACTCGGTATTTACTTGAATCCATCATAGCGCTTCACTCCTTTTCAGCAATTACTTCCACTTCGACCAAAGCACCCTTGGGAAGCTCTTTAACTGCCACACAAGAACGTGCTGGCTTTTCGGTGAAATATTCGGCATAAACCTCGTTGAACTTTGCGAAATCATCCATATTACTTAAAAAGCAAGTTGTTCTTACTGCTTTTTTGAGAGATGTTCCTGAGGCTTCAAGTACCGCTTTAAGATTTTTGCAAACTCTGTGGGTTTGTACTTTAATTTCTGTACCCTCTAAGACGCCTGTTTCGGGGTTTAGCGGAATTTGTCCGGAGGTAAAAATGAGGTTACCCGCTTCTGTTGCTTGTGAGTAAGGTCCGATTGCCGCCGGAGCCATTTTTGTTTCAACTTTTTTCATGGTATTTTTACTCCTTTCAAATCACATTAAACCCTTCATTTCGAAGAGATTGAGTTATTAAATTAACGTGTTCATAATCTCTTGTTTCCATTTCGATTCTGAGGAAACAACCGTTAACACTTTCGGTGTTGCCTTTTTCGTAGTGAACACCTGTAACATTACCGCCACAATCGGCAATAATCCGTGAAATTTCTTTAAGCTGACCGGGTTTATCAATAAGCTCAATTAAAAGACTTGATGACCTGCCGGAATTGAGAAGACCTCTGTCTATAACTCTTGAAAGATTTGTAACATCAATATTACCGCCTGATACAACTGCAACAACTCGTTTACCTTTGAGTCCCAATTTATCAAACATTACCGCAGCAACTGCCGTTGCACCTGCACCTTCAGCAATCATTTTCTGCTTTTCAATAAGAGCAAGTATTGCAGAAGCCACTTCGTCATCTGTTACAAGAGCGATATCATCAACATATTTTTTTACAAGCTCAAAGGTGTTTTCACCCGGTTGCTTAACTGCAATACCGTCTGCAATTGTATGCACACCTGAAAGACATTCAATTTTACCGTCCTTAACGGAGTTGTACATACTCGGTGCACCTGCAACCTGAACCCCGTAAACCTTAACGGAAGGTCTTATTTTCTTAACAGTATATGCAATTCCTGAAATAAGACCGCCACCGCCAATAGGAACTACAATTGCATCAATATTATCAAGGTCATTTATTATCTCAAGAGCAATTGTACCTTGACCTGCAATAACATTTTCATCATCAAAGGGGTGCACAAAGGTATAGCCTTCACTGTCTTTTAGCTCCAAAGCTTTTTGATAAGTATCGTCATAACAGCCTTCAACAAGACAAACATCTGCACCAAAGCCTTTTGTTGCTTCAACTTTTGAAATGGGTGCTGTATCAGGCAAACAAATTAAAGACTTGATTCCGTTTTTCGTTGCCGCAAGGGCTACACCCTGAGCGTGATTTCCTGCTGAACAGGCAATCACACCTTTCTCTTTTTCTTCATCTGACAGCATTGCAATTTTATACGCTGAACCTCTTACCTTGAAGGAACCGGTAATTTGTAGGTTTTCAGGCTTCAGATATAGTTCACAATCAGGTGCAATTCCGTATGCACGAACAAGGTTCGTTTCACGAATAATACTTTTGAGCACCGTCTGTGCATCAAATACTTTGTCGAGAGATAACATTTTCATTCCGCCTTTCTTACATTAATTCTATGCATCGTAACTTTGCTTTAAGGCAAAACAAAAACCCGCCTCAAAGCTTTTAATTGCTTTGAGACGGGTGAAAACTATCACTCGCGGTACCACTCAAATTGCGAATATATTACAATTCGCCACCTCTTCGAAGTCCATCAACTCCTATGCACTGACGTAGCATACACGGGAAACGCCTACTGGGTGTTTATGCCTTTGGGGCTTCCGGCTCAGAAGGGATAGGAAATCTATAGTCCTTTACCGGGATCACACCACCCCCGACTCTCTGAGAAATTCGTTACAGTTTCCGTCTTCATCAACGCCTTTGGTTTCGAAGTCCAACAACCTCTATGCACTCACGTAGCATACACGGGGCGTCCTATTTTCCAACTGGCTTTTCAAACACCCGGCTCGGAAGGGAGTAGTCTTTAGATATTATCATACCGAATTTCAGCTAACTTCGGCTCTCTGTGATGCTTTAACCTCGACGCTCTTCGTCATAGCCTTTAAAAACATATTCAATTTTCCTACATTCTACTACTACCATTTGTAGTTGTCAAGCATTAACAGCATTAATGTTTTTGAATGTTAGTATCAATATTTTTTATAACAAACAAACGCAACTTTTTCACATTTTTCAATTAGTTGTAAAATATTATTATTGTATCGCATGTCGCTTTTTGCGCATAGATAGTGTTAAGATTTCTTGACAAACTGTATAACATAAATTTTTCATTAACACAATAAATTATTGATATTCCCCACTTTCATTTTTTTAAGCACGCAAGATAGTAAGCAAGTTATCTGAACCTACCATAAAAAGATACTCTCCCACGACAGTTGCATTGCCGAGGGAGAGTACCTTTTTGAATGAAGGATTTAAAATCTATTTCAAAACAGAAATTGCATCGGAGATAGTTTTTTCAAAAGCTTCTCGTCCGTATTTATCAACCTCTGCTTTGTTTTTTTCTCCGTGGGTAAGGCAACCTGCACCGCCGATACATCCGCCGACACATGCCATACCTTCAATAAAGTTTGCCTGAAGTGCATTCTTACTTTTCTTAAGAAGTGCAATTCTGCATTCTTCAATACCGTCGCAAGAAACAGGCTTAAACTCAAAATCAGTTATATTCTGCTCTTTAATCGCTTGAGTTACTGCGTCAGTAAGACCACCGCTGCGAGCGAAAATTCTGCCGAAATATGATGCGTTGTCAAGCACATCTTCTTCGAGAGTTGTGATATCAATATCACGGCTGTCAAAGAGTGCCTGAAGTTCTTCAAAGGTTAAAACTGCATCCACATAAGGTTTTGCACTTTCAAGCTGTGCTTCTGCTTTTTTAGCAGTACAAGGTCCGATAAAAATTGTTTTTGCATTTTCGTCAGTTTCTTTTA
Organism: Clostridia bacterium; assembly: GCA_017621885.1. Lineage (GTDB taxonomy): Bacteria > Bacillota > Clostridia > Oscillospirales > Acutalibacteraceae > DTU089. Next base: position 10,972 of record JAGASD010000016.1, on the reverse strand, counting down.
TATACTTTGAAATTTCAACCATTGGTGAACAGTTGTGAGAAATAAAAGGAACTAAATCGGGAAATGCAGATTTTATGTAAGAAACAAATGCAGGACAGCAAGAGCTTGTAAGGAAGCCTTTTTCAGTTAATTCCTGAGATTCTTTCATAGCAACCATATCTGCACCTAAAGCTGCTTCAACAACAGTGTGAAAGCCCATCTTTTTAAGTCCTGTTATAACCTGACCTAATTTTGCATAAGAGAACTGACTTGAAATTGAGGGAGCAACAACTGCATAAAGCTTGTAGTTTCTGCCTTGTTCGCTTTTCTTAATAAGGTCAACCACATTAAGGATATATGACTTATCAGAAATCGCACCAAAGGGACATTGATAAACACAAGCACCGCAAGCGGTACATTTATCGTTATCAATGGATGCCGCATTATCTTCGTTAATTGAAATTGCCTTCACCTTGCAAGCAATCTGACAAGGTCTTTTGCGGTTAACAATTGCAGAATAAGGACAAACCTTTGCACACTGACCGCACTCAACACACTTCGACTTGTCAATATGAGCAACGTGATTATGGTCGAAAGAAATTGCACCACGTTTACATACATCTTCACAGCGGTGAGCAAGGCAACCTCTGCAGGAATCTGTTACTTCATATCCTGCAGCAGGACATTCATCACAAGCAATATCAATAACCTGAATAACATTGGGATTTTCAGGGTCACCGCCCATAGCAATTTTAACGCGCTCTGAAAGAATGGCGCGTTCTTTATAAACGCAACATCTCATTGTTGAGGTTTTACCGGGAACTATTTTTTTAGGTATATCAATGAGATTTTCGAGAAGGGTATCATTCCACGCTTCTCTTGCAACCTCTCTTAATACCTTGTATTTAAGATATTGTACTTTTGTATCAAATTTTCTTATATTACTCATAATTAAAAATAACTCACTTTAATTCTTTTACCCATTTGCTTCAAGCACTTTGAAAGTTCTTCCACAAGGTTCATTTTTATATTGAAGTTTATGGGAAGGTCCGGGTTCTGATGAGCAGGGTTGATTGCTCTGCCTACATAAAAGTTTATATCTGTTGCTTCTTCAAAAAGCAAACGGCTTATAAGTGAAGCACCGTCCTTTTTGAAATTCCAATGCTCATAGTGTTTGTTTTCACCGAGATAATCTTGTGCGTACTCTACAACTTTATTGACTGTGATAACACCTTCGGTAACAAGGTCAACGCCTTCAATTTCAGCAATAGGCGGAACATCACTGCTTTCAAAATTAAGAGATGGCTTTAAAGGTTTTCTCAAGAATTTAGATGCAATAGATGATGTTGTACCACCGCAGATAATGTGCTTTCCTTCTTTTGAGAAGAAAAGACTCATCATTCTGTCTGCATCATCTCTGTTTGAGGGCGGTCCGAAAAGCATATTCATAGGAACTCTCTTACGGATTTTAACAACACAAGCGGTTGCATCGTCACCGGGCTTGTAATCATAAAGCTTATCGCACTCATCAATAAGCATTGTTGATAAATTCTTTGCAGTATAACCAACAGGAGCAAGAGTTTCAAGAAAGCTTGCAATATCTTCACGCTTCCAACCGAAGTTATATGCAGTACCAATACCTGCATGAGGGCAACCATCGCTCATAGCAATAAAAATATCATTTTCCTGCAACTGAATAACAGACTTGAATATTTTCTTTCCGCCAATATTCATTTCGGTTTTCGGATAATCCCAATTTTTTTCATTTCTTATTATTATGGTGTGTGGGTTATCGTATTGAATAAGCTCTGCAGTTTCATTATTCTTAAGATGAATAATGGTGAATGTGGAATAAGCAACGCCACGCACCGAGCAAACAGGAAGAGTCGCGGCAATAGTTGAAACACATTCTTCAAGGGAAAGACCTTCTGCAAGCATTGTTGAAATAATTTTAGATGTAAGTGTTGAAAGAATACTTGCTTTAACACCGCTGCCGAGACCATCGGAAAGAACAACCACTGTTGAATCCTCATCGGGCTCAACTATATCAATATGATCTCCGCAAAGCTGTTCACCGTAATGGTTTATGCTTTTATAACCGATATCTGCACATAAATCATTCATCAGAAATCGACTCCTTCAATTTTGCAAGTGCGATTTTTGTTTCTGCGGCTGTTTCACCCAAAAGTGAAGCAATCTCCTGAACAATTCGCATTTGCTTATCAACAACCTTATCGGCAACCTCAATTGTCTGACGGCTGATATTTTCTTTTCTTTCTCTTTGTTCCTCTTCGGCAGTAACATCTCTCATAATGCCGATAAGAAGATGTGAATCTCTGTCATAAACAACAGTTTGTTCAACATATCTTTTGTATTCTGCAAGGTAAACTCTCTGGTTACTTACACCTCTGCCGGTTTTAAGAACAGTTTCAAAAACCGTAGGGTCAAGAATACGGATAACATAATCGCCGAGAACATCAGAAGCATATCGAATATTCATAATTTCTCTTGCGGCTTTATTAATTTGCTGAACTTCTAAATTCTCATTGAGAACAATAAGTCCGTTGGGAGAACTATTAACAATAGTATCTGAGAAGCTTTCTGCCTTTTCCTTAAGGAAAGGAAGACACATTGAAATCTCCGCTTTACCCTGACAAATAGCAGCCGCTTTTTCACGACAAGTATTGTAACCGCAAGAACCGCAATTGAGCTCATGAGCAGGTTTGAATTTACCCATCTGACGAAGAACAGCATTAATTTCCATTTCTGATGGTTGAGGATATCTGTGTTCAATATATTCAAATTGCTTCCTCAACTCTCCGGATTTAGGCTGAGAAACCTCAAAATCCTTTTTACCTGCATAATTTGCTATAGTAAGGTAATCTGTAATGGTTTCTGTGTGGTGGTATTTTTCCATAACCGGACCACCCATACAGCTACCGACACAAGCAGACATTTCAATAAAGCATTTATGAACCTTTCCGCTTTCAATATCCTTGAGTGCCGCTATACAGTTTTCAACACCATCGAGTGCGATATATGTATAGTCAGGTGTATCCTGAGCCATTGTTTTAAGCACACCGCCTGTTGTAGGGAAGAAACGAGCACGACTGAAATCATCGTTGTCTTTTTCAACTTCAAGCTCTATATTTTCACTTTTGAGCCAATTTGTAAGTTCTTCAAATGTAAGGACTGCATCAACAATACCTTCGTAATGCTCAGCTTCATCTTTTTTTGAAACGCAAGGTCCGATGAAAACTGTTTTTGCATCAGGATAGCGTTTCTTAATATCCATACAATGAGCTTGCATAGGTGAAACAACATCTGCAAGATACTCCAATTCTGCAGGAAAATGTTTCTGTATAAGCAAGTTTATAGAATGGCAACAAGAAGTTATAATAATATCTCTATCATCCTCTTTGAGCATTCTCTCATATTCGTTTTTAACAATTGTTGCACCGATAGCGGTTTCTTCAACATCATAAAAGCCCAACTTTTTGAGAGCTTTTCTCATTGAATTTATTCCAACGCCATCGTAGTTCGCAATAAACGAGGGAGCAAGGCTCACTATAACCTTTTCCCTTGCCTGCAAAAATACCTTTACCTTTTCGGTTTCATCAACAATCTCTTTTGCATTCTGAGGACAAACAACAAAACATTGACCGCAGAGAATACACTCGTTTCCGATAATATGAGCCTGATTTCCCGAAAAGCGTATTGCCTTAACGGGACAATGGCGAATACATTTATAACAGTTTTTACAGTTGGATTTTTTTAATGTTAAACAATTAGGCATTTCCCGTTACACCCTTTCAAATTTTGTTAAAACGTTTTCCTTGAAAAATTCTTTAAAATTTTCTCTTGTAATACCGGTATGAATATCATCATCTACCTGAACAGTTACGCCCATACGATTACACTTGCCGATACAAAAACTACCGGCAAGTGTTATTTCGTTTTCTAAATGATTTTCTTCAACGGCTTTCCGGAAAAGCTCAACAATCTCTGCAGAACCTTTCAAGTGACATGAACTGCCAACACAAACCTGAATTATCATTTTTATACTTTTCCTTTTACATTATCGTTGAAAAATTCTTCAACTGTTTCGGGTGTTACTGAGAAGAAAGCGTCGTCAACAGTTACGCAAACCCCCTGCTGGCATTTACCCATACAAAATGTGCCGCCTAATTCTACTTTATCTCCTAATTTATTTTCTTTAATAAGGTACTGAAGCTGTTCAACAACCTGACGAGAACCTTTAATATGGCAGGAACTACCGATACAAACTGTAACTTTCATTTCTTTAACTCCTTATCTGATTATTCGTAATCAACAACATTTACCCAAGAAAGAAGGAATTCTCTTTCTTTCTCATTGCCCTTAACTGACTGAGAAGCGGCAACGATAGGCATCCATTTTTGAACATACTGTTTAGCTGTATTGCTCTTTTGACAGAACAAATCAAGATATTTCTTAGCACCTTCAATATCACCGTTAAGCCAGAAAAGAAGGTATGTTCTTGCGGCATCTGCAGAAGCATTACCCTGAGTAGCATGTGACCAGTCAAGAATATATGCTGTGCCGTCTTCTGCGATGATAATATTTGAGGGGTTAAAGTCACCGTGACAAACCTTGTTGTGCTTGGGCATACCTTCAAGCCTTGTGTGAAGGTCATAGCGTGTTGTTGCATTAAGCTCAGAAGCACTGATTTTGCGATTCATTTTATCTTTGAGTTTGTTAAGGAGAGGGCAAACCTTTGAATGAACCCGGAGCTGAAGGTCAACAAGTAATTCGATATATTCATCTTTCTTCTCAGCATCCTCATCCATAAGCTGCTGAAGTGTTTTGCCTTTAATGAATTCAGAAACGATAGCCCATTTGCCTTCAACCATTGTTACTTCAATAATTTTAGGAATATTAAGACCGGTTTCTTCTATTCTTGCCTGATTTAATGCTTCGTTAAGCACATCCGCTTTTGAATAATCAGTATCAAAAACCTTAACGCATTTGTCACCGTCACGGTAAATAGTTTTATTATTTCTTACTGCAATAACTCTATCAAGTTTCATTTTAGTATCTCCTCTCTCTTACGCTTTTTTACCTTTTGTATAGGGTGTTTTAACTGCATTTGCGGTCATACCTGTTGCAACATCAGCTGCAGTAGGCATTGCTTTTTCTGTGAAATGCTTGCCATAGTAAGCATTGAGATACATTTCTTTGATTTCGCTCATAAGAGGATAACGGGGGTTAGCACCTGTGCACTGGTCATCAAATGCCTGTTCAACCATTTCATCAAGGTTGTCAAGGAATACTTTTTCATCAACGCCATAATCTTTGATTGTGTTTTTGATGCCAACTGTTGCTTTAAGGTCGTTTATAGCTTTAATAAGATTTTCAAGCTTTTCTGAGTCAGTTGTACCACCAAGACCGAGATAATCTGCGATTTCAGCGTATCGAGCAAGAGTGTGAGGGTGGTCATACTGTGAGAATGTACCCATTTTTGCAGGTGCTTCGCTTGCATTGAAGCGGAGAACCTCTTCAATCATAAGTGCGTTTGCAACACCGTGAGGAAGGTGGTGGAATGCACCGAGCTTATGTGCCATTGAGTGACAAACACCAAGGAATGCATTTGCGAATGCCATACCTGCCATTGTTGCGGCATTTGCCATTTTTTCTCTTGCTTCAATATCTGTCTGACCGTTTTCATAAGCACGGGGAAGATATTTGAAAATGTTTTTGAGAGCCTGAAGTGCAAGACCATCTGTATAGTCTGTTGCAAGCATTGCAGCGTAAGCTTCAACTGCGTGAGTTACAGCATCGATACCTGATGCAGCTGTAAGGCCCTTGGGAGCTGACATATGGAAATCAGTATCAATGATTGCCATGTTAGGAAGAAGCTCATAGTCTGCAAGAGGATATTTAACGCCTGTCTGTTCATCAGTAATAACTGCAAAAGGTGTTACCTCAGAGCCTGTACCTGCAGAGGTGGGAACTGCAATGAAGTATGCTTTTTCACCCATTTTTGGGAATGTATAAACTCTCTTACGGATATCAATGAAACGCATTGCCATATCCATAAAGTCTGCTTCGGGATGCTCATAAAGAACCCACATAATCTTTGCGGCATCCATTGCAGAACCACCGCCGAGAGCGATAATTGTATCGGGCTTGAATGCTGCCATCTGTGCTGCACCGCTCTTTGCATTTTTAAGAGTAGGGTCGGGCTGAACATCAAAGAATGTTGTGTGAGCTATACCCATTTCGTCAAGCTTGTCTGTAATGGGTTTTGTATAACCATTTTCATAAAGGAAGGTATCTGTTACGATGAATGCTTTCTTTGCACCACGAACTGTGCGAAGCTCGTCAAGAGCAACAGGAAGACAACCTTTCTTGATATAAACCTTTTCGGGTGCACGGAACCAAAGCATATTTTCCCTTCTTTCTGCAACTGTTTTAATATTTAAAAGGTGTTTAACACCAACGTTTTCGGAAACTGAGTTACCGCCCCAGGAACCGCAACCGAGAGTAAGTGAGGGAGCGAGTTTGAAATTGTAAAGGTCACCGATACCGCCGTGCGATGAAGGTGTGTTAACAAGAATACGGCAGGTTTTCATTCTTGCAGCAAATTCGTTGAGCTTTTCTGTTTCTGTTACTTCGTTAAGATATACAGAAGAGGTATGACCGTAACCGCCGTCTGCAACAAGCTGTTCTGCTTTATCAAGTGCATCTGCAAAAGATGTTGCTTTGTACATTGCAAGAACGGGAGAAAGCTTTTCGTGAGCGAATTCCTCACTAATATCAACGCTTTCAACTTCACCGATAAGGATTTTTGTTCCTTCGGGAACCGTTACACCTGAAAGCTCTGCAATTTTTGCAGCAGACTGACCAACGATTTTCGCATTAAGAGCACCGTTGATAATGATTGTCTTTCTTACCTTTTCTGTTTCTGCATCGTTAAGGAAGTAGCAACCACGACTTGCGAACTCTGTCTTAACTGCGTCATAGATGTTTTCAAGAACGATAACTGACTGCTCTGAAGCACAAATCATACCATTGTCGAATGTTTTTGAATGAATAATTGAGTTAACCGCAAGAAGAATATCTGCAGATTCATCAATGATTGCGGGGGTGTTACCTGCACCAACACCGAGAGCAGGCTTACCGCTGGAGTAAGCAGCCTTAACCATACCGGGACCACCTGTTGCGAGGATGATATCTGCTTCTTTCATTACTGTGTTTGTCATTTCAAGAGAAGGAACATCAATCCAGTCGATAATTCCTTCGGGAGCACCTGCCTGAACTGCAGCTTCAAGAACAAGCTTTGCAGCAGCGGTTGTGCAGTTCTTTGCTCTGGGGTGAGGAGAGATTATAATTGCATTTCTTGTTTTAAGAGCAAGAAGACATTTGAAAATTGCAGTTGATGTAGGGTTGGTTGTGGGAATAACCGCAGCAATAACACCGATGGGCTCTGCAATCTTTTTTGTACCGAACGCCTTATCTTCTTCAATAATGCCACAAGTCTTTGTTTCTTTATAAGCATTGTAGATGTATTCGGAAGCATAGTTGTTTTTAATAACCTTATCTTCTACAATACCCATACCTGTTTCTTCAACAGCCATTTTTGCAAGAGGAATTCTTGCTTTATTTGCAGCGGATGCGGCGGCAAGAAAAATTTTATCTACCTGCTCCTGAGTGTAGGTAGCAAATTTCTTCTGCGCCTCTCTTGTGCGCTCAATAGCTTCCTGAAGCTTTTCAACGCAATCAACAATTTCGTAGTTCATGTCCATTATATCCTCCTAATAATAATTACATTGTTTGGATGGGCTTTGTTCGCACTTCGCCCTCGTTGGCTTTGTTATTATTTTAACAACCTTTGTAGGATTATGGAATTCTTAAATCATATAAGCAGTGTTATCAAAAATGATAACACCCAAACGAATTAAAAAAACCGACTTGAGTACAATATACTCAAATCGGTAAAAAACATTGATATAGAATTTTATTTTTTCAGATGTTTTCTCTTGGATTCACACAATGAAGTAATAAATTGGCGATCAAGCTTTGTAAGCTTATATCCGTTTTTATAAATTAAAACGTCTTTGTATACCTTCTTGTTATCGCCGCATTCCTTTTGAACTAAATTATATCGTTCAAGAAGACTTTGAGGAGCAGGAGAAACCCACATAAATGTTTCAGGATTCATTGACAGCAAATCGAACTGACTTGCTCTTTCAAAAATAAAAATTCTTCGGTTGATATTATCAGGCAATTCTTCTTTAACAACCTTCGAAAGTGGCATTGAGGGAACATAAGGGTCTGCGTGGGCAATTTCTATGTAATCTTTTAAGTCGTCATACGATATGTTTTCTTTTTTTGCCAACGGATTATCTGCACTCATAATAAGAGAATATGTAAATTCCGTTACTAACTCATACTGAAATCCTTTTTCTTCAAGCATTGATTTAAAATATTTATCATAGTTTTCAGCATAACGTATTATACCTAATTTATAATCATGCTCAAGCATATTGCGGATTGTTCGCTGGGAGTTGGTTTCTTTATAAAATATTTCCGCCGCATCACCCGAAAGTGATTTTGAGAATTCTGCAAATGCTTCAGAGATATAACAAGCTCTGGGAACAGAAATAGAAAACTCCTGTTTTTTAGCTGTGCCTTTTTTATAGAAATCCTCAACCTGCTCAATCTGACCGAGAATTCTTTTGGCAAAGTTTATGAACTGCTCTCCGTCAGGAGTAAGCTCCATGCCTTTGGTGGTTCGTTCAAAAATAGATATACCAAGGTCTGCTTCAAGCTCTTTAATTGAACGGCTTATATTAGGCGTTGCAATAAGCAAAGTTTCAGATGCTTTACCCAAAGAACCGAGCCTTGCAACCTCAACGGCATATTTCATATGTAATAAATTCAAACCACATCACCACCGGTATTTTTCTTGATTATATCACTAAGCTTTTTAAAAAGCAATAATTACAAAGTGCAGCTACTCTTATTCTTTGTATTATGCAGTAAAAATTTTGTTGTGTAGAATTAAGCGAGTATTCAAGATGGTAAGCAAGATAATAAGCAAGATATCTGAGATTAAATCTAATCTGCAACATTGTCTTGACAAATCCATTTTTCTGTATTATTATGCAGATAGTTGGAAAACCTGAAAAAGCGAAAAGCCGAGAACCCTTGATTCTACTGGGTTTACGGCTTATCATCCAGGTGGTGTTACCGTTAGGTTCTGGTGGCACCCCCGTGCAGGTTCAAGTCCGGTCACCCGCACCAAAATATCAGAAATCCGATTTTTCGGGTTTCTGTTATTTTTATGTATGGTTAATCGGACTTGAACCTGCCCCTCGGCGAAGCCGAACATAATCGGGCGTTCGTGTAGCGAATGATGGGCAGAGCCCATCAAGTCCTGTCACCCGCACCAAAACAACAGAGATCCGATTTTTTCGGGTTTCTGTTGTTTTTATGTATGGTTAATCGGACTTGAACCTGCCCCTCGGCGAAGCCGAACATAATCGGGCGTTCGTGTAGCGAATGATGGGCAGAGCCCATCAAGTCCGGTCACCCGCACCAAATAAGAACGAAAGTTATGATACCATTGGTATTGCAACTTTCGTTCTTTTCTTTTTATCAAAATTGCCTGTAACACAAAGCTTTGGGGCTATGTGGCAAAAAAGAATAGTTTCATCATGAAAAAACAGCCCTTACTACCGCTTGAGTAGTAGGGGCTGTTTTGCTTCATAGGATTATAACTGCAAAATGCTGATATCCAACTTCGTGTTTTCGATGTAGTGCTTGTACATTGTTTCTGCCGGAAGTAAACGAATCTGTATGTCCTGCAGACCGAGGCCGCTTAACATAGCAACTGGAACACATCACAAAAAACAGCCGCTACATTAGCACGATTGATTTCCTCAATAATAAGCAATCTCTTTAGCAATTTACAACCCTCCTCAATAGAAAGCAAACGGGGGCGGAACTTGTCCGCCCCCGAAGTATTACAGTGTTTCGACGTCGGAGCCCGTATAAAGGTATCTTAAATGAAAACCCGCGTCAGCGTCCTTGACGTCGTTGTAAGCGATGGTCACGCCGTATTCTACAGATACGTCAAGCCCCTTGTCGCCGAAGCCGTAAACGTAATGGTAGCGCGGGTGCGAATCCTCGATCGGTTTCGGCGTGCGCCGCGTGACCCACGTTTCATCCTGGCAAAGATACGCCTTTTCGGCGATCTTCCTGATCGTGCTGCCTGCGGGCATGGCTTTCGTCTTTTGAGTTGCGCCGCTGCCTTTGACGTAAACGTCTTCCCAAACGCCGCCGGCGTTTTTCCCGATATAAGACTCCGTGACCTTGCCTTTTTTCATCACGACGTACCAAAAGGTGTTGCCCTTGCCGCCGAGTATCAGATCCACGTCGCCCCGGTACGCCTGATAAAACTCAAAGCCGCCGTTTTCCTCGACAAGTTTAATGAACTTTTCTTCAAACATGGCGTTCATCATTCGTGCATCAGTGCTTCCAGCTCGGCGTCGGATTTGACGGTGAGCTCATTTTCATTATAGAAGCGGGTCAGCAGGGTGGCGATGGCTTTTCCCTCGTAAGTGAAGACGAAATCGTAATAGCCGGGTTCGCATTCTTCCGGATTCAGATAGAAGCTGCCCCATTCCATTTCATCCGGATTATCCGCATCCTCGGGATAGTGGAGGTCGCAGTAATTCACAAAATTCGGATCGAGATCGGAGAATTTGGCTGTGTTGTAATATTCCTGATCGTCTCTGTGCTTGAGGATCCAGACACGCAGACCGTACGTCGCGTCGGTATCCGGGTAGAAATAGACCCACTCGTTCAGTTCAAAGATGCAGCGGACGTCGGTCAGAGAGGACTCTTTTCCGTTGATGCCGTCGTAGCCGCCGGCATGGTTGCCTTGGATGATTACGCCGCGAAGTACGGACGGATCTCTGTCGTCAAGATTGATGATATTCATCTT